>NZ_JAUHJM010000006.1:0-391507 GCF_032381235.1 Bradyrhizobium sp. SZCCHNR1053
GGTCATCCTCGAAATGCCTGTCACAGAAATTATCGTGTCTCACTTAAGGGGGGCAGTCCAGCACTGTCACCGTAATCAACCCGGGTTGATCAAGCCCAGATCGCTCGGCTGATCTCGCTAATTCTTGAAGACATCCCCTGTGACGAGGACCAGATCACATCGGAACTCGTCAGAGGTCTTGCCGCCTGCATCTTCAATCCGGTGGTAGCAGGTGTTGTTGCCGAACGGCCTGTTCTCAAATTTACCATTCTTGTCCTGCACGATCTCGGCTCGGATCTTCCCGCCCAGCATGTTGAACAGGACGTGTGCCTTATCGCCTTTGCAGGCAAGAATGATGGCGTCACCGCCGTCTTCCAGGCCCCCGGCGCTCACGGCTTCTTTCAGGCAGTCGTTGATGCTTGCGACGATCAGATCCTTCGATCCGACTTCAGCGGCGGCGGACACACTCGGCAGAGCGAGACAGATGAACATTATGAACTTCTTCATGACGACGGCTCTCCGGGCCGGATTGAACGATTGATCGCCTCACCCTAACCACTTGGGACGATGAGGAATGCCTGCTTTGACAGCCGAGAAACTGGGCGCAAGTCAGGCAGACAACGCAAGAGCTCGTCCAAATCTCGGCGTGCGACATCGGCCGAAGTCCCGTGCCCATTTTTTGGCGCGGCATTGGCAATTTCATTGAGAACCTGCACCCTGATCGCGCCACTGAACCGTTCCGACCGACATGGCCGAGAGGCTGAAGGCCCTGGAACGGGAGAACCGTGAGCTTCGGCAGGCCAATGAGATCCTGCGCAAGGCAAGCGCCTATTTGCGACGGCGGAGCTCGACCGCCGGTCCAAGCCATGATCGCCTTCATCGACGATCACCGTGGGACATATGGGGTCGAGCCGATCTGCAAGGTCTTGCCGATCGCCCCTTCGACCTACCACGCCCATGAGGCCAAGCGGCGCGATCCGACCAAGCTGTCGGCGCGCGCTAAGCAGGACGCCGGGCTGAAGATTGATCTGGTACGAAATCATCGACGGAGACGACACCAATCGTCTGATTGCGGCCTATCCGCGTTATTTTAGGCTGAAGTGGAGCCTATGCTGACGATACGTCTGGTCGTTCTGCTGTCTTTAGCGCGGAGCTACCCCCTTTTTGTTTGAGTGCAGGTCTAGATTGGCGCCAGCTTTGATCAGGCCGCAGCCAACTTCAGTGAGGGCGCGAAATACTTGCGCTTCTCGAGACCCATGATCTCAAGGCTGCCTACGCCCTCACTCCTACCCGATCGTTCCCGGTGGCTTGCTCGTCACGTCATAAACCACCGGGTTCATGCCCTTCACCTCATTGATGATGCGCGTCGCGACGCTACCCAGAAACGTCATGTCGAACGGATAGAAGTCCACGGTCGTGCTATCGGCCGGGGGTCGCTGCGCGTAGGCCAACGCAGTGGTCACACGTTCGGCTGCTGCTCAGCGCTCGATCGGTCTTCCCAAGTGACCCAAGACGTGCCAAGTTAGCATAAAACAACCAGGAGGACACACTCTATGCGCCTTGAGCCAGCACTCTCGCGTTCAATGCCCGCAACAGAACCGCTGAACATCGGCGGCGACTGGAAAAATGAGCTCCGGTCAGAGATGCACCTAGATCAGAATGGGGCAACTCTCACGGGGCACTACAAGAGTTACAAGAACGACGCCGGCCAGATTGCGGCGGAAGGTCCCTTGGTCGGCTGGGTGAGCGGCAAGCTTGTGGCCTTCTCCGTGAATTGGAACGGACTAGACTCGATCACGTCGTGGGTCGGGCAGCATATTGAAGACCAGGACGGGCCGCGGCTCGTGACACTATGGCAGATGACGAAAGCTGTTTCCGACGGCAGCGAATGGGAATCCATCAACGCCGGAGCCGACACATTCTGGCGGGTCTAACGACCCGCTGCCGCCCCCTACTCCCACTCGATTGTCTCTCGTGCTAGATTAAGGCATTGATCTTGAAGGCTTTTGCGCAGGTATCGTTTCAGGACGCTGATCGCGAGACCGACGGTTTGGTTTGATCTTGATTCCACAGGAATATCTTGTGCGCTCATGCCGAGCGCCCGTTCGGCGACTATCGGCTGCTATTGCCTACACGGCAATGAGCAACTTCTAACCTTGGTGCCAGCAGCTCATGAATGAGAGCTGAGCGGGAACGACAATTCAACTCCGAAAGCAGCGCGTCGGCCAGGCGATATCAGGAAAAGGCCGCAGAGGCGCATGATGCTCAAGGCGCCTCGTTACGTGGACGTGCAACCATATCATCTCGAGTTGCCCAAATACGAGCACTGTCCGCTACGCGAGCAGCCCCGACTCGTTCGTCAATTGCAAACTTCCCAAGTTGATCCCGTGTCGCACGCGATATAGCAGCGAGCCGGCGGGGATCCGAAGCGGCGCGACTCCACTAGCGAGCCAGTTACGTGCGTTGGCCGGGCGGCGGGTGGGGAAGGCCACCCCACCCTGGACAACGACAACAGTCCTCCTAACCACTGCCGCGTCCCCACTTCAGGCAACAACCCGTGGCCGACTTTCACAAGCCGCGAAGTGTGACCAAGTCGTTCTCATGCCTCCAGGCTTCGAGAGGTCACATCGAGCCATGCCTGGAGCGAGCTCAAGAGCATGAGAGCCCTCAAACATTCCCGCCGGCGACATTCCTGCCCACGAGCCAGCCGAAGACCAGCGCCGGACCCAACGTGATTCCGGGCCCGGGATAGGCCCCTTCCATGATCGAGGCCATGTCGTTGCCACAGGCGAACAGGCCAGGAATGGATGAGCCATCCGCGCGCAACACCCGCCCGCGCGCATCGGTGACGAGGCCCGCAGACATGCCGAGATCGGCCGGATAAACCGCGACGGCATGGAAAGGCGGCTCCAGGATCGGCGCGACGCAGGGATTGGGATGCTGATCGGCGTCGCCGAGCGCACGCTGATAGATGTTGCCGCCGCGGCCGAAGGCGGGATCCTCGCCGCGCACCGCACCGGCGTTGAACTCCGCGACGGTTGCAGTCAATGCCTGTGCCGGGACGCCGATCGTCTCCGCGAGCGCGTTCAGACTGTCGGCACGCTTGAGATAGCCCGCGGCGACGTCACGCGCGACACTGCGCGTGAACGGCTTGATCTTGCCGAGGCCGTATCTCCACAGGAAGCGGCGATCGCAGATCAGCCAGGCGGGAATGGCCGCAGCGTGATCGAGCTGCGCGCGCACGAACTCGTGGTAGGACACCGCCTCGTTGACGAAGCGGCGGCCGGTGCCATCGACCGCGATCAGGCCGGGCTTGGCGCGGTCGGTGACCGTGTGCGGGAAGACGCCACGGCTGCCGTCGGCCCGTGTGAAGGTCGACGCCGGCACCCAGAACGCGCCCGCTTTCGTCGGCGCCGACAGGCACGCGCCCAGGGCCATGGCCAGCCGCGCACCGCGTGGTGCGGCGCCGGGGTCGACGGTGGCCGACAGCAGGCCGGCGGCCTCAGGCACATAGCAGCGGCGCAGCTCGGCATCATGCGACAGCCCGCCGGTCGCGAGCACCACGCCGCGCCTTGCGGTGATCCAGGAGCGGCCGGAGCGATCGATAATTTCGAGCCTCGAGACCCTGCCCTGCGCGTCGGCCTCAAGCTGCTGGACGGAGGTGCCGGTGCGTATCACGACGCCACGATCGAGCGCCGAGCGCAGCAGCCGCGCCGCCAGCGCGTTGCCGAGATAAAGCGTCGTGCCGCGCCGCGCCGTGAGCCGCTGAAGGCCATAGCGCACGATCAACCTGGCCGCATGCAGGGCCGAGCGCAACGATCGGCTGGCACGGCGCAGATGCGGGATATCCTGGCGGCTGATCATCATGCCGCCGAACAGCATGAACTCCGGCAAGGGATCGCGCAGCAGCGCAAAGGCGTCGCCGAGGCCGCGCGCATCGAATGGCAGCGGCTCCAGCACCCTGCCTCCCGCGGTGGCACCGGGCAGGTCGGGATAATAATCCGGATAGGTCGGCACCGGCTGCAGCCGCAGCGCAGTGCGGACCTCGAGATCGCGCAAGGCTTCGTCGCCGAATGCAAGGAATGTCTCGAGCCGCGTGCGGTCCTGCCCCGGCACGGTCCCCAAATACGTGCGCGCCGCCTCCAGCGTATCCGCCCGCCCCTCCGCGGCCGCCTTGTGATTGGCAGGAATCCAGACCATGCCGCCGGAGATGGCGGTGGTGCCGCCGACGAATTCGGCCTGCTCCAGCAGCAGCACCGAGCAGCCGTCAGCCGCGGCGATGGTTGCCGCCGTCATGCCGCCCGCGCCGGCTCCGACGACGACGACATCGAACGTCTCGCCGGCGTGCAGCGCCGCCGTCATGCTCACACCATGCCGCCATTGGGCTGCACGATCTGGCCCTGGATCCAGGAGGCCTCGCCGGAGGCCAGGAAGCGCACCACCTCCGCAATCTCGCCCGGCTTGCCGATGCGATTGAACGGGCTCAACGCCGCCATGCGCTGCTTGGCCTCCTCGGTCTTGCCGGCATTGAAAAGATCGGTGTCGACGGGACCGGGCGCCACCGCATTGACGCGAACCCCGCGCGCCGAGAGCTCCTTCGCCATCGACCGCACCAGGCTCTCGACCGCTGCCTTGGTCGCCGCATAGGGCCCGGTGCCCGGCACCGCGTGGCGGACCAGCGATGTCGTGATCGCGACGATGGCGCCGCCGTCGCGCACGCGCCGCGCTGCCTCCGCCAGCACGTTGAAGGCACCCAGGACGTTGACCTCCATCAGCAGCCGAAAGTCCTCCGGCCTGAAGCTCGCGAGCGGGCCTGCCGGCACGTTGATGCCGGCGTTGGCAATGACGGCCTGCGGCGCAGCACCGAGGTCGGCGGCAACTTGAGCGAAGACCTGCGCGACCGACGCGGCATCGCGAATGTCGACCTTGTATTGTCTGCCGGGCCCTCCGTCCGACGGGTGGTGGGTGGCGTAGGTCGAGGCCACCTGCCAGCCGGCGACGGCAAAAGCCCGCGCGCAGGCGGCGCCGATGCCGCGGGAGCCGCCGAAGATGAGAACGATCGGAGAAGAAGTGGTCATTTTCGATTCCTTGATGGAGATGGTGTCTTCGCCATCGCGGCCCGCGTCGCTTCGATCGTCGCCTCGATGCCTTTTTGCAGATCGTAGCGCGGCTGGTAGCCGAGCTCCGCTTTGGCGCGGCCGATATCGAGCGCGCCCTTGACGGCGCTCAGCACGCGGCCGCCATGATGATAGGGACCGGTGTCGCCGACCGTGATTCTCGCACCGGGAATGGCGCGATTGACGGCGTCGGCCGTGTCGCGCAGCGTCGGTGCCACACCGGTCGCAACATTATAGGCGTCGAAGCTGTGATGCGGCTTGTCGAGCGCGAGCAGCAAGCCAGCCACGGTATCGTCGATATAAACCTGATCAACCGCGAGATTGCCGCCGTCCTCCTGATGGAATGGCTCGCCGCGCAATGCGGCTTCGATGAAGGTGCGGGGCATGCGCAGGCGCGGCAGATGCGGTCCGTAGACCCAGCAGGTCCGCACATTGATGCATTCGAGACCGTGATCGCGCGAATAGACGCGACCATAGTGCTCGGCTGCGAGCTTGGTCACGCCGTAGACGCTGGCCGGCTTCTGCGGGTGCTCCTCGTCGATCACGGCGGATTGGAAGTCGCCATAGGTCTCCTCGGTCGAGATCTGCACGACGCGCCTGACGCCGGAGAGCCGCATCGCCTCGAACAGGTTGATCGCGCCCTCGACATTGACCCGCAGCGCCTTCAACGGAATGTCAGCGGCCTGAACCACACCGACCACCGCAGCGGCATGAATGACTGCATCGGGACGGAATGTCTGGAACGCTCGCAGCACTTCATGCCATTCGCCGAGATCGATCGCAGCGTTGACGAGTAGCTGTTGTTGCGAGGCGAGTGCGGCCATGGCCGGCGAGACCACCAGGTCGATGGCGACGACGCGATCGCCGCGCGCGAGCAGCGCCTGCGCGATGGCCGCGCCGAGCCAGCCGCAGGCGCCGGTGACCAGAATGGTCTTGCTCGTGGTCATGCCCGGCCCCTCACCGCGGCGCCGGCTCCTCGTCGGTCGGCGGGCTGGTGATCACGAGGAACAGCAGCGGGTCGTTGCCGGTGCAGTGGAATTCGTGCACCACGCCCGGCGGAATGTAGGTGACGTCGTTGGCACGGACCAGCCGGCGCTCGCCATCGAGGATCAGGATGCCCTCGCCCGACAGCACGTGATAGATCTGCTCCTGCACCTTGTGGGAATGGCTCTCGACATGCGCGCCGGGTTCGTAGGAGGAGATGCGATAGTCGAAGAAGCGGCTGCCTGTGGTATCCGGTGTCACGATCGCCTTGGACAGCGCCTGATTGTAGTGGCCTGGATACTGGGTCCAGAAGATCTCAGCGAGATTGCGCGTCACCGCCTTCTTCTCTGTCGCCGCATTCGCGTAGGCGTTCGGTCCGGGAACGACGATGGTCATGTCTCATCTCCTCAGGAAGGTTCAGATTGGGCCGGCCAGCAGATGCCGATGGTCACGAACTCGCAGCTGCTCATGACCCGTTTGCCGCGCGTTGCACTGCATCAGCGGTCTGAGTGATGCCAAGCAAACGCCCTTGCAGCTCGTGATCGGCCGCTAGCGCGGCAGCATCGCCGACATGGGCCACGCGCCCATTCACCAGCACATAGGCGCGGTCCGCCATCGCCAGCACGCTCTCGGCATGATGCTCCACGATGACGAGGCTCGCGCGCGACCTCAATTTGGACACGGCGTCGCGGACCTCCTGCACCACGGCGGGCGCCAAGCCCTCGAACGGCTCGTCGAGCAGAATCAACCGGCTCGGCACCATCAACGCGCGCGCGATCGCCACCATCTGCCGCTCGCCGCCGGAGAGATTTTCGGCACGCGCCTTGTGCAGGATGCGCAGCTTCGGGAACAGATCGAACACGTCGTCGAGCGACGCGCCGCCGGCGCGGCTCGCGAGCTTGAGATTCTCCTGCACGGTCAGGTTCGGAAACAGCCGGCGTCCTTCCGGCACCAGCGAGATGCCAAGCCGGTTGATCTCGTCCGGCCGTAGCCGGTTGAGCTGCCTGCCGTCGAACGTGATGCGACCGCCGCTCGCCGGCACCGTGCCTGTGATGGCCCGCAGCGCGGTGGTCTTGCCGACGCCGTTGCGCCCTAGCAGCGCCACCACTTCGCCAGGCCGCACGGCCAGGTCGAGCCCGTCGAGCACGGTGCCACCGCCGTAGCCGGCGCGCACGCCCTCGAGCCTGAGCAGCGGCTCGGCGGCGGCGCTGCCGGGAAGCGGCGTCACATTGGTCGCCCGCGACGGAGCCGCCGCGACTTGGCCATGGGCTGTGCCGAGATAGGCCGTGACAACTTCGGGATGGGCCGCCACCTCCGCCGGCTCGCCGTCGGCGATCAGCCGCCCCTGATGCAACACCGTGATGCGGTCGGACATGGCCAGCACGCGGTCGATGTCATGCTCGATCAGCAGCACGGCGTGGGACTTCGCCAGCCGCATGATCAACTCGCCTACGATCTTGCGGTCCGACTCCGCCAGACCAGCCAGCGGCTCGTCGAGCAGAAGGAGCTTGGCATCGATCGCGAGCGACACCGCGATCTCCAAGAGCCGCTTCTCACCATGCGCCAGCGCGGAGCAAAGCTCGGCGGCTCGATCGGCGAGGCCTACGGCATCGAGCAGCGACCACACCTTCGCGTTTGCAGCCGCATCGTCATAGGCATCGCGCCAAAGACCCGTCCATTGCCGGTTGGCAGCCTGCACCGCGATACGCACGTTCTCGAACGCGGTGAGGTTGGGAAAGACGCTCAGGATCTGGAACGAGCGGGCGATGCCGAGCCGCGCGCGCTTGTACGGCGACAGCTGATCGATGGGCATGCCCTCGAACAGGATGGTGCCGGCGTTGGCCCGGAGCACACCGGTCAGCAGATTGAACAACGTGGTCTTGCCGGCGCCGTTGGGGCCGATCAGGCTGTGCAGTCCGGTCCGGCTCATCTCGAAGGACACGTCGTTCTGGGTCACGATCGAGCCGAAATGCTTGGACAGGTTGCGGATCGCAAGAATTGGCACCTCTGAGGCCGTCGCCGCAGCCTGGCGTGCACGATCCGGCGCGTAAGGAACGATGTCGCGCGGCCGCGATGGAATGACATTGCGCGTCAGGGTCCAGCGGCTGCGGCCGGCGATGCGCTGGAAGATGCCGTGAATGCCCTCATCTGACAGCAGCGCGAAGGCGATGATGATGGGGGCGAAGACCAGCCACCAATTCTCCGTGATGGCGCTGAGCCGGTCCTCCAAAACGATGAAGACGATGGCGCCCCACAACGGCCCCAGGAAATGATGTACGCCGCCCAGCGCCGCCATCAGCACCGGATCGCCGGCATGCTCCCAGTTCAGATTGTTGGCGTAGACGCCCTGCAGCAGCAGCGCCATCAAACCTCCGGCGACGCCGATGCCGCCGCCGGCAATGACGAGCGCAATCAGCTTGGTGCGGTAGGTGTCGAAACCCAGGCTTGCGACCCGCTGCTCATTGTCGCGCAACGCCTGCATCAGTCGGCCGAACGGCGCATGCGCCAGCCGCCACATCATCCACAACGACCCGATCACCACGACGAGCGTGAACCCGTGGAAGGCAAGCGCGGAGCGAAACAGCGGACGCGCGACGTTCTGCAGGCCGTTCTCGCCTCCGGTCACCGAGGTCCATTTGAACGCAATCTCGAACGCGATCTGGGAGCACGCCAGCGTCAGCAGCGAAAAGTAGAGTCCGCGCCGGCGAAGGATGATGGCGCCGACGATCAGCGCCAGCAGCAGCGAAAATGCCACCGCGATCGCCAGGCCGGTGATTTCATTGGCGGCCGGCATGAAGCCCAGGCCGATTGCCAGCGCATAGCTCGCGCAGCCGAAGAAAAACGAGGCGCCGAACGGCACCAGGCCGAGATAGCCGATCAGGAAGTTTACCTCCGCGCCGTAGAGCGTGTAGATCGCGATCTGGGTCACGCGATGGATCGGCATGCCCACAGCGAGCGCGATGCCGGAGGCGAGCGCCAGTATCGCGACCGCCACGAGCACCGGGTGACTTGCGAGCCGCTGCAGCACGGGCTTGGCCGTCGTCATTCGAAACGCTCCCAGCGCTCGCCGAATAGTCCGCGCGGCCGCAGCAGCATGATCGCGAACATCAAGGCATACATCGATGCGGCGGCCGCCTCTGGCCAGAACTGAATGGTCAGCGAGGTGACGATTCCAACCGCGAGTCCGGCGACCACTGCGCCCCGAAAGGAGCCGAGCCCTCCGATGGCCACGATCACGAACGCTGGCATCACCGCATTGGCAGCCATTGACGGCGACACCGTCCACAGCGGCGCGGCCAGCACCCCAGCGATCGCCGCCAGCATGCAGCCGAGCCCGAACACCGCGGTGAGCACCCGCGGCAGATTGATGCCGAGCAACTCCACCATCTCCGGGTCCCGGCTGCCGGCACGCAGGATCCGGCCATAGGGTGTGAACGCCAGGAAGCCCCATAGGCCGAGCAAGGTCGCGGTTGTCGCGCCGAGCACGGCCACGCGATATTTGGTGATCAGGAGAGGACCAACTTCAACGATCCCTGCAAAGGCCGGCGGCGGATTGAACGGCTTGCCGTCGGCGCCCCATGCATAGCGGATCACCGCTTCGATCAGCAGCGCCAGCGCAAAGGTCACGATCAGGCTGAGCAACGGCTCCTTGCCGTAGAGGCGGCGGATGATCGTCACCTCCACAGCCATGCCGATCAGCCCGACCACCGGCGGCGCCAGGATCACGGCGCTCCAGCCAAATAGCTGGAACAGCTGCCAGGCCACGTAGGCCCCCAGCGCGAAGAAGGCGCCATGCGCGAAATTGATGACGCCGAGCAGGCCGAAGGTGATCGACAGACCTACGGCGATCAGCACGTAGATGAAGCCGAGCACGAGTCCATTGGCCGCCTGGGAGACGAGAGTGTCGAGCATCGTTCGAGCCTGTCGGTGCGCTGCAGGAACCGGGGTCGCCCCGCCTCACAGCGACGGCAGGCTGCAGCCGATATCCTCCTTGGTACCGAACGCCTTCGCCGTCTCCTCGGCGGTCGCCGAGGTGTTCTTCAGCACGTCGAAATAGTCGAACTTGTCGGTGATCTGCTTCTTGATCTGGACGATGACGGCCGGGCGCACCAGCTGGTGATCCCAGTCGCGGAAGAAGAAAGGAAACTCGCCTTCGGTGTTCTTCCACTGCTCGAGATGCGCCACGAGCTGAGCGGCCTCGGTCGATTTCGCCGCCTCGATCGATTCCAACAGCGCCCGCATGCCGATCCAGCCCGACCAGGTCTTGTCCGATGGCGGCTGATTGTACTTCTTCTTGAAATCCTCGATCAGCTTCTGCTCGGCGGCGGTATTCTTCGGATTGTTGTAGTACCACGGCTTGATGTAGATGCCGGTCGAGGCCTGCGGCCCGACGTCCCAGAAGTCGGTGTCCGTGACGGCGACCGCCGCATAGGGGATCTTGTCCTTCATCCCCATCTCGTTCCACTGCTTCAGGAAGTTGGAGAAGTCGCCGCCCACCAGGCCGCCGACGATCACGTCCGGCTTGGCCTGGCGGATCTTGAGGATGTAGGAGCTGTAGTCCGCGGTGTTGATCGGCACCTCGTCGACCCCGACCTCGGTGGCGCCGACCTGCTTCAGCATCGCGCGCGAGGCGCGCAGGATGTCCTGGCCGAAGGCATATGACGCCGTGATGAAATAGACCTTCTTGCCGATGCTGGAAACGTAGGGCATCAGGCCGGCCATCTGAACCGGCACGGTCGCCTGGGTGCGGAACGTGTACTTGCTGCAGCTCTTGCCGGTGATCTCGCTGGCCGCGGCGCCGGTCAGGATCAGCGGCACCTTCTCGCGATTGGCAACGCTCATCATGGCGAGCGCCGAGGACGAGTAGTTTCCGCCGACCACGGCGACCACCTTGCTCTCGTCGACAAGCCGCTGCATGTTCTGCTGCGACACCTGGGGATTGGGCTCGTCGAGCCAGACCAGCTCGATCGGGCGGCCCAGCACCTTGCCGCCGGCCTGCTCGACCGCAAGCGCGCTGCCGCGTTGCAGGTACTCACCGATCGAGGCGCCCGGCCCCTGCTTGGCATAGATCATGCCGATGCGGACGGGCCCATCGGACTGGGCTCGCGCGGGACCGCCGACGCCGAGCACGGATGCGGCAACCACGCCGGCCGACGCGCGCATGAAAGATCGCCGGTTCAGATCACGCTTCAACATGGTGCTCCTCCCTCTCGATGTTGTTATCTTTGTTTTGTATCGTCAGTCGCGTTTGTAAGGCTTGCCGAACACCGGCTCCTTGAATGGGATCGGCGGCAGCTCCCAGGTGCCCGTCGATGGCGGGCGCACCTCGGCGTCGACATGCAGATCGATCACGCAGGGGCGGCGGTTCTTGATCGCGGTCTCGACTGCACCGCGCAGGTCGGCGCTGCGGGTCACCGTCACGCCGTCAGCGCCGCAGGCGCGCGCCCAGGCGGCAAAGTCGGGGTTGTAGCGATCCCCACCGGGCCCCTGATTGCCGCGATAGAACGCGGTGCCGAGCTCGCGGCCCTCGAACAGGCCATACTGCAGATCGCGGATCGCGCTCCAGGCGAAGTTGTTCCAGACGATCCAGACGCACGGCAGGTCATATTCGACGGCAGTGGCGACGACATATGGCGCCATCATGAAGCCGCCGTCGCCGACCACCGCGACGCATGGACGGTCGGGCGCGGCCAGCTGCGCGCCGAGCACGCCGCAGACGCCGAACCCCATCGACGAAAAACCCCAGCTGTTCATCATGCTCTGCGGCCGCTTCGGCTGCCAGAACTGCATGAACCAGTTGTGATGCACGCCGGAGTCGAGCGACAGGATGACGTCGTCCGGCAGCACGTCCTGCAGGGCGCCGACGACATATTCCGGCCGGATCGGCGTAGTGTCGGCGCTGAAGTGCGGCCGCACGAACGCCTCCCACTCCGCCTTCCAGGTCCCGATCTGGTCGCGCCACGCCGCGAAATTTTCGCGGCGGATCGCGGGGCGACGCTCCAGCGCCGCGAGCAGTTGCCCGGCGAAGGTCTTGGCGTCGGCGATGATGCCGAGCGTCGGCGGATAGTTGCGGCCGAGCTCCGCCGGATCGATGTCGACCTGCAGCAGCCTGGTCGACGGGAAATTCCAGGAATAGCCCTGGTGCCAGCTCGACGACGAGCGATCGTCGAAACGCGTTCCGATGCAGAGCACGAGATCGGCATGACGGCCGGCCTGGTTGGCGGGATAAGCGCCGTTGCGGCCGATGAAGCCGAGCGTCAGTGGATCATCCGCCGGCACACAGCCCATGCCATTGGGCGAGGTGATGACTGGAATGCCGTAGCGGCTCTGCAGCGCGCTGATCTCGGGACCGGCCTCCGAGAGCGTCGTGCCCTGCCCGATGAAGAACACCGGCCGCCTGGCGGCTTCGATCAGATCGAGCGCCTTGGTGACGTCGGCCTCGCTCGCGCTCGGCCGATGACTGCCGTGAACATGCGACAGCGGCGGCAGCTCGACGTCGGCCTCCTCCTGGAAAACATTGTACGGGATATCGAGATTGACCGGGCCGGGACGTCCCGTGACCATGGTGTCGAAGGCTTGGCGCAGCGCCAGCGGCAGCATGTCGACGCGGCTTGGCTGGAACGAACGCTTCACCACCGGGCGCAGCACCTGGGCAAAATCAGCCTGGTTGTGCGCGTACAATTCCTGGAACGGTGCGCGATTGGCCTGCGACGTCGGAACGTTGGCGGTGATCGCGAGGAAGCTCGAGGAGTCCGACAACGCAGTCGCGAGCGACATCACCATGTTGGCCGAGCCCGGCCCGGTCGACGTCAGGGTCGCGACCGGACTGTGTTTGACGCGGAAATAGGTGTCGGCCATGTGACCGGCGCATTGCTCGTGGCGGGGCGACACCAGCTTGACGCGATCACGGACCTGGTAGAGCGCGTCAAGGATGCCGACGTTGCCGTGGCCGCAGATGCCGATCACGAAAGGCACCTTCTGCTTGACGAGATATTCGGCGATGACTTCGCCGCCCTTCATCTTGGTCATGGTCAGATCCCTGTCAGGTAGCGGTCCGCGTCATGCGAGGATCGTCACGATGCGCTCTTCGCTCATTTCGCGGATGGCGTAATGCGGCCCTTCGCGGCCGAACCCGGAGTCCTTGGATCCGCCATACGGCATGAGGTCCACGCGGGAGCTCGGCGTCTCGTTGATGTGAACGCCACCGACTTGCAATTGCCGCGCGGCCTGCAGAGCCTCGTCCAAGCGCTTTGTGAAAATGCCCGTGGCAAGCCCATAGGGTGTGTCGTTGACGCGCGCGATTGCCTCGTCCAGCACATCGAAGGGCGCGATGCACATCACGGGTCCGAACACTTCTTGGCAGCCGAGCGGCGTCGCCTTGTCGACATTCGTGAGCAGCGTTGGAGGAACCACGGCGCCCACCCGCGCGCCACCGACCAGACGCCGCGCGCCGTTCTGCTCAGCCAGCGCGATCCAGGCCTCGATGCGCTGAGCCGCGGCCTCGCTGACGACGGGACCCACCACGGTGTCGTCCTCGCCGGGGTCTCCGTAGGGCAGCCCGGCAACGAGCTCTGAAAGTCTCTGCTCGACCTGCCCTATCAGCGAACGCTGCACCAGCAGCACCTGGATCGATGTGCAGACTTGGCCGGCCTTGCGGAAGCCGGCGTTGACGACCTTCGGCAGTGCAATATCGAGGTCGGCGTCCTCGCAGATCAGGCAGTGCGAGATCGAGCCGAGCTCCATCTGGGTTCGGCGTAGTCCCGCCTTGCTTTGGATGATGCGGCCAATTTCTGTGCTGCCGGTGAAAGCGAAGAACTTCACGGCAGCTTCGCTCATCAGCCAATCGGCAACCTCGCTATCGCCATGGACTACCGACATCAGGCCCGATGGCAGACCGGCTGCGATCAGGCACTCGGCCATGATGCAGGACGTCATCGGCGTATGCAGCGACGGTTTCAGCACCACGGCGTTACCAGCCGCCAGTGCAGGCGCAACCTTGTGCGCCACCGTATTGAGCGGAGCATTGAACGGCGTAATCGCGGCCACGACGCCGAGCGGCACACGGATGGTGAAACCGATACGGCCTTTCTGGCCTGCGGCCCCTTCCATCGGCACCATCTCGCCGGCCAGCCGCCGCGCCTCTTCGGCGGAGAGCCGAAACGTCGTCGCACAACGCTGGACTTCGCCCATTGCATCGCGGCGTGGAAAGCCCGCCTCCTGGCGCAGCACCTCCACCAGCTCCGACGCACGCTTCTCTAGCTCGACCGCAGCGCGATCGAGGATGAGGCCGCGATCATAGGGCGTCAGCACATTGGCTTGGAACGCCCGCTCCGCGGCGATCATGCAGGTGCGGACCTGCTCGCGCGACGGCAGATGCGCGGACATGGCGGGCTGCAGGCGATATTTGTCGAGCACGGCGACGGTGTGCGTACCCTTCACCCATTCCCCGGCGATCAAGAGGCGGCACGATGGCAGTTCGGCCGACGCCTGTCTCTGAACCGCAGCGTCCGCCATCGTCTGGTTCCTCCCAAAGGGGTCTTACGCCTGTTACCCTCGTCCTTAGAGAGAAATTGACATTAGCAAAAATACTGTTTTGGATTAGTTGCTATAAGCTGAGCATATAGCTCGGCGGAAACGTCTCGTTCTTCCCCGGCAGTGCGGTGCCCGCCCATGGATTTGCGTCAGTTGCGCTATTTCGCCCAGATCGTCGAGAGCGGCAGTTTGTCGAAGGCGTCGCGCTGCCTGTTCGTTGCGCAGCCCGCCTTGAGCCAGCAGATCGCAAAGCTCGAGGAGGAAGTGGGCAGGCCCTTGCTGCAGCGCTCCTCGCGCGGCGTGATCCCGACCGAGAACGGCCTTGCGCTCTACCATCACGCCCGTTTCATGCTGCGGCAGCTCGACCATGCGCTGTCGATTGCCCGCCAGGATTCGGCAGAGGTGAGCGGCATGGTGTCGGTCGGCTTACCCGCAACGACCGTGCTCGCGATCGGGCTGCCACTCACCAAGTGCATCCGCGCCAAATATCCCGGTATCCTGCTCAATGTCGTCGAGGGAATGAGCGGCCACATCGCTCACATGATGCGGCTTGGCCAGCTCGACCTGGCCATCCTGTTCAACAACGACGTGTCGTCCAAGCTCGACGCGATTCCGCTGCTCGACGAGGAACTGTTCGTGCTTCTCCCTGCCGACAGCCCGCTGGTGCCGCGCCACCGTTGCAGCATCACAGTTGCAGAAGTTGCAAAGCTGCCCCTGATCCTGCCGACGGGAACTCATGGCCTGCGCCGGCGTGTAGCTGCAGAGTTCGAGCGGCGCAACATCACGCCGAATGTGGTCGCCGAGATCGATTCGCTCTCGCTGGTGATGAGCTGCGTCGGTGAGGGCATCGGAGTCACCATCAAGCCGATGTCGGCGCTGCAGGCAGGAGGACGAAGCAGCGAGGACTGGCGCGCCCTGCCGATCTCGGACGCCCGGATCACGCGACGCAACTATGTCTACTCGATCAAGCCGGACCTGTTGGCGCCTGCAGCCCTTGCCGTCGCCAAGGAGCTCCAGGATATGGCGCGAACGCTCGTCACATCCGGACAATGGCGCGGCGTCAGCCTGGTCGACGACTCCATGTCTTCCGCGATCCCGCCGGCGGCCTAGCGCACGCGCCGACCGTCTGACCGGCGGATCGCGACTGCATCGCGATCCGCCCCCGGCCCGGTCTCGTCTACTTCAGCGCCGCCTGCCCGGCCAGAGATACGACGTTGTCCTGGGCGCCCGACCCACCACTCACACCGACGGCACCGATGATCTTGCCGTCCACCATCAGCAGATTGCCGCCCCGCGATGCGATCACGTCATCGAGCGTGGCGAGATAGGCGAAATACGCGCCTTTGCCGAGCAACGTCTCGAACACCAGCGTGGGGCGTCGATAACGTGCCGCCGTGCGCGCCTTGTGCTGAGACAAGCCGATCGACGCATATTGGCAATTGTCCTGCTTTTCGAAATAGACCAGATCGCCGCTCGGATTGACCACGGCGATGCAGAATGCGTTCCAGTTGCGCTTCGTCGTCTCGGCAACGGCCGCAGCAGCCACCTTCTTGGCCATCTCCAGGCTGATCGGGTCGCCATAAGGAGGCGGATTCAGTGCATCCGCGACCGCGTCGTTGGGGTTGTCGGTGTTCGATGTCTGGGCGAGGCTGCTCGATAAGTGCAAAGCTGCGACGCATGCGATGATGCTCAAAATGGTCCGATAGTACATGTCTTCCTCCCGACCCTGTTGCTTTCTCCGTGCTCGTCGGCCAGCCTGGACGCCTTGTTTCGCTCGACGAGGCGTGTCGTTCTCTGCCTCCGTTGGCGCGCGCTCCGCGCCGGCGGCACCCGGCGCGTCTCTACGCTTCATTCCGACCGCCGCGCTTCCAAGCTGCCGATATCTTCGGGGTGCCCTGTTTGCATCTCCAACGGTGTCATACGCTGCAGGTCAGCGCCGCTCGTCTCGGGCAAAGCCATCGCGGCGATGAAAGCAAGTCCATAGGCGGCGAGCGCGCAAAGGCCCATCGACAAGCCAAGAGGATGCGACGCAGCAAGCACGCCCACGGTCGCAGGCACGACCGAGCCAAACCCACGCCCGCCACCGAGGCAGAAACCCTGCCCGCTCGCACGAATCTCGGTCGGAAACAATTCGGCAAAGGTCGGCAACATTCCTGATGCCAACCCACCCTGGAACGCGCCCAGAAAGAAGCTGAGCAGGATTGTCGTGTTGGCGCCGATCGGAGCAAGCAGGTAGATGCTCGCGTTCACGGCCTGGCATAGCAGGAAGATCATGAACGCGGGACGCCGGCCCGTGCGATCCGAAAGCCAGCCATAGAGCAACGGTCCGACCAACGAACCCAGGATGTTCATGGCAAGATAGCCTGCACTGCTCCCCACGGTCAGGTTGAGGACGGTGCGCAGATAGGTCGGCAGCCACGTGATCATCACATAGGCACCGCCGAAAATGCCGGTGGCCATCGTGACCGCCGCCACGGTACGCCGCACATGGGCCCTGGTGAAGATCGTCCAGGCCGGCAGTCCGGCTATCTTGTCCGCGCGGCTTTGACGATAAAGCCCGGACTCCGGCACAAGGCGGCGAATGAAGAACACGAGAAAGGCCGGCGCGATGCCGACGGCAAAGAACACGCGCCAGCCGAGCTCTTCAGGAAACAGCGATGTAATGACGGGGAGCAGCGCGACGGAAATGGCATAACCCACCGCGTAGCTGCTCTGCACCGACGCGGCCACCCGGCCGCGCAGCGCGGGCCTCACGACCTCGCTGATCAGGACGCCACCCACGGCCGCCTCACCGCCGTAGCCAAGGCCCTGGAGAAAACGCACGATCAGCAAGAAGTTGAAGCCGGTCGCGAAAGCCGATGCGAGCGTGAACAGGGCAACCCAGAGGATCGTCAGTTGCAGGACTTTGATGCGGCCGATGCGATCGGCAAGGATCCCTCCGCCCCAGCCACCGACAGCTGCACCGACGAGGGCTGCGGTCGCGAGATAGCCGGCTTCAGGGCGCGTCAGTCCGATTGTTGCAATCAGCGCCGGGATGACCAGCGCATAGATCGTCGAATCCAACGAATCGAGACCAAAGCCCGCGAAGCAGGCCCAATACGTCCGGCGTTCGACCTCGTCGAGTTCGGAATACCAGCCCAGTTTCATGATCGTTCACTTTCAGGCCAGGACGCGAACCAGATGCGCTTCTTCGTTGGCCGGGAGAACAAGCGCGAGTGCAGTACAATCGGGTGGCCGCATGGACCATGCAGGCGCACTTTCTGCGCGGGCCTGCCGGTCGTGCCCATCATGATTGCCGACAGCTTCATCGCCCGCCAATTGGAGATAGACGGAATTCCAGGACAGCCAAAATACGATTTGGCGTTGGCGCTCATAAGCCAAAGATATGGCTTGGCCGGAGTTCACCGCGGCATCACGGGGCGATCTTGGCGGTGACAAATCCACCTTGATCGAGCGCTCGGCGTACCGTGCCATTCGCCTTGGCATCTGCAAGAAACCGGGCCGCCCACTCCCGCGCCGTCACTTTGCCCTTCGGGACGACCACGACGACGCCCGTTGATTGGATGACCTCGTTCAAGACCCGGCTGCCCGGCAGGCGCCGCGATAGCTCCTCCAATGCTTCCATGCCCATGGCGAGGGCGTCGAGCTGACCCCGGCCGATCAATTCAGCGGCCTCTTCAGGCTTGACGAATTTCGTCACGCTAGCACTTTTCATGCTCGCCTCGACCGTTCTGGACGTCGAGGTGCCTTCGATGCAGCCAACCCGGATTCCCGGACGGTCGATCTCGGCAACGGAGGTGATGTCTGAGCCGGCGCGAATGAGATACCCGCTCATATAGGCGACATAAGCGGGTCCCTGATCGACGAACTGCTCTCGCTTCCGATCCGCAGGCATGAAGGACAGATCCCACGCGCCTTTGCTGCCGGCGGCCGCGATTTCGTCCGAGCTCTGATACTCTACGAGCTCGAGCGGCACATTGAGCTTGCCTGCGGCCGCCTTGGCCAGTTCGACTGTCACGCCGACAGGCCTGCCTGTCGCCGGATCGCGTGTCGTCCAGAACGCCGAGGCGGCCGGCCCGACCGCAACAGCGACGCGCAACACGCCGGTCGGAGCGATCTCGCGCGCATCCTGCGCAGCTGCTCCCGCCATCATGGCCGAGAAGCCCAAGCAAAGACTTGCGATGGCACAACAAAGCGATGCAAGCGGACCGGTCGATTTCATGCGTGGTCTGGCGCGATCCGACATGGGTACCGCCGTGCTGACAATGTGCCGGTCTTTCATAGTGTCGGATTCCACGATGATGGGATCAGCCGATAGCCGGCGCCGTCCTTCTCGACGTGTCCGACCGACGGGAACGCGAAGTGGAATCCGATCACGATCGCCTTCTCCGCCGCCGCCATGTCGTAGAACTTGTGGCGGGTCTGCTGCGCAAGATCGGGGTCGGTGTCGAAGACGACGTGCCAATCCGGATGTCGCAGGAAGAATTCCGGGATGTTGGTGACATCGGATTGGATCAGAACCTTCGCGTTGCCCGACGCGACCGCGAACGAGGTGTGACCTGGCGTGTGGCCGGGGGTCGCGATCGACGTGATCCCCGGAGCGACCTCCTTGTCCCAGTCATATTTCGTCACCTTCGACTCGATCCCGGCGAAGGTTTTCCTCACATTGGCGAAGTAGTTCTTCATCATCTCGCTGGACTGCGCCTTGGCCGCGTTGTCCTCGCTGGTCCAGAAGTCCCAGTCCTTCGCAGGCACCATGATCTCGGCATTCGGGAACGCCATCGATCCGTCGGCTGCGCGGATGCCGTTGGTATGGTCGGGGTGCAGATGCGACAGCAGCACGACATCGATGGCCTTCAGATCGACGCCTGCCGCAGCAAGGTTCTGCAGGGTTCGGCCGACCGCGCCCTTGCTGGGCTCGAGATTGGCCACACCGTTCCCGGTGTCGATCAGCACGAGCTTGCTGCCGGTATTGATGATTTGGGGGTTGAAGGGGATGGTCACCATCCCTTTCGGCATGTAGGCGGCGTCGGCGGCGGCGACCGCCTCCTCCCTGGACGCGTTGGTGACGAACTTGTCCGGAACCGGAAACGTGCGCGCACCGTCATTGATAGACATGCACTCGAACGATCCCACCTTGTAGCGGTAGAAGCCGGCTGCCTGCGCGCCGGCCGGATTCATAGCCGCTCCGGCGGGCGCCGTGCCGAAGCGAGTAGCGGCCGCAGTCCCTGCCAAGGCTGCGCCGGCCAACAACTGACGACGGTTGAGATTGATCACGTGCCCCTCCTTCTGGTCGATCCAACGACGATGAAATTGAACGCGGCGCGGGACCTCAGACGATCCTGATCGACATGTCAGTTCGCGTCGTGATGTCGTCTTCATGTCTCTCAGTCCCAGAACGGGACGACCCGTGAAGGCTCCCCGTGGCGTTTTGCTTCAGTGGGCCAGCGGATCAGGCCTCATCTGCACCTTGTAGACCTTCGGCGACGCCTCCTTGCCGCCCTCGCCGTGGAAGCTCGCGCGCGTGCCGGTCGTGGTCCACAGACCTCGTCCCTTCCAGCCAGTGTCGGGATCGTCGATATCGCTTCTCATCGCCATGACAGCCGATCACGCCGCGAATAGTGCGCGCAACCGGCCGATGTCGTCGATTTCTTCGAGCCGCCCGACCATGTCGATCAGCTTCTCCGTCTTCTCACGCCCCAGAACGGGCGTCATCAGATCCCTGGTCTTGGCGTTGACGGCCTCCGTGCTCAGCGGATTCTCCCTGGTGCCCGGCGGATGCCTAGTGAAATGATCGACCTTGCGGCCATCGACCAGAGTCACCTCGACGATCGCACCGCGTGGCGCGGCCGGATCCATCAGGCCCTTGTCGCCCGCGAGCGTCACCTTCGCGCGCTGCTCCAGGATCGTCGGGTCGCGCATCAGCGCGACATCATGGCTGTCGGCGAATGAGACGGCGCCCCTGACCAGTGCGAGTGCGACAAGATGCTGACAGTTCACGTCGGGCATGGCGCTGTCGCCAACGATGCCCATCGCGTCGGTCGGAAGCTTGACCAGGATGCTGCGGACCTTGTCAGGGGTCAGCGCGTGCTGCCGGCGCAACGTCAGCAGCGCATCCAACGGCGACTGGATCGGATAGCCGACCGAAAAGGTCTTGATGGCGGTCTCCGTGACGTAGAAGCGGCTGCCGAGATCCTTGACCATCTCCTCCGGCTTCGGATCGCTCGACAGCGCGATGAACAGGTTGTGGGTGCCATCGAGCACGTCATCGACGCCGGTGAGCCCGGCCATCACCATGTCGACCGCCATGACACCGTTGCGCGCGCCCATTCCGGCGAAATCGAATGCCTTCTCGATGTGGTCCTTGTCCTTGACCCAGCTCCACAGCCCTGAGACCTGCTGCGCCGAATAGGAAATGGCGTGACGCATGTCCCTCTCATCGAGCCGCGCCAGCGAGGCCGCCGCGCCGAGCGCGCCGAATGTCGACGACGTGCCCTCGGCACTGCGGTGCGAGCCGCGCACGAGGTCCGGTCCGAGCGCCATCAGAAGGCGGCAGGTCAGGTCATAGCCGAGCACAACGGCGCGGATCACGTCGCGCCCATTGCGATGCTCCCGTTCAGCCATAGCGAGCGCGGCAGGGATGACCGCGCACCCCGGATGCGCCTTGGTGACCGGTTCGAAATCGTCGGTCTCGTCGGCGTGGGCGCACATGGCGTTGGTCATCGCCGCATTGACGGCCGTCGTCCGGACGTCGGAGCCGACGACGGACGCCTGCGGCTCGCCGCCGAGGCTGCGCACGTATCTCAGCGCCATCTCGCCGGGATGCATACGCGCACCGGAGACGATCGCACCGAGCGTATCGAGAATGCGGTGCTTGCATGCGAGCATCACCTGCTCCGGCAGCTCCTGGTCACGCGCCGCGACCATGTAGCGCGCCAGGCGCTCGGTCACGCCCGGGCCGGCGGCCCGGGAGAAACGGATCGGCATCGCCGAGATCGCAGCAAACGCCCCCGCCGATTGCAGCAGACGGCGGCGCGACGACATGGCCCTCCTCGCCATCGTCAGGCCGACGCCGACATCTTCGCGATGTCGGCTGCGCTCGACAGGCCCTCGACATTCCAGCAGGCGTCCATGATCCGCCGGATCGACGCCGCCGGAACGATGCCGTCGGCGAGATCGGAGAACTTCGCCTCGAGCTGCTGGTCGGTCATCGGCACTTCAACGCTGCCGACGGCGTGCTCGATGCGGCGGCTGAGCTTCCGCCCATCCTTCAGCACGATCGTCATCTCGACCTGCTCCGGCTTGATCTCGGGCGTGATGACCGGAATGACCTTGCTACGCAGCGACAGCACCGTCGGATCGGTTACCGCGCGATCGCTGAACTGCTTCTCTCCGCCCGCGCCTTCCACGATCGCCACGGCCACCGCGTGATAGATGCTGAACTTGCCCTCGAGCCCCTGCTGCGGCGTCTTCTTGCCCGTCAGCTCGAGCACGAGCGGGTTGACCTTGAGATCGACATGGTCGATCTGGTCGGCCGTCAGCCTGTTCTCGTTGCGCAGCTGGACCGCGGCGTCGATTGCCGGATGCAGCACGATGCCGCAGGCGAACGGCTTGTAGGTGTTGAGCGCGGCTTCGTAACGCTTGCCGAGATCGCCGACGATCTCGCCATAGTCCTGCTTGGTGCTGATCGTATTGGCCCAGCCGCGCTTCGCCTCGATCATCCCGTCCGACGACGTGAAATTCTTCGACGCCAGAAGGGCGGCAAATATGCCGTTTGACGCCGCACGGCCGGGGTTGAAGCTCTTGTTCATGGACCCGAACGATTCGCGCAGGCCGACCGGCTGCGACGCGGCGAGGCCCAGCGCCCAGGTCATTTGCTGCTCGTTGAGCTTCAACAGCTTGCCGGCAGCTGCCGCCGAGCCGAACACCCCTGCGGTCCCGGTGATGTGCCAGCCGACATCGTAGTGGTTCGGATAGACGGCGTTCCCGATCCTGCACTCGGTCTCGACACCGAGGACGAGCGCATTCAAGAACTCCTTTCCGGAGACCGGCTGCATTTCCGAGAGCGCAATGATCGCCGAAACCACCGGGCCGGCCGGATGGATGATCGTCTTCAGATGGGTGTCGTCGAAATCGAAGATGTGGCTGGACACGCCGTTGATGAAGGCGGCGTTCATGATGTCGAACCGCTCGCGCCGGCCGAACAGCGACGCCTGCTGCGGGCCTGAGAACGGTGCCAGCGCGGCAACCGCAATATCAACCGTTTCATGTCGCGACCCGCCGATCGCGACGCCGACCCAGTTCAGCAGCGTCCTCACGCCTTCCTTGCGGACCTTGACCGGCAGATCATCGTATCCCGCCGAGACGATGTACCGCGCAAGCGTACGCGTGACCTCCTTGGGCGGCGCCGCGGCGGGCGCCGCCGGTGCCTCAGCCTGTGCAAAAGCCGCATTCGCGCCGACCGCGGACAAGGGAAGAGCGGCGGCGGCCTGAAGCAGGGTCCTGCGATCAGTGTGCATGTAACGTCTCCCGGGCTTTGAACGAGGCCAATTGCGCGGCGAGCCGGACCGCGCTTTCGAGCGCGCCGGTGTTTGCGACGCCCTTGCCGACGATGTCGAACGCCGTGCCGTGCGAGGGCGTGGTGAAGACGGTCTCGAGGCCGGCCGTGACGGTCACTCCGCGATTGAAGCCGCGCAGCTTCGTCGCGATCTGCCCCTGGTCATGATACATCGCGACGACGCTGTCGAACTCGCCGGCAAAGGCGCGAATGTAAACCGTATCCGCCGGATACGGACCGCTGCAGACAATGCCCTTTTTCGCAATCGCCTCGACCGTCGGCTTGATCATCTCGATCTCGTCGCGACCGAACAAGCCGCCCTCGCCGGCATGCGGATTCAGTGCGGCCACGGCGATCCGCGGCGCGGCGACTCCGGATCTCCGCATCATCCTGTCGACGAGGACCACCGCATCGGTGATCCGCGGCGGGCTGATGTCGTTCAGCGCCTCGCGCAGGGACTGGTGCCCGGTGACGCGCGACATCCATTGACCATCCAGCACGTTCATTTCAGAAAAATAGGTACGGTGCCCGAGCAGGTCCGCGAACATCTTGTGCTCGTCCGGGTACCTCCAGCCGCCGTCGAACATCGCCCGCTTGTTCAAGGGCGCGAAGGTGATGGCATTGATCGCGCCGTCCTTGGCAAGATCGATCGCCCGCGACAGCGTCTCTCCGGTGAGTCGCCCGGACTCGGCGCTGGCCTTTCCGATCGGGTGCCTCGACGGGTCTGTGTTGCCGAGATCGATTAGCTGTATCTTGCCAGAAGCCCAGGAAGCCTCGCTGGGGGAGCCGATCCGCTCGATATCGAAGCTCACGCCGGCATGCGCCATTCCCATCTCCAGCACGCGGGCATCGCCCACCACGACGAGGCGCGCCGCATCGGCCAGCCGGTGATCGGAGAGGATTCGCGCCGTCTGCTCAGGACCGATACCGGTGCAATCACCGGGAACCAGCGCCACGATTGGCAAGTCTTCACAGAGAACCATGGATCCTACTTTGCTGCTTTCATCTGGACGACCCGCCCCCAATCGTCGCGGTCGAATTCACCATCCCATTTCGCCACCACGATCGCGGCCACTGCGTTGCCGATCGTGTTGGTGATGGCGCGCGCCAGCGACATGAAGCGGTCTACTCCGAGCAATAGCGCGAGGCCTTCGACAGGCAGCCCGGCCGCAACGACGGTCGCCGCCAACGCGGCGAACGCCCCGCCCGTGACACCGGCTGCGCCCTTGCTGGTGAACAGCATCACGACAAACAGGCTCAACTGCTGCGCCGTGCTCAGCTCGATGCCGTAGACCTGCGCCACGAAGATCGTGCTCAGCGGCAATGTCAGCGCCACGCCGTCGAGATTGAAGGAGTAGCCGGACGGAATGACGAGACCGGTCACGGCGCGTCCCACCCCCGCCCTTGGCAGCTTCTCCATCATTCCGGGAATCGCGGTCTCCGACGACGACGTTCCGAGCACGACGAGAAGCTCGGGGCGCAACAGCCGGAGCAGGTCCATCAGCCGGATGCCGACCAGACGGCAGATCATTCCCAGGACGACGAAGATGAAGAACGCCATCATCGCCCAGGCCGTCCCGACCAGGAGCGCGAGGGCGTACAATGTGGCGGCGCCGAACTTGCCGACCGTGAAAGCCATGGCGCCGAAGGCCCCGATCGGTGCCAGCATGACGACGACATGGACCACGCTGAACACGAGCGCGGTCAACCGCTCCATGCCCGAGCGCAGCGACAGCGCCTTTTCGCCGAGCATCAAGAGGCCGATGCCGCACAGCAGCGCGAGCACGAGAACCTGAAGCACGTCGCCGCTGGCAAACGCGCCGAAGAAGCTTTCGGGGATCATGTGCTGGATATACGCCGACAACGAGCCGACATGGGTCTGCGCATAGCGGGCCACCGCTTCGGCCTGTTGCGGGGTGGCGTGCGCCACACCCGCGCCGGGCTGGACCCATCGCACCACGACGAAGCTGAACAGCAGGCAGAGCGTCGTGACGATTTCGAAATACAGGAACGCCTTGAGTCCGATGCGCCCGACCGCCTTCATGTCGCCGACCTGCGCGATGCCGGTCACCACGACCAGGAACACCAGCGGCGCGATCGTGACCTTGATGAGCGAGATGAAGCCGTCGGCGAGCGGTTTGAATTCGAGTGCCGCAGCCGGAAACAGCGCGCCGACGAGTGCGCCGAGCACGGCGCCCGCCACGATCAGGACATAAGGCTCCAGCCAAAGCGAGCCGGCACGAGGCGCAGCAGCCTGCGTC
Organism: Bradyrhizobium sp. SZCCHNR1053; assembly: GCF_032381235.1. Classification (NCBI taxonomy): domain Bacteria; kingdom Pseudomonadati; phylum Pseudomonadota; class Alphaproteobacteria; order Hyphomicrobiales; family Nitrobacteraceae; genus Bradyrhizobium; species Bradyrhizobium sp. SZCCHNR1053. The sequence continues at coordinate 25,431 of NZ_JAUHJM010000006.1, forward strand.
GGGAGCGCCTCGGACAAAGGAGTCGTTGTGATCGTCAATTCCGTGTCCTCCCGCCTCGTGCTCTTCGGCGCTGCAAACAGCGTCTCCGCGGCCCTTATCTTTGGCCTGACATTGGACCAGCCGGTGCCGCGGTGCTAATGCCAGATTGGAATAATTCAATAACGAATTGGCATCATGGACCTGAGCTGGATCGAGGATTTCCTCGCTATTGCGGAGGACGGCGGCTTCTCCCGCGCAGCGCTGCGCCGGCACGTGACGCAGCCGGCCTTGAGCCGGCGGATCAAGTCGCTGGAAGCGTGGCTTGGAGCGCCTCTGTTCGAGCGCAGCACCCATGTCGTGAAGCTGACGCCGGCAGGGGAGAGTTTTCGTCCGGTGGCGGAGGACGTCATTCGCAGGCTGTCAAACGGCCGCGAGGAGGCCCTGGAAGCGGCTCGCCTCAAGGCCGAGACCGTTCAATTCGTCGCCACCCACGCACTGTCGCAGACGTTCTTTCCGGACTGGATCCGCCGGGTCGATCGTGCGCGATCCGGTTCCGCTGTTCAACTCGTGGCGTCGAACTTCGCCGGGTGTGAGAAGCTCCTGCTTGAGGCCCATGCGCATTTCATGCTGGCGCATTACCACCCATCGCTCGCCAGCCGCCTGGACAACGATCGCTTTCAGCGCATCGATCTCGCCGACGACGTCCTGGTCCCGATCAGCGCGACCGGTTACAGGGCCGTCACGCGCAGCGGTCACCGGCGGCAATCGATGCCGCGGTTTGCGCTGCCTGGCTCTGCGGACAAGCCGCTGCCCTATCTCGCCTATCATCCGGGTTCAGGCGTGGGCCGCATCGTGACCGCCTTCCTCGCGACGAAGCAGCCAAGCGCCATGCTGCTCCCCAGCTTCTCAGCACCGGTGATGCTGCTCATCAACATGGCCCGGGAAGGCCGCGGGATCACCTGGGCTCCACGCAGCCTGGTCGAGCTCGATCTCCAGAGCGGCCGATTGGTGAGAGCCGGCCCGAAGGACTGGGACATCAAGATCAACATATGCCTCATCCGCGCACGGGCGCGGATGATCCATGCCGCTGAGAGTCTTTGGAGCACCGCAAGGAAGCTGGTAGCCACTTAGCCAATTGGCGGGAATTGGTTGCACAGCCAGCGTTGAGGTCAGCCCAGGCAGGGCTTCGGCCTCGCGCTCCATTTCCGCATTTCCTGCGCCTCTTCGACCCGCTACGGCTCGATTCATGTCTCTGGGCAGGCATAACGAGATGTCTGCCGGCAATCGCCTCTGCCTCGACCTCACTTGTCCCAAGATCGCATAGCTTGATCACAAATATCGGGTCTACAGTCCCCCCGGCGGCAATGTGACCGCGAACGGCGTCGGCATCGCCACCGGCGCCTATACCTCGCTGGGCTGACGCCGGAATTGTCCGGCCGCTGCATGCCGATCCTGTCGAACTCGCTGGTGACGCGCCCGCTCACTGCGGCCGAGCTCGCGGCGACCGGCTTCAAGACCCGGCAGGTGATCTCCGACACGCGCACTTTGCGCTTCTACTACCGGCTGCTGCCGGACGACCGCGTCCAGATCGGCAGCCGGAGCGCCATCACCGGCGCCGACGCTACGCATGACCGGCACCTCCAGCTCCTGATCGACGGCCTGCATCGCAAGTTTCCCGCGCTCACAGGCATCGAGATCGATTATTCGTGGTGGGGCTGGGTCGATGTCAGCCACGACATGATGCCGCGCATCGTGCGTCCCGATGCCCAGGCGAAGCTGGTCTATGCGCTCGGCTATGGCGGCAACGGCGTCTCCTATTCGGCGCAGGCCGGCCGCCGGATGGCGCAGATGCTCGCGGGCCAAGCCTTCAAGGGGCAGGATCTGCCGATCTTCACCTCGGCGCTGCCGACGCATCCCTTCGGGCCGTTCCGCCGCATCGGCCAGCGCCTGCTCTATCGCTGGTATCACCTGCGCGACGAGGCGAGTTGAGGCGCCTCTCGCCGCATGTCGGTCCGACGAGCGTGCGCCTGCAGCAGCAAGGGTTCATGCCGTCGCTTCCCTGATCTCCAAACGGATCGGAGTCGGATCGAAACCGTTGCATGGATTGTTCACCTGCGGACAGTTCGAGATCACGAACAGCACGTCCATCTCCGCGGTCACGTCGACGTAGTTGCCCGGCGCGGACGGGCCGTCGAGCACGGTGAAATTGCCGGAGGGCTCGATCGGCACGTTCATGAAGAAGTTCAGGTTGGAGACGATGTCGCACTTGGTCAGGCCGTAGCGCGACAGCTCCAGGATGAAATTCTCCCGGCAGGCATGCAGGTAGCGCGTCGCCTCGCCGAAACGGACCGCATTGCTCTCGCAGGAGCAGCAGCCCGCAGAGGTGTCGTGGCGGCCGCAGGTGTCGGCGGTGATCCGCGCCATCACCCGTCCGCGGTTGGAGATCAGCCGCGTGCCGAGCTCGAGATAGGCCGAGCCCTGGACGCGCAAGGTGTCCTGCGCGCTGTAGCGCTCGGCGGTGTCCTCCGCGACATAGATCAGCGCGTCCACCGCCTGCTCGCCCTCGCTGTCGATGATGCGGAGCGTCTGGCCCCTCTTCAGCACCCGCGACCAGGGCTGCTCGGCGGGAATGTCGAAGGCATAGACGATGCGGCCCAGATCAATCGATGACATGACCACGCTCCTCAGGCGAACAGCCGATCGGTGAATGCGTAGGCACGCAACGCTTCCGGCGACGCCGTGCGGCAGACGTCGTCGGCCGCGGGCGGCGGCAGCCGGTGCCGGATCAGCGTGATCGGCGCGGTCGCTGCGGGTCGCGCCGGATCGAGCGGATGGGCGCAGTTGGAGACGGCGACGATCAGGTTCATCTCGGCGCGCAGAGCGACGAAATCGCCGGAGAGTTTGCGCTCCGCGTGCCAGACGAAGCGGCCGTTTGCGTCCGTCGTCACCGGCGCAAAAAAGGTCACGCAAGGCGGGATGTCGCGCAGGCCCAGTCCGATCTTGGCAGCGGCCAAGATGAAATTCGCCTGCGTGTTGCGCGTCACTTCGCCATAGGCCGACAACGTCGAGTCAGGGGTCGAGCCGCCGACCAGAAGGTCATGCGCGCCGGACGTATCCTCGATCACCGAGAGCAGCACCCGTCCCATGTCCGACAGGATCATCCGGCCCTTCGACAGCGCCGCACTCCATTGCACCTTCACGGTGTCGGCGCAGTTGATCCGCTCGCACGGATCCTCGCTGCGCCACGCCAGCAGCGAGACGCTGGAGCGGCCAAGATCATCGCTGATGCGCAGCGCCTCGCCGCGCGACAGCCGCATCGTCGCGTGCCAGCCGGGCGGCACCTGCTCGGTCTGGATGATCGCGTTCGCTGTGATCGGCGCACCGTCGCGCGCGGTCGGCGGCGGCAGCTGCTTCAGCTCCTGCCCCGCCGCGCGCAGCTCCTCGTAGCGGCGGCGGTTGGCGGCGGCCCGCTCCGCCTTGGTCTCTCCGCTCATGCTGATGTCACCGTGAAATGCGCCTCGACCGGCCGTCCGGCCTTGCCGTTGATCGGCAGGATATCCTGCGGACAGGCGGAGAACGCGATCACCAGATCCATCTCCGCGCGCAAGCGCACTTGGCCGCCGGGAACGGGGCGCGGCGGCGCGGCAAAGCCGAGCGTGCCGTCGGCCTCCCAGGGAATGTTCATGAACAGATTGAGCGGGCTCGGCACCTCCGGCGGCGTCAGGCCGAGCTCGGCCATGCCGGCGAACAGATTGTCGGTGCAATTGTCGTGGTGGCCCTCGTGCCCGAGAAACGCGTAGCGATAGCGGTCGCAGGCGGCGATCAGAGTGTCGTGAATGCCGCCCGAAGTATCCTCGATCAAGGTCAGGATCGGCCGGCGCTTGTTGGTCCGCAGCACGTCTCCCGGCCGCGGCACCAGATGCAGCGAATGCGCCCGCGTGTGCTCGTTCGACATGAACTCCGACAAGTCGGCGCGATTGAACGCCCAGGTGTCGACCACCTGCTCACCATGGGTATTGATCACGGTGACCACCTGGCCGGCCGTGACGAGCGCCGCCTTGCCGCGCCGCGCCGGAATCTCGATCGGATCCATCGCTCTCTCCTTCAGGGCTTGTAGGCGACCATGTCGATCTCGACGATGCCGCCGCGCGCCAGATCGCAGACGCCGATCGTGGTCCGGCCAGGCCGCTGCGCATCGTCGAAATGGCTGGAGAAGATCGCGTTCATCGCGGCGTAGTCGCGCTTGAATTCGATCAGGTAGATGCGGGCGAACACGACGTTCGCGAAGCTCATGCCGCAGCCCTTCAGCACACGCGCGAGGTTATCCATGACCTTGCGGGTCTGCGCGTCGATACCGTCCGGGAGCGGCAGCGCGTCGTCATCGGGATCGGTCGCGAGCTGGCCGGTGACGAACAGGAACGGACCGGCCTGCACCGCATGGCTATAGGGAGTGACCGGCTTCGGCGCATCCGGGAGCAGATGATAGATCGGATCCATGGCGTATCTCCTCGCGTTGTTTCTGGCTCATCCGGCGGCGTAGCGCTGGATGAACTGGCGCGCGCGTTCGGTTTCCGGGTTGACGAAGAAGCGCTCCGGAGGCCCGGTCTCGACCACGCGGCCGCGATCGAGAAACAGAATGCGGGTGGCGGCTTCGCGAGCAAAGCCCATCTCGTGGGTCACGATCACCATCGTGCGGCCCTCGCGTGCAAGCTCGCGCATCACCACCAGCACCTCGCCGACCAGCTCCGGATCGAGCGCGCTGGTCGGCTCGTCGAACAAGAGGACGTCCGGCTTCATCGCCAGCGCACGCGCAATGCCGACGCGCTGCTTCTGCCCACCGGACAGCCGCGCCGGGAACACATCGCATTTGTCGGAGAGCCCGACCTTGGCGAGCAGCGCCATCGCCTCCTCGCGCACCTCGGCCACGGGACGCTTCTGCACTTGCACCGGCGCCTCCATGAGATTCTGAAGGACCGTCAGATGTGGCCACAGCGCGAAATGCTGGAACACCATGCCGATCCGCGTGCGGACCCGCGACAGCTCACGGTCGGACATAACGACGCCACCATTGTTGATGCCGATGCGGTCTCCGTTGAGATAGATCTGGCCGGCATCCGGCCGCTCCAGCCAGTTGATGCAGCGAAGGAGGGTCGACTTGCCGGAGCCGGACGGGCCGAGCACGCAGACCGTCTCGCCGCGCGTCACCGTGAAGCTGATATCGGAGAGCACCTCGAGCTCGCCGAACCGCTTGGAAATGCCGGCGACGTCGAGCACGGCCATGTCGTCGGTCATCCCGGGCTCCTTCTCAGCGCCGCGCCGCGGCCAGCCGGTCGATGCCGCTGACACCCGCCTCGATCACGAGGCAGAGCCCCCAATACAGGATCACGGCGGTGATGAAGGCGGCGAACGGCACGTAGTGGCGCGACTGGATCGAGCTCGCGGCATGCGTCAGCTCGGGCAGTGCGATGATAGTTAGAAAAGCGCTGTCCTTGACGATCTGGATCATCTGGTTGCCGATGACAGGACCTGCGGCGAGCAGCAGCGGCGGCAGGATGATGCGGCGGAACAATCGCGCCCCGGAGAAGCCGAAGGCGACGCCGGCTTCGATCGGCTCGCGCGGCTGCGCCGCCCAGGCGCCGCGCAGGATCTCGGCGAGATAGGCGGCGTGATAGACGGTCAGCGCCACCAGCCCCGAGCTCCAATTGTCGAGCCTAATGCCAAACGAGGGCAAACCGTAGTAGACGATGTAGGCGAACAGCAGGAACGGCACGCAGCGCATGCCGTCGACGAACACGCGCACGGTGAGCGCCAGCCAGCGCCGCTTCGACATCAGGGCCGGCGTCAGCACGAAGGCGATCACGAGCCCGGCGATCGCCGACAGCACCGAGAGGATCGTGGTGTTGCCGAGACCGCTCAGCAGCAGACCCCGCTCGCTCCAGACGATGGCGAAATCCCGGATCATGCGGCCTCGGCTGCGAGCTGGCGCCGCTCGATGAAGCGCTGCAGCGAGACCAGCGCGAACACGATCGGCGCATACATCGCGATGGCGACCAGGAACGGCGGCAGCGGCTCATAGGTCTCGGCGCCGATGCGCACCGCCGCGCGGGTGATGTCGACGACGCCGACGACCGCCAGCACCGGCGTGACCTTGATCAGCAGCGACATCTCGTTGACGAGCCCGGGCAGACTGACCCGCACGATCTGCGGCAGGACGATGCGGCGTAAGCGCAGGCTCGCATGCATGCCGACCGACTGCGCGGCCTCGTACTGCTCCTTCGGGAAGTTCATCAGAGCGGCGCGCCAGACCTCGCAGTTGAACGCCGAGGTGTTCATCACCAGCGCCAGGATCGCCGCCGACACCGGCCCGATTGCGATCCCGACATTGGGCAGCGCGAAGAACAGCAGCAGCAGCAACGTCACGAGCGGGGTCGCGCGCAGCACCGAGACATAGACGGCGACCATGCGGGCGACGACGGGAACATCGGCCCAGCGCAGCAGCGCAAGGCCAAGGCCGATCGGCAGCCCGATCAGGATGCCGACCAAGGACAGCGTCACCGTGACCACGGCGCCCTGCAGGATGGCGAGCACGTCGGCCGCGCTCATCGCCGGCCATCCGTGGCGAGGCCGGACGGCCGGCGCCCTGCATCGGCCAACCTCGTCCGATGCAGGGGCACCTGGCCGTCGAGCGGACCGGCGCGCAGCGTTCGCCACCCGCACATCAGCTGCACCTCATCCGCGGCGTCAGAATTCCGGCTCGAACGTGACCGGCAGATCCGGAAAGGCCTCGCCGAACCACTTCGTCTGCAACTCGGCGAACCGGCCGGTTTCCTTCTCCTTGGCGATGAAGCCGTTCAGGAATTCGACCAGCTCCGTGTTGCCCTTGGCGACCGCCCAGGCCGGATAGGATTTGCCGGAGACGGGCTGACCGACCGCGAACACGTTCGGCTTCTCGGCGACCAGCGCCTTGATGTTGATGACGGTGTTGACGACGTAGTCGACACGGCCGAGCGCGAGATCCTGATAGGCTTCGGGATAAGAGGTGTATTCGACCACCTTGCCGAGCTTGCCGCCCTCCTTTTCCAGCATCGCCTGGAGCTCGGGCAGCCGCCCCAGCAGCGCGCTGCCGGCCTGCACGCCGACGGTCTTGCCGCTGAGATCCTTGATCGCGGAGATGCTCTTGTCGTCCTTGCGCTTCACGTAATAGTGCGTCGCGTCGGCGATCGGGCTGGTGAAGTCGAGCGACTTCTTGCGCTCCTTGGTGATGATCGCCGCGGTGATGGCGACATCGTACTTGCCGGTGGAGACGCCGGCCAGGATGCCTGTCCACGGCAGGATCTGCTGCTTGATCTCGAACGGCGCGTATTTGCGCAGATCCTCGATCAGTTCGTTGTCGAAGCCGGTCGGCTTGCCGTCCTTGACGAACTCGAAGGGACGGAAATCGTCCTCGGTCGCGACGATGAGACCGCGCTTCTTGATCTCGTCGAGACTGCCGGCGTTGGCGCTGAACGCGGCCGGCAAGGTCAGCGCGGCGGCCAGCAGCGCAAGCGCTGCTCGCCGCGACGGTAGCGACAGGCGGGGAAACGAAAGCTTGGTCATCTCGGATCTCCTTACATGAACTGATCAGTCGAAGCTGAAGCCGTGCGCGCGCAGATAGGGTGGGAAGGCAGCCCCTTCGGCCTTGGCGGCCTGCCGCGCCTTGTCCTCCGACCAGCCGTAGAAATCGGCCTCGCCGAACTCGGCATTGCCGCGCTGCTGCTCCTTCGGAATCGCGTGCCGCGCATGGCGCCGCCGGTCGTAATCGTCGAGCGCCGCGGGCAGCGCATCGTCGCCGTAGCGGTCGACATGGGTGGTGATGCTGCGCGGCAGCCGCAGGCTGACATGGCCTTCTGCCGCGGGATAGCCGAGACACAGCCCAGCGACGGGAAACACCATGTCGGGCAGTTCCAGCACATTGGCGACCGTGTCGATCTCGTTGCGGATCACGCTGATCGGACAGGTGCCGAGGCCAGCGGACTCCGCGCACAGGATCATGGTCTGCAGCGCCAGCGCCGCATCGACCGAGGCGTTGAAAAAGCCTTCCAGGGTGCCGTTCCTGACCGGCTTGCCGCGCAGCTCGCCGATGCGCTGCAGCCGCCGCGCATCACCGAGGAAAACGAAGAACACCGGCGACGCACCGATCCAGGGCATGCTCGGAAACAGCCGGCCGATCGCCGCCCGCTTGTCGGCATTGCGCACGCGCATGACCGAAGCCTGCTGGAAATCCGACTTGGCCGAAGCGCTCAGCGCGCAGGCGACGAGCAGGTCGAGCAGCCCCTCCTCCGGCATCCGGTCGCTATAGCGGCGCACCGTCTTGCGCGACAGCACGCCGCGCAGGAACGCATTGGCCTCGACATCGCCGCCATCGGGTCCGCCGTCTCCGAAGCGTGTGGCGAGGGCATCGGCATGCTCGGACATCACAGCGCCCCTATTGCATCACGCGCGACGCGCCAGGTCGAACGAACGCCATTGGCCTGAGCCATGATCGGCGGATCCCGCAGCGGCAGACGTCGCATTGCTCACCCCACGCGCTGCGACATCGGTGTCGCCGCCCCGGATCGATTTCGCCGCGGCTTCCGCAGCTATTATTCGAGATGTGAGCAAGGGACATGCCAGATGTCGCGGGGCCTGGCGCAGCGCGACCGCTCCTGCAACGATCTTCACCGAAAATGAGCAGCCAAATGCGCCGGTTGCGGACAAAACGCCGCAGCACCTGAATGCGGAGCATGCTTCGTATTTACGGCGACGGCGCCCCGACCGGATACTGCACTCCGGCGACGCGCTGCTTTTCGGGCAGCACCATGCCCATTATCTAATCGGAACTCATCGCGGTCGGGCGCGCTCAGTCTGGCGATCGTGTCGCATCGAGCCGTTCGCCCTGCGCCTTGACGATCGCCTGCATCATGGCAATGAAGCGTTTCTGATCGGCCTTGGTGAGATCCGCGACCGTCGCGAGATGCGCCGCCCGTGCCGGCCGCTCGATCTTGCGCAGCAAGGCCGCGCCGGAACGGGTCAGGCGGCAGGTCCGCGACCGCCGGTCGTGCGGTCCGACGCTGCGATCGACGAAGCCGCGCGCCTGCAGCCGCTTCAATGCGCCGGTCGTCGTGGTCCGGTCGAGCGCGATGTCCTGGGCCAGCGCCGTCTGATCCGCCGTCCCCCGTTTCGCCAGCGCCGTCAACAGGCTGTACTGCAACGGCGTGATCTCATAAGCGGCACATTTCTCCTGGAACAGCGCGACGTGGATCTGATGCAGCCGCCTGATCAGATAGCCCGGACGCTCCTCGAGCGGCCACGACGGATCTGCTTTCGGCTTAGTCTTTCCGGCCATCGAACGGCTCCCGCATAAGCGCTGATCACGCTGCATCAATTTGAAGCTGTCTATGGCACGGATCTTGATGTAATGCGAAGTATGCTTCGTAAATTGGTCGGCGTATCGTCCGCGCCGGCTCGTCGAGGAAGGCTTTGACCGGGACAAACACACCGCCCGGAAAGGAGACCTTGCATGTCCGTGAGCGCCTCGTTCGACCTGCTGCTGCGCGGCGGTCGTGTCATTGACCCCGCCTCCGGCATCGATGGACTGAAGGATGTCGCCATCCGCAATGGCCGCATCGCCGCTGTCCAGTCCGATATCCTGCCGACCAGCGCCAGGGATGTCGTCGACGTCACCGGCCAGCTCGTGCTTCCCGGACTGATCGACACCCACGCCCATGTCTTTCAGTACGTCACCGGCCGCTTCGGCATGAATGCGGACATGGTCGGCGTGCAGTCGGGCGTCACCAGCCTGATCGACCAGGGCGGTCCGTCCTGCATGACCCTGCCCGGCTTCCGGCACTTCGTCGCCCAGCAGGCGCAGTCGCGCGTCTATGCGTTCCTGTCGGCCTATCTGGTCGGCGGCCTCGAGGGCCATTACTACCCCGATCTCTATCGGCCCGACTGCGTCGACATCGACGCGACGGTGAAGTCAGCTGTGGCCAACCGCGACCTCGTCCGCGGCATCAAGGCGCATGCCGAGATCGGCGGCTTCGCGCGCTGGGGCATCCGGGTCATCGAGATGGCCGCGGAGATCGGCCGCCGCGCCGAACTCCCGGTCTATGTCCATTTCGGCCAGCTGTGGGGCCTGCCGGCGAGCGGCACCAACGGCGAGGATGTCGACACCATCCTGGAGCGCGTGATCCCGCTGCTGCGTCCGGGCGACGTGCTGGCGCACCCGTTCACGCGGCATCCCGGCGGCTTCGTCAACACCAGGGGCGAGGTGCATCCGGTGATCCAGGCCGCGCTGGACCGCGGGCTCAAGGTCGACGTCGGCCACGGCAGCCATTTCTCCTATCGCCTGGCGCGCAAGGCGATCGACGCCGGCATCGTGCCGCATACGCTCGGCGCCGACATCCACGGCTACAACACGCATGTGCCGGCGCCCGCCGGCACGCCGGACGAACATGCCGACGACGAGAACCATCCGTTCGCGGGCCAGGCCAAGTTCAGCCTCGTGCAGGCGATGAGCTCGCTGGTCGCACTCGGGCTGACGCTGGAGCAGGTCGTGCCGATGGTGACGTCGAATCCCGCTGCCATGCTCGGCCTGTCCGATCGGATCGGCGCACTGCGTCCGGGCATGGCGGCCGATGTCAGCGTGCTCCAGGAGAAGCAAGGGCGCTTCGTGCTGCGCGACAACGAGAAGACCGAGGTGATTGCCGATCGGCTTCTGCAGCCGGTGTTCTGCCTGCGCGCCGGTGTCAGGCACGACGCAACGGCGCCGATCCTACCTGCAGCGGTCGCGGCCTGACGTGGCCGGCGCGGCGCCGACCGTCTCGGACAAGCGCGCGCCGCATGGCGTCGGCGCGCGGCTGCTGCGCAAGGAGGACGACCGATTCCTGCGCGGCCGCGGTCAATATGTCGCCGACATCAGGCTGCCGGGGATGAAGGACGTCGCCTTCGTGCGCAGCCCGATGGCGCACGCCAGAATCAAGGCGATCCATATTCCCACGGTGTACCGCGACGTCGTCTTCACGGCCGACGACCTCGCCGGCATCAAGCCGATCCGCGCCGTCTCCGGCCTGCCCGGCTTCAAGATCTCCGAGCAGCCGGTGCTGGCGACGGGCAAGGTGCGCCATGTCGGCGAACTCGTGGCGATGTGCGTCGCGCGCAGCCGCGCCGAGGCCGAGGACATCGCCGCTTCCGTCGAGCTCGACCTGGAGCCGCTGCCGGCGGTGCACGACATGCGGCTGGCGCGCGCGGCCGGCGGCGCGCTCGTGCACGAGCATTGGGGCGACAACGTCTTCCTGGAAACGAATTTCGAGGTCGACATCACTGCGGCGCTTGACGCGCCGATCAAGGTGACGCGCGAGATCTCGACGGCGCGCCAGTGCATGGCGCCGCTGGAGGGCCGCGGCGTCGTCGCGACCTTCGATCACCGGCTCGATCAGCTCACGCTGCACACCGGCTCGCAGATGCCGCACATCGTGCGCAACGGCCTGTCCGACTGCCTCGGCATGGACCAGGGCCGCATCCGCATCATCGCACCCGACATCGGCGGCGGCTTCGGCCACAAGGGCATCCTGCTGCCCGAGGAAGTGTGCCTGAGCTGGCTCGCCATGGAAAAGGGCTGGACGGTGCGCTGGCTCGAGGACCGGCGCGAGCATTTGAGTGCGAGCGCGAATTGCCGCGAGCACGCCTATCACATCACGGTCTATGCCGATCGCGACGGCCGCCTGCGCGGTATCGATTGCGAGGCGATCGTCGATTCCGGCGCCTACTCGTCCTATCCGTTCTCGGCCTGCCTCGAAGCGGCGCAGATCGCGAGCATCCTGCCGGGGCCGTATCGGATGCCGGCCTATCGCTGCCGCACCTACTCGGTCGCAACCAACAAATGCCCGATCCTGCCCTATCGCGGCGTGGCGCGCACCGGCGTCTGCTTCGCGCTCGAGCTGCTGCTCGATGCTGTCGCGGCCGAAGCCGGGCTAGAGCCCGGCGAGGTCCGGCTGCGCAATCTGGTGCAACCGCAGGACATGCCGTTCGACAACATCACCAACAAGCATTTCGATAGCGGCGACTATCCCGGCGCGTTGCAGCGGGCGCTGGCGTCGATCGACGTCCCCGCGATCCGCGCCCGGCAACAGCGCGGCGAGGCGGACGGCCGGCTGATCGGGACCGGCGTCTCGATCTATTGCGAGCAGGCCGCGCATGGCACCTCGGTCTATGCCGGCTGGGGCATCCCGATGGTACCCGGCCATGAGCAGGCCACCGCGCGCCTGACGCCCGACGGCGGGCTCGAGCTGCGCGTCGGCGTTCATTCGCACGGCCAGGGACTCGAGACCACGCTGGCTCAGGTCGCGTCCGAAGTGCTCGGCGTCGATCCCGGCAAGATCCGCGTCGTGCTCGGCGACACCGCGATGACGCCCTATTCCACCGGCACCTGGGGCTCGCGCTCGATGGTGATGGCCGGCGGCGCCGTAGGCACCGCCTGCGCGCAGCTCGTCGCGCGCGCCACGCGCATCGGCGCCAAGCTGCTGCAGCTCGCGCCGGAGGCGATCGTGTGGCGCGAGGGCCGCGCCTGCGGACCGAACGGCAGCGTCAGCCTCGCCGAGATCGCCCACACCTGGTACCGCCGGCCGCAGGATCTCCCCAACGACGTCGACCCGGCCGGCCTCGAGGTCACCAGCGGCTACAAGCCGGTGCGCGACAGCGGCACCTTCTCCTACGCGGCCCATGCCGTCACGCTCGCGGTCGATCCGGATCTCGGCGAGGTCGAGCTGCTCGACTACGTCATCGTCGAGGATGGCGGTGTCCTCGTCAATCCGATGATCGTCGACGGCCAGATTCTCGGTGGCCTGGCGCAGGGCATCGGCACCGCGTTGTACGAGGAGATGCCGTTCGACGACGCCGCGCAGCCGCTGGCGACGACGCTGGCCGATTACCTGCTGCCGGGTCCGACCGAAGTCCCCGAGCCGCGCCTGTTTCACATGGAGACGCCGTCGCCCTACACGATGTTCGGCGTCAAGGGCATCGGCGAAGGCGGTGCGATCGCGCCACCGGCGGCGATCGCCAATGCCGTCAACGACGCGCTGCGGCCGCTTGGTGCGGAGCTGATGCAGTCACCGCTGTCGCCACGCCGCATCGTCGCGGCAGTGCTGGCAGCGAAACAGGCGCAAGCGAGCTCGCCGTGAAGGCTGCATCCTTCGCCTATGAGCGTCCCAACAGCGTCGGCGCCGCGCTCGCCCTGCTCGCGGACGCCAACGGCGGCGCAAGGATCATGGCCGGTGGCCAGTCGCTCGGGCCGATGCTCAATCTGCGCTTGGTGCAGCCGCCGCTGATCGTCGACATCGCGGGGCTCGCCGAGCTTCGTACGGCGGAGCGCGACGGCGATGCTCTCCTGATCGGCGCCTGCGTCACCCATGCCGACATCGAGGACGGCCGGCTTCCTGACGTGACTCATGGCGTGCTGCGGCGGATCGCGCGCGGCATTGCCTACCGCGCCGTACGCAACCGCGGCACCATCGGAGGCTCGCTCAGTCACGCCGACCCGGCCGCCGACTGGGTAACGACGCTCACGGCCCTCGGCGCCGGCGTGCGGCTGACGAGCTCCACCGGCCAACGTGACATCGCCGTGGCAGAGTTCATCCAGGGCGCACTGCAGACCGCGCTGCGTCCCGGCGAGTTCGTCGCCGCGATCCGCCTTCCCTCCCTGTCGCCCACGACGCGCTTCGGCTACGCCAAGGCCTGCCGCAAGCCCGGCGAATTCGCGCATGCGATGGCCGCCGTCCTGATCGAGCCGGACAAGGCCTGCAGCCGAGTTGTGATCGGCGCCATCGACAGGACGCCGATCGTCGTCGACGATTCATCGCTGTTTGGCGGAGCGAACACCAATCTCGGGCAGCAGTTCGATCGCGACCTCGCCGACCGCCTGCTGATGCAGGCCGGCGTGACCGATCCGGCCGCCCGGCACATCCACGTGAGCGTGCTCGCGCGGGCGATCGCGGAGGCCGCGGCGTGATGAAGCTCCAGCTCACCGTCAACGGCAGCGCGACCGAGGCCACGGTCGAACCGCGTACCCATCTCGCCGACGTCCTGCGTGATCGGCTCGACCTGACCGGGACGCATCTCGGCTGCGAGCATGGCGTCTGTGGCGCCTGCACACTGCTGCTCGACGGCGCTCCGGCCCGCTCCTGCATCACGCTCGCAGTGGCCTGCAATGGTGCCGCGGTCACGACCATCGAAGGCCTGGATGAGGATGAGATCGCAGCCGAGCTGCGCACGGCCTTTGCGCGCGAGCATGCGCTGCAATGCGGCTACTGCACACCCGGCATGATCATGTCGGCGCGCGACCTCGTGCTGCGCCTCGATCACGCGGACGAGCAGGCCATCCGTGTCGGGTTGAGCGGCAATCTCTGCCGCTGCACCGGCTATATCGGGATCGTCCGCGCTGTCCGCGCCGTGATCGAGGCGCGGCGGCAACGTGGCATCGCGGCCGTGATCGGCGCCGGACGCACGACGCTCGGACCCGTGGGATCGCAGTCGGGCGCGGTCGCGACCGCTGCGTCGTCAGCGCGGCCAGCAATGGCGGAGATGGCGGTTGACCGGGGCGCTGCCATCAGCACACGCGATATTCCCGAGGCCGTGCCCGCCAAGAGCTTCGACGCATCCTTCACTGTGAACGCCGCGCCTGCGCAGGTTTTCGCGCTGTTCGGAAACCTCACGACCCTGGCCGCATGCTTTCCCGGCGCGATGATCACGGCCATGCCGGCCCCCGATCGCATCGAAGGCGAGATCAGGATCGCGCTTGGCCCGCTTGCGGCCGTGTTCCGCGGCGCCGCGCGGATCGAGCGCGACGACGCAAGTCTGTCCGGCCGGCTGATCGGCACCGGACGTGACCAGCAGAGCCGCAGCTCGACCTCCGGGCAGATCAGCTGGCGCATGCTTCCGATCGACGAAGGACGGGCAACCCGCGTCGAGCTCGCCATACGCTACAGCCTCTCCGGTCCACTAGCGCAGATCGCGCGCGACGGGTTGGTGCGCGATCTGGCGGCGCGCCTCACGACGACGTTCGCGCAAAACTGCGAGCGGCATCTCAACGGCACGTTGAATCCGGCGGAGACTGCCGAGCCGCAGCGCCTCAACGCACTTGCCCTCCTGATGGACATCGCACGGACACGGCTTACGGCCTTCGCGCAGCGCATGCGCGGGCAATGAAGCCGCCTCTCACCGGCGGACTGGTTCTCGTCCACGGTCAGCTTTGAATGAGCGCGCCGAACACCAGCGCGGAACATCGTCCCGGCACCTGTCTCCACGTTTCAAACAGCAGGCGTGACGACGCGATCTCGCGGCCGCCTGAGCCCGAGTTGTTGTCTTCATTCAACCGCCTCTCAACGAAGAGGCGCAGGGAAGACCGGGTATCGACTGATACCCGCGGTCCGCGTGCAGCAAAAAAGCACGCGGCAGAACCACAGGTTCAGCCCAATATCCGGCCTTCCCTGCGCGACGGTTTGACGGGTTATAGGCGCTCTCCCCGGGGATCGGCTGTCTTGCCCCCGTCGCCCGCGGATCATCATCACCGCCGGCTTGGCATCAGCACCGCGATGCCAGGACCACACCACTTCGCCGTCGCATCGCTCCGTTCGTCGGCGCGGGCTTTAACACCCGGCTGCAGAGCAACGCGCCCGTCGCATCTCCGGCTCGACGCTCGTGACGATCGCGAAACGTCCCTCTTCAGCGAGCCGGGATGCGCGAGAATGTGGATGTGATTTGCCCGACGGCGCAAGCGATGAGTTTGCGACAAACTGGCACGACGGGCAGTTGGCGCATACTGGGCATGCGCGGATTGCCCGTCGGGCAGATGGTCAGTCAGCCGATCGGCGACACCACCGGACATCGACGCAGCGCTGCTTGGCGTTCGCTCTCTCCGTGAACACGCTGCTCACGGCCAATGTGCCGCGCGGATTTCGGCGCTGGACCCTCTCCATGAACACGCAGCTCATGGCCGATGTGCAGTGCCGTCCTCGGCTTTTGACCCTCATGGTGAGGAGCGCCGGGCTCCGCAGCCCGTCCCGCGACGACTGCCCAAGGCGGCGCGTCTCGAACCATGAGGCCGCAGCTGGGGCCTCGCCCTTCGAGACGCCCGCCTTCAGCGGGCTCCTCAGGGTGAGGGCTTGAAGTAGTCGCCCGGCGACCGGGAACGCATCAAATGATCCGCCATCTCCCACGAAGGGCGCAGCCATGGTCTTGCGCGAGTACTCTCCTGCCTGTGTCCGAAAATGCAGGTCGAGCGGCCCTACGCTGCATTCGAACCCGGATCGATCATGATACGCGGCAAGCGCTTCGAAGTGGAGTGGTTTGAGATCGGTCACACCTCAAACGCCCCTGCGCTCGCGATAGCGGCGAACGGGTGTCGCGGCCCCGGTCTTCGACCGGCGGGTTGCGACGGCAGAGTTAAGTGCACTGTCAACGTAACCCCAAATTATTCTTATTGCGCCGAGGGGTCGCAAGTGCTCTCCGTCAAGGAACTTGATACATTAATTTACATGTTTCGCTGCGATGGCGGCCAGATCGCCGTTAGGCGGGAGCGACAGCAGCAGCCTCACGGATGGCTGATGCAATCTCGTCTTCGCTGCGTCCTCCGTTGATAGCGATGCGCCCGCCGAAGACGAAGTGAGGAACTGACCTGACCCCGGCTGCCATCGATCGGGCCGCCTCCTGCTCGACACGTCTATGTTGCTCGGGGTCAAGCGCTATCGCACGAGCTTCTTCCCGTTCGAATCCATGGGCCACGGCGATATCCGCAAGGACATCGGCGTCTGAGATGTTCCTTGCTTCCAGAAAATGCGCATCAGTGATCGCGACGGCGAGCGGATGCTGCGTCCCTCGTGCGCGCGCCGCAAGGATTAATCCGTGCGCCGCCTGTGTTCTGCAAGTCCAGAGTTGGCGGCTCAGGTCGAGGTCAAGGCCAGACGCGCGTGCCTCCGCCTCGGGCCGGGCGAAGGAGGCCTTCGGATCCGTCACGCCGTAACGCGACAAGAGAAGATCGGGAATGTAGAGGCCCTCCTCCGGCGCATCGGGAAGCAGAAGGACCGGGTGCTGGCGTATATCGGCATCCAGCTCAGGGAAACGTTCCGCCAGGACCTTGTCGAGACGGTGATGCCCGATGATGCACCATGGGCAGGTGATCTCGGTGTAAAGATCGATTTGCAGCATTATCTCATCCTTCTGGTCATTGAACCGACAGTCTAGGATTAATCTGAGCCGTTTCGCGTCGACCGCGGCGCCTTCCATCCCTAAGTCAGGACGCGCCATCGACGGAGGGCAAGCCAGGGTCGATACCGGTCATCTTGACGGACACATCCCACAGTCGCTTGGCGAGCTGCGGATTCCTCGCCTCCTCGGAGGGAAGACCTTCACCGGAAGGACCGCGCAGTTCGGAGAACCCCGTCGGCCCATAGTAGCCGCTGGGCTTTATCCGCCCGGTCGCTGCGTGCAGCTCGCCCCAGGCGCCCATGGCGGGCGTGGCGAATAGCAAGCCGATCAGCGACATCACTATCTTGCCCCACCAGCTGCCGCGGGCGAGGTTTGTTCCGACAAGACCCGGGTGGCAGGCCACCGCTGTTACCGGCGCTCCCGCCGCCCTCAGCCGCCGATCCAGCTCGAAGACGAAGAGCAGGTTCGCGAGCTTGCTGGCGCCATAGCGTGGAAGCCACCTGTAGCTCTTCTGAGCGTTAAGGTCGTCCCATTCGATCTTCGCTCCCTTATGCTGCCCGCTGCTCGTGACGACGATGCGCGATCCGGGCGTTTCCATGAGCTTCGGCAGCATGAGCGCGCTGAACGCGAAGCAGCCAAGATGATTGACGCCGAACGTCTGCTCGAAGCCCTGCGCTGTGTGCTTCAGCGTCGGCCCCTGCACGCCGGCATTGTTGATCAGCACGTCGACACGCGGCTCCTTGGCGGCGAGTTCAGCCGCCCGTCGCACGCTCGCCAAATCCGCCAGGTCAAGTGGCAGGAGCGCGAGCTCAGCTCCCGGAGTCTTTTGACGAATCCGGCTCATCGCGGCTCTCGCCTTCGCTTCGTCGCGGCACGCGAGCAACACCCGCGCGTGCCGAGCCGCCAGCGCGCTCGCCACTTCGAAGCCTATTCCCGTATTGGCCCCAGTGACGATGAAGCACTTGCCTGACTGATCGGGCACATCGGCCGCCGCAAATCCCTCGGATGGCACGGATTTCTCCTCTCCCTCGACGCGCGCTTGGTCTGTCGCCCCTGAACGCCGCACCGAACCGCACTCGAAGTTACGAGCCACCATGACGGATCGAGTGGTGCACCAGCGGCAGTCGCAGCGCGCATGCCCGCAAGTTGCTCAGCCAATTGCTCTTAAACGTGATCTGCTATTCCCGGCGCCGCGTGTACGAACTCCCTGGCAGTGACCTGATCGACCAGGAATTTCGCGAGGTTTCCGCGCGACAGCTTCGTGCCGAGCTTCGTCTTGCCATACCAGCCTGCGTCCACCTGGCCTGTTGCGGGCCCATCCTTGAGGTTGGGAATCCGAACCAGTGTCCAATCGAGATGTGAGTTGCTCACTAGTCCAGCGGTCGCCTTGATGTCGTCATAGGCGTTGTGGACGATTATCCTGAACAGCATGACGAATGCTTGAGACTTGAGGTCGAAACCATCCTTCGGATCACGATAGATGGCCGTCGATATCTGAATGAACCGTCGAACGTTCAGCTCTTCCATGACAGAGATGATCGTGCCGACGCCGCGCATGATTGGCCGCTTCTCGCGCGCTTTCAAACTGTTGGGCCCCAGGGCGCTGATCACCGCGTCAGAGCCCGCGACACACGCTTTGATCGCTTCGCGATTGTTTAAGTCACCGACGATGACCTCAATCTTGCTACCAAAGGCCGAAAGTTTTCCGGCGTCGCGCGTGTAGACGGACAGCTCATATCCTTGCCGAAGCGCCTCTTCGATAATGTGTCTTCCGGTTGGTCCGGTCCCTCCAAAGAGAGCAATCTTCATCTCATCTTCCTTCCTGCCTTTTGGCTTGGAAGCAACTGCTCTGGCTGCTGACATAATCGCCTGAGCAGCCGGCCGCTCCGCTTTCAGGCGGCCTTTTCCAAGACCGAGCGAACCTGGGCTTCGGTGGCGGCGATGGCGGCCTTGGCCGCCTCAGGCCCGAAGACGGTGCCTTCCACACGGACGATTTCAACGTCGGCCAGGCCGATGAAGCCCAAGAGGTGACGCAGATAGGCGGTCTGGAAATCAAAGGGAGCCCAGTCACCCTCGGAGAAGACGCCGCCTGCGGCAGTGACCAGATAAACCTTCTTGCCGGTCAGCAATCCCTGCGGCCTGCCGGCTTCGTTATAACCAAAGGTCACGCGCGGCCAAGTGATGTGATCGAACCAGGCCTTCAACTGCGACGATAGACCGAAATTGATCATGCCTGAACCCAAGACGATCACGTCAGCAGCCTTCACCTCATCGACGAGCTCCTGGGCAAGGCCGACCGCCTTGAGCTGCTCGGGTGTGCGCGCCTCGGGGGACGCGACGCGGCCTTGAATGTACGCTTGGCCGATATGCGGGAGCGGGTTAGCCGCCAGATCGCGCGTCAAAACGGTGCCGCCCAAGCGAACCTTGAAGCCTTCGGCGATCTCGGTCGCGAAACGGGTGGACAGGCTCTCGGCGCCACGAGGGCTCGAGGTAACGAGGAGGATGTTGGTCATGGTTGCTCCGACGTGAACAGCGTAGTAACTCTTGTTACTAACACTATTAAGGTGACTGCCATGTCCCTCGCAAGAAGGCACCCCAATGACACTTAGTGACATTGATTTTCCTACCCCGAGCAAAGGTGACGACTGTCGGATGGTTCGGGAAATCCTTGATCTCGTCGGCGACAAATGGAGCTTGTACATCATCGCAACGCTCAAAGATGGACCAGTTCGGTTCAATGAGCTGAGACGTCAGATCGACGGCATCTCGCAGCGGATGCTGACGATCACCTTGCGCGGACTGGAACGCGACGGGTTGGTGAAGCGGACATTGTTCCCCACTATTCCGCCACGCGTGGATTATGAGTTGACGGATGTTGGACGGACGCTTCTTGCGCCAGTAATGGCTCTCGTTACGTGGGCGAACACCAATCAGGAGAACATCCAAAACGCTCGCGTCCGATACGATGCAAGCTAGTTGGCAGCGGACATCACTTATCCGATTTGCACGCTATGGCACGCCGTTGCCGCACAGCCAGAGCTGGGGTCTTCCAACGCGCATGATCTATCGTCTTCGATCTCTCAGTCAGAATTGACGAAGAGAGAAAAGATGAGCCAAACACCTCAGGCGGCCCGCAGAACTATCCGCCGGCGTGGCGGGCGGTATGTGAGAATAAAGTGTGCTGTCACCGTACCCCTGGTACCCCTGGAGGTACTTGGCTGAAGCGGGGGAGTGAGATCCCCAAGGCGCGGACAACGACCCGATATATTACGTCTTACCGAGGCGCCATCATCAGATCGAACTTGGAAGAAGGGGGCGACGGTATCGCTCTTTCAAGCGCGCAGTTGTTTGATCAATGCTCGGATACACGGTGGTTGCATTGACATTAATCTTGTTTAGCTGATCAAGTATACGCAGTTTTTCCTTTATAGTTATTCTTGAGATGACAATATCGTCTGTACCCGCCTCAGACAACGAGGCCTCGTGACCGAATAGCAAGAAGGCACCGGACTGCGACTTGATTCGCATGTTTGTCTGCTTCGCTTTTACACACACTATCGACCGAAGATGTTCAGGCTCAATTCGCCCCTCGAAGTAGCCTTTCTCGGATTTGACATGATGCAGCAATCGTCGGGCCACCGCGGTTTCGTTGAAGGCATCACGATCCAGACTCAAATTGAGTTCGTTTTTCTGAGAAAACGTCAGGTTTGAAAGGTTCGAAAGGCAACTAACTGTGTCGGAGTCAAAATACTTTATCTTCTCTGACTGCACCTGAAAGATGATCACCTCTCCATCCGCATCCAGAGGCGTCGGAGTCGAGTAGCAGGCAAAGAATAGAGCCACGAGAGGATTGCCAGAAATGTCGAGAAGCCGGGTCGGCAAGCCGTAATGCTGCATGCGAACGAGCTGGTCGAAGCAATATTGATCACCTAGAAATTCGTCATGATGGGCAATGAGCAGCTCCTTGCATAGTCGATCCTCGTTAGGCAGGTACTGCCACACTCCATTCGACCATTTCCGCAATAGAGAAGGGGTCAGCTCGAATGACGAGTCTTCATGTCCGCGGAAAAAGACCTCCGTCGTCCCTGTCGCGGACAATTCGTAAAGTCGGGCAAGAAAGGACTCGACGTTATCGGCAACACCGATAGTCCTACGCTCCGGCGCCGGTGGCTTTTCTTTCGAGACCGGCAAGCCTGTACGCAGCTCCTTGATCTTGGCAGATCGGTCCGGCTTGAGCTCCGCTAACTTTTCCAAGATGTCCAGGGCGTCTCCACTGCGGACCGCCCAATGCGTGCGATAAAGTTCGAATCGATCTGCTCCAAAAATATCTAACGCCTGGTGCAGCCCTGAAAACGTCACCTCACCGAAATCAATTACAGCACGAAACACGGTGACGACGGCTTTGGAGCCAACAATCGTTTTGTCGATCCACCCATATTTGATGACCATCGAAGCGCTCGAACGCGACGCGTCGATCTCGCTACACAGAAATGTAGGCAACTTTTCCAAGAATGCGATCGAGCTATCATTCAGTTCTTTGAGCCTCTCCGCGATATCAGCGGGCGTGTACTCAAAAATACGGCCCCGCCCCATTTCAATTTCGCTAGCCTGCTCGACATATTCTCGATCGCTAAAAGCAATGTAGTTGAAATATTCTGACACGGTGCCAAGCCCTCCGCTGCCAGAACGCTCTAGCTAGCGATTCTATGAAACTCTTCCGCCCCCTACTCCCACTCAATCGTCCCCGGCGGCTTGCTGGTCACATCATACACCACCCTGTTCACGCCCTTCACCTCGTTGATGATGCGCGTCGCCGTATTGCCGAGGAACTTCATGTCGAACGGATAGAAATCCGCGGTCATGCCGTCCGTCGAGGTGACGGCGCGCAGGCCGACGACGTAGTCGTAGGTGCGGCCGTCGCCCATGACGCCGACGGTCTTGACGGGGAGCAGCACCGCGAAGGCTTGCCAGATGGTGTCGTAGAGGCCGGCTTTGCGGATCTCGTCGATGTAGATGGCGTCGGCCTTGCGCAGGATGTCGAGCTTGTCTGTCGTGATCTCGCCGGGGCAGCGGATGGCGAGGCCGGGGCCCGGGAACGGGTGGCGGCCGACGAAGACGTCGGGCAGGCCGAGCTCGCGGCCGAGCACGCGGACCTCGTCCTTGAACAGTTCGCGCAGCGGCTCGACCAGCTTCATGTTCATGCGATCAGGCAGGCCGCCGACATTGTGGTGCGACTTGATCGTCACCGAGGGGCCGCCGGTGAAGGAGACGCTCTCGATCACGTCGGGATAGAGCGTGCCCTGCGCCAGGAAATCGGCGCCGCCGATCTTCTTTGCTTCCGCCTCGAACACGTCGATGAAGAGTCGTCCGATGGTCTTGCGCTTCGCTTCGGGGTCGGTGACGCCGGCGAGCTCGCCGAGGAACAGCTTCGAGGCGTCCACATGCACCAGCGGGATGTTGTAGTGGTGCCGGAACAGATCGACGACGGTCTCGGCCTCGTTGAGCCTGAGCAGGCCGTGGTCGACGAACACGCAGGTGAGCTGGTCGCCGATCGCCTCGTGGATCAGCACCGCGGCAACGGCGGAATCGACACCGCCGGACAGGCCGCAGATCACCTTGCCCTTGCCGACCTGGGCGCGGATCTTCTTGATCTCCTCCGCGCGGAAGGCGTGCATGGTCCAGTCGCCGCCGAGGCCGGCGATGTTGCGGACGAAGTTTCGGATCAGTTTTGCACCATCCGGCGTGTGCACCACCTCGGGGTGGAACATCAGGCCGTAGTACTTGCGCGCCTCGTCCTGGATCACGGCGAACGGCGCGTTCGGCGAGACGCCGGCGACCGAGAAGCCCGGCGGCATCTGCGTGATGCGGTCGCCATGGCTCATCCACACCTGGTGCTGCTCGCCGGTCTGCCAGACGCCGTCGAACAGGCGGCTGTTGGTCTTGACCTCGACATCGGCGCGGCCGAACTCGCGGTGGTGACCGCCTTCGACGGTGCCGCCGAGCTGGGCGGCCATCGTCATCTGGCCGTAGCAGATGCCCATCACGGGCACGCCGCTATCGAAGATCAGTTGCGGGGCGCGCGGGGAGCCTTCCTCATGGACCGATTCCGGACCACCGGAGAGGATCACGGCCTTGGGCTGCATCTCGCGGAAGGCGGCCTCCGCCTTCTGGAACGGCACGATCTCGCAATACACGCCGTCCTCGCGCACCCGGCGCGCGATCAGCTGCGTGACCTGGCTGCCGAAATCGACGATCAGGATCTTGTCGTGGAGCGCGGCCACGGAGGTGTCGGCGGCGGCGCTGGCGGGGGTGTTGGGCTGGGCTGTCATGGCAAGGAATTACGCCGCGGCGGGGAGTCTCGCAACCCTTGCCAGCAAGCGATTCACCGGTGCGTACCCCACCCACCGCTGTCGTCCCGGCCAAGCGGACTGGGGCAATGCGCAGCATTGCGCCAGTTCGCGCCGAGCCGGGATCCATAGCCACAGGACGCGGGGCTCGGGCACGCTGTGGCCACAGCTCGCGCCAGACGACGGCCGCGGAGTATGGGTCCCGGGTCGGCGCCCCACGCGCTACGCGCGCGGGGCTTGCCCGGGACGACAGCGGGGAATGTTCGCGGCGGGGGGGCCGTAGGGTGGGCAAAGGCGCGTGGCAGGCCTTCCGTTTGGTCCACGCTGATGCGCGCCGTGCCCGCCGTCGGGCGGCGTTCACAGCGGCGACACGGTGGGCACGGCGCCATTGCCATTGTCGTGCGCGGACATGGCGCGGCAGCGCCTTTGCCCACCCTACGGCGGTGTGGGTGCGGCTACGCCTGCTTCTTCAGCACCGACACGAAGAACCCGTCCGTCCCCGTCCGGCGCGGGGTCATCAGCCAGCCCTCCGGCGTCTTCAGCGCGGCCTCGGCGAAGGCCTCGGCCTTGTCCCAGAGGACGGTGGCGGTTTGCTCCGGGGGCTGAACCGCGAACTCCGGATGCCGCTCCACGAACGCTCTCACTTGGTCGCCATTTTCGGGCTGCAGCACCGAGCAGGTGATGTAGGCGATGCGGCCGCCGGGCTTGACCAGGCCCGCAGCGCGATCAAGCACTTCGGCCTGGTCCTTGAGACGGATCTCGAGCGCGCCGGGGCGCATGCGCCATTTGGCGTCGGGGTTGCGGCGCCAGGTGCCGGTGCCCGTGCAGGGGGCGTCGATGACGACGAGGTCGGCCGAGGCCTTGATGTCGGCGAGCGGGTCGGCGTCGCCCTTCGGGCTGCGGACATCGGCATTGTGGACCCCGGCGCGCGACAGCCGCTCGTGGATCGGCGCGAGCTGGCGCTTGTCGTGGTCGGTGGCGATCAGCCGGCCCTTGCCGCCCATCATCGCGGCCAGCGCCAGCGTCTTGCCGCCGGCGCCGGCGCAGAGGTCGATCACCTGCTCGCCGGGCTTGGCCGCGGTGAACAAGGCCGCGAGCTGCGAGCCCTCGTCCTGGACCTCGATGGCGCCCTTGATGAAATCCTCCTCGGCATGGATTCCGGGATTGCGGGCGTCGGCACCGAGCGTGATGCGCAGGCCGATCGGCGACCATGGCGTCGGCACGGCGCCGAGATGCTTCAGCGAGGCCTGCACCTTGTCGCGCTTCGCCTTGAGCGTGTTGACGCGCAAATCGAGCGGGGCGCGGCTGGCCATCGCCATGGCTTCCGCCACGCGGTCGTCGCCGAACACGGCGGCGAGATACGGGTCGAGCCAGTCCGGATAGTCGCCGGCGACCGGCGGCGGCGCGCCGTCGGTGGTGCGCGAGGCCAGCGCCTTCTCCTCTTGCGCGTTGAGCGGCGGCGGGGCGAAGCGGCTGCCGTCGCACATCGCACCGATGGTCGCGACATCGAGGCCGCGCTCGAGCTTGAGCATGCCGAGCACGCGGGCGCGCGCCGTGTCGTCCTCCATCAGGTAGGCGCTGGAAGCGCGGCGGCGCAGCACGTCCCAGACCAGGCCGGCGATGGCGGCGCGGTCACCGGAGCCGGCGAAGCGGTGGCCGGTGCCCCAGTCCTTCAGGGCCTTGGCCGCCGGCGCCCTGTCGGCCTCGATGGTTTCGATGATGTCGATGGCGGCGGACAGCCGGGCGGCGGGGGTCATTCAGGGTCCAGTTCTAGATCAGGAGAAGTATCTTGAGGGCGAAATACAGCCACATCGCCAGCAGTACCAGCGCCGAGGCGGTCCAGGCGAGGCCGCGCTGGCGGCTGTCCTTGGCGCCGCTGACAAGGCCGGCATTGACGAAGCGGGTCACCACGAACACCCAGGACAGCAGCACGATCACCAGATCGGCGTGGCGCAGCGGCAGCGCAATGGCGATCAGGGCGTAGAACAGGGTCGGCAGGCCGAATTCGTCGGCGGCGTCAGTGGCTTGCGCCCGCGTCCTGTTCCAGAACAGCAGCGCGAAGGTGAGCCCGACCTCGACGAAGACGGGCAGCAGCACCATGGTCAGCGACATCGAAAATCCCCCTGGGAATGTCGAAGGCCCGGCATGATGCCGGGCCCTCGTGGATGAACCGGTTCCCTCAGGACTCCCGAAAAGCCTCCATGGTTCCCATGTTTTTGCGGAGAGGCTGAAGAATCACATCAAGTGTGGCTCAGGCCTTGTCCGGCCCGACCCGCACCAGCTGCTTGCCGAAATTGGCACCTTTCAGCAGGCCCATGAACGCTGACGGCGCATTCTCCAGGCCCTCGGTGACGAACTCCTTGTACTTGACCTTGCCGTCGCGGACCCAGGCCGACATGTCCTTGAGGAAGTCGCCATGGCGGGAGGCGAAGTCGGAAACGATGAAGCCGCGGATGGTGAGCCGCTTGGTCAGCACGTTGCGCATCAGGGCGCCGGCCCATTTCGGCGCCACCGACTGGGTGTCGTTGTAATGGGCGATCAGGCCGCAGACGGGCATGCGGGCGAAGGCGTTGAACAGCGGGAACACCGCCTCGAACACCGGGCCGCCGACATTCTCGAAATAGACGTCGATGCCTTTCGGGCAGGCTTCCTTGAGCTTGGCGGCGAGATCGGGATCGCGATGATCGAGGCAGTCGTCGAAGCCAAACTCGGATCGAACGTAGTCGCATTTGTCCTTGCCGCCGGCGATGCCGATGGCCCGGGCGCCCTTGATCCGGGCGATCTGGCCCACGGCCGAGCCGACCGCGCCGGACGCCGCGGCGACCACCACCGTCTCGCCCGGCTTGGGCTGGCCGATGTCGAGCAGGCCGGTATAGGCGGTCATGCCGGGCATGCCGAGCACGCCGACCGCGGTCGAGATCGGCGCCAGCTTGGGGTCGACCTTGGCGAGGCCCTTGCCGTCGGAGATCGCATGCGTCTGCCAGCCGGCGCGCGCCAGCACGATGTCGCCGGCCTTGAAGCCGGGATTGTTGGAGGCCACCACCTCGCACACGGTCCCCGCCTCCATCACGCCGCCGACCGGCACCGGCTGGGCATAGGACGGCCCGTCGCTCATGCGCCCGCGCATGTACGGATCGAGCGACAGCCAGATCGTGCGCAGCAGCACCTCGCCGGCGCCGGGCGTCGGGACGGCGTAGTCCTCGAGGCGGAAGTCGGACGGCTTGGGCTCGCCGACGGGACGGGCGGCGAGAACGATGCGCTTGGCTTGGGACATGGTGTTTCCTCCTGATGTTCTTATCGTTGCCGAGGGAATGATGATCTCTCCTCCGTCATTCCGGGGCGCGCGTCAGCGCGAACCCGGAATCCAGAGGTGATGCGCAAAGGTGATTGCGCAAGACAATATCGAGATTCCGGGTTCAGCACGCCGCGCAAAACGCGCGTCATGCTGCCCCGGAATGACGGACGCGTGGCGGCCTTCTCGCTTACACCCCGCCCGGATAGTTCGGGCTTTCGCGCGTGATCGTGACGTCATGCACGTGGCTTTCGCGCAGGCCCGCGCCGGTGATGCGGACGAACTCGGACTTGGAGTGAAACTCGCCGAGATCCTTGGCGCCGACATAGCCCATGGCGGCACGGAGGCCGCCGGCGAGCTGGTGCATGACGTTGCCGACCGGGCCCTTGTACGGCACCTGGCCCTCGATGCCTTCCGGCACGAGCTTCAGGGTGTCCTTGATGTCCTGCTGGAAGTAGCGGTCGGCCGAGCCGCGCGCCATCGCGCCGACCGAGCCCATGCCGCGATAGGCCTTGTAGGACCGGCCCTGCCACAGGAACACTTCGCCAGGGGTCTCGTCGGTGCCGGCCAGCAGCGAGCCGACCATGGCGACATCGGCGCCGGCGGCGAGCGCCTTGGCGAGGTCGCCGGAGAACTTGATGCCGCCGTCGGCGATGACCGGCACGTCGGCCTTCTTGGCCGCCTCGACCGCATCCATGATCGCGGTGAGCTGCGGCACGCCGACGCCGGCGACGATGCGCGTGGTGCAGATCGAGCCCGGGCCGATGCCGACCTTGACGGCGTCAGCGCCGGCATCGATCAGCGCCTGCGCGCCGTCGCGGGTGGCGATGTTGCCGGCGATGACCTGCACGGCGTTGGAGATGCGCTTGATGCGGTTGACCGCCTCGAGCACGCGCGAGGAATGACCATGCGCGGTGTCGACCACGATGAGGTCGACGCCGGCCTCGATCAGCCGCTCGGTGCGCTCGAAGCCGCCCTCGCCGACCGTCGTCGCCGCGGCCACGCGCAGCCGGCCCTGGCCGTCCTTGCAGGCGAGCGGATGCGCGACCGCCTTCTCCATGTCCTTGACGGTGATCAGGCCGACGCAGCGGTACTGATCGTCGACGACCAGCAGCTTCTCGATGCGGTGCTTGTGCAGGATCTTCTTGGCCTCGTCCTGGCCGACGCCCTCGCGCACAGTGACGAGGTTCTCGTGCGTCATCAGCTCGGAGATCTTCTGGCGCGGATCGGTGGCGAAGCGCACGTCACGATTGGTGAGGATGCCGACCAGCTTGCCGGGGATGCCCTTGCCGCCGCCGGTGACCACCGGGATGCCGGAGAAGCCGTAATCCTTCATCAGCGCCAGCGCGTCGGCGAGCGTTGCCTCGGGCGAGATGGTTAGCGGGTTGACCACCATGCCGGATTCGAACTTCTTGACCTGGCGCACCTGGGCGGCCTGGCCCTCGGGATCGAAATTGCGGTGGATGACCCCGACACCGCCGGCCTGCGCCATGGCGATCGCCATGCGCGCTTCGGTGACGGTATCCATGGCGGAGGCCATGATCGGAATGTTGAGCGGGATCTCGCGCGTCACGCGCGAGCGGATGTCGACCTCGGAGGGAAGCACATCGGAGAGGCCCGGCTTCAGGAGCACGTCGTCGAAGGTGAAGGCTTCGCGAAGTGTCTGGACGGTCGCCATCGTCAACTCCTTGTCTGCGGCCAAAACGGCCGCGATGCGGGTACGGATGAGCGACGCCGCCGTCGAGACCATGCCTCGCCGTCGAATCGGTGCCCATCGGTGGGGTTGACGCGGGTCGATAGCATGGGCCTGTGACGAATCAAAGGGCCGATCCACCGTCCTCCCGCGATTGCGAGGAACGGCTGATAACGGCCCTCATTCGCGTTCCGCGCGCAATAAAAGATCGTGAATACCCTGAATCCGGAGCAGAAATTCCGCTCGCCTCCAGACCCGCCGGCCTCAGCGCCAAGCGCCCGGCGGCGGGCCGTAGCGGCGGATGGCCTCGACCACCTCGCGGTGCCGCCGGTCCTCCCGCCGCATGTGCACGGCGATCAGCGCGTGAGCCGAGGGCACCAGCAGCAGCACGTGGAAGAACAGGCCGAGGACCAGGCACACCACGCAGAGCAGCAGGCTGAACACCGCCGCGAACGGCTGCCCGTTGAGCAGCAGGCCCAGCGGCGGCACCAGAGCGGCGAGCAGGTAGATCATCGGCACATCTCCAACAACGGGACGCGACAGCGTCGCGCTGCATTTAGGGGGCCATGCCAGCAGCGCAATGGCCTCGTTCGTCGCAGGGTGTTAAAGCCGCACCGCCCGCCTGCCCTCCCCCGCCGCCGACATCCGATGAACAAGCAACGCGTCATTCCGCTGATCGTCGCCACCGCCCTGTTCATGGAGAACATGGACTCCACGGTGATCGCGACCTCGCTGCCGGCGATCGCCAGGGACATCGGCACCAGCCCGCTGACCTTGAAGCTCGCCATCACCTCCTATCTGCTGTCGCTGGCGGTGTTCATCCCGGCCAGCGGCTGGACCGCCGACCGCTTCGGCGCGCGACGCGTGTTCTCCAGCGCGGTCGCCGTGTTCATGATCGGCTCGATCGGCTGCGCCTTTGCCAACTCGGTCGAGAACTTCGTGTTCGCCCGCATCCTGCAGGGTATGGGCGGCGCGATGATGACGCCGGTCGGGCGTCTCGTTCTCTTGCGTTCCGTCGACAAGAGCGCGCTGGTCGGCGCGATGGCCTGGGTCACCATTCCCGCGCTGATCGGCCCGGTGATCGGGCCGCCGGTCGGCGGCTTCATCACCACCTATTTCTCCTGGCACTGGATCTTTCTGATCAACATCCCGATCGGCATCGTCGGCATCATCATGGCGCTGCGCTTCATCGATCCGATCAAGAGCGAGAACCCCGAGCCGTTCGATCTCACCGGCATGGTGCTGGCGGGCATCGGCCTCGCCGGTCTCGCCTTCGGCCTCTCCGTCGCCGGCCTCAATTTGCTGCCATGGTCCGTGGTCGGCAGTCTCGTCGCGATCGGCGCGATCTCGATGACGCTCTATGTCCGCCACTCCTGGCGGACCAACTCGCCGGTGCTCGACTTCTCGCTGCTGCGACTGCCGACCCTGCGCGCCTCGATCGTCGGCGGCTTCATGTTCCGGCTCGGCATCGGCGCACTGCCTTTCCTGCTGCCGCTCTTGATGCAGCTCGGCTTCGGCCTGTCGCCGTTCCAGTCCGGCCTCGTCACCTTCGGCTCCTCGGCCGGCGCGATGGGCATGAAGGCGCTGGCCGCGCGCCTCATCCGCGCCTTCGGCTTCCGCCATCTGATGACCGTCAACGCCGTCGTCAGCTCGGTCTTCCTCGCCGCCTGCGCGCTGTTCACGCCGGCGACGCCGCTGCTGCTGATCCTGATCATTCTCGTGGTCGGCGGCTTCTTCCGCTCGTTGCAGTTCACCGCGATCAACACCGTGGCCTATGCCGAGGTCGAGACTGCGCAGATGAGCCGCGCCACGACGCTCACCAGCGTCAACCAGCAGCTCGCGATCTCCGCCGGCGTCGCGGTCGGCGCGTTCTCGGTGGAGACCACGATGTGGATGCACGGCGCGAGCCAGCTCACCGCGTCGTCCTTCGCGCCCGCCTTCATTGTCGTCGCCATCACCTCGGCGCTGTCGTCGATCCTGTTCTGGCAGATGCCGGATGACGCCGGCAGCGAGATCTCAGGCCGTAAGGTGGCTGCGATCGCGAGCCGCAAGGGCGCTGAGAAGGGCGCGGAGAAGGCCGCCAGGAAATCGGCGAGCGAGACCACGCAGGACGTGCGGGATCAGCGGCTGGGGTAGCGACCGTTCTCCGGTCAAGGTCTCCTCGCGCCGGACTTCCAGAACTCGGCGAGGCGATCCGCCCACATCCGCGCGTGCAGCTCCGTGCCGGCACGGCTCATATGGCAGCCGTCATGGCGCAGCGTAAGCCCGATCTGATCCGTATCCGGGCCAGGATGGACGCCGAGCGCCGGGTTCGGCACCGCAGCCTGCGCCGAGCGTATGATCTCGTCGGGAACGCTGCCGCAAAGCGTCGCCGTGGCCACGAAGATCGGCGCCGTCACGTCGGCCGCCCGCAGGCCGGCGACGATCTCCAGATAGTTCCGCAAGTACGACAGCCGGCCCGCTTCCTTCATCTTCGGGGTGACTTGCAGATGCGTGCCGTCCTCCGCCCCGTTCGTCGAGAAGGCGAAGGCGTTGGACTCGCCCTGATGCCAGAGCACCGCGCTCGGCTCGAGACCGGCGTCGCGCAGGCCGGCGATGGTTGCGAGCAGCACCTCGAAATACTTGCCGCCGCGGGCGCGCCACTCCTCGAGATAAGTCCCGCCGATCGCAACGGGTGCGATCACGACCGTCTTCGCCAGCCCGCGATCGATCAATTCGTCGCCCAGCCGGGTGGCGACGTTCTCGCCCCCGCCCGGCGTTCCCAGCAACGGATTGCGCGCCACGTAGCAGCGGCCGTCGAAGCGGTCGAAATTGTAGAACCGGTTGTGAGGCTGATAGAGCCGGCCACTCTGATCGGGCGCGCCGGTGTTGGAGATGTTCGACTGGCCCGCGGTCAGAAGCACCACCAGCCCCTCGCGCGGAATGGCGTCGCAGGCAATTGGCGTCGCCCTGGCACGCGCAGCCTCGTTGTCCCCCATGAGACAGCGCGAGGCGTTGCCGCCCGCGATGAAATCCGCGTCAGAACCGTACAGCGCAAGAGCGAGGTTGCGTCCCTGCAGCAGGCTCTGCACCTCCGGGTCGCTGCTCGCGCCGTCGATACGACGGTCGATGTCGGCAAAGGCGGCGCGCCGCGTTCGCATCTGCTCCAGCAGCGCCAGGAAGCCTGGGCGGGTCGAGATCGGTCCGACGGC
This sequence comes from Bradyrhizobium sp. SZCCHNR1053, assembly GCF_032381235.1. Lineage (NCBI taxonomy): Bacteria > Pseudomonadati > Pseudomonadota > Alphaproteobacteria > Hyphomicrobiales > Nitrobacteraceae > Bradyrhizobium > Bradyrhizobium sp. SZCCHNR1053. The sequence goes on from NZ_JAUHJM010000006.1 coordinate 57,150, forward strand.
GCAGGGAACGCAATTGCCGTCGCGTGTCCTGGCCGCGGTGGTCGGCTGGCAGACGTCGCGGGCCGGCAGCACCTCCGCGGCGCCGGCCGTGGCAGCGAACGAGGCGAACCACGCTGCGACAAGTACGACGATTGATACACGCAGGTTCATGTTCCAGTCACTCTTCGTCGCCAACCTTGGATATCACCTCTGTTCCAGAGCTTGCATATGACTTCCAGCCGTTCCGGGCCTCATGGTTCGAGACGCGCCGCAAGCGGCGCTCCTCACCATGAGGGGCTTGGATTGCGCTCCGAACACAGACCTCGTCCTGAGGAGCGCGCCCCTTGGCGCGCGTCTCGAAGGACGGCCACAGGGCACTCCCGTTGGTGTCATCCATGTGAAAGCAGCCCCGCGTTCGTGCGGAAGAACCAAGGAGCGCCAATCTCGTTATGCACGCCGGCACCGCCCTGTTTTGTGGATACGGCGCGAGCCGCCTTTTCCATTATAGTCCGCCTCCATGAAGGAGAGCCGAATCGATGCACGGCCGCTCGCCACCCTGGCGACGGACTGTTGGCCAACCGCGCTTCTGCTCGCGGCGACGGTGCTCGCCGTGCCCGCACTCGGCGGCCTTGTCAGGCCGGCCTTCGTGCTCGGCTGCGCGGTCGCCGGCTGGTTCGCGTGGCGTCGCAGCCCCGCAGCCCACGTGCAGTCGGCGATCCTGATGTTCGCCTTTGCTCCTTTCGTGCGCCGCCTGGTCGACATCTCCGCAGGATTCGATTCGTCCGGCGTCATGCTGAGCGGCCCGCTGCTGTTCATCATCGCGCCAGTTCCGAGTCTGGTGCTCTCGCCCTCGGACAAGGACAGGCCGGGCAATCCCTGGCTCGTGGCGCCCTTCATCGTCCTCGCCTGCATCGTCTATGGCGGCGCGCTGTCGATCTTCCAGAACGACTGGTTCAACGCCGCCAATGGCGGAATGAAATGGGCCGCGCCCGTACTCTATGCGATCGCCCTGCAGCAGCGGGCGCAATCCGACGGCGTCCTGCTCGATGCCATCACGCGCGTGTTCCTGCTGGTGCTGCCGCTCACCGGCCTCTACGGCATCTGGCAATATGTCGATCCGCAAGGCTGGGATCGGTTCTGGATGGTGAACGCCAGCATCACCTCGGCCGGCTATCCGCTGCCCTACATGGTGCGCGTGTTCAGCACGATGAACGGCCCGGCCAGCTACGCGACCTTCACGGCCACGGGCCTGCTGCTGGTGGGCTTCCTGCGCCCGGGATGGCTGGCACTGGCGGCGATGGCGCCGGCGGCGCTCGGCCTGTTGCTGTCGCTCTACCGCACCAGCTGGATCACGCTCGCGGTGGGCGTGCTGTTCTGCATGTTGTTCCCCGCGACGCGGCGTCGGGCCGTATCGATCACGGGCGGACTGGTCGGCGCGGTGATCGTCACCGTCATGTTCACGCCGTTCGCGGAGGTCATCACCTCCCGTCTGGAATCGCTCGGCAGCGTGTCGCAGGACAGCAGCGGCAGCGAGCGGTTGGATGAGTTCGTCACGCTGTGGAATGCGCCGAACAGCATGGTCCTGGGATCTGGCTTCACCATCACGGACGTCGGCGTCGCCGGCGCGATGCCGATCGACGGGCAGATCATCGCAAGCTGGGTGACGATGGGCATTCCGGTCGGACTGATCTGCCTCGCGGCCTATGTCTGGGTTGGGCTCGCCGCCACCGGTGCCGCCTGGCGGATGCCGACGCGCGAGGGCGCCGTGCTCGGCGCGCTCGCCATCAGTGCGCTGCTGATCCAGCTGCCGCTGACCAGCATCTCCTCCGGCGAGGTCTCGGCGCTGTTCTGGATGCTCGTCGCCATGGCCTGTCCGCTCGACCAGATGGCCGGCGGCGCACGGCGCACCGTCGCCGCTCGGCAGCATCAGGCCGGCGCCTGATCGGACGTTGCAACGCGCGGCGCGATCACTGCGGCCTGCGACTTCCGGGAGGCCGGCGGTGCAAGCCCGAAGACCGGCAGCAGATGCAGCCGCTGCAGGATGGCATGCGCCATCAGAGGAAGCACGACACCGGCCGCCGTCCCGGCCAACAGATAGACCCATGGCGATGGCGGGATGTGCAGCTTGAGCATGATGATGCGCATGCCCGAGCCGCTGAGGATGTGCAGGACATAGATCGTCATCGACGCGACGCCTGCGGCCGCAAGCCAGCGATGACGCGCCGGGGCAAGCAGCTTGCAGAGCCCGACCGTGCCGGCGATCCCGAGCACACAGGCCGGCAGGGAGGCGAGCCCGTTGGCGTCCATGCCGGACAGCCGGCCGCCCAACGCCACTGCGGCCGCAAACGCAATCCCGATCACGGCCATGAAGGACCAGCCGAACGGCCGCCATTCCGCCACCACGCGAACACCGTAGACGCCCGCAACGTAGAACGGCAGATGATGCAGGGTGAGCGCGAGGTCAGGCCGGATCGGCAGCGTGAGGAACACGCAGAGCCCGGCCAGCGCGAGCGTGATCAAGACCGTCCGCGACGGGACCAGCACCGCGATCACGTGGCAGATCATCAACGCGTAGAGGAACCAGAACTGCGCGATCGGACGATACCAGATCGCGGCGAGATCGCCGGGATGGATCGGGATGTTGGCATCCCGTGCCAGCAGCATCGTGATCCCGCCCTGGATCAACGACCACAGCACGTAGGGATAGGCGATGGTCCAGAGCTTGGACGTGAGGAAGGGACGCGCGCCGCGCCGCAAGCTGTGCTGCACGTTCAAGCCGGCCAGGAAGAAGAACAGCGGCATGTGGAACGTGTACAGCGTGTAGTCCATCCAGCGCGCGACGGCTCCGTCCGGGAAGATGCCCGGGCGTACCAGACCGCCAAGCACGTGACCGTACACGACCAGGATGACGCCGAGGCCGCGCGCGAAATCGATCCACGCCGTGCGCGCGGTGTCAGCCGTTGCCCTCTGCGTTCCAGCCTCCACGCCCGATATGTCCTACCCTGTCGCGCAGCCCGCGTCCGGTTTGCGATCCTGCGAAGTCAGCGCCGCATTCATCCAAGTCATAGCGCAGCCGGCTTTGCAGCGCCGTCGGCGCCTGCCAGGACATCGGGGGTATTCTCGCGTTAGTCTTAACCAACCGATAAGCCTCTGCCGGATGGCTGCCGGCTACGCCGGGGATCGCGACCAGAGCCAGGCACGAGGTGGAGACGCTGGCCACCTCACCCGGCGCCGGCGATCAAGCGCGGCGCGTCCGATCCGCTGCGGCCTGGTCGGCACACGCGACTCGGGCTCCCGCGCGGCCCTTCCCAGGGGAACGGCCGACGCAGGGCTCGTTTGCAGCTCATGGCCCAAGAGCTGGCGCCGCATCCGACCCCAAGCCCGGGGCTCACCCCTGCCCTCGAACGCAACATCGAGGCGCTGGTCGACCGGCGCAAGCGCGAGCTGACGGAGGCGACCACCCAGCAGAAGGTGGCCGAAGCGATCACGCGCTTCACGGGGGCGATGACTTTCGTCTATCTGCATCTCACGGTGTTCGGCTTCTGGATCGTCGCCAATCTGCATCTCATCCCCGGCGTGCCCGCCTGGGACGAGAGCTTCGCCGAGTTCGCCATGATCGCGTCGGTCGAGGCGATCTTCCTCTCGACCTTCGTGCTGATCTCGCAGAACCGCATGGCGGCCGAAGCCCACAAGCGCGCCGATCCCGACCTGCAAATCAGCCTGCTGGCGGAGCACGAGCTAACTCAGGTCGAGACGCTGCTGAACCAGATGGCGCAGCGGATGGGCATCGAGCCGGATGCCAAACCGGAACTGTGCGACGCGTCGAAGGACATCGCGCAGGAGCGCGTGCTCGACAAGATCGAGGAGGCGCAGCGCTGACGTCGCGCGAGCAGCATGCGGGGCCGGTATCCCCGCGGTCGTTGCGCTCGCCCGGGCGACGCACCCCCGAGGCAGCAAAGGTGGAGCGGTTTCCACTTGCGCGCCACACTCAATCCTCATTCGCCTTGAAGCGCCCGAGTCCCTTGAGGACGAACGGTGCGACGAGCGCAATCAGCGCGACCACCAGCAGAGTGGCAGAGATCGGCGACTGCAGCAGGGTCATGGGATCGCCGAGGCTGATCGCGAGCGCCCGCCGCAACTGGCTCTCGGCGATCGGCCCGAGGATCAGCCCGACCACGACCGGCGCGATCGGGAAATCGAAGCGGCGCATCAGGAAGCCGAGCACGCCGAAGCCGGCCAGCATCGACAATTCGACCACGGACGGCTTTGCGGCGATCGTCCCCATCGTGGCGAACACGAGGATGCCGGCGTAGAGCCAGGGTGTCGGGATCGCGAGCAGCTTCACCCACAGTCCGACCAGCGGCAGGTTGAGCACCAGCAGCATCGTGTTGGCGATGAACAGGCTGGCGATCAGGCCCCAGACCAGGTCGGGCCGCTCGGCGAACAACAGCGGGCCCGGGTTGAGACCATATTGCTGGAAGCCGGCGAGCATCATCGCGGCGGTCGCCGAGGTGGGCAGGCCGAGGGTCAGCAGCGGCACCAGCGTGCCCGCGGCGGAGGCGTTGTTGGCGGCCTCAGGACCGGCGACGCCCTCGATCGCGCCCTTGCCGAACTGCTCGGGATATTTGGTCAGCCGTCGCTCGGTCGAATAGGACAGGAAGGTGGGGATCTCCGCCCCACCGGCCGGCAGCGCGCCGATCGGAAAGCCGAACATCGTGCCGCGCAGCCACGGCTTCCACGACCGCTTCCAATCCTCGCGCGTCATCCACAGCGAGCCCTTGATGGCCTCGATCTTCTCCTCGCTATGGTGCCGGCGCGAGGCGACGTAGAGCGCCTCGCCGACCGCGAACAGGCCGACCGCCAAGGTCGTCACCTCGACGCCATCGAGCAGTTCCGGCACGCCGAAGGCGAGCCGCGCCTGTCCCGTCAGTTTGTCGATGCCGATCAGGCCGAGCGTCAGGCCGATGAACAGGCTGGTGAGGCCGCGGATCGGTGAATCGCCGAACGTCGCGGACACCGTGACGAAGGCGACGCACATCAGCGCGAAGTAGTCCTCCGGCCCGAAGCGCACGGCGATGTCGACGAGATACGGCGACAGGAACGCGAGTCCGATGGTGGCGATGGTGCCCGCGACGAACGAGCCGATTGCCGCCGTCGCCAGCGCCGGGCCGCCGCGGCCGGCCTTGGCCATCTTGTTGCCCTCGAGCGCGGTCGCCATCGAGGCGCTCTCGCCGGGGGTGTTGATCAGGATCGCGGTGGTCGATCCGCCATACATGCCGCCATAATAGATGCCGGCGAACATGATCAGCGAACCGCCGGGATCGAGCTTGTAGGTCACCGGCAGCAGCAGCGCGACGGTGAGCGCCGGCCCGATGCCCGGCAGCACGCCGACGGCGGTGCCGAGGAACACGCCGACCAGCGCATAGAGCAGGTTCATGGGCTGGACGGCGATCGCCATCCCATGCGCGAGCGCGGCAAAGGTGTCCATCAGAGCAGTCTTTCGAGCGGACCGGCGGGAAGGCTCAGGGTGAGGAGGCGGTCGAATGCGAGATAGATCAGCGTCGTCAGCACCGCGCCGATGACGAGATCGGTGACGAAGGCGCGCCGGCCGAACGCGGCCGACGTCGTCACGAACAGCGCGGTGGTCGCCAGGATGAAGCCGCCACCGAAGCCGATGATCGCGATCAAGAGCGCAAGGCCGGCGAGGATCAACAGCACCGCCTTCGGATCGGAGCTCTCGCGCGGCGGCAGGTTGCCTCTGAGGGCATCGATCAGATTGGCCAGTGCAAGAATGCCGAGCCCGATCGCGATCACGACCGGCATGACCTGCGGGCCCATGCCGTACATCGTGGTCGCCGGGATCTGATTGGCGTCATAGACAAGCACGAGCGCGACAGCCGCCAGCAGCGCCGCAATGACGATGCCGGCCTTGTCGACGCCTCCCGAGGCGGGTGTCTCGGTGCCGGCACTCTCCGTCGTCATGACTTGACGAGGCCGACCGACTTCAACACGTCGGTGACGCGGACGTTCTCCTTTTTCAGGAAGTCAGCGAACGCATCACCCGGAAGATAGGCGTCATCCCAGCCCTTCTGCTTCAGGATCTCCTTCCACGCATCCGACTTCACCATCTTCTCGACGGCCTCGCTGAGCGTCTTCTTCTGCTCCGGCGTTATGCCGGGCGCCGCGACCACCGAGCGCCAATTGGCGAGCACGAGATCGATGCCCTGCTCCTTGAAGGTTGGGATGTCGACCCCTGGAATGCGTTTCTCCGAGGACACACCGATGGCGCGCAGCTTGCCGCTCTTGATCTGCCCGTCGTATTCCGACAGGCCGGAAATGCCCGCCGTGACCTTGCCGCCGAGGATCGCCGCCAGCGACTCGCCGCCGCCCGAGAACGGGATGTAGTTGACCTTCTTGGCGTCGGCGCCGACGGCGCCGGCGAACAGCGCCGCCATCACGTGATCGACGCCGCCGGCCGAGCCGCCGGCGAAGGTGACCTTGGCGATGTCGGCCTTCAGCGCCGCGGCGAGATCCTGCGCCGTCTTGATCGGCGAGTTCGCGGGCGCGACGATGACCTGGATCTCCTCGGTCAGCCGCGCGATCGGCGTCACCTGCTCCAATGTCACCGGCGACTTGTTCATGGCGAGCGCGCCGACCATGACGAAGCCGTTGACCATCAGTTGGTTGCCGTCGCCCTTGGCGCCGTTGACGAACTGCGCGATGCCGACGGTGCCGCCCGCCCCCGCCACGTTGGTGACCTGGACGCTGCGCGCCACGCCCGACGCCACGAAGGCCTGCTGCATGGCCCGCGCGGTCTGGTCCCAGCCGCCGCCGGGCGCGGCCGGCGCCATCACCTTCAGCTCGAGCTGCTGGGCGAAGGCCGGAGCACCGGCAAGGAAGGTCAAAGCGACGACAGCGCCGAACAGGCGCGTACAGAACGAATTCAAAGCGGTCCTCCACGGTCGGCCGAACGAACGGCTCGCGTTTCTTCTCTTGCCCCTCACGAGCGGCATTTCAGCGGGAAATGCGGCCTCTGTCCAGACGGGATTGCTCGCGCCGTCGCCCGCGTTGCAGCAGCAGCCCTGGGAGGACGAGACGGTTGTGGGAGGAGCGGCCTAACCGCAAGTCCAGACCATCCCCACTGGCGTCCGCGTCCAGCACGGGCCGAAGCTGCCGCCATTGTAATGGCCGCGATAGAAGCCTGGCTGGCCGAAATAATGCCACTCGCCGTTGTAGAGCATGTATTTCGGCGTACCGTCGATATACCAGTGGCGGCGGCTGCCGCGCGGCCCGTTGCGCATGGCCTCCTTGTCGGCATAGAGCGGCAAGCTGTTGTTGGGCGGCTGCTTGTAGCCGGGCAGGAAGCCATAGCCCTGCCAGCGGTGGGCCTTGCGCTTGTGCGACGGCGCCGCGGTCGCGATCGCGGGGACCAGCAGCAGAAGCGTCACGATCGAGACGATGAAACGATGTGGCATCACGGCAGCCCGATGGATACGAGGTCTCGAATCTTCAGTTCGATTGCGGCACGGCAACGGCCGTACCGTCATGAATTGTTTCAGCGATGCCGCCGATGCGCGCGGCGCGGCGGAGGCGACGGCGGGGCGTAGAAGGGATTGAGATCGCACATCGCCGCACGGCCCGACGCCGTCGCGCGACATTGCGGCAGCGACGTATAGCTGCAGTCGATCCACTCGCCACCGCCAAACCGGCCGCCTTCATAGACCTTCATGCACACGGGATAGCGCGGATCGTAGGCCTGGGCGTGAGCCGGCCCCGATATGGCCGAGCCCACCATCAAAGCGACCGCGACAGCGCTGCAGGTCAGGACACGCATTTCGGGACCTCCGGAACGGGTCTCGTCGGCCAAAGCCGATTCCCGAGACCTTGTTGCATCTGCTCTGTATCGCCGGCGCTGGCCGGTCGCAATGACGACATTACAACAGGTCGGTCTGCTCTCCGCCGCGGAACCCCATCGCCAGCACGTAGCGCTCCGACGAATCCTGCCGGCTCGCCGCCGGCTTGACGTGGCGGACGCTGGCGTAATCGCGCTTGAGCTGCGCCATCAAGTCGGCATCGGCGCCGCTCTGGAACGTCTTGGCGAGAAAGCTGCCACCCGGCTTGAGCACCTCGCTGGCGAAATGCGCGGCGAGTTCGACGAGACCGACGATGCGGAGCTGGTCGGTCTTGCGGTGGCCGGTGGTGTTGGCCGCCATGTCCGACATCACCACGTCGGCACGCCCGCCGAGCATCGCGCGGAGCTTTTCGGGCGCATCCTGGGCATGGAAGTCGAGCTGGGCGAAGGTGACGCCGGGGATCTCGCCCATCTCCAGCAGATCGATCGCGATCACCTTGCCCTTCCCGGCTTCGGCCCCGACCCGACGCGCCGCGATCTGGCTCCAGCCGCCGGGTGCGGCGCCGAGATCGACCACCGTCATGCCGGGCTTGAGCAGCCGGTATTTGTCATCGATCTCGAGCAGCTTGTAGGCCGCGCGCGAGCGATAGCCGTCGCGCTTGGCCTGGACGACATAGGGATCGTTGAGCTGGCGCTCCAGCCAGAGCTTCGAGGACAGCTTGCGCTTGCCTCCGGTCTTGACCTGCACATGCATGCGGCCGGTCGTGTCTTTTGCCATGTGTTTCTCGGTCGTCGTGACCAGACGCGGGAGGCGAAAATCCGTCCATGCTCGAGGTCTGGCGGAACTACAAAGGTCACCCTCCCCTGGAGGGGGAGGGTCGATCGGGAGCGAAGCGAGCGATCGGGGTGGGGTGAGCCACACGAAGACTGCTCGTGGAACTCACCCCACCCCGTCTCACATTGCGCTGCGCTCCATGTGAGACGACCCTCCCCCTCCAGGGGAGGGTGAAGTCGCTACGCCGTGCGCAGCGCACCGTCTTCGCGCATCATCTCGACCAGCATGCCCTCGCGCAGGCCGCGATCGGCGACGCGCAGCCGCGGCAGCGGAAACGCCAGGCGAATCGCGTCGAGAATGGCGCAGCCCGCGAGCACGAGGTCGGCGCGGTCGATGCTGATGCAGTTGTTCTCGGCGCGCTCCTGGTAGCTCATCGCCAGCAGCTTGGCGATCGTCGTCGTGATGTCGGCATCGTTGATCCAGATGCCGTCGACCCGGCGCCGATCGTAACGCGCGAGGTTGAGATGAATGCCGCCGAGCGTCGTCACGGTGCCGGAGGTGCCGAGCAGATGCATGCCGGAGAGGTCGCCGCCGTTCTCGGCCGCGAACGGCCCGACATGCTCGGCCACGGCCTCGACCATGGCGGCATAGATCTCCGGCGTCACGTCGCGGCCGCCGAAGCGTTCGGCCAGCGTCACGACGCCGAGCGGGATCGACATCCAGGCCTTGATCCGCGGCTCGGCGCTGCGGTCGGCCGGATCGCGCTCGATCCGCACCAGCTCGCTGGAGCCGCCGCCAATGTCGAACAGGATGGCCCCGCGCCCGCCTGGATCCAGCAGCGGCGCGCAGCCCTTGACGGCCAGCGCCGCCTCGGTCTCGCGGTCGATCACCTCGAGCTCGATGCCGGTCTCCGCCGCCACCCGGCTGCGGAACCCCTCCGCATTGGAGGCGGCGCGGCAGGCCTCGGTCGCGATCAGACGCAGGCGGCTGGCCTTCTTGGATTGGATCTTGTCCCGGCAGATGCTGAGCGCGGCGATGGCCCGATCCATCGCCGCATCGCTGATGCAGCCGGTGGTCGAGATGCCCTCGCCCAGCCGGACAATGCGCGAGAAGGAGTCGACCACGCGGAAACTGTCGCCCGAAGGACAGGCGATCAGGAGCCGGCAATTGTTGGTTCCGAGGTCCAGGGCCGCGTAGACGCTGCTGCCGTTGCTGGCGCAGGAAGGCGTCGCGACGTCCAGACCCGGACGCAAGCCGGGCTCCAGGTTCCCGCGCGGCGTGGGACTCTCCCGCAGCCGCGTGTCATTGATCATTCAAATGTCTTTCCGCTGGCCGAACCGGCCCAGATGGAAGTTCTCTTTCATGAGACATTATCAGTGGATAGCGCCGGCGCAACAGCCCCTCCGTCAGGCGTGATGCACCATTCCTAATCAACCGTTGTCCGGCCGCGGGCGCTGCACTATCTGGGAACAGCCCGCATTTGCGACCAATCCAGCCTCTTGGATCCTCATTCATGCAAGATCACACCGTCCCGGCCTCCCTCGAAAACGCGATCGCGCTGCAGAAATTCGGCGTCGGGCAGCCGGTCCGGCGCAAGGAGGACGACACGCTGGTGCGCGGTCACGGCAAATATACCGACGATTTCAACCTGCCCGGCCAGGCCCATGCCTGGATCGTGCGCTCCAGCCACGCCCATGGCATCATCAAGAGGATCGACACCGCAGCCGCCAAGGCCATGCCCGGCGTGCTCGGGGTGTGGACTGGAGCCGACCTCGCCGGAGCCAACTATGGCCCGTTCACCTGCGGCCTGCCGCTGAAGGGCCGGGACGGCTCGCCGCTGCTGCAGACCAACCGGCCGGCGCTCGTCACCGACAAGGTGCGCTTCGTCGGCGACCCCGTCGCGTTCGTGGTGGCGGAGACCGCGGCCCAGGCCCGCGACGCGGCCGAGGCGGTCGAGGTCGACATCGAGCCCCTGCCCGCGGTCACCAATGCCGAGGAAGCCGCCAAGCCCGGCGCGCCGCAGCTCTATGACCATATCCCCAACAACGTCGCGCTCGATTATCATTACGGCGACACGGCCAAGATCGAAGAGGCCTTCGCCAAGGCCGCGCACGTCACCAAGCTCGACATCGTCAACACCCGCGTCGCCGTGGTGTCGATGGAGCCGCGCGTGGCGCTGGCTGCCTTCGACGGCAAGACCGAGCGCTTCACCTTGCAGGTGCCGACCCAGGGCGTATCCGGCAACAAGGCGACGCTGGCCAAGATCCTGAACGTCGCGCCCGACAAGGTCCGCATCCTCACCACCAATGTCGGCGGCTCCTTCGGGATGAAGAACGTCTCCTATCCCGAATACGTCTGCATCCTGCACGCCGCCAAGCAGCTGGGACGTCCGGTGAAGTGGCGCGACGAGCGTACCACCGCCTTCCTGTCGGACAGCCAGGGCCGCGACCAGATCATCCATGGCGAGCTGGCGCTCGACGCCGACGGCAAGTTCCTCGCTGTCAGGCTGTCCGGCTACGGCAATCTCGGCGCCTACATCATGGGCGTGGCGCCGCTGCCGCTGTCGCTCAACACCGGCAAGAACCTCGCCAGCGTCTACAAGACGCCGCTGCTGGGCGTCGACATCAAGACCGTGCTGACCAACGTCACCCTGATGGGCGCGTATCGCGGCGCCGGCCGCCCCGAGGCGAACTACTTCATGGAGCGGCTGATCGACACCGCCGCGCGCGAGATGGGTATCGACCGTCTCACCATCCGCAAGCGCAACTTCATCAAGCCGAGCCAGATGCCGTTCCCGGCGGCGTCGGGCGTCACCTACGACTCCGGCGACTTCGCCGCGGTGTTCGAGAAGGCGCTGCAGGTCTCCGACTACGCCGGCTTCGCCAGGCGCAAGCGCGAGAGCCGCAAGAACGGCAAGCTGCGCGGCATCGCCGTCGGCTCGTATCTCGAGGTCACCGCGCCGCCGTCGGGCGAGCTTGGCAAGATCACCTTCGACGCCGATGGCGGCGTGACCCTCACGACCGGCACGCTCGATTACGGCCAGGGCCACGCGACCCCGTTCTCGCAGGTCTTGTCGGCGCAGCTCGGCGTGCCCTTCGAGAAGATCAGGCTGGAGCAGAGCGATTCCGATCTCGTGCGGTTCGGCAACGGCACCGGCGGCTCACGCTCGATCACCGCGACCGGCCAGGCCATCGTCGAGTCCTCGCAGCTCGTCATCGCCAAGGGCAAGCAGGCGGCGGCGCATCTGCTCGAAGCCTCGGAAGCCGACATCGAGTTCGCAGACGGCCAGTTCACCATCGCCGGCACCGACCGCAGCATCGACGTCATGGAGCTAGCGCGCCGCCTACGCGACGGCAAGATGCCCGAGGGCGTGCCGGCCTCGCTCGACGTCGACCACAACTCGACGGTCACGGAGTCGACCTTCCCCAATGGCTGCCACGTCTGCGAGGTCGAGATCGAGCCGGACACCGGCGTCGCGCAGATCGTCGCGTATACCGCAATCAACGACTTCGGCACGGTGATCAATCCGATGATCGTCGCCGGCCAATTGCATGGCGGCGTCGCCCAGGGCATCGGCCAGGCGCTGATGGAGCATCTGCGCTACGACGAGAGCGGCCAGCCGATCACCGGCTCGCTGATGGACTACGCGCTGCCGCGCGCCTCCGATGTGCCGATGATGACGGTGGACAACCATCCGGTGCCCGCCAAGAGCAATCCCCTGGGCACCAAGGGCTGCGGCGAGGCCGGCTGCGCCGGCTCGATGGCGAGTGTGATCAATGCGGTGATCGACGCACTGTCGGATTACGGTGTGAAGCATCTCGACATGCCGCTGACCACCGAGAAGCTCTGGCGCGCGATCCAGGACGGCAAGGCGAAGACCGCGGCGTAGCTGCTTCGCAGCGCTCGCGATGAGGCGAAAACATCTCATTGCCAAACGAAAAAGCCCGTAGCCCGCATGAGCGCGGCGATATGCAGGGTCTCACGGGCTGTATCGGTGAACCCGGATGTCGCTCCCGCCTGCACCCGCTGGGCGCCGGCGTGCGCGCATCCGGGCTACGGACTGTCGATCGGGCCGTGGGGCCCTCTCCACGTCATTGCGAGCGTAGCGCGTAGCGAAGCAATCCAGAATCCTTCCACGGAGACAGTCTGGATTGCTTCGCTGCGCTCGCAATGACGGGAGTGTGGGGCGACCAGCATGCCCCAATCTCAACTGTCATCGTCCGCATGCGGACGATCCAATACTCCGAGGCGGTTACGATTCAGCCGAGACGTCGCGGCGTACTGGATGCTCCGCCTGCGCGGAGCATGACAGCTGCTTTATGGATGCCGCCTGCCTTTTACCATTACGCCGCCGCCTGCGCGCGCGGCTGGTAGATCGCCACATGGTGACAGTGCGCCAGCGGCCGCGTGCCGTTCGCCACCACCAGCGCATCGATCTCGACGAAGCGGTGCCCCTTCTTCTCGTAGTTCGCGACCACCCGGCCACGCGCGGTGATCTCGTCGGTTTCGGCAATCGCCGACAGCAGCTGCATGCGGCAGCCGACGTGAATCCACGGACCGAGCACGATGTTGTCGACCAGCAGGCGGTTCATCACCCGCTGCAGCATGCCGGGATGACCGAGCCGCTCGCTGGAATAGATCGGATCGCGCTCGCGGATCTCGGCGAGATAGGCCGTCGCCGCCTGCCCCGGCCAGGCGCGTGGCGCAGTGCCCAGCCAGCTGCCGACGGCGAACGAGTCTGCGCCGATCGCCGACCGCACCGCTGCTGGCGGAACATCGCGATAGCCGGCCAGCACCACGTCGGGCGCCGCCGCCGGCAACGACGCGGAACCGGTGGCGCAGATCTCGCCTTTACTCGTCACCTCCAGGCGGAGCCCGTCGCCGACCTCCTCCGCCCTGACCTCGGCGATCTCGCCGTCATAGACTGGCTTGGTGAACCGCGCCTCGATCAGCCCACGTTCCAGGAACGCCCGCCCCCAGCGCGCGACCGGCTGATGCAGCATATAGGCCAGCACCTCGACGCCGGGCACCAGGCCGCCGGCGAAGCCGAACCGCCGGGCCACGCTGTCGTCGTGCATCTTGTTCTCGGACTGCTTGGCCGTGTTGAACGCCTCGACCGCATACGCCGCGATTCCGTCTACCATCCTTGCCTCCCGTTGCCCCATTTTTGGCCGATGGTAGCGGCCGGAAAGGCCGTGGCAAGCGGCGCGTTTGGCTCGCAATTCCCGCTGCGATGGAGTACCAACCGGACCATTCCAACCGATGGCCCGATGACGACCGAAACCGCCCCGATCAACATCTATGTCGACGCCGACGCCTGCCCGGTGAAGGACGAGATCTACCGCGTCGCGATCCGGCACGGTCTGCCGGTGATCGTCGTCGCCGGCGGCTTCATCCGCGTGCCGGAGGATCCGTTGATCACGCGCGTGGCGGCCGGCAGCGGCATGGATGCCGCGGATGACTGGATCGCAGAGCGCGCCGGCGCCGACGACGTCGTCATCACCGCGGACATTCCGCTGGCGAGCCGCTGCGTCAAGGCCGGCAGCGCCGTGATCGCACCGAACGGCAAGCCGTTCACCGAGGAGTCGATCGGCATGACGCTCGCTGTGCGCAACCTCATGACCGATCTGCGGTCATCGGGCGAGGTGACCGGCGGCCCGCGCTCGTTCACGCCGCGCGACCGCTCCACCTTCCTCTCCACCCTCGATACCACGATCCGCCGCCTGCAGCGCCAGCGCGCGGCGCGGGTCCAGCAGCAGAGCTAGAGATATGGCGCCGCCTCTCATCCAACTCAAAGACATCCGCCTGACCTTCGGCGGCACCGCGCTGCTGCAGGGCGTCGAACTGTCGGTCTCGCCCGGCGAGCGCGTCTGCCTGATCGGCCGCAACGGCTCCGGCAAGTCGACGCTGCTCAAGATCGCCGCCGGCCTCGTCGAATGCGACAGCGGCACCCGCTTCGTGCAGCCGGGCGCCACGGTTCGCTATCTGCCGCAGGAGCCGGATTTCTCCGGCCATGCCACCACGCTGTCCTATGTCGAGGCCGGGCTCGGCCCGGGCGACGATCACTATCAGGCGCGCTATCTCGTCGAGCAGCTCGGACTGACTGGAGAAGAGGATCCCGCGCATGTCTCCGGCGGCGAGGCGCGCCGCGCGGCGCTGGCGCGCGTGCTTGCGCCCAACCCCGACATCCTGCTGCTGGACGAGCCGACCAACCACCTCGACCTCACGACCATCGAGTGGCTGGAGAACGAGCTCGACGGCCGAAGCTCGGCGCTGGTGCTGATCAGTCACGATCGTCGTTTCCTCACCAATCTGTCCCGCGCGACAGCGTGGCTTGACCGCGGCCAGATCAGACAGATCGACCGCGGCTTTGCGGCGTTCGAGGCGTGGCGCGACGAGGTGCTGGCGGAGGAAGAACGCGAGCAGCACAAGCTCGACCGCAAGATCGTCAACGAAGAGCACTGGCTGCGCTACGGCGTCTCCGGCCGCCGCAAGCGCAACGTCAAACGGCTCGCCAATCTGCATGCGCTGCGCCAGCAGCGCCGCGACTATCGCGGCACGGCGGGCGCCGCCAACCTCGCCGCGGCCGAGGCCGACAAGTCCGGCAAGCTGGTGATCGAAGCGAAGGGCGCATCGAAGAGCTATGGTGATCGCAAGATCGTCGACAACTTCTCCATCCGCATCCAGCGCGGCGACCGCATCGGCATCGTCGGCCCCAACGGCGCCGGAAAGACCACGCTGGTCAACCTGCTCACCGGCGGCAGCGAGCCGGACAGTGGCAGCATCCGGCTCGGCGTCAATCTGGAGACGGCGACGCTCGACCAGCACCGCGAGAGCCTCGATCCCCGGACGACGCTCGCCGAAGCGCTGACCGGCGGCCGCGGCGATCACGTCATGGTGGCCGGCAAGCCGAAGCACGTCGTCGGCTACATGGAGGACTTCCTGTTCTCGCGCGAGCAGATGCGCACGCCGCTCGAAGTGCTCTCCGGGGGCGAGCGCGGCCGGCTGATGCTGGCGCGCGCGCTGGCCAAGCCATCGAACCTGCTGGTGCTGGACGAGCCGACCAACGATCTCGACTTGGAGACACTCGACGTGCTCGAGGACATGCTCGGCGACTACGAGGGCACGGTGATCCTGATCAGCCACGACCGCGACTTCCTCGATCGCGTGGTCACCTCGGTGATCGTCCCCGAGGGCAACGGCAAATGGCAGGAATACGCCGGCGGCTACAGCGACATGCTGGCGCAGCGCGGCGCCGACCTGAAGCGCCAGCATGCCAAGGCGGCTGAGGAGAAGAAGGAAACCAAGCACGCGGCCGCGGCGCCTGCGAGCGCGCCGAAGCGCAAGCTCTCCTTCAACGAGAAGCACGCGCTGGAGACCTTGCCGAAGACGATCGCCAAGCTGCAAGCCGAGATCGCCAAGCAGCAGGCCGTGCTCGCCGACCCCGCGCTGTATGCGAAAGACCGCAAGAAATTCGACGCCGCCTCCCTCGCGATCGCCACTGCGCAAGCCGAGCTCACCGCCGCCGAAGACCGCTGGTTGGAGCTCGAAGTGCTGCGCGAGGAGATCGAGGGCGCGTGACGTTCATCGAAATCACTTCGTCATTGCGAGCGAAGCGACATGTCCGCCATAGCCCGAAGGGCGACGGCGGAAGCAATCCAGGGCTGCAGTCGTGACTCTGGATTGCTTCGTCGCTTCGCTCCTCGCAATGACGGTTATATGGAGTAAATGACATGACCACCCCGCTCGCCGCCAAGATCGCCAGGGACTACGGCACGCCCTGCGCCGTCATCGACATGGACAGGGTTGAGCGCAACATCGCGCGCATCCAGACGCAATGCGAAGCCGCCGGCGTCGCCAACCGCCCGCACATCAAGACCCACAAGAGCCCGGTGCTTGCCAAGCTGCAGATCGAGGCCGGCGCGCAAGGCATCACCTGCCAGAAGATCGGCGAGGCCGAGATCATGGCGGCCGCTGGCATCAGCAACATCCTGATCAGCTACAACCTGATCGGCGAGGAGAAGATGGCGCGTCTTGCCGCGCTGCAGACCAAGGCCGATATGACCGTCGCCGCCGACAACGCGACCGTGATCGCCGGCCTGCCGCAGGCAGCAAAACAATCCGGCCGCACGCTGTCGGTCGTGGTCGAATGCGACACCGGCCGCAAGCGCGCCGGCGTCGAGACACCGGCCGAGGCGATCCAGCTTGCGCGCCAGATCAAGGCCAGCGAGGGCCTGCGCTTCGCCGGCTTCATGATGTACCCGACCGAGACCGGCTGGGACGAGGCGCAGCGGTTCTATGACGAGGCGCTGGCCGGCGTCCGCGCCGACGGGCTGGAGGCTGCCATCGTCTCGACCGGCGGCTCGCCGAACCTGAAGAATCTCGGCAAGCTCAAGGGCGCCACCGAGCACCGGCCCGGCACCTACATCTACAACGACCGCATGCAGGTCGCCGCCGGGGTCGCGACCTGGGACGACTGCGCGCTGCACATCTACTCCACCGTCGTCAGCCGCGCCGCGCCCGAGCGCGGCATCCTCGACGCCGGCTCGAAGACGCTGACGACCGACACCGGCGGCCTCGACGGCCACGGCCTGATCCTGGAGCACCCGGAAGCGAAGATCGCGCGCTTCGCCGAGGAGCACGGCTTCCTCGATCTCTCCCGCAGCAACACCCGCCCCAATGTCGGCGACGTCGTGCGCATCATCCCCAACCACGTCTGCGTCGTCGTCAACATGATGGACGAGGTCGTGATGGTGCGTGGTGAGGAGATTGTGGGCGTGTTGCCCGTCGCCGCGCGGGGCAAGCTGCGGTAGGACGAAGCTCTCTCGCAGCGTCACTGCGAGGAGCGAAGCGACGAAGCAATCCAGAGTCGCGCGCGTGACCCTGGATTGCTTCCACCTACGCTCGAGGAGCTTCGGCGGACACGTCGCTTCGCTCGCAATGACGAGAAATCTGTAGGGTGGGCAAAGACGCGAAGCGTCGTGCCCACCGCGTTCTTGTACGAATGCCAATGGTGGGCACGCTTCGCTTTGCCCACCCTACAATTCGAGCCGCTTCAAGACGCCCCTGCCCGCGGCGGCCCCGGTCGCGAACGAGGCTTGCAGCAGATAGCCGCCGGTCGGGGCTTCCCAATCGAGCATCTCGCCGGCGGCGAACACACCGGGCAGGCGTTTGAGCATGTAATCGGCGTCAAGCTCGTCATGCGCGATGCCGCCGGCGCTGGAGATGGCGCGGGCGAGTCCGGCGGTGCCCGCCAGCTTCAGCGGCACGGCATTGATCAGCGCTGCGAGACGATCGGGCGGCAGCGACGAGAGTGACAGGCCGTGCGCCTTGGCCGCCTCCTGCAGCAGCCCGATCGCCACCGGCGACAACTGCACCGCCTTGCGCAGCACGTTCGAGAACGACTGCTTGCCGCGCGGTGCCGAGAGCCGCGTGATGAGATCGGCTGTCGCGAGGTCGGGCCGCAGCGCGACGTGCAGGATCGCCCCCCCTGTCAGCGCGATCGCCTCGCGCAGCTCCGCCGACAGCGCATAAACGGCGCCGCCCTCGATGCCATCGCGCGTGACGACAGCCTCCCCGCGCACGCCGCGATCACCGAACGACAGCGCGATGCCCTTCAGCGGCTGGCCCTCGAAGCGATCGCGGAAGATGTCTGACCAGGCGACGGTGAAGCCGCAATTGGCCGGCCGCAGCGGCGCGATCGCGACGCCCTTCGCCGCCAGGATCGGCACCCAGCCGCCGTCGGAGCCGAGCCGCGGCCAAGAGGCGCCGCCGAGCGCGAGCACGACAGCGTCAGCGGCGACCGCGCGCGCTCCCGCCGGCGTTTCGAATGTGAGATGTCCGTCCGCGTCCCAGCCGGTCCAGCGATGCCGCAACTCGACGCGCACGCCCTGCGCATCGAGGCGGCGCAGCCACGCGCGCAGCAGCGGCGAGGCTTTCATTGCCCTCGGAAACACGCGGCCCGAGGAGCCGACGAAGGTCGGCTCGCCCAGCGCCTCGCACCAGTCGCGCAGCCGCTGCGGCGGGAACGCGCGGATCGCCGGCTCAAGCCACGCCGCCGCCTCGCGGTAGCGCGCCAGGAAGGCGGGCAGCTCTTCGCTATGGGTGAGGTTGAGGCCGCCGCGACCGGCCATCAGAAACTTGCGCGCCACCGACGGCATGGCGTCGTAGACGGTCACGGCAGCACCGCCCTCGGCCAACACCTCGGCCGCCATCAGCCCGGCCGGGCCGGCTCCGATGACGGCGACTTGGTTTGAAGAGGACATGGCGCCAATCTAGGCCGAGCAGGTCGCCGAGCAAAAGGTCGTCATGCCCGGGCTTGACCCGGCCATGACGGCGGAGTTCGACCCGGGCATCGTGTCTTACAGCTTGATCCCCAGCCGCGCGGCGGCCTGACCGACATATTTCTGCGTCTGCTCGAACGCTCCCTGCAGCGCCCTCGCCTTCGACATGTCGCTGATCTCGGCAAAATGCGCGGCGATCGCGTCCGGCGTCCATTCCTCCGGCGGCAGGTTGATGCCCTCGCTCTCCAGGATCCTGATCACCGCGAAGGAGCCGGCACCCGCGCCCACGATGGTCCGGGTCGGCGCGTCCTCGCTCAGCAGATACTCCACCGCGGGCGTGATCGATTCCGGCTTCATCAGCTGCAGCGCCTGCGGTGGCAGCAGTTCCTCCGTCATGCGCGTCGCCGCCGTCGGCGAGATGATGTTGACGCGGATGTTGGTCTTGCGGCCCTCCTCCGCCAGCACGTTCATGAGGCCGACCATGCCGGTCTTGGCCGCGCCGTAGTTGGCCTGCCCGAAATTGCCGAACAGGCCCGAGGACGAGGTCGTCAGCACGATGCGGCCGTAATTGCGCTCGCGCATGCCGTTCCACACCGCCTTGCAGCAGTAGAAGCTGCCGACAAGATGCACATCGAGCACCTTGGCGAAATCGGCAACCTCCATCTTGCCGAACGACTTGTCGCGCAGGATTCCGGCATTGGCGCACATGATGTCGACGCTGCCCCACTCTTTGGTTGCGCGCTTGACCATCGCCGTGACCTGCTCGAAATTCGAGACGTCGGCACCGTCAGCCATCGCGGTGCCGCCGGCTTTGCGGATCTCCTCGACCACCGTCTCCGCCGCGGTCATCGAGCCGCCGGTGCCGTCGCGCGCGCCGCCGAAATCATTGACCACGACCTTGGCGCCGCGGCTCGCCAGTCCCAGCGCATGCGCGCGTCCGAGACCATTGCCTGCGCCGGTGACGATGGCGACGCGTCCGTCGAATCTGATTGCCATGATGTTTGTCCTAGGTTCTAGGCTCGTCATGCCCGGGCTTGACCCGGGCATCCATCCACTTCGAAAAACTCTCAGTTTTGTTGGATCGCCGGGTCAAGCCCGGCGATGACGAGGGGTGGGTTGGGACGAAGAGAGTTAGCTGAGATAGATCAGTCCGATCCAGTCGGCGACCAGCGCGGGTTTGTCCTCGCCTTCGATCTCGACCGTGACATTGGTGCGCGACTGCAACTCCTTGGGCTTGCGCAGCGTGGCTTCCGCCAGCACGAAGCGGCCGCGCACGCGTTTTCCCGATTTCACCGGCGAGATGAAGCGCAGCTTGTCGAAGCCGTAATTGACGCCCATCGCCGTGCCCTCGATCGCCGGCATGACCTCGTAGGACATCACTGACAACAGCGACATCGTCAGGAATCCGTGCGCGATCGTGGTGCCGAACGGCGTCGCCTTGGCTTTCTCCGGATCGACATGGATGAATTGATGATCCTCGATCACATCGGCATAGGTGTCGATGCGCTGTTGATCGAGCACGTGCCACGATGACACGCCGATCTCCTGGCCCACCATGGCCTGATAGGCTGCGAGCGAAATCGGCGGCTTCTTCCAGATCTGGTTCATGCGTTCCTACACCTCGTGCCCGGACGGCCTGGTCTTCAGCTCCGGGAAATCCTCTTCCTTGAACTCCGTGCCGCGCAGATGATCCGTGCGGTCGTCCTCATGCTCCAGCCGGCGCAGCTGCACGCGGCGGATCTTTCCGGAGATCGTCTTCGGCAGCTCGCTCACGAGCTCGAGCCGGCGGATGCGCTTGAACGGCGCCAGCCGCGCCTGAAGATGCACGAAGATCGACAGCGCCGTGGCGCGCGAGCGCTCCGCGCCGGCCGTCAGCAACACATAGGCTTTCGGGATGGCGAGACGGATGGGATCCGGAGACGGCACAACGGCAGCCTCGGCGACGGCCTCATGCTCCAGCAGCACGCTTTCCAGCTCGAACGGCGAGATGCGGTAGTCGGACGATTTGAACACGTCGTCGGAGCGACCGACGAAGGTGAGATAGCCGTCGCCGTCCTGGAACACGACGTCACCCGTGCGGTAGCGCGTGCCATCGGCGCCGGACAGCTTACCGTCGTCGCCCTGATAGCCCTGCATCAGGCCGGCCGGACGCTCGCCGGTGAGCGCCAGCGTGATCTCGCCTTCGCTGGCGAGATTGCCGTCGATGTCGGCGACCTCGACGCGATAGCCCGGCAGCGGCCGACCCATCGAGCCGATCTTCAATTTCTGGCCCGGCGAGTTGCCGACGATGGCCGCGGTTTCGGTCTGGCCATAGCCGTCGCGAATCGTCAGCCCCCAGGCGGCACGCACCTGATCGATCACCTCCGGATTGAGCGGCTCGCCGGCGCCGCAGGCCTCGCGCAACGAGACCTTGAAGTCGGCGAGGTGCTCCTGGATGAACAGCCGCCACACCGTGGGTGGCGCGCACAGCGTCGTGACGCCGCAGCGTTTGATGATCGCGAGCAGCCCCTTGGCGTCGAAGCGCGGCTGATTGACCACGAATACCGTGGCGCCGGCATTCCAGGGCGAGAAGAAGCAGCTCCAGGCATGCTTGGCCCAGCCCGGCGAGGAGATGTTGAGGTGCACGTCGCCCGGCTGCAGGCCGAGCCAGTACATGGTCGAGAGATGGCCGACCGGATAGCTGCGGTGGCTGTGCCGCACCAGCTTCGGCTTGGCCGTGGTGCCCGAGGTGAAATAGAGCAGCATCGGATCATCCGGCTGCGTCGGCCCATCCGGCGTGAACGCCTCGGCCGCGTCAGCCGCCTGCTCGAACGGCAGCCAGCCGGCGGGCGTGGCCGCCGCGCCGACGACGATCCGGACGAGATCATCGGCGCCGAGATCGGCGAACTTCGCAACCTGATCCTGCGCCGCGACCACGGCCTTGGCGCGGCCGCGCTCCAGACGATCGCGCAGCTCGTCGGTGGTCAGCAGCGTCGTCGCGGGGATCACGACGACGCCGAGCTTCATCGCCGCCAACATCGTCTCCCACAGCGGCACGACGTTGCCGAGCAGCAGCAGCAGATGGTCGCCGCGCTTCAAGCCCTGCGCGCGCAGGAAATTCGCGACCTGGTTGGAGCGGCGCGACAGCGCCGCGAAGGACAGCTTGGTCTGGCGGTCCTGCGCGGCATCGAAGATCCATAGCGCCGTCCGCTCGCGACTCTCCGGATCAGATGCGAGTTCGGCATCGAACCAGTCGAGCGCCCAGTTGAACGGGACGGGATCGGGCCAGCGAAAACCCTTCACGGCCGCATCGTAGTCGGTGCGATGCGCCAGCAGAAACGCGCGCGCGTCCTTGAATGTCGTCATCAGATGGTCCCGGCGAGCTTACGGACGTGCTGAATGATCCCGGAAAAATCGACGCCGCCATGGCCGGCAGCCTCAAATGCCTTATAGATCTCCTGCGCATGCTGCCCGAGCGGCGTCGCCGCGCCGGCCGCCTTGGCGGCGTCCTGCGACAGCGTGAGGTCCTTGAGCATCAGCGCGGTCGCAAAGCCGGGCTTGTAGTCGTTGTTGGCCGGCGAGGCCGGCACCGGGCCCGGCACTGGGCAATAGGATGTCAGCGACCAGCACTGTCCTGACGAGGTCGAGGCGACGTCGAACAGCGCCTGATGCGACAGGCCGAGCTTTTCGCCGAGCGCAAAGGCCTCGCTCACCGCGATCATCGAAATGCCGAGGATCATGTTGTTGCATATCTTGGCCGCCTGCCCGGCGCCTGCGCCGCCGCAATGGACGATCTTCTTGCCCATCTTCTCCAGGATCGGCTTGGCCGTGGCGAAGGCGCTTTCCTCGCCGCCGCACATGAAGGTGAGCGTTGCGGCCTTGGCGCCGCCGGTGCCCCCGGACACCGGCGCGTCCACGGCGGCGATGCCGTGCTTGGCGGCCAGCACATGCGCGGCGCGCGCGCTCTCGACGTCGATGGTCGAGGAATCGATGATCAGCGCGCCCTTCGTCATTGCCGGCACGACCTCGGTCCAGACCGCCAGCACATGCTTGCCGGCCGGCAGCATGGTGACGACGGCATCGGCGCTTTTGGCCGCGGCGACGGCGCTGTCGGCGATTTCGGCGCCATCGGCCCTGGCCTGGACGCGCGAGGCCTCGACCAGATCGAACGCGACCACCTTGTGGCCGGCCTTGACCAGGTTGGCGGCCATTGGTCCGCCCATGTTGCCGAGGCCGATGAATGCGATCGTTGCCATGGTTCGTTCTCTCCCCTCGACCTGATTGTTATTTGCTCTGCGGAAAGGTCAGCTCGTCGGCGCCGATCTCGGCGAGATATGGCGCCAGCATCTCCGGTGTCACCTGATCAACATCAGGCGGCGACCATCTGGGATTGCGGTCCTTGTCGATGATCGCCGCACGCACGCCCTCGCGGAAATCGTCGCTGCGGAACACTTCGAGCGCCGCACGATACTCGCGCACCAGGCATTCCTCCAGGGACGCCGCACCGCGTGCCAGTCGCAGCAGCTTGAGCGTTACGACCATGCCGCGCGGCGACTTCTCCTTCAGCGTCTTCAGCGTCGCCAACGCGAGCTCCGAGCCGTCCGCTCTCAGCGCGGTAAAGATGTCGTGCATGCTGTCATGGGCGAACCACGCGTCGATCTTCGCCTGCTGCGCCGCCACCGGGCCGGCCGTCTCCGACGTCGCGAAGCCGGCGATCAGCCGGTCGATCTCGATCGACAGCGTGCCCGGCCTGACTTTGGTCAGGACCTCGCGCAGCGCCGGCCATTTCTCGGTCGGCACCACGGCATCGGCAAAGCGCGCATGGATCGCATCGGGCCCGTTCATGGTCTGCCCGGTCAGGCCGAAATAGGCGCCGAGTTCGCCAGGCGCGCGCGACAAGAGCCAGGTGCCGCCGACGTCGGGAAAGAAGCCGAGGCCGACTTCCGGCATCGCGAGCTTGGTCTTCTCGGTCACGATGCGGTGACGGCCATGCGCCGATAGTCCGACGCCGCCGCCCATCACCAGCCCGTCCATGTAGGCGACATAGGGTTTTGGGAACGCCCCGATGCGCGCGTTCATGATGTATTCCTGGCGCCAGAACACCTTGCCGAGATCGCCGTTCGTCTTCGAGCTCTCATAGAGCCCGCGGATGTCGCCGCCCGCGCAAAGTCCACGCTCGCCCGCGCCTTCGAGCACGACAATTGCGACGGCCGGATCGCCCTCGAACTGATCCAGCGCGGCATCGATGCCCATCGACATCTCCAGCGTCATCGCGTTGATCGCCTTCGGCCGATTCAGCCGGATGATGCCGGCCGAGCCTTCGCGGCGGATGATCAGGTCGCCTTCGATGACCTCGCTCATCGCGCCGCCTCGATCAGCTTGCGCGACACGATCAGGCGCATGATCTCGTTGGTGCCTTCGAGAATCTGGTGCACGCGCAGATCGCGGACGATCTTCTCGATGCCGTATTCGCTCAAATAGCCGTAGCCGCCGTGCAGCTGCAGCGCCTGGTTGGCGACCTCGAAGCCGACATCGGTCCCGAAGCGCTTGGCCATGGCGCACAGCATGGTCGCGTCAGCATCCTTGCGGTCGAGCGCAGCCGCCGCGCGCCAGACGAAGGTGCGCGCCGCCTCCAGCTCGATCGCCATGTCGGCGATGCGAAACTGCAGCGCCTGGAATTCGTCGAGCCGCTTACCGAACGCCTTGCGCTCTTTCGTATAGGCCAGCGTCTTGTCGAGCGCCGCCTGCGCGCCGCCGAGCGAGCAGGCGGCGATGTTGAGACGGCCGCCGTCGAGCCCTGCCATCGCGATCTTGAACCCAATGCCCTCCTCACCCAGCCGGTTGGCCACCGGCACCCGCGCATTCTCGAAGATCACGGCCCGGGTCGGCTGCGCATTCCAGCCCATCTTGCGCTCATTGGCGCCGAACGACACGCCGGGGGCATTGGCGTCGATCACCAGCGTGGAGATGCCGCCGGGACCATCGGCGCCGGTTCGCACCATCGCGACGAGGATGTCGGTGGCGCCGGCACCGGAGATGAACTGCTTCTGCCCGTTGAGCACGTAGTCGTCGCCGTCGCGCACCGCGCGCGTGCGCAGCGCCGCCGCATCGGAGCCCGCGCCCGGCTCGGTCAGGCAGTAGCTCGCGATCAGATCCATGGCGCAGAGCTTCGGCAAGTAAGCCTGCCTCTGCGCCTCGGTGCCGAAGGTGTCGATCATCCACGAGGCCATGTTGTGGATCGAGATGAAAGCCGAGACCGTGGGGCAGCCCGTCGCCAGCGCCTCGAAGATCAGTGCCGCGTCGAGCCGGCTCAGGCCCGAGCCGCCGACATCGTCGCGGATGTAGATGCCGCCCATGCCGAGGCCCGCCGCCTCCCGCATCACATCAACGGGAAAATGCTTCTCCTCGTCCCAGCGCAGCGCATGCGGGGCAATCTTCTCGGCCGCGAAGGCGCGCGCCATGTCGCGCACCGCGATCTGATCCTCGTCGAGAGCGAACTGCATCCGTTCTCCGCGTTTCCTAGTCTTGTTTGTTGGTCTTTGCGCTTTCCTCATGCGCCGTCATTGCGAGGAGCCGAAGGCGACGAAGCAATCCAGACTGCCTCTGCAGAAAGATCCTGGATTGCTTCGCTTCGCTCGCAATGACGAAGGAGAGAGTCCGAACGGACCCGACCTCACTTCATCAGCGGGATCGAGAACTCCGCGCCTTCCTTGACACCGGACGGCCAGCGCGAGGTGACGGTCTTGGTCTTGGTGTAGAAGCGGATCGAATCCGGACCGTGCTGGTTGAGGTCGCCGAAGCCGGACTTCTTCCAGCCGCCGAAGGTGTAGTAGGCGATCGGCACCGGGATCGGCACGTTGATGCCGACCATGCCGACATTGACCTTGGCCGCGAAGTCGCGCGCCGCGTCGCCATCGCGGGTGAAGATCGCGACGCCGTTGCCGTAATCATGCTCCGACGGCAGCGCCAGCGCCTCGGCGTAGTCCTTGGCGCGCACGACCGACAGCACCGGGCCGAAGATCTCCTCCTTGTAGATCCGCATGTCCTTGGTGACGTTGTCGAACAGACACCCGCCCATGTAGAAGCCGTTCTCGTAGCCCTGCATCTTGAAGCCGCGGCCGTCGACGGCGAGCGTCGCGCCTTCCTTGAGGCCAATATCGACATAATTCTTGACGCGCTCGACCGCCTCGCGGGTCACCAGCGGACCGAAATCGGCCGAGGGATCGACCGAGGTGCCGATCTTCAGGCTTTCAACGCGCGGGATCAGCTTCTCCATCAGCCGGTCGGCCGTGGTCTTGCCGACGGGCACGGCGACCGAGACCGCCATGCAGCGCTCGCCGGCCGAGCCGTAGCCGGCGCCGATCAGCGCATCGACCGCCTGGTCGAGATCG
This sequence comes from Bradyrhizobium sp. SZCCHNR1053, assembly GCF_032381235.1. Lineage (NCBI taxonomy): Bacteria > Pseudomonadati > Pseudomonadota > Alphaproteobacteria > Hyphomicrobiales > Nitrobacteraceae > Bradyrhizobium > Bradyrhizobium sp. SZCCHNR1053. The sequence continues at coordinate 83,409 of NZ_JAUHJM010000006.1, forward strand.
GCGTCGGGCATGATGATGGCGTGGTTCTTGGCGCCGCCGAAGCACTGGCAGCGCTTGGCGTGCGCAGCCGCGCGCGAATAGATGTACTGCGCGATCGGCGACGAGCCGACGAAGCCGATCGCCATGATGTCAGGATCCTCGAGGATGGCGTCGACCGCCTCCTTGTCGCCGTTGACGACATTGAGGATGCCCGCCGGCAGCCCGGCCTCGATCATCAGCTCGGCGAGCTTCATCGGCACGCCCGGATCGCGCTCCGAGGGCTTGAGGATGAAGGCATTGCCGCAGGCGATGGCAGGGGCAAACTTCCACATCGGAATCATCGCCGGGAAATTGAACGGCGTGATGCCGGCAACGACACCGAGCGGCTGGCGCATCGAATAGATGTCGATGCCGGGGCCGGCTCCCTCAGTGTACTCGCCCTTCATCAGGTGCGGAATGCCGCACGCGAACTCCGCGACCTCCAGGCCGCGCTGGATATCGCCCTTGGCGTCGGGGACGGTCTTACCATGCTCCCGCGCAAGCAGATCGGCGAGCTGGTCGTAGTCGCGCTGGACGAGTTCGACGAACTTCATCATCACGCGGGCGCGGCGCTGCGGATTGGTCGCGGCCCAGGCCGGTTGCGCCGCCTTTGCGTTCTCGACAGCGGCACGGAGCTCGGCGCGAGAGGCCAGCGCGACCTTGGCCTGAACGTCGCCGGTCATGGGCTCGAAGACGTCGGCCGTCCGTCCAGACGTGCCCTTGACCTCTTTGCCGCCAATGAAATGACCGATCGAACGCATGGGGTATCCTCCGCAGGGGTAAGCAGTGCCGATTTGGCCGGCATCTTGCAGTCTTTGCGGCGTTTGGGAAGGGTCTAAGCGCTGCCCGGCGCTGCGAAAATGCCGCCCCTTCGCTCGGCCGGCACGATCACGGCAGGCCCTGCAGCGTGGCGAGCTGCGTCCACCATCCGAGCCGCGCGACGGATCAGCGCTTCGCGGCTGCCGCCTTCTTCACGGGCCTTTTCGCGGGCGCCCGCGCAGGGGCCCTCCCCGCCGGCCCGCCGCCGCTGGCGACAGCCAGCGCCACCTCGCGCCCGGAGCTCAGGATTTCGTCTGACAATTCGCCGCTGCCCATGAGTCGCGCCATCACGAGCGTCCCCATCAGCGTCGCGAGCATCGCCGAAGCCCGCCTTCGCGCAGTCTTGGCCGGCACGTCGCTGATGTACTCGGCGAACAGGGCGATCAGCTCTTCCAGCTTCGCAGCAAAGGCCTTGCGGGTCTTTGCGCTCTCGCGGGCGATTTCCGCTCCGAGCGCAGGAACCGCGCAGCCGTGACCGACATCGTCGCGATGAGCCGCGGACAGATAGCCGTCGACGATGGCCGCGAGTCGCTTCTGCGGCGGCAGTTGGTCCAGCAGCTTGCGCCAATGCTCAATCGAACGGTCGATCGCATAACCGAACGCCTCCACGACCAGCGCCTCGCGCGAATCGAAATGCGCATAGAAGCCGCCATGAGTCAGCCCGGCCTCCTTCATCAGGTCGGCAACCCCGACACCGTGAGCACCACGCTCGCGCAGCCGCACCGATGCCTTGCGCACGATCCGCGCGTGGGTTTCCGCCTTGTGTTCCGGAGAGTAACGCATTGCCGTCCCATTGAATGTCTGCGGTCATACAATAACAGTTCTGCGTCCTGCTGACTGCAGCTATTTGATGAATTCGAGTTGATCTAAATCAACTTCGCTGGCCTGATTTATTCCCGGCACACTCTCCCTTGCCCAGGAACCCGACGAGGACAACCATGGACATGCTCAATTCCCACTGCGGCGTGAGTCGTGACGGCCGCGGCGTGGTCCGGCTGACGATCTGCAATGCCGGTCCGCTCAATATTCTCGGTTCGGCGGCGATTCTCGACATGGAAGCCGGCCTGCAATCGCTCGCCGCCGAAGCCGGCATTCGCGTTCTCGTTTTGGCCGGCGAAAGCGGGAAGAGCATGATCGGCGGCGCCGACATCAAGGAGATGGCGACGCTCGATCAGGCTTCAGCGGAAACGTTCATCTCGCGACTTGCCGGGCTCTGCGATGCGGTGCGAAATTTTCCTGCACCCGTGATTGCGCGGATGCCGGGGTGGTGTCTGGGTGGCGGATTGGAGGTCGCAACGGCCTGCGATATCCGTGTCGCGGCGCATGATGCCAAGTTCGGCATGCCCGAGGTTCGTGTCGGCATCCCCTCGGTCATTCATGCCGCGCTGCTGCCGCGTCTCATCGGCTGGGGCCGCACGCGCTGGCTGCTGATGACGGCCGAGACGATCGACGCGCCGACGGCGCTCGCCTGGGGCCTTGTCGATGCCGTCGCCGCCGAGGGAGAGCTCGACATCGCGGTCGAGAAGGCCGTGGCATCCCTGCTCGCCTGCGGTCCCGAAGCGCTGCGGACTCAGAAGGCTCTGCTGCGGCAATGGGAGGAGCTGCCGCTGAAGGAGTCCGTCGAGATATCGATCGGCGCCTTCGGACGGTCGTTCCTGACCGACGAGCCGAAACGGCTGATGCAGCAGTTCATCGACCGCAAGCGATAGCAAGTTTCTCCAAGTCTCGTCTCGCGGATCCCGGCAGTGTCGCGCCAGCTTCACGACAAGTTCAGCGCGATTGCCGGGGTTTCCTTTTTCGCGATGTCATTATATTATGCTCATCATCTTTCTCAAGGGAGAGCCTGTCATGGCCTCGTCCGATCCCGTCGTGATCCTGTCCGCTGCCCGCACTCCACTCGGCCGCTTCATGGGCGAGTTGTCGCCGCTGAGTGCGCACAAGCTCGGTGCGCACGTGATCAAATCCGCGCTCGAACGCGCCGCCGTTTCGCCTGACGCGGTCACGGAGGTTGTCATGGGCAACGTGCTTCCTGCAGGTCAGGGCCAGGCTCCGGCGCGGCAGGCGGCACGGGGCGCCGGCCTGCCCGATGCCACGGGCGCCACCACCATCAACAAGGTCTGCGGCTCTGGAATGAAGGCTACGATGCTGGCGCACGATATCATCCAGGCCGGTTCTGCCGACCTCGTCGTGTCCGGTGGCATGGAAAGCATGAGCAACGCGCCGTATCTGCTGACCAAGGCGCGCGGCGGCTATCGCGCGGGCCACGATCGGATCCTCGATCACATGATGCTGGATGGCCTGGAGGACGCCTATGAGACCGGACGCTCGATGGGCGATTTTGGCGAGGCGACGGCCGAGGCCTATCAGTTCACCCGCGCCGACCAGGATGCCTACGCCGTCGAGACGCTGACGCGTGCGCGCAGGGCGGTCGAGAGCGGCGCGTTCAAGGCCGAGATCGCGCCGATCACGCTCGTCGAGAAATCCGGCGCACGCCTGGTCGTCAATGACGAGCATCCGCTCAAGGTCGATCCGGCGAAGATCCCGGCGCTGAAGCCGGCGTTCCGCAAGGACGGCACTATCACGCCCGCGGCGTCCTCTGCGAACGCGGATGGTGCCGCAGCGCTCGTGCTCGCCAAGCGCTCGCGTGCGGACCGTGACGGGCTGCCCATCATCGCGGAGATCAAGGGCCACGCCACGCACAGCCAGGAGCCGCAATGGTTCACGACCGCGCCGATTCCGGCGATCAGGAAGCTGCTCGACAAGGTCGGCTGGCGGGTGGAGGATGTCGACCTGTTCGAGATCAACGAGGCGTTTGCGATCGTCGCGATGGCCGCGCAGCGCGACCTTGGCATTGCGCGTGACCGGCTGAACGTCAACGGCGGCGCCTGCGCGCTGGGCCATCCCATCGGCGCCACCGGCGCGCGGCTGATCGTGACGCTGCTGCATGCGATGCAGGCCCGTGGACTAAAGCGCGGCGTGGCGTCGCTATGCATCGGCGGCGGCGAGGCGACTGCGATCGCCGTAGAGCGACCTTGATGTCCTGAAACGAGGGAACTTAGCCATTTATGTCGTTGAGGCGCCCTGACAGAATGGGCGCGAAATCCCCATCGAACTGAGAAGCACATGATCTCGAACCGGCTCGCGGCAGCACTCGAACGGCGCAACATCCACTATGGCTGGATCATGGTGGCCGTAACGTTCTTCACGGCCCTGGTATCGGCCGGCACGGTGGGAGCACCCGGCGTGTTCATCGTGCCGCTGCAGCAGGAGTTCGGCTGGAGCACCGCGGAGATCTCCTCGGCACTGTCGATCCGCTTCGTGCTGTTCGGGCTGATGGCCCCCTTCGCCGCCGCCCTGCTCAACCGCTACGGTCTGCGCAACATCACGCTTTTGGCCCAGTTGATCGTCGTGACCGCGCTGCTTTCGTCGTTGGCGATGACCCATGTCTGGCACCTCGTGCTGCTGTGGGGCGTCGTGATCGGCATCGGCACCGGCATGACCGCGCTGGTGCTGGGCGCCACCATCGCGACGCGCTGGTTCGTCGCGCGCCGCGGCCTCGTCGTCGGCATCCTCACCGCCAGCGTCGCCACCGGACAGCTGGTGTTCCTGCCGCTGCTCGCCAGCCTCACCGAGCGGCTCGGCTGGCGCGTCGCGCTCGGGCTCATCTGCGTCATGCTCGGCGTTTCCGCGACCGCCGTGCTGCTGCTGATGCGCGATCGCCCGAGTGATCTCGGCCTGCGTCCCTTCGGCGACAAGGGCACCGACCCGATCGCCGCACCCGCGCCCGTCACCACACCGATCCTCGCCGCCGCGCTCGGCACCCTCCGCGATGCGGCGCGCGCACCGGTGTTCTGGATGCTGTTCGCGACCTTCTTCATCTGTGGCGCCTCGACCAACGGCCTCGTCCAGGTCCATCTGATCCCGATGTGCCTCGACTTCGGCATTCCGCAGGTGCAGGCGGCGAGCCTGCTCGCCGCGATGGGCATGTTCGACTTCGTCGGCACGATCGTCTCGGGATGGCTGTCGGACCGGTACGACAATCGCTGGCTGTTGTTCTGGTACTACGGCTTGCGCGGGCTCTCGCTGCTGTTCCTTCCATTCACCGACTTCTCGTTCTATGGCCTGTCGCTGTTCGCGATGTTCTACGGCCTCGACTGGATCGCCACCGTGCCGCCGACGGTGCGGCTGACCGCGCAGCGGTTTGGGGCCGAGCGGGCCAATCTGGTGTTCGGCTGGGTGTTCGCCGGACATCAGCTCGGCGCCGGCACCGCCGCGTTCGGCGCCGGCCTGTCGCGCACTCTGTTGCAGAGCTACCTGCCGGCGTTCTTCACGGCGGGCGCATTGTGCATCGTCGCCGCGCTCCTGGCGCTGGCGATCGCGCGGCAGGCGAAGCCCGCCGCGGCTTAACATCAGCGGCTCACGGCCGAGTCGTCATCGCCGTGGGCGGCCCGGGCGTGCGCAGCGGCTCGGCAAGGCGCGCAAACTCGCACAGCAGCGCGCGCGTCTTGCGCGGGTCGATGATCTCCTCGACCCAGAACTTCTCGGCCGAGCGGAACGGCGAGCGCAGCTTGTTCAGCCGATCCTCGATCTCCTTGAGCTTGGCTTTCGGGTCGGGCGCGGCGTCGATCTCGGCGCGATAGGCCGCCTCGATGCCGCCTTCGAGCGGCAGCGAGCCCCAATAGGCCGACGGCCAGGCGTAGCGGATCGAGAACCGGTCGGCTGGCTGATGCACGACACCGGCGACGCCGAAATTGTTGCGCACGATCACCGTGCACCACGGCACCGTCGACTGATTGACGGCGGCCATCGCGCGCACGCCATGGCGGATGGTTGCCGCCTTCTCCGCCTCGAGCCCGACCATGAAGCCGGGGCAATCCATCAGGTAGACGATCGGCAGATGGAAGGTCTCGGCGAAATCGACCCAGCGGATCACCTTCTGGCAGGCATCCGCGGTCCACGAGCCGCCATAATGATAGGGATCGCTCGCCAGCACCATCACCGCGCGGCCTTCGAGACGCGCGAGGCCGATGATGATCGGACGGCCATAGTTCTGCGTCACCTCGAAGAACGAGCCGTTGTCGACGACGGACTCGATGATCGGCCGCATCTTGTAGACGCGCCGGCGATCCCGCGGCACCGCGCTGATGAGCTGCTCGTCGACGCGCTGCGGGTCATCGGTGCAGGGCAAGGTCGGCGGCAGCTCGTAGACCGACGATGGCAGGTAGGACAGGAAGCGCCGCGCGCAGGCGAACGCCTCCGCCTCGGTGTCCACCGCATGATCGACGCCGCCGGCGCGGGTCTGGATGTCGGCGCCACCGAGCTCCATCTTGCCGAGGTCCTGCCCCAGCCGCTTCACGACCGGCGGGCCGGCGACGAACATCGCCGACTGCTTGGTCATCACCGAGTAGTGGCTCGCCGCGAGCCGCGCCGCGCCTAGCCCTGCGACCGAGCCGAGGCCGAGCGCGACCACGGGCACCAGCGACATGTTCTCGGTCGTGTAGCGGTACCAGCGATTGCCGCCGATGCCGCCAGGCAGGTTGGCCGCGCCCTTGGTCTCGATCGTCTTGACCGAGCCGCCGCCGCCGGAGCCCTCGATGATGCGGATGATGGGCAGACGGAAGTCGTGCGCCATCTCCTCCGCCATCAGCGGCTTGGCGGCGATCGATGCGTCGGCCGAGCCGCCGCGCACGGTGAAGTCATCCCCGACCACGACGACGGTGCGGCCGTCGATGCGGCCGCGCCCGAACACGCAATTGGCGGGCGTCACATGCGTGAGCTCGCCCTGCTCGTCATACTCGCCGATCCCTGAGACCGCGCCGATCTCGTGGAAGCTGCCGGGATCGACGACGCCGTCGATGCGCTCGCGAACGGTGAGGCGGCCCTGGTCGTGCTGACGCTTGACCTTGTCAGGCCCGCCCATCTCCCGCGCGAAGGCCTCGCGCCGGGCCAGTTCCTCGAGCTCCGGCTGCCAACTCATTCGTTCCCCCTGCCCCGGTGATGGTCTTGTTCTTATGGTTGGTCTTCGCGTTCACCTGGAGCGGCTTTCTGTCCATCCGGCTGTTGAAGACGTCGGCTTCCGCGCCCTGCAGCAGCGCGGCGATGCTGCGGCCGAGCTCGCGCATCGGCTGGGCGACCTCGTCGTGCAGCCGCTGCTCGTCGTACATCGCCGACAACAGGCCGATCGTGAGCACGACATAAGTCTGGTATTGCGGCGACCACAGCGGCAGCGCGACGCCATTGATGTGCGGACTCCACAGGCCGCAGGCTACGACGTAGCCATGCTCCTTGAGAAACTGTCTGTTGTGCTCGAGGCGTGGCCGCAGCAGCTTGGCCGCGTCCGGCATCTCGCGCTCCATCTCGGCCAGCAAGGCGTCGCCGACCTCCGGCTCGAGCGCGGCGACATAGGCATGACCGGCCGCGGTCGAGGCCATCGAGATGCGGCTGCCCGTGGTCTCATGCAGGCCGAGCGCATTAGCGGCGCGGCCGAACTCCAGATAGACGAGGTGGAAGCGGTCGGGAATGACGAAGCCGACGGTGCCGGGCAACTGCTCGGCGACGTCCTGCAGCCGCTGCCGGATCAGATTGCGCAACTGCAAGCCTCGGGTCATCGACGTGCTCATCGCCACGGCGCTCGGGCCGATGCGGTATTTCTGATCACGCGGCAGGTAGACCAGCTGGCCCATGCGCGTCAGCGTGTGCGTCAGCCGCGACACCGTCGACCGCGGCAGGCCGCAGCGGTTGGAGATTTCGAGATTGCCGAGCCGCGCCTCGTGCCCCTCGAAACAGCGAAGCACGTCGAACGCCCGCGACACCACCTGAATGACCTCGCCCTCGCCGGCGAGATCTCCGGGCAGCATGCTGCTCCTGCTCAATCGCTCAGACCGTCGTCCCATGCGTTTCCCACCAATTCCGTCATGCGGAATGATATTCCGCTTATCGAACAAGCTAACCCAGCCGTTTTGCCGTCACAACAGTAGACCGTCTCTAAAAGCCGCCATTCTTCAGCGTGTTGGCACAAGACTCGGCATCCTTAGACAACGGCCAGCGGTATGCGGGCGTGACGACCGTCGCCGGTTCCAAAGCGCGGTACCCCAGCGCTGGCTTTCGATCGGCATCGTCCCCGCGCATGGCAACACGGGGCGGTCATCGCGCCCGCAAACCCGCTCAATCGGTGAGCAGCGGCAACATTTGACCAGCGTTGCGACAAGTGTGGGCTGGCTGCGCCGTCGCAGCTGCGACATAACCGGCGCGAGACCTTGTTCCCGCCGAGCTTGCCATGACCACCCACCCGAGGCCGATCCGACATCCGCAGCATTGGGCGACGGCCGCGATGCCGCCGCTGCAGCGCTTCCTGTCGGCCTGCCATGCCGACTTCTGGCCTGACCACGACGGCGCGGTCGCGAACTACATTCCCGAGCTCGGCAAAGCCGACCCGGCGCATTTCGGCATCAGCCTCGCCACGCTCGACGGCCATGTCTATGAGGTCGGCGACAGCCGCGTGCCGTTCACGATTCAATCGATGTCGAAACCGTTCGTGTTCGCGCTGGCGCTCGATACGCTCGGCTCCGACGAGGTCGAACGCGTGATCGGCGTCGAGCCGTCCGGCGATCCCTTCAATTCGATCCGGCTCAATGCGGAGAACCACCCGTTCAATCCGATGGTCAATGCCGGCGCGATCGCCTGCAGCGGCCTGATCCGCAGGGCACGGCACGACGACGCCTTCGAGACCATCCGCGATGCGCTCGGCCGCTTCGCCGGCCGCAAGCTCGATGTCGACGACGCGGTGTTCGCATCGGAAGCCGCCACCGGCGATCGCAACCGCGCGATCGCCTATCTGCTGCGGACTTCCGACGTCATCAGGGAGCCTGTCGACGACGTGCTCGCGGTCTACTTCAGGCAATGCGCCGTGCTCGTCACAGCGCGCGACTGCGCGATCATGGCGGCCACGCTCGCCAATCGTGGCGTCAATCCGGTCACCGGCGAGCAGGTGGTGACGCCCTATGCGGTGTCGCGCACGCTGTCGGTGATGACCTCGTCGGGCATGTATGACTTCGCCGGCGAGTGGATCTACCGCGTCGGCATTCCCGCCAAGAGCGGCGTCGGCGGCGGCATCCTGGCAAGCCTGCCGGCACGGCTCGGGCTCGGCAGCTATTCGCCCAGGCTCGACGGTCACGGCAACAGCGTGCGCGGCATCAAGGTCTGCGAGGCGCTGTCGGCGCATTACGGCCTGCACATGCTGAACCGTTCCGACGATGCGCGCACCACGATCATCGCCGACTACGACATCGGCGCCAACCCGTCGCGACGCAGCCGCCGCGCTCAGGAGCGCAACATCCTCACCGCCCATCCCGACGCGGTGCGCGTGCTCGAGCTGGTCGGCACGCTGTCTCTTTCCAGCGTCGACTACGTCTCGCGCCAGCTTGCGGCGAGCACGCGACCGCAATTCGTCATCGTCGACCTCCACCGCGTCACCGCGATGACACAAGCAGGCCTGCGCCTGCTCTCCGAGCTGTTTCACGAGCTCGCCGACTTCCACGTCACCGTCGTGCTGTCGGGCATCCGCCGCAGCTCGCCGGAATGGCAGGAGATCGCGGCCCGTACCGGCGACAGCAAGAACGTGCGCGACTTCTACCTGCTCGACACCGCGATCGAATGGGCCGAGGACCAGATCGTCTATCGCTATGGCGGCGCCATCGATTTCCTCGAAACCACCGAGCTCGCCGAGCAGCCGCTGCTCGCGGGGCTCTCCGCGGACGAGCGCCATGAGCTCGCGGCACTGGCGATCATCCGGCACTATCGGCAGGGCGAACGCATCCTTGCGGCCGGCGATGCTGCGGCCTCGTTGTTCTTCCTGCGCTCCGGCGTCGTCCACGTCACCCTGCCCGACGGCATCCGGCTCGCGACGCTGACGGCAGGGCAATGCTTCGGCGAGATGGCACTGCTGGAGCCCGTGCGCTCCGCCGACGTCGTCGCGGATTTCTCGGCCACCGCTTTCGAGATCTCGCTAGTGGATTTCGAACGTTTCCGCGTGCGACATCCGAAAGCCGGCGAGCGGATCATGCGCAATCTGGCGCAGCTGTTGGCCGAGCGTCTGACTGTCGCCAATGCGCGGCTCAATTTGCTTGCGGCAGACTGATCTCAGTGCGTCGAAGTCCGTCATCGAAGTGTCGCACGCGGTCGAAGCAAACAATTTACTCAAGGTTGCAATCCACAGTAACTAACGGCTTTCGGTCGATAATTCGCATCACTCGTATTTGTACGGGCTCGCCTAAACGTTACCGGGACTCGGTCGCAGGACAACCATAAGCGAGCCCAATTCACGCCGCATTACCCGACGATGTTCTGAACCGTCGATGAACGCCGAGTGGGGACTCGCGAAGCGAACGTCGAAGTGGGGTGTTCCGAGTAAAATTCCAGCCGACGTAGCGTGTGTATTTGCGCCACGGAGAGTCGTGTCCAGTGTCCAGGGAGGAACGGCATGAAGGAAGCCACTAAGAGGGCAACGTCGGAGGCACTCGCGCATATGCTGGCGGTGACGTCCATGATCGTCATCGCCAGCGTCCTGTTCTACGGGCGATGAAGGGCTGTCTGGAGGTTCTGCGTCGCAGTTTCTTCATCGCCCGTAGGTAGGAATGTGAGCTTGATTGCTCACGCGAACGACCGAGTAGAGTTGCGTTTGAGTTGGTGAGCGTAGCGTAACAGTTTTGCGTCAATCGCGCGGCGATCCGGGTCGGGACGAATTTGTCATGCGTATCGTCCCGCCTCGGCCGCCTGCGCTTGGCGTGTCCTGTCATAGCGCGGCGCTCCATCGTCATTTCGCCTTCCTGAAGTAAGGCACCGTGCCGCCTGCAAAGGCGACGAAGCGCGCTTCGACCGAATCGCCGATCGCAAGTTCGTGGTCGCCATGGGCCATCATGCGAAAGCCCTCGCGCATATCCACCAGCACGATGTTGTAGGGCACATGCGCGCGCGTCTCTGGAGTCGCGGCCCGGCAGACCAATGATGCCGCATAGATGGTGCCTTCGCCCGTCGCCGCGTGATCGGTGAGCGCAAGCGAGCCGCAGGCCGCGCAGAAGTTGCGGCGGAAATACTGCAGGTGGGCGCAGCACGCGCAGCGCTGAAAGCGAATCGTTGCAACACCCCTGGTCCAGTCTGCCGATTCGCTCATCGCACCCGCTCCCAGAACATGCTGACATGCGACGACAGCACGCCGCCATCGCCATGCAGCAAGGTCAGCGTGGCGTCGCCCACCTGACGATGACCCGCCCGCTCCGTCATCTGCAGATGTGCCTCGCTGAGATGCGCCATCGCGCCGCCGACGCCGCAATGGCCATAGCTCAAGAGCCCGCCATGGGTGTTGAGAGGCACCGCGCCGTCACGGCTGAAATTCCCGGCCCTGACCCGCGCCGCAGCCTCGCCGCGGCCGGCGAGCCCAAGGTCTTCGAGCAGCATGCACAGCGTGATCGTGAAGCTGTCATAGACCGCGGCGTAGTCGACGTCGGCGATCTCGATGCCTGCGGCCGCCTTGGCCTTTTTGATCGCGATTTCGGCACCGAGCTCGCTCAGGGCCGGCGCCGCCGTGACGTGCTGATGTGTGTGCGCCTGGGCGCAGCCGCGCACGCGCACCGCTGTCGCTCCGGTCGGCTCGCGGCTGATGATGATGGCGGCGCCGCCGTCGGAGACCGGACAGCAGTCGAGCAGCTTCAGCGGCCGCGCCACCGGCTTCGATGCCATGACGTCCGCGATGGTGATCGGCTCATGGAATTGCGCGCCGGGATGATCGAACGCATGCGCCCGCATCAGCACGGCGAACTCGGCGAGGTCATGCTCGGTGACGCCGTATTCGTGCATGTAGCGCGAGGCGACGAGGCCGTAATAGGCAGGGATGGTCGGCCCCAGCGGCAACTCGTAGTCGGGATGGCCGACTTGCGCCAGCGCCTGGATCGAGGCGTCGCGGCTCTGCCCGGTCAGGCGGTTCTCGCCGGCGACCACGAGCATGTGCTTGACCACGCCGGCCTCGACCAAATGATGCGCCAGCATTGCCATCGCAAGCCCGGTGGCGCCGCCGACCTGGACGGCGTGAGCATAGGACGGCGTGAGGCCGAAATGCTCGGCGAACACGGTCGCGAGCATGATGTGCGGCGACACCGTGGAATAGCCACACAGGATGCCGTCGATGTCGCGCCGCCTCAGCCCGGCATCGTCGAGCGCGAGCTGCGCGGCCAGGCTCATGAGATCGAGCGAGGAGCGGCCGTCGTGTTTGCCGAACGGCGTGAGACCGGTGCCGGTGACGTAGGTCATCTGGCGCACCAAGAGCACCGCTGCGCTCCCCTCCCCCTTGCGGGGAGGGGTCGGGGGTGGGGGTGGCCGCACGAGGAGTCGTCGTGGGGTACCCCCCTCCCTGCCCCTCCCCCACAAGGGGGGAGGGAATGCGGGCAGCGTGCGTCCATCGCGATTGGGTTCATCATTTCAGCAAGAGTTCATCTCAATACGACTTGGGCAGGCCGAGGACCTTCTCGGCGATGAAGGACAAAATCAGTTGCGGGCTGATCGGGGCGATGCGGGGGATCAGGGATTCGCGCAGGTAACGCTCGACGTGATACTCGCGCGCGTAGCCGAAGCCGCCATGGGTCATCACCGCCTGCTCGCAGGCGTGAAAGCCGGCCTCTGCCGCGAGATATTTCGCGGCGTTGGCGGCCGGGCCGCACGCCATGCCCTGGTCATATTGCCAGCCGGCCTGCAGCACCATCAGCCAGGCGGCTTCCAGCTCCATCCAGTTCTTCGCCAGGGGATGCTGGATGCCCTGGTTCTGACCGATCGGGCGATTGAACACGTTGCGCGTCCGCGCATAGGCGCTCGCACGTGACAGCGCGAGATGACCGAGCCCGACGGCTTCGGCGGCAATCAGGATGCGCTCGGGGTTCATCCCATGCAGAATGTAGTCGAAGCCCCGCCCCTCCTCGCCCAGGCGGTCCTCGACCGGGATCTCGACATCCTCGAAGAATAGCTCGTTGGAGTCGACCGGCTTGCGGCCCATCTTCTCGATCTCGTGCACCTTGATCCGGCTGCGATCGAAATCCGTGTAGAACAGGCTGAGCCCATGGGTCGGGCGCTTCACCTCCTCCAAGGGCGTCGTTCGCGCCAGCAGCAGAATCTTCTCGGCGACCTGCGCGGTCGAGATCCACACCTTCTGGCCGTTGACGATGTAGCGGTCGCCCTTGCGCACGGCGCGCGTCTTGAGCTGGGTGGTATTGAGGCCAGTGTTCGGCTCGGTCACCGCGAAGCAGGCCTTCTCGCTGCCATCGACGATGCCCGGCAGCATCCGCGCGCACTGCTCTTTGGTCCCGAACACGACGACCGGATTGAGCCCGAACACGTTCATGTGGATCGCCGAGGCACCGGACATGCCGGCGCCGGATTCGGCGATGGTGCGCATCATGATCGCAGCATCGAGAATGCCGAGGCCGGAGCCGCCAAACTCCTCGGGGATGCAGATGCCGAGCCAGCCAGCCTCGGCCAAGGCCCTGTGGAAGTCGGCAGGAAAGCCGCCGTCCTTGTCCTTCTTCAGCCAGTAGGCGTCGTCGAAGCGAGCGCAGATTTTGGCCACCGCATCACGGATCGATTCCTGGTTGGCGGAGAGCGCGAAATCCATCGTCTCACTCCCTGGCTGGCGCCGGCGTGGTCACGCCGTCGCGGATCATCGCGGCGATCTCCTCGTCCGAAAATCCAAGCCCGTGCAGGATATCAGCGCCATGCTCGTTCGGCCGTGCCGCCAGACGCTGCGGCTCGGCCTTGGTCTCTGACCAGGTCGCCGAGACGCGGGTGCTGCGGATCGGACCTTCGGTCGGATGTTCGACCACGGGAAAGAAATCGGTCGCCACGAGGTGCGGATCGTTCAGCAGGCTTTCGAGGTCGTGCATCGGCATGACCGGCACGTCGGCGGCATCCAGCAGATCGGTCCATTCGGCCGTGGTGCGGGTCTGGAAGATGCGCGCTAGCTCGGCATAGACGAAATCGATGTTGGCGGCACGTCTGGCAAAGCTGTTGAACCTGTCATCCGCGCGCAGGTCGGTGCGGCCGGACGCGGTGAAGAATGCGTCCCATTGCTTGTCGTTGTAGACGATCACGCAGATATGGCCGTCGGCGGTCTTGTAGGGCCGGCGGTCGGGCGACAAATGCCGCGCATAGCCGCCCTTGTCGAGCGGCGGCTCGTAGGTGAGCCCGCCCATGTGGTCGCCCATGATGAAGGCCGACATGGTCTCGAACATCGGCACGTCGAGACGCTGGCCGCGCCCGGTGCGGTCGCGATGCACGAGGCTGGCGCAGATGGCGCCGACCGCGGTCAGGCCGACGATGCGGTCGACCAGCGCATTGGGTACATAGCGCGGGGTGCCATCACCGGCGACCGCCATCAGGTGCGACAGCGCCGCCCCACCCTGGATCAGGTCGTCATAGGCGGGCTTGGCCGCATAGGGACCGTCCTGGCCGAAGCCGAACACGCCGGCATAGACCAGCCGCGGATTGAGCGCGGAGACGACATCATAGCCGAGGTTCAGCCGCGCCATCGCCTGCGGCCGGATGTTGTAGAGCAGCACGTCGGCATCCTTGACCATGCGCAGCGCGGCCTCGCGGCCGGCCGTCTTCTTGAGGTCGAGGCAGATCACGCGCTTGCTGCGGTTGGTGTTGAGGAACACCGGGCCCATGCCGGGATGGTGCCAGGGGCCGATCTTGCGGGTGACGTCTCCTTCCGGCGATTCCACCTTGATGACATCTGCGCCGTAGTCGCCGAGCGTCTGGGCAGCATACGGCCCCATCAGCACGGTGGTCATGTCGATGACCTTGATGCCCGCAAGCGGTCCCATCGTGGCGTCGGCTCCCTCGATCCTTGTTGTCGCCAGAGCTAACGGCACCTGATGTTCCCTAGCAAGCGGGCCTGCGGGTATGGGGCCATGCGTCTGATCCCCCGCCGCAACATTCCGTGTCGCGGATCACGGACGAGGACCGCTGCGCTGCACCAGATGTTCCCTGCAGCGAGCTGCATTCTAGGATTCCATTTCAACGTTCAGGTGTGTCAGCATGCCGGTCCAACATCCAGAACACACACGAGGGAGAACGCTCTCATGACGCTCTATCAGGGCAAATGCTTCTGCGGCACGGTCGAGATCGAGGCCGACGGCGAGCCGGAGGCAATGGGCTATTGCCATTGTTCGTCGTGCCGGTCCTGGTCGGCCGGCCCGGTCAACGCCTTCACCCTGTGGAAGCCACAGAGCGTGCGGGTGACAAAGGGCGCCGATGCGATCGGCACCTACCACAAGACCGACATGAGCTACCGCAAGTACTGCACCAAGTGTGGCGGACATCTGATGACCGACCACCCGCCGCTCGGCATGATCGACGTCTATGCCGCGACGATTCCGACGCTGAAGTTCACGCCCGGCGTGCACGTCAACTACGCGGAAACGGTGCTGCCCATCAGGGACGGCCTGCCGAAGCTGAAGGATTTCCCGGCCGAGTTCGGCGGCTCCGGCGAGATGATGCCGGAGTAAGGCAAGGTCTGCTTCCAGCAACCACGCGAGCATCAGGGGCCTCGCGACAGGATCTGTCCGAGCTGTGCTGATCGAAGCCGCCCCCTTCGAAACAGAGGGCGCAGGGAAGGCCGGGTGCCGACTGGCACCCGTGGCCCCCGTGCGAAAGAAAGCACGGGGAGAGAACCACAGGTTCAGCCGGACCG
Source organism: Bradyrhizobium sp. SZCCHNR1053 (assembly GCF_032381235.1). Classification (NCBI taxonomy): domain Bacteria; kingdom Pseudomonadati; phylum Pseudomonadota; class Alphaproteobacteria; order Hyphomicrobiales; family Nitrobacteraceae; genus Bradyrhizobium; species Bradyrhizobium sp. SZCCHNR1053. The sequence continues at coordinate 98,977 of NZ_JAUHJM010000006.1, forward strand.
ACCCGGCCTTCCCTGCGCGATGGTTTTCACGCTTACTTCGCGATCTCCTCGGTGCACCGGCTTTTGGCCACCGTCGCCGTTGGGATCATCATGCCCCTTAGGCTTGGCATCAGCGTCGGGATGCCGGGACCACGCGACTTCACGTCCGCGCCATGCCGTTCGTCCGCGCAGACAAGCTACGCTGCGACACGTCGCGGCCACCGCCTCCCTGCCTCAACGTTCGTGACGATCGCGAAGCGCCCCTCGTGGCGAAGCAGGATGGCGGGAGTGAAACATATTTTCTGTAAAAACGAAACATGAATATTTTTCGCGCGGGGACTGGACAGGGCAAATCAGCCTGAAGGCACAAGCGAAATTCGCCGCTCGACGCAGCCATAGGCCCGAAGCCCGGATGACCGAAGCGATATCCGGGGTCACGCGAGCTGTGCGAATGAACCCGGGTGTCGCTTCGCTCACCCGGGCTGCGCGTTCTACGCCCGGACCTGCACCCCCTCCGCCGTCCGCTCCGGCGCCAGCTCGGGGGCGGCGTCGGGTGGCCTCGTATCCAATTCCTCGATCATGCCGCGCGCGATCTCGCGCTCGCCCATGATGACCTTGTCGGCGCCCAGCGACTTGAGATGATCGACCTCGGCATCGGAATGCGCCCGCGCCACGATGTGCAGCGCCGGATTGGCGGCGCGCGCCTGCTCGACGATCTGCCCGGCCTCGAACGCCTCGGGGATGGCGATGACCAGCGCGTGCGCCAGGGCCGGATTGGTCGCGCGCAGCACGTTGCTGCGCGCGGCGTTGCCCGTGATGGTCTCGACGCCGGCGCCTTTCAGTTGCTTCGGGATGTCCTCCGACGTCTCCACCACAAGGAACGGATGCCCGCGCTGCTGCAGCGCCTCGCCGACGAGGCGTCCGACGCGGCCATAGCCGACGATGATCGTGTGCTCGGTCAGTTGCGTCACCGGGATCTCGGCCGGCGGTGTTGCGGCCGGCGTCGAGGCATCGGCGCGGCGGCGCTCCAGCCGCGGCAGCAGCCAATCGAGCGCGGCGAACATCAGCGGATTGAGCATGATCGAGATGATGGCACCGGCCAGGATCAGGTCGCGGCCCGCTTTCGGCAGCAGGTTCGAGGCACCGCCGATCTCGGCGAGGATGAAGGAGAACTCGCCGATCTGGGCGAGGCTCGCGGAGATCGTCAGCGCCGTCGACGTGGGATGGCGGAATGCGATCACGATCAGGAACGCGGCAACCGACTTGCCGAACAGGATGATGAACAAGGTGGCGAGCAGCGGCCAGGGCTCGCGGATGACGCTTCCCGGATCGAACAGCATGCCGGCGGAGACGAAGAACAGCACCGCGAAGGCATCGCGCAGCGGCAGCGACTCCTGCGCGGCGCGCTGGCTCAGCGGCGACTCGCCGAGCATCATGCCGGCGAAGAAGGCGCCTAGCGCGAGCGACACGCCGAACAGTTTTGTCGATCCGAAGGCGACGCCGAGCGCGATCGCGAGCACGGCGAGGCGGAACAGCTCGCGCGAGCCGGTGTGGGCGATGTAGTGCAGGATCCACGGGATCAAGCGGCGGCCGACCAGCAGCATCACCGCCATGAACACGCCGATCTTGACGAAGGTCAGCAGCAGCACGCCGGTCAGCCCGAGGCCGAAGCGGGCGGCGAGCGGATCGGCGGCGGCGACGTCGCCATTGCCGTTCTGCAGGCTGGCAAAGGCCGGGATCAGCACCAGCGCCAGCACCATCGCGAGATCCTCGACGATCAGCCAGCCGACCGCGATGCGGCCACGCTCGGTGTCCATCAGCCGCCGCTCCTGCATTGCGCGCAGCAGCACCACGGTGCTGGCGACCGAGAGCGCGAGACCGAACACGAGCCCCCCGCCGATCGACCAGCCCATCGCCCAGCTCAAGGCCATACCCATCAGGGTCGCCACAGTGATCTGCACGATCGCGCCGGGCACGGCGATGGCGCGCACCGACATCAGGTCCTTGAGCGAGAAATGCAGGCCGACGCCGAACATCAGGAGAATGATGCCGAGCTCGGCCAGTTCGGTCGCCAGCGCCTGGTCGGCGACGAAGCCCGGCGTGAACGGACCGACGGCAACGCCGGCGAGGAGGTAGCCGACCAGCGGCGGGAACCGGAACCGCTGCGCGAGCGCTCCGAAGACGAAGGCCAGTCCAAGGCCGGCGACGATGGTCGCGATGAGGGGTGTGTCGTGCGGCATCTCAACTTGTTGCACAGGAGGCGCAGCGATGCACCGCGACCAATTGTGGCAGAGTTCCGCAACGCGCATGGGGATGGTGCACGGATGGCTGCGGAAATCGGTGGTGAATGGCGTGATCAGTTCCGTATGATCTGAAGCGAGCCATCACGGGGTGCCCTGTCCCAATGCCCGCCGATCTCGTCCAGACCTTTCGCGCCTTCGCCTATAACAATGCATGGGCCAATCACCGGCTGCTGACCGCCTGCGGCCAGCTCAGCGCCGAGGATTTCGCCGCCGAGCGCACGGGCTTTTTCCCGAGCCTGCAGCGGACGCTGAACCACATCTACATCATCGATCTGTTCTACATCGATGCGCTGGAAGGCGGCTGGCTCGGCCCGATGGCGTGGCAGAACGAGGTGCCGTTCCCGCGCCTGGCCGATCTTGCGAAGGCGCAGAGCGCGATGGACCGCCGGCTGATTGCGTTCTGCGAGGCGCTGACACCGGCGCGGCTCGACGTGAATGTACGCATCAACCGCGAGAGCCGCGTGCAGAACGAGCGCTGCGACCGCCTCCTGCTGCATCTGTTCCAGCACGACATCCACCACCGCGGCCAGGCGCATGCGATGCTGTCGAGCACGTCGGTGAAGCCGCCGCAGCTGGATGAGTTCTTTCCGGCGGATGACGCCTCGTTCCGGACGAAGGATTTTGCCGAACTCGGCTTCAGCGAGGAAAAGGTCTGGAAGCCGTAGCCCGGATGAGCGCAGCGACATCCGGGGTCACACGAGCTGTCGCGATGGACCCGGATATCGCTGCGCTCATCCGGGCTACCAGAATGGCACCCTGGGGTGGGCAAAGGCGCTGCCGCGCTCTCTCCACGCGTGCGCTTGCAATGGCGCCGTGCCCACCATCCTGCTGATGCGCACGCCGCCCGACGGTGGGCACGCTGCCGCCTTCGGCGGCCGCTTTGCCCACCCTACCGCATCTCGCTCTTGGCCCACATCTCGCGTGGCAGCCGGTACATCACCTGCCGGCGCAGCGGACTGTCCGCCTCGACCCGCGGATGATCGAAATCGGACGCTTCGTCGCGGATCATGCCGAGCTTGCGCATGACGTTCTGCGAGGCGTGATTGGCCGGCGCGGCATAGGCGATGATCTCATCAAGGCCGAGCTCATCGAAGCCGAACGCGAGCGACGCGCGCGCTGCCTCCGTCGCGATCCCCTGCCCCCAGGCCGCGCGCGCCAGCCGCCAGCCGATCTCGACCGCCGGCGTGAACGGCGCGTCGAAGGTGACGCGGAACAGACCGGTGGCGCCGAGGAAAGTGCCGGTGGCGCGGTCTTCGACCACCCAGAAGCCGAAGCCGTGCGCGGCCTGATGGGCGATCTGGAAATCGATCCACCGGTCCGAGTCCTGCCGCGTTGGCAGCGCGCGGAGGAATTGCATCACGGCCGGATCGACGGACATCGCCGCGAACGGCGCCCGGTCCTCGTCGCGCCACTCGCGCAAGGTCAGACGTTCGGTGGAGATGATCATGATAGGCAATCGGACCAGCGAATGACAAAGAGCTTCCGCATCGCGGAAGCTCTCCTGTATCACCGTCATTGCGAGGAGCGCAGCGACGACGCAATCCAGGGCAGCATGCTCGGCCCTGGATTGCGTCGCTTCGCTCGCAATGACGGAGGATGGACCTCGCCTACTTCGCCGGCTCCAGGATCGAGACGTAGTTCGCAACCGCCGCACCGCCCATGTTGAAGATGCCGCCGAGCTTGGCGTTGGGGAGCTGCATGCCCTCGGGCGCCGTGCCGGTGAGCTGCATCGCGGTCATCACGTGCATGGAGACGCCGGTGGCGCCGATCGGGTGGCCCTTGGCCTTGAGGCCGCCGGACGGATTGACCGGCAGCTTGCCGTCCTTGAGCGTCCAGCCTTCCTTGATGGCGCGGGCGCCCTGCCCTTTCGGGGTCAGGCCCATCGCTTCGTACTCGATGAGCTCGGCGACAGTGAAGCAGTCATGGGTTTCGACGAAGGAGAGATCGGACAGCGTGACGCCCGCCTTCTCCAGCGCGCGCTGCCAGGCCACCGTGCAGCCTTCGAAGGCAAGGATGTCGCGCTTGCTCATCGGCAGGAAATCCTGCGCATGCGCCGTGGCGCGGACATTCACCGCCTTGGCGAACGACTTCGCGGTCTCGCTGTCGGCCAGCACCAGCGCGGCGGCGCCGTCGGACACCAGCGAGCAATCGGTGCGCTTCAGCGGACCGGCGACATAGGGGTTCTTCTCGCTCTCGGAGCGGCAGAACTCGAAGCCGAAATCCTTGCGCATCTGTGCATAGGGGTTGGCGACGCCGTTCTTGTGGTTCTTGGCGGCGATCAGCGCCAGCGCGTCGGACTGGTCGCCGTATTTCTGGAAATAGCCCTGCGCGATCTTACCGAACACGCCGGCGAAGCCGCCGACGGTGTCGCCGTCCTCCGGCAGATAGGACGCCTTGAGCAGGTTCTTGCCGATCTCCGGGCCCGGTGTACGCGTCATCTGCTCGACGCCCACGACCAGCACGATTTTCGCGGCGCCGGCGGCGATGGCGCGGATGCCCTGGTGCACGGCGGCCGAGCCCGTGGCGCAGGCGTTCTCGACCCGCGTCGCCGGCTTGAAGCGCAGCGCGGGGTCGGCCTGCAGCACCAGCGATGCCGTGAAATCCTGCGGCGAGAAGCCGGCGTTGAAATGGCCGAGCACGATCTCGTCGACGTCGCCGGCCGAGATTCCGGCATCCGCGATCGCCTCGTTGGCGACCTTGACGACGAGGCTCTCGACGGTCTCGGCGTCGAACTTTCCGAACGGCGTATGCGCCCATCCGACAATGCTGGCGGTCATGATCTCTCTCCCGAATGTCTCCCTCTCCCAAAATGGCGCTTCGCGCCATTCAGGTCCAGGGCCTGGCGTTCTCAGGCCACGAACTTACCACCGAGTTCGTCCTCGATGTGAATCCGGATGATGTCGTCGAAGGTCTTTTCTTCCGTGGTGAAGCCGAGTTCGCGGGCCCGCTTGGCCTCGAAATTCCGCGGCCAGCCGTTGACGATGCCGATGATGAAGGGATCGGGAACCCGCTTGATGCGAGCCGCGACGTTATCGCCAGCGACGCGCCGGAGCGCGGCAATCTGCTCGCCCACCGTCGCCGACAGGCCGGGCATGGTGAGGTTGCGGCGCGGGCCGATCCGCGCGGTGTCCATGGTCGCGGCATGCAGGAGGAAGCCGACAGCGGAGCGCGGCGTCGCGTGCCAGTGCCGGACGTCCTCGGACACCGGCAGCACGGCCTCCTTGCCGGCCAAGGGCTCGCGCAGGATGTTGGAGAAGAAGCCGGAGGCGGCCTTGTTGGGCGCGCCGGGGCGGATGCAGATGGTCGGCAGGCGGATGCCGACGCCGTCGAAGAAGCCGCGGCGGGAATAATCGGCCAGCAGCAGCTCGCCGATCGCCTTCTGGGTGCCGTAGCTGAGCAGCGGCGCATTGACGAACTCGTCGCCGATCGCGTCGGGGAACGGCGCGCCGAACACCGCGATCGACGAGGTGAAGACCAGCCGCGGCTTGTAGCCGTCGCCGATCAGCCTGACCGCGTCGAACAGCATCCGCGTGCCGTCGAGATTGATGCGGTAGCCCTTGTCGAAATCGAGCTCGGCCTCGCCGGAGACGATCGCGGCGAGATGGAAGATCACGTCCGGACGCGCGGCGACCAGCTTCTCGGCAAAACCTGCGACGGCGAAATCGCCGGCGATGGTCTCGACCGCGATGCTCGTATCCGGCTTCGCCGGCGCCACGATGTCCTGCAGCGTCATGCGGGTGATGGCGCTGTCGCCGAGGCGGCCGTCGCGCACGAGCCGCTCGACCAGCTTGCGTCCGACCATGCCGGCGGCGCCGAGAACGAGAATATGCAAGGGAGTGCTCCTTCAAAATGTAGGGTGGGCAAAGGCGCATAGCGCCGTGCCCACCGCAGCACCGGGTGATGCCGGACGACGGTGGGCACGCTTCGCTTTGCCCACCCTACGAAAACTGGTCGTCATTGCGAGGAGCGAAGCGACGAAGCAATCCAGAGTCTTCTCCATAGCTCTGGATTGCTTCGCTGCGCTCGCAATGACGGAACACGCGAATCTCGCCTACTCCTTCACCGCGCCGGTCATCGCCGACACATAATGCTCGACGAAGAAGGCGTAAAGGATCACGAGCGGCAGCGAGCCGACCAGGGCGCCGGCCATCAGCGATCCCCATTTGTAGATGTCGCCGTCGACGAACTCGTTGACGATGGCGACCGGCACCGTCTTGTTCGGCGTCGACTGCAGGAAGGTCAGGGCATAGATGAACTCGTTCCAGCACAGCGTGAACGAGAAGATGAAGGCCGAGATCAGGCCGGGCACCGCGAGCGGCACCACGATCTTGACCAGGATCTGCCAGCGACTGGCGCCGTCGATCAGGGCGCATTCCTCGAGTTCGAACGGGATCGTCTTGAAGTAGCCCATCAAGAGCCAGGTCGAGAACGGGATCAGCAGGGTCGGATAGACCAAGATCAGCGACAGCGGCGAGTCGAACAGCCCGTAGGCCTGGATCACCGAGGCCAGCGGGATGAACAGGATCGACGGCGGCACCAGATAGGCGAAGAAGATCAGCACGCCGACGGTGTCGGCGCCCTTGAAGCGCAGCCGCACGATGGCATAGGCCGCGAGCACGGAGGCGAAGATCGACAGCGTGGTCGCGCCGACCGCGACATACATCGTGTTCCAGAGCCAGCGCGGATACTGCGTCTCGAACAGCAGCTTGGAGATGTGCTTGAAGGTCGGATGCACCACCCAAAACGGATTGTACTTCTCCATGTCGATCAGTTGCTCGTCGGGTTTGATCGACGTCAGCCCCATCCAGTAGAACGGGAACAGCAGCACCACGAGGATGATGAACAGCGGCAGATACAGCGTGATCAGCCGGCGCGGCAGCGACTCCAGGTAGCTCATGCCCTCGGATTCGTCGGAGCCGGCCGTGGTGGGCGCCTTGGCGTGCAGCGTGGTGTCGGTCATTGGTCGGATCCTTGCTGCCATTTGCGCCGTTGCATGCCGAACCAGGAGATCGCGATCGCCGCCATCAGGAACGGGATCATGGCGGTCGCGATCGCGGCGCCCTCGCCGAGCCGTCCGGAGATGATGCCGCGCTGATAGCTTAGCGTCGCCATCAGGTGGGTGGCGTTGACGGGGCCGCCACGGGTGAGTGCCCAGATCAGCTGGAAGTCGGTAAAGGTGAACAGCACCGAGAAGGTCATGACGACTGCGATGATCGGCGTCAGCAGCGGATAGGTGATGAAGCGGAAGCGCTGCCAACTGGTGGCGCCGTCGAGCGTGGCGGCCTCATAGAGCGAGGGTGACACGGTCTGCAGGCCGGCCAGCAAGGTGATGGCGACGAACGGCACGCCGCGCCAGATGTTGGCGATGATGACGGAGGCACGCGCCCAGTTGGTGTCACCGAGAAAGTTGATGTTCTGAGTGATGACCCCGAGCTTGATCAGCGACCAGGAGATGATCGAGAACTGCGAATCGTAGATCCACCAGAACGCGATCGCCGACAGCACGGTCGGCACGATGAAGGGGATCAACACGATGGCGCGGATCATGGCCTTGAACGGCATGTGCCGGTTCAGCAGCAGCGCGAGATACAGGCCGATCGCGAATTTGATGGCGCTCGCCACGATCGTGTAGAGCAGCGTGTTGAACACCGACAGCCAGAAGATCGAGTCGTCCCACAGCCATTCGTAGTTCTCGACCCCGACGAAGACGCCGGTGCGGCCGATCTTCTCGTCGGTGAAGCTCATCCAGACGCCGAGCCCCAGCGGATAGGCCAGGAACAGGATCAGGAAGGCCGCCGCGGGCAGCATGAACCACAGCGCAATGACGTTGCGGTTGGTCTTGATGCGCACCCATGCCGAGGGCTCGCCGACGGCGGCGCCTCGCGGCAACGAGGTCTGAATGGTACTCATGGGTCGAGCAGCTCCCTTCGAACCGTAGGGTGGGCAAAGCGTAGCGTGCCCACCGGCGTTCGGGACGGATAGAAAAGTCGTTCCGTCATTGCGAGCGAAGCGAAGCAATCCAGGGCCGAGCAAAGAAACTGGATTGCTTCGTCGCCTTCGGCTCCTCGCAATGACGACAGTCAGCAACCCGTATGGTGGGCACGGCGCGCGATAGATCGCGATCTCTCGATTCGATCTCGGCGCGCCTTTGCCCACCCTACAAGGTCGGCGATCTTCCTCAGCGGAAGATGCGCTTGGCGGAGCGCTCGGCGCTCGCCATCGCCGTCTTCACGTCCTCGCGGCCCGTGCAGTAGTTCGCGAACATGTCGACCAGGACGAAGTCGGCGATCGCGGCCGCAGCCGCCTCGCCGAGCTTGCCGAGGCCGGCCGGCGTGGTCGCGGTCGCCGCGACCTCGCGATACGGCGTATTCTTCGGATCGACCGTCCAGATCGGGTTGGCGTCGTAGCCCTTCAGGAAGTGCGACAGATAGCCCTGCGCCGCCTCGATCCACGGATTGAACTGCTCCGGCTCCAGCAGGAAGGCGGTGAACGCCTTGCAGGTCTGCGGGTACTTGGAGAAGTTGAACACCAGGATCGGGAAGCCCAAATGCATCTCGCGGGTCTTGCCGTCGAGGCCGGGCGGCAGATGCGCGTGGTTCATGTCCTCGGCGATCTGCGGCGCCTCCTTCTTGGCGGTGACATAGATCGAGATGCCGTTGACGGTCGCGTAGAGCTGGCCGGCCAGGAACGCCTTGTTGTTGGACGAGTCGTTCCACGACGCGGTGCCCGGCACGAAATTGTCGTACAGGCCCTTGACGTATTCGAGCGCTTTGGCGGTCTCAGGCGAGTTGATGACGACCTTGTTGTCCTTGTCGATCAGATTGCCGCCATGCGCCCACAGCGCCCAGTGCACCCAGCCATTGGCGTCGCCCGAGGCGTGGCCGAGCGCCATGCCGCCCGGGGTGCCGTTCTTGTTCATCGCCTTGAAGAACTCGGACAGGCCGGCGAGATCCTTCGGGAACTGCTTGAAGCCGGCCTTCTCGGCCGCCGAGATGCGGTAGTTGACGAGGCCGCCGGTGGCGGCCACCGGGATGCCGATCCACTTGCCGTCGAGCATGCCATAGGCCTTGCCCGAGTCGGTCCAGCCGCCGCACTTCTTGCCGAGGTAATCGGCGACGTCGGTCATGTCGACGCACTTGTTGGAGAACAGGAAGGGCAGCGTGTAGAGGCCCCACACCATGTCGAGCCCCTGCCCCGTATTGGCCGCGACCGAGGCCTTGGGCTGGACGTCGTCATAGGATTCGTTGGAGACGTTGATGGTGACGTTGTTGGCCTTCTGGAAGGCGTCGACGATCTTCATGAAGGCCACGTCCTCGGCCTCGACGAAGCGCTTCCAGCGCATCATGTTGATCTTGGCGCCGGGCTCCGGCTTGAAGGGCGAGGTCTGCGCCCAGGCCTTGGCGTAGCCGAGCAGGTCCTCGGCCGACATGGTCGCGGCAGCCGCCAGCAAGGTCGCGCCGCCCTTGAGCAGAGACCGTCGATCGGTGGGGAAATGAGCCATCTGAAGTTTTCTCCCGTTGAGTATTTTGCTTGTTTTGCTTGTTGTCAGTTCCGCGCCGTGCGGCTGGTCAAATTCTCCGGCCGCTGTCCTTGTCGAACAGATGCGCCGCCGACGCGCGCGGACGCAAATGGATCTTCGCCCCAGGATTGACCTCGTGGCGATCGCGGAACACCGCGATGATGTCCTGGGTGCCGATGCGGGCGACGATCTGCGTCTCCGAGCCGGTCGGCTCGACCACGACCACTTCGGCCTCGATGCCGTCATCGGCGAGTTCGAGATGCTCGGGCCTGACGCCGTAGACGACGGGGCGGCCGTCGGAGGCAGACGGCGCGGTGAGGATCGGCAGCCTGGCGCCGTTCTCGGTCTCGACATAGACCGAGCCGTTGGACTTGAGGTGGCCGTTGAGGAAGTTCATCGCCGGCGAGCCGATGAAGCCGGCCACAAACTGGTTGTCCGGCTTGTCGTAGAGATCGAGTGGCGAGCCCATCTGCTCGACGATACCATCATGCATCACGACGATCTTGTCGGCCATCGTCATGGCCTCGATCTGGTCGTGGGTGACGTAGACGGTGGTGGTCTTGAGCCGCTGATGCAGCTCCTTGATCTCGGTGCGCATCGCGACGCGCAGCTTGGCGTCGAGGTTCGACAACGGCTCGTCGAACAGGAACACCTGCGGATCGCGCACGATGGCGCGGCCCATCGCGACGCGCTGGCGCTGGCCACCGGAGAGCTGGCGCGGATAGCGGTCGAGCAGCGGCGTCAGCGCCAGGATCTCGGCGGCGCGCGCGACGCCCTTCTTGATGTCCTCGGGCCGTGCGCCGCGCAGCTTCAGCGAGAAGCCCATGTTGTCGGCGACCGTCATATGCGGATAGAGCGCGTAGTTCTGGAACACCATCGCGATGTCGCGCTCTTTCGGCTGCACGTTGTTGACGACGCGCTCTCCGATCGAGATGGTTCCGGCGGTGATGTTCTCGAGCCCTGCGAGCATGCGCAGCAGCGTCGACTTGCCGCAGCCGGACGGCCCGACCAGCACGACGAACTCGCCATCCTCGATCGGAATCGTCACGCCGTGCAGCACCTCGAATCCGCCGAATGATTTGCGCACGTCGCGAATTTGCACCGACGACATCAATTTCCTCCTCAAAGACCGACAGCATTGGCTGCTTGCCGGCGGCATTCTGACCGTTGTTCTCGGCCGTTTGATCAGGCCGCTTGTCGTTTTGTAGTCTTGGTCGTGCAGTCTTGCTTTTGGTGGTCTTGTTGTTGGCTCTGGTCGCTCCGACTGGATCTGAAACAAGGACCAGCTCGGCTGACATTGTCCGCAGTTCAGTTCGCTTCCGCAATGCCTCGCTTAGCAACCGCGTGATAGCGCTGTCAATATCGCTTGTGTACCAGACCGCCTATGCTATGAGCGAGGCATGGGACGGAAACGCATCGAGCCGGGCAAAGTCCGGCTGACCGAAGTTGCGGCACTGGCGGGCGTCAGCCCGATCACGGTGTCACGCTTCTTCCGTAATCCCGCCACGGTCTCGGCCGGCCGCCGCACGCGGATCGAGAGCGCCGCCAAGGAGCTCGGCTATGTGCCGAACCTCGCCGCCCGCGCGCTCGCTTCGCAGCGCACCGAAGTGATCGGCGTGCTGATACCGTCCCTCACCAACAACGTGTTCTCCGACGTGCTGCGCGGCATCTATGACGCGTTCGAGGGTAGCCGCTACAGCATCCAGCTCGCCAACACCCGCTACAGCGTGCTGCAGGAGGAACGCCTGTTGCGGCTGTTCCTCATGCAGAAGCCGGCCGGGTTGATCGTGACCGGTCTCGACCAGACGGCGGAGAGCCGGTCGATCATCCAGGCAGCGGACTGTCCCGTCGTGCAGATCATGGAGCTCGGCACCGACCCGATCGACATGATGATCGGATTTTCGCATGTCGATGCCTGTTTTGCAGCCATTTCACACCTTCTCGCGCAGGGCTGCCGCCGCATCGGCTTCATCGGCGCCCGCATGGACCCAAGGGTGCAGCGCAGGCTGCAGGGCTATCAGAACGCGATGAAGGAGGCCGGTTTGTTCGACCCGCGTCTCATCGTCACGGCGCCTGTTCCGACCTCGACCACAATGGGTGGCAGCCTGTTCTCCGATCTGCTGATGAAGGCGCCGGATCTCGACGCAGTGTTCTGCGCCAATGACGATCTCGCCCTCGGCGTGCTGTTCGAATGCCAGCGCCGGCACATCGCGGTGCCCGAGCAGGTCGCGATCGTCGGCTTCAACGACATGGAATTCATGGCCGCGGCGGTTCCGACGCTCACCAGCGTGCGTACCAATCGCTACGAGATGGGCCGGCGCGCGGCAACGATGATCATGGACGCCGTCGAAGGGCGTCCCGTGGCGGAGCGCGTCGTCGATCTCGGCTTCGAGGTGATCGAACGGCAGAGCTCGACCTTGCAGCGCGCCGCCGCAAGTCCGCAGCCCGCGTCGGGGCGCGCTTCCGGAACAAAATGGTAGCGCAACCAAAAGCCATGAACTAGAACCACTCGAACCAACAACGACCTGAACGAAAGACGTAGGCGATCTTCGACAGCGGGCCGATGGCGCGCAGACGACAGACCGGCCTCGCCACGTTTGCACTGCGGGAGAAAACACATGACGAAGTCGAACGGGCATGCCGGCAACGGCGCTGACAAGAGCCGCAAGCTGCGCTCGCAGGCGTGGTTCAACGATCCGCACAATCCGGGCATGACCGCGCTCTATCTCGAGCGCTATCTGAATTACGGCCTGACCCGCGCCGAGCTGCAGTCGGGCAAGCCGATCATCGGCATTGCCCAGACCGGCAACGATCTCTCGCCCTGCAACCGCCATCACATCGAGCTGGCGCACCGCGTCCGCGAGGGCATCCGCGCCGCCGGCGGCATCGCGATGGAATTTCCGACCCATCCGATCCAGGAGACCGGCAAGCGCCCGACGGCCGCGCTCGACCGCAACCTCGCTTATCTCGGCCTGGTCGAAATCCTGTTCGGCTATCCGCTCGACGGCGTGGTGCTGACGACCGGCTGCGACAAGACGACGCCGGCCTGCCTGATGGCCGCGGCGACCGTGAACATCCCCGCCATCGTGCTGTCGGGCGGCCCGATGCTGAACGGCTGGCACGAGGGTCAGCGCACCGGCTCCGGCACCGTGGTGTGGAAGTCGCGCGAGCGGCTCGCCGCCGGCGAGATCGGCTATGAGGAGTTCATGGAGATCGTCGCCTCCTCGGCGCCGTCGGTTGGCCATTGCAACACCATGGGCACGGCATCGACGATGAATGCGCTGGCCGAGGCGCTCGGCATGTCCCTGCCCGGCTGCGCCGCGATCCCAGCGCCCTATCGCGAGCGCGGCCAGATCGCCTACGAGACGGGAACACGCATCGTCGACATGGTGTGGGAGGACCTCAAGCCCTCTGACATCCTCACCCGCAAGGCGTTCGAGAACTGCATCGTCGCCAACTCCGCGATCGGCGGCTCGACCAACGCGCCGATCCACATCAACGCGCTGGCGCGCCATGTCGGCGTCGAGCTCGACATCGACGACTGGCAGAAGTTCGGCCACGACGTGCCGCTGCTGGTCAACATGCAGCCGGCCGGCTTCTATCTCGGCGAGGAATTCCATCGCGCCGGCGGCGTGCCGGCCGTGATCGGCGAGTTGATGCGCCACAGGCGCATCCACGAGGACGTCATCACCGTCAACGGCCGCAGCATGGGCGAGAATTGCCGCGAGGCGCCGAAGCCCGACGGCGACGTGATCTGGTCCTACGACAAGCCGCTGGTGAAGGACGCCGGCTTCCTGGTGCTGCGCGGCAACCTGTTCGATTCCGCGATCATGAAGACCAGCGTGATCTCCAAGGAATTCCGCGACCGCTATCTCGTCAACCCGAAGGACCCCAACGCGTTCGAGGGCCGCGCCATCGTGTTCGAGGGTCCGGAGGACTATCACGACCGCATCGACGATGCGTCGCTTGCGATCGACGAGCACTGCGTGCTGTTCATCCGCGGCGCCGGGCCGATCGGCTATCCCGGCGGCGCCGAGGTGGTCAACATGCAGCCGCCGGCGGCGCTGATCAAACGCGGCATCCTGTCCCTGCCCTGCATCGGCGACGGCCGGCAGTCGGGCACCTCGGGCTCGCCTTCGATCCTCAATGCCTCGCCGGAGGCCGCCGCCGATGGCGGGCTCGCTATCCTCAAGACCGGCGACCGCGTGCGCATCGACCTCAACAAGGGCTCGGCCAACATCCTGATCTCGGACGAGGAGCTCGCGAAGCGGCGCGCCGAGCTGAAGGCCAAGGGCGGCTTCCCGCACCCCGCCAACCAGACGCCTTGGCAGGAGCTCTATCGCAACACCGTGGGCCAGCAGTCCACCGGCGCCTGCATGGAGCTTGCCACGCGCTATCACAACATCGCCGGCACCGTCGGTGTGGCGCGGCATAATCACTAGTCACAACGCACAAAGCCAACCACTGTCATTGCGAGGAGCGAAGCGACGAAGCAGTCCAGAGTCCTCGTTCGGCCCCTGGATCGCTTCGCTGCGCTCGTGATGACGGAAGACATCAAATCGCATCTCCAGGGAGACCCCATGTCCGACCGCCTCAAGGGCAAGCGCGCCTTCGTCACTGCCGCCGCTGCCGGCATCGGCCGCGCCTGTGCCATTGCCTTCGCGCGTCAAGGCGCCACCGTATTCGCCACCGACATCGATGAGAACGGCCTGAACACGCTGAAGAGCGAAGGCATTGCCGAGGTCGCGACGCTCGACGTGCGCAACACCGCGGCCGTGAACGCGATGGCCGAGCGGGTCGGCAAGGTCGAGATCCTGCTCAATGCCGCCGGCTTCGTGCATAACGGCACAATCCTCGACTGCTCCGACGACGACTGGGATTTCTCGTTCGATCTGAACGTCAAGTCGATGCACCGCACGATCCGCGCCTTCCTGCCGAAGATGCTCGATCAGGGCGGCGGCGCCATCGTCAACATCGCCTCCGCCGCGGGCGTGTTCAAGGCGGCGCCGAACCGCTACGTCTACGGTGCGACCAAGGCGGCCGTGGCGGCGCTGACGCGCTCAGTCGCCGCCGATTTCGTGGGCAAGCGCATCCGCTGCAACTGCATCTGCCCGGGCACGATCGAAACGCCCTCGATGCTGGGGCGCGCGGCCTCGGCCGGCCCGAACGGACTGGAGATGTTCATCTCGCGCCAGCCGATGGGCCGGCTCGGCACGGCGGAGGAGATCGCCCATCTCGCGGTCTATCTCGCCAGCGACGAGAGCGCGTTCACGACCGGCGTCGCGCATACCATCGACGGCGGCTGGACGCTGTAATTCTGCTCCGTCATTCCGGGGCAGCCCGCAGGGCTGAACCCGGAATCTCGAGATTCCGGGTTCGCGCTGCGCGCGCCTCGGAATGACGACAACAAAGATCGACCGGGGAAACATCATGAACCACATCGACCTTACCAACCGCTGCGCCGTGGTCACCGGCGGCGCGCAGGGCTTCGGCCGCGCCATCACCGAGCGCTTCAAGGCGTCGGGCGCGAAGGTCGCGATCTGGGATCACGACATCGCGCTGGCGGAGAAGACCGCGCAGGCGATCGGTCCGGAGGTGCTGGCGCTGCAGGTCGACGTCACCGACACCAAAGCGGTCGAAGGCGCGCGTGACGCGACGCTGGCCGCGTTCGGCGGCATCGACATCCTGGTCAACAATGCCGGCATCGCCGGCATCAACAAGACGGTGTGGGAGACCGATCTCGAGGAGTGGCGCAAGGTGCTGCGCATCAATCTCGACGGTCCCTTCATCTGCGCCAAGGCGATCGTGCCGGTGATGCTGAAGCAGGGCTATGGCCGCATCGTCAACATCGCCTCGATCGCCGGCAAGGAGGGCAACCCGAACGCTGCGCACTACTCGGCGTCCAAAGCCGGCCTGATCGCGCTGACCAAGTCGCTCGGCAAAGAGCTGGCGCAGCACAACATCACGGTCAATGCGGTGACGCCCGCCGCGGCGAAGACCGCCATCTTCGACCAGATGACGGAAGCGCACATCAATTTCATGCTGTCGAAGATCCCGAAGGGCCGCTTCGTGCTGGTCGAGGAACTGGCCGCGCTGGTGTCGTGGCTCGCCTCGGAAGAATGCTCGTTCTCGACCGGCGCCGTATTCGACATTTCCGGCGGCCGCGCGACTTATTAGTTTGGTTAGTTTGGTACGTCCCATGTGTAGGGTGGGCAAAGGCGCCGTCGCAGACGGCAACGTGCCCACCATCGGCTTTCGCCCATCAGGACGGTGGGCACAGCGCGCGGGAGATTTTGCGAGAACACAGGGCATGACTGCCTCGCGCCTTTGCCCACCCTACACGTCTCGCTGACGACACGGATTTCTGACCCATGGAGCTTGCCTGATGACCCACCACGGCGGCTGCTTCTGCGGCGCGGTGCGCTTCCAATGCACCGGCGAGCCGATCAACGTGCGCGTCTGCCACTGCCGCAACTGCCAGCGGGCGACGGGCGCGCCGTTCTTCGCCCGCGCGCTGTTCGCGCACGACGCGCTGACGATCACCGGCGAAACCGCGCGCTTCCCCTCCTCCGACGCGCTCGACCGCATGTTCTGCCCGCGCTGCGGCGTCAGGCTGTTCTCATGGCGCAACACGCGCGCGGTGGTCGGCGTGGCCCTGGCCTGCTTCGACGACCGCAACGCCTTTGCCCCGACCGAGCACATCTGGGTCTCGGAAAAGATGGATTGGGTGCAACTCAACGACGGCCTGCCGCAATTTCCGGAGAATCCCGCGTAGCATCGGGGAACCATCGTGCCTATGTAGGGCCGTAACGCGTCCGGAACCCCGATCCTTGAACATCTCCCTCTACGGCATCTCCGTCTGGATCCTGCCGATCATCATTGCCATCACCTTTCATGAGGCCGCTCACGCCTTCGTCGCCTGGCGCTTCGGCGACGACACTGCGTTGCGACTCGGTCGCGTCAGCTTCAACCCGCTCAAGCACATCGATCCGTTCGGCACCATCCTGCTGCCGGGCATGCTGCTGCTGTCCGGCTCGCCGTTCCTGTTCGGCTACGCCAAGCCGGTGCCGGTCGATTTTCGCAATCTGCGGCCGCTGCGCGCGGGCATGGTGATGGTGGCGCTCGCGGGCCCGGCGACCAACATCGTGCTGGCGCTGGCGGCCGGACTGGCGTTCCACGCCCTGCCCCTGGTTCCGCCGGAGGCTGCCCGGTGGGTGGCCAGCAATCTTTGGAATATTTTCTCGTTCAACATCCTGCTCGCCGTGTTCAACATGCTCCCGATACCGCCGCTGGACGGCGGCCGGGTCGCGGCCGGCCTGCTGCCGTCGGTGCTGGCGCGGCCTTTTGCCCGGCTCGAGCCCTATGGCATGCTGATTCTGATCGGATTTTTGATCCTTCTGCCGCTGGCGGGTTCCCAGTTCGGTCTCAATCTTGATCTTGTGTCGGGGCTGCTCCGCGCCACGACCGATTCTCTGAAGCAGCTGCTTCTGTTATTGACGGGTAACGTCTAAATCTACCCGTCAGGGATGGTAACGAACGAGCCCCGAGGCACTCTTGGTCAAAGCCGCCGACATGATGATCGCACGCCGCGCCGACACCCGCGCCCGTGCCGATTTCGCGACCTGGAAGATGATCGCCAAACTGAACGGCGCCTCCGGCCTGCCGCCGGCGGCGCAGGACTTCCTGGCAAGCTACAAGACCCGCCTCGGCGACATGTCGGAGGACGAGGCCACCGAGGCCACCATCCGCGAGATGTACAAGGCCTATTATGCCGAGATGGGCGGCGGCGGCGCCCCGCCCGAAGTCAAGCCGGTCGCCGCCGAGCCGGTGACCGACAACGTCACCGCCTTCCGCAAGCTGCCGCCGAAGCCGAAGGCCGCGCAGAGCGGAACGACAGCACCGCGCAAGCTGCCGGTCGCGTTGATCTTCGCCGCGCTCTGCGCGGTCTATGTCGGGGTCAGGCTGTATTGGCAGTGAGGTCGGCCAAAGCCCATGCCCTCATTTCGGCGGGTTGAACTTGACCGGCAGGATGAAGGAGAATTCGTCGTCGGTGAGGCCCGCGGGAGGCTTTGGCACGGGATCCGAACGGCGGACCATGCTGACGGCGGCCTGATCGAACTCCGGATCGCCGGACGTTTCCCTGACGTCCACCGAGACGACACGGCCGAGCCGGTTGAGCACGAGCGCCAGCTTGAGCTGGGCCGCAACCTTCTTTCCGGATGGATACTTCTTGTGCAGTTCGAAATAGGCGCTGATCTTGCGGCCCCAATTGGCCGTCAGCCTTTGCACGTCCTTGCCGATGCCGGCATTCGGCGCTTTGGTCTTCTCGGCTTCAGGAACCTTCTCGTCCAGGGCCTTGCGCGCCGTGTCCTCGGAGGCTTCCTGCGCCTCTGATGCCTGTGTCTGGACCGTCGCGACCCTCTGCTCCTCGGTCGGCTTCTTCACGTCGGAGGTCGTGACCTCGCGGTCGGCCTCCTCGGTCGTGGTCGGGACATCCTTCTGGAGATCAGTCTGCTCGACCTCGGCCTTCTGCTCCTGCATCTGCGGAGCGGCGGTCTGCGCCACCGAGTCCTGTCCGACCGGAACCTCGTCGTTCTCGACCTTCGGCGAGCCCATGTCGATGTCGATGACCTCAGCGCCTGCCGCGCCGAGGCCGCCGGCGTCCTCGTCGTCCTTCAGATGCGTCAGCGCCAGTGCGGCGCCGCCGACATGCAGCATCAGCGCGCCCATGATGGCCAGAAACCACAGACGGCGCGAGGGGGAGTGCTCGATGTCGAGGTCGCTCATCACAAGCCAGCGCCCCTCACGGCTGCGCGGGCTGGGCCGGCGGCACCTGGGCGGCCGCGGCAGGCGGCGCTTCCAGCGCCACCAGCTTGATCTTGGTGTAGCCGCCGGCGCGCAGCAGCTCCAGGACTCCCATCAGCTCGCCATAGGGCACCAGCTTGTCAGCGCGCAGGAAGATCGGCCGGTCCTTGGGCTGATCGGTCATGGCGTCGAGCTCGCGCACCAGGTCGACGCGTTTGACCAGGTTTTCCCCGATCGCCAGCGACAGGTCCGGCTTGATCGAGACATAGGTCGGCTTGTCCGGCTTCTTCTGCGGCGTGGCGCTGGAGGACGGCAGGTCGATCGGCAGGTCGACGGTCGACAGCGGCGCCGCCACCATGAAGATGATCAAGAGCACCAGGATGACGTCGATGAACGGCGTCACGTTGATGTCGTGGGTCTCGTCGAAATCGTCGTCGAGATCGCCTTCGGAGAGCGAAACGGCCATCGCCTGCTACTCCGCCGCGCGCACGTGAATGCCGACCTGGCTGCGGTCGAGATCACGCGACAGCAGGCGGCCGGCGGCGCCCGATGCGCGGTTGACGAGCTCGAGATAGCCCTTCGTCACGCGCGAAAAGTGATTGTAGATGATGACGGCCGGGATCGCCGCGGCAAGCCCGATCGCGGTCGCCAGCAGCGCCTCGGCGATGCCCGGCGCGACCACCGCGAGGTTGGTGGTCTGCGATTTGGAAATGCCGATGAAGCTGTTCATGATGCCCCAGACGGTGCCGAACAGCCCGACGAAGGGCGAGATTGCGCCGACCGTGGCGAGCAGGCCCATGCCGACGCGCACGCGCCGGGCCTCGGCACGCACGATCTCGGTGAAGCTCGAGGCCGCGCGCTCCTTGATGCCCTCATCGCTGTTCAGCCCTGCCGACAGCCGGGCCTCCGATATCGCCGCCTGCAGCAGTACCGCCGCAACGTTTCTTCCATGGCCGAGCGCGAGCTGCGCTTCCGCCAGCGACTTGGCGCCGGTGAGCTTGCGCAGCGCGCCGACGAGCCGCCGGCGCAGCACGGAAAACTCGATGCTCTTGGCAATCAAGATCGCCCAGCTCGCGACCGAAGCCAGCGCCAGCGCGATCATGACCGCTTTGACGACCATGTCGGCCTTGAGGAACATGCCGAGTGGCGACAGCTCGTCGAGTCCGGTGGCAACCGATTTGCCGCTTCGGGTGCCGCTCTCTGCGCCGGCCGGCGCAGCAGCCGTCGGCGCGGCCTGGACCGATGCCGGTGGTGCCATCGTGTGTGCCGTGCCCGGCGCCGGCGCGGACGGATCGGTCGAGACCGCCGGTGCGGACCTGGCTGGCTCCTGCTGCGCATATGCAGGTAGCCCCGCAGCAACAGACAGACATGACAGGACGATTGCAAACCTAACGAGGAACGATGTCATCATACTTCGGCCCATTAGACCTCGGCCCATTGCCGGATCAGATTGTGATAGATGCCGGTCAGCTTGACAGCATCGGGATCGTCCCTCCCGAGGCGTTCCGCCAAGCTCTGGATCGCCGTGTCCAGATCGAAGATCATGCTCCGGACGTGGGCATCCCGTATCATGCTCTGCATCCAGAAAAAAGAGGCGACCCGGGCGCCGCGCGTGACCGGCGTGACCATGTGAAGGCTCGATGACGGATACAGCACCGCGTGCCCCGCGGGCAACTTGACTTCGTGCGAGCCGTAGGTGTCCTCGATCACAAGCTCGCCACCATCATATTCGTCGGGCTCGGCGAGGAACAACGTCATCGACAGGTCGGTGCGGATGCGCAAGCCGGTGAGCGGATCGCCGCGCACGGCATTGTCGACATGGATGCCGAAATGGTCGCCGCGCGAGGCAGTGTAGCGGTTGAACAAGGGCGGAAAGATCTGCAGCGGGATCGCCGCCGACAGGAGGCGCGGATGCTTCGTCAACGCCTGGATGACGCGCTGGCCGAGCACCCGCGCCGCCTCGCCATCCGGTGGCAATTGCTCGTTGCGCTTGACCATGGCCGACTGCGCCCCGGCCGTCGAGCGGCCGTCCTCCCACTCCGCCGCATCCATGATGCGGCGGAACTCGGCCACCTCGTCCTTCGACAGAACGTCGGGGATGCAGATCAGCATGATCAGAACTTCGCAGTGGTGACGATGTAGAAGGCGCGCCCCGGGGCCACGGCGACGAACGGCACCGCGCTCCGATACAGTGTGTCGTAATAGAGCTTGTTGGTCAGGTTCTGGGCATAAAGCTTCATGGTCCAGTGCGCATCAAGCTTCTTCTCGACGAACGCGTCGAAGCGCCAGTAGCTCGGCAGCTCGTTGCCGGTGTTCGCCGCGAAGGTACCGCCATAGACCTTGGAGCGGTAGACCGCCTGGCCGCCGATCTCCCAGCCATTGTCGAGCTTGTACTTCGACAGCATGCTGAACGACTGATGCGCGATGTTGGCGAGCTGCAGGCCGATGTTGGAGGCGACGCCGCTCTGCGTGACCTTCGACTGCATCAGCACCAGGCCGCCGAAGATGCTCCAGCGATCGGTGAGCTTGCCTTCCGCCTCGATGTCGATGCCCTGGATGCGGTAGGCCGCGCCCGAGGTGAGCAGGCCGCCGACGGTCTCGCGGGCATTGTCCTTGGTGGTCTGGAACAGCGCGGCTGAGACCAGCAGATGGCGGTCGACCAGCTCCCATTTGGTGCCGAGCTCGGCCGCCTTGTTGCGCTCGGGTCCGAGCAGGACCGCGGTGTTGGCGGGCACGCCGCCATAGTCGGTGCCGGTGGCGTCGAGCTCGGAGCCGAACGGATTGGCCGAGGTCGCATAGGCCGCGTAGATGCTGCCGATCGGCATCGGCTTGTAGACCAGGCCGACATTGTAGTTGACCAGGTCGGCGTTCATCTTGAGGTATTTCGGCGAATTGGTCGACGAGCTCATGGTGTAGCCGTCATAGCGCACCCCACCGTTCAGGATGACCGTGTCCTGCCAGTTGGCCGTGTCCATGACGTAGACGCTGTTGGTGTTGACGCCGTAGCGCGTCGGGTTGCCGACCAGCGACGGCGTATTGCTGAATGGGATGTAGGTGTACTGCGGCGAGTACACGTTGACGCCGGTGACCGCGCCCGAGCTGGTCGAGCCGCCGCCGAACAGTTCGGACGAGAGGCCGGTGTAGCGATCGATCGAGATGTTCTCGTTCGAGAACTCGGTACCAAGCACCGCCGTGTGCTTGATGCCCCCGGTATCGAGCTTGAACGTCGCATCGTTCTGGTTGGCCCAGACGTCCACCGTCTGATAGCGGCTCTGCGCGCTCGCCGTGGTGGTCCAGAGCAGCGGATTGGGGCTGGTCGTGTTCGGATTTTGCGGCAAGGTGCCGATATAGTTGAGCAGCGAGTGCTCGCCACGGAACTTGCTGCTGAGGGTGATCGCCTCGTTGACCTTGTACTCGGCCGCGGCAGTGCCGAAATCCTGCCGCGCCGTCTGGAAGTCGCGATTGAGGAAGCCATACCAGGTGCCGCGCGGAATGCCCGCGGAGGTCACGGGGACGTTGCCTTGCTTGTAGTAGGGTACGCCGAAATCCGGATAACCCGACAGATCGGTATGGACATAGTTCGTCGTGATCTTGAGATCGTCGATCGGCGTCCACTTGGTCGAGAGGAAGGCGCCCCAGCGGTCGTCGGTGACGTAGTTGCGCCCCGCGACGTTGGAGTCCTGGAACAGACCGCCGGTGCGCACCGAGAAGGTCGGCGAGATCACCTGGTTCACGTCGAGCGTGACGCGCTTCTGCTGGTCGGTGCCGAACTCGGTATCCATCCGCTTGAAGTTCGTATCGCCAGCCTGCTTGGTGACGATGTTGATGGCGCCGCCGGCGGTGCCGCGTCCGGCATACGAAGAAGCCGGGCCGCGCAGGATCTCGATCTGCTCGGTGAAGAAGTTCTCGCGGATCGACACGGCGGGATCGCGGATGCCGTCGATGAACACGTCGTTGCGGGCATCGAAGCCGCGAATGAAGAAGCGGTCGCCGAACGCATTGCCGCCCTCGCCCGAGCCGAGCGTGACGCCGGCGGTCGAGCGGCCGATCTCCTTGAGCGCCGTGATGTGCTTGTCCTGCAGCACCTCCTTGCTCATCACCGTGATGGTCTTGGGCGTATTCAGGAGCGGCTCAGGAAACTTGCCCGACGCCTGCACGCGATTGACCTTGTAGGGCTCGGCTGCGTCTGCGTAAGGGTTGGCGTCCGGCGCAGATAGCCCGCCCGCGTTCGGGAACGCCACCGCGGCCTGCTGCGCCGCCTGTTGACGGGCCGCCGCGCGGCGCAGGGCATTGCGCGCGCGGACCTGCTCGGCGGTCGGCTTGGAGGACGTCGGCTTGGCGCGCGCGATCGGCGCGTCGACGTTGACCGGGGGCAGGTCGGAAGCCGGCTGCGCCTCGGCCGAGGACATCGATGCCACCGCCATCAGCCCGGCCACTGCCGACACCTTGGTGACGGAGGGCCCCTCTCCTCGTCCGTCATTGACCTTCATCGCTGCGACCCCACGCAGCGAACGCGGTGCTCTCACCTGTCCCATTTTATTTTCACGCGCCCCAGATTTTTTCATTCCACATCGCGAACGCGGATCATTTGCGTTGCAACGATGTGTCGTTGGTATCGGGCGTGTTTCAGGGGGTCAATTTGAGGAGCCCCAATTTGGCCTTGAATAGTTCCAGATCAAAACAATTCTAAAACGCTCAACTAACAACATGCGGAACTTGAAATCGTTCTAAACAGCGCGAATTGACTCGCGCTGCCGTCGAATCGCTGCGCTTGTCAGTTCGACGAGCCAGCCGGCTCGTCGCTGCTCGGCGGCTTCATCAGCGAGAACAGCTCGTCCACGGTCTGCACCGCGATCTGGCGCACGCGATCGGAATCATCGACCCCCGCGATCCGCACGCCCTTGACGACGGCCCTGATCTCATCGCGAAAATCGGTCAGGAAGCGCAAGGGATCGCGCTGCTCGTTGGCGACGCGCGCGATCAGGCCGGTGACCAGGATCTGGCACGCGAGCATCTTTCCATTCAGTTCTTCCATCGTGAGCTCCCCATTCGCTATCGTCGCACGGCGCATCGTCGGGCGACGCAGCCTCGCTCCGGTTGAATCCTGCCCCTGCCCGACGGCGCCATGACGGCGGCCGGACTCATCGGCTTCTAATCAGCTCCCATCGGGCGCGACAAGACGGCGAGAATAGGTCGGAGTGCGGCTTTCGCACGAGAGACCCGCGCGGTCAGCGACAGATCCGGCGCGGCGCGCTGGCCGACGATGGCGGCAGAGGAATGCCGCAGACCGCCCTGCTCTCGCGCAGGCCGCACCGCGGCAATGGCAAGCTTCTGCGCCATTTTTCGCACTCAAGATGTTTTAGTATAACGACGCAACTCAAGATGGGATCAAGACGGTCCGCGCTGCGGCTCGGCTATTTGAGCGCGACCTCGGCTTTCGGATCGGATAGCGTCTTGATCCGATCCTTCAGGTCCCTGAGCGTGGACAGGCTGGTCGCGACGGCCTCGTCCGGAATGTCGTGCAGAACCTCGCCGGCAATCGCATCGCGCAGCTCGTCGAGATCATCGACGAGCTTTCGTCCCGCGGCGGTGAGATGGAGACGGTTCGCGCGGCGATCCCTCGGATCGTGCCGGCGCTCCAGCAGCCCCTGCTCGACCAGCCTGTCGAGCAGACGCACCAGCGAAATGGGCTGCAGTTCCAGCACTTCTGCGAGATCGACCTGTGACATCCCCTCATGCGCGCGCAGCCGAAACAGCACCACCCATTGTGCGCGGGTCGTGCCGCGCTGTTTGGCACGATGATCAATATAGTTGCGCAGGATGCGCGAGCTTTCGACAAGCTGCGCAACGAGCTGACGTCTCATATCCAGCGACATGGCTGTGAACTCCCTTGCGATCCCTCGAAGCTTGCCGATTGTTTAGGTTTGTCCACGCGCTCGTGTGTTTACACATTAATTGCGTGCGTACTATATCTGGCGTGCTGGGAATGGTTTTAAAGACCGGTTATCCTGTTCGTCTCAGCATGTGGGCCAGCATGAAGACATCGCGAACCATAGGTTGGATCCTGCTGCTGGCGGCTCTCGGCGGCGCCGGCTATTACGGCTGGCAGCGCTATCAGGGCGCTGAGGCAGCGAAGAAGACGGCTGCGCAGAAATCGGCCGGGC
The DNA here is from genome assembly GCF_032381235.1 of Bradyrhizobium sp. SZCCHNR1053. NCBI lineage: Bacteria > Pseudomonadati > Pseudomonadota > Alphaproteobacteria > Hyphomicrobiales > Nitrobacteraceae > Bradyrhizobium > Bradyrhizobium sp. SZCCHNR1053. The sequence goes on from NZ_JAUHJM010000006.1 coordinate 123,747, forward strand.
CGCAGGCCGTTCGAGTCTCGACCGTGCTGGTCCAGAAGACGGACTTCCCGGTCTTCCTCACCGGCCTGGGGACCGTGCAAGGCTTCAATACGGTCCAGGTCCGCACCCGCGTCGACGGCCAGATCGACAAGATCGCCTTCACCGAAGGCCAGCTCGTGAACGAGGGCGACCTGCTGGTCGAGATCGACCCGAGGCCGTTCCAGGCGGCGCTCGATCAGGCCAAGGCCAAGCGGGCGCAGGACGAGGCCAATCTCAACAACGCCAATCTCGACCTGCAGCGCACCACCAAGCTCGGCGAGTTCGCGACCCGGCAGCAGCAGGACACGCAGCGCGCCACCGTCGCGCAGCTCACCGCTCAGATCGCAGCCGACGACGCCGCGATCGCCAATGCCCAGACCCAGCTCAGCTACACGCAGGTCAAGGCGCCGATCTCCGGCGTCGCCGGCCTGCGCCAGGTCGACATCGGCAACATCGTCAATGCCTCGACCCAGACCGGCATCGTTTCGATCGCGCAGATCGAGCCGATTGCGGTGATCTTCACCGCGCCGGAGGAGCAGTTGCCCTATATCAACGAGGCGCAGAAGGTTGCTGCCCTGAAGGTGATTGCGCTCACCACCGACGGCAAGAAGCAGCTCGCCGAAGGCAAGCTGATGGTCGTGAACAACCAGGTCGACACGTCGAGTGGAACGATCCGGCTGAAGGCGGTGTTCGACAACAAGGACCACGTGCTGTGGCCTGGACAGTCGGTGTCGACGCGGCTCCTGGTGCGGACACTGAAGGACGCCACGGTGGTTCCCGACGACGCCGTCCAGCATTCGACCAACGGGCTCTATTCCTACACGGTGAGCCCGGACAACAAGGCCGAGCTGCGCAAGGTGAAGGTCGGCGTTTCGATCGATGGCCGTACCGTGGTCGAAGAGGGGCTGACCCCCGGCCAGCAGGTGATTACGGGCGGTCAATTCAAAGTGCAGCCAGGCTCGGTCGTGACCACCGCGGTGGCCAGCTCGGAGCCGGCGCCAGCTAAGGTCCGGCAGGAATGAACGGCGGCGGCATCTCGGCACCCTTCATCAAATACCCCATCGGTACCTCGCTGCTGATGGCGGGCATCCTGTTCATCGGCCTCGTCGCCTATCCCCTGCTGCCGGTCGCGCCGCTGCCGCAGGTCGACTTCCCGACGATCCAGGTCACGGCCAACCTGCCGGGCGGCAGCCCCGAGACGATGGCAACCTCGGTCGCCCAGCCGCTGGAACGGCAGTTCGCCCAGATCCCGGGCATCGCCCAGATGACCTCGACCAGCTACCTGGGCACCGCATCGGTCACGATCCAGTTCGACCTCAATCGCAGCATCGACGGCGCCGCCAACGACGTCCAAGGCGCAATCAATGCCGCCTCCGGCCAGCTGCCGAAGAATCTGCCGTCGCCGCCGACCTACCGCAAGGTCAACCCGGCGGACTCGCCGATCCTGCTGCTGTCGGCGACCTCCGAGACGCTGCCGCTGACCACCGTCAGCGACGCGGTCGACGCCGGTCTCGCTCAGCAGATCAGCCAGATCTCGGGCGTCGCCCAGGTGATCATCGGCGGCCAGCAGAAACCATCCATCCGCATCCAGATCGACCCGGCCAAGCTCGTCGCCAAAGGGCTGTCGATGGAGGATGTGCGCAGCCAGATCGCGATCACCACGGTCGACGCGCCCAAGGGCAACATCGACGGCGAGCGGCGGGCCTATACGATCTACGCCAACGACCAGCTCACCGAGTCGAAGGACTGGAACGACGTCATCATCGCCTACCGCAATGGCGGCCCGCTGCGCATCCGCGACATCGGCAAGGCTGTGACCGGGGCCGAGGACGCCAAGCAGGCGGCTTGGGCCAATGGCAAGCGCGGCGTGTTCCTGGTGATCTTCAAGCAGCCCGGCGCCAACGTCATCGAGACCGTTGACCGCATCAAGGGGCTGTTGCCGCGGCTGGTCGCGGCGATCCCACCGGCGATCAAGATCGATCTCATCTCCGACCGGACCACCACCATCCGCGCCGCCGTTGAGGACGTTCAGTTCACGCTGATCCTGACCATCTTCCTGGTGGTGATGGTCATCTTCATCTTCCTGCGCAGCTTCTGGGCGACGGTGATCCCGACCATCACAGTGCCGCTGGCGTTGCTCGGCGCCTGCGCGATGATGTGGGGGGTTGGCTACACGCTCGACAATCTGTCGCTGATGGCACTGACGATCGCGGTGGGCTTCGTGGTCGACGACGCCATCGTCATGCTCGAGAACATCTCGCGTTATGTCGAGGAAGGCGAATCGCCGATGGCCGCCGCCTACAAGGGCGCCAAGGAGATCGGCTTCACCATCGTCTCGATCTCGATCTCGCTGGTCGCGGTGCTGATCCCGCTGCTGCTGATGGGCGGCATCATCGGCCGGCTGTTCCGCGAATTCGCGGTCACCCTGGCGATGACCATCTTCGTCTCGATGATCGTGTCGCTGACGCTGACGCCGATGATGGCCTCGCGCTTCCTGCGCAACGAGCACGCCGCGCAGCACGGCAAGTTCTATCAATGGAGCGAGGCCGCGTTCGACGCGATGCTGCGCGCCTATGAGAAGGGGCTCGATGTGGCGCTGCGCTGGCGCTTCGCCACCTTGATGGTGTTCTTCGCCACGCTCGGATTGTCGGTCTATCTGTTCATCCTGATCCCGAAGGGCTTCTTCCCGCAGCAGGACGTCGGCCTGATCACCGCGACCTCGGAGGCCTCCCAGGACATCTCGTTCAAAGCGATGCAGTCGCGCCAGGAGGCGCTCGCCAACATCGTAATGGCCGATCACGACGTCGCCAGCGTGGCCATGGCAATCGGCGGCTCCGGCCGCGCCGGCAACAACGGCAACATGTTCATCACGCTGAAGCCGCGCGAGGAGCGCAACGCGACGGCGCAGCAGATCATCACCCGCCTGCGGCCGCAGCTCGAGAAGGTCGAGGGTGCGCGGCTCTACATGCAGGCAGCGCAGGACATCCGGCTCGGCGGCCGCCCGTCCCGCACCCAGTTCGAGTTCACCTTGCAGGATCCCAACGTCGCAGAGCTGAACGAATGGGCGCCGAAGATCCTTGAGAAGATGCGTTCGCTGCCGCAGCTGCGCGACGTCGCCACCGACCAGCAGGCCGACGGCACCACCGTGCAGCTCACGATCAACCGCGACACCGCCTCGCGGTACGGCATCTCGCCGCAGCTGATCGATGACACGCTGTATGACGCGTTCGGCCAGCGCCAAGTCGCGCAGTACTTCACCCAGCTCAACTCCTACCGCGTGATCCTGGAGATCCTGCCTGAGCTGCAGGGCAACATCGACACGCTCAACAAGCTCTACGTGAAATCGCCGACCACCGGCGACCAGGTGCCGCTCTCGACCTTCGCCAGTTGGACCAACGTGCCGGTGCGGCCGCTGTCGATCAGCCACCAGGGCCAGTTCCCGTCGATCACGATCAGCTTCAACCTCGCCCAGGGCGTCGCGCTCGGCCAGGCCACCGATGCGGTGCAGCGCGCGATGGTCGAGCTCAGCGCGCCGGCAACCTTGAACTCGAGCTTTCAGGGCACTGCGCAGGCGTTCCAGCAGTCGCTGTCGACCGTGCCGCTCTTGATCCTCGCCGCCCTCGTCGTGGTCTATCTGATCCTCGGCATCCTCTACGAGAGCTACATCCACCCGATCACGATTCTCTCGACGCTGCCCTCGGCCGGCGTCGGCGCGCTCGCGATCCTGATGGCGTTCGGCTACGATTTCAGCCTGATTGCGCTGATCGGGGTCATTCTGCTGATCGGCATCGTGAAGAAGAACGGCATCATGATGGTCGACTTCGCCATCGCCGCCGAACGTGACCAGCATCTGCCGCCGGAGCAGTCGATCCGCCAAGCCGCCCTGCTGCGCTTCCGTCCGATCATGATGACGACCATGGCCGCGCTGCTCGGCGGCGTGCCCCTGATGCTCGGCAACGGCACCGGCTCGGAGATCCGCCAGCCGCTCGGCTATGCGATGGTCGGCGGCCTCATCGTCAGCCAGATGCTGACGCTGTTCACGACGCCGGTGGTCTATCTCTATCTCGACAAGGTCAACAACGCCTTCGCGCGCTGGGGCCGCACGCATATCGACCACGAGCCCGAGACCGCAGCGGCAGGTCCGGTCAAGGAAGCGGCGGAATAATCCGCCGCTTCTTGTCGCCTACTGCCGCGCCATCTCGGCGTTGGCCACGCCCTCGCCGTCCAGGCTTTGCTCGTCCTGCATCGTCACGGTCACGTGCGAGAGCCGTCCGGTGAACGAGATCGCGGAACGGCTCGGCGCCTGCCTGGTCCTGCTGCTGGGCGCCGGCCCGGACGGGCTGCGAAAGCCGCAGGCCGCGAGAGGCGGGCGCTAGGCCCCTGCCGGCCCGTGGCGCGGCGGCGGCCAGAGCACGTTGGAAATCCGTCATCCAGCGGCTTGCCAAAGCCTGAGACATGCGGGTAGAAGGACCCGTCGTCGCCGCCCTGCTTTGCCGGCCGGCGCGCAGAACGGTGCCAGACAGTCCGGCAATTGCTTGAAACTGCAGGGCATTCCGTTGGGGAATGGTGTAACGGTAGCACAACAGACTCTGACTCTGTTTGTCTTGGTTCGAATCCAGGTTCCCCAGCCATTTCGGCGCTGACCCACTATCCCACTATTTTTGAGGTCAGCCGGTTTCGACTCGCGAACGAAATGTCACCCCGTTGTCGCGCACACTTCGTCCCGTCACTGCACCTCGGCGTCTCCGCGCACTTCGTCCTCGGAGAGCTTTCTCGATCGCAGCGGTGCCCTGTTCTTCCAGATCCTCCAGCGCGATGCTTGCGATGGCGGATGGTCGACACCGCCTGACCCGGCGCCGAATTGCCAGGAACACAGTCCTCCCGATTGCGAATCGGCGAAAACAAAACAACCATTGCGAGCAATGAAGCGCTCCCCGGAGGATTGCACTTGCAGAGCAGCGTTGGCTCCCGCGCCTTTCAAAACGCAAGGCTGCAGAAGCGCGCCAAGAAACAGGCGGACGTGCTGTTGCCAGCGGCGGTCAAGGCCTACCGCGAAGGCCGACATCCGGAAGCTCAGGCACTGTGCCAGCAGATCCTGCAGGACCTGCCGCATCATTTCGGCGCCCTGCATCTGCTCGGCGTATCCGAGCGGGATTGCGGCCGTTTCGACCAGGCGGTGCTCGTCCTGACACGCGCGGTCGAGATCGACCCGCGCTCGGCCGGAGCCCAGTCCGATCTTGGTCTCTCGTTATTTCGGCTCGGCCGCTATCAGGAGGCCCGCGCTCGTTACGAACGCGCCGTCGAACTCCAGCCGAACTTCCCGGCCGCGCTCACCAATCTCGGCACTACGCTGATGAGCCTCTCGCGTTTCGAGGAGGCGATTGCTGCGCATGACCGCGCCATCGCGCTGAACCCCGGCTATGGCGACGCCCACGCCAATCGCGGAATGGCGCTGCTGCTCACGGGCCGGTACGAGGACGCCGGCCGGAGCTTCGATCGCGCGCTCACGCTGCAGCCGCGGTTGCTGACGGCCCTGTTCGGCAAGGGCCTGGTCAGCATGAACCTGCGGAATTTCGATGCTGCACTGGCGGCGCTGACTGCGGCGCTGGCCATCAATCCGAATGCGGCCCCTGCCCTCGCCCAGCGCGGGCGGGCCTATCAGGAGCAGGGCAAGTTCGACGAGGCAGAAGCCGATTTTGACGCGGCACTGGTCCTCGAACCGTTGCTCGAAGACGCCCTGCGCGGCAAGGCCACGGTTTCGCTCGTGCGCGGCAACATCGCCCTGGCGATCTCGTTCGTCGACAAGATCCTGGCGCAGAACCCGAAGCAGGAGAGCGCCTGGACCCTGCTCGGGGTCTGCTCTGCGATGCAAGGCGACATCGCCACGGCGATTGCGGATTACGACCGCGCGCTCGCGATCAACCCGAACTACGAGGACGCGATCACCAAGAAGATCTTCGCGCTGGATTTCCTGCCCGAGATCGGAGTCGAACGTCTCCAGGCAGAGCGGAGATATTGGTGGGAGGCGATCGGCTCGCGATTGCCGCGTCTGCCGCTCGGCGAGCGGAATCTGGACCCGGACCGGCGCCTTCTCGTCGGCTACGTGTCGTCCGATTTCCGCGAGCATTCGGCGGCTCTCGGCTTCCTGCCGATCCTGCGCCATCACGACCGCGCAAAGTTCGAAATCGTTGCGTATTCCTGTTCGCCGGCGAGGGACGCCAAGACGGAGCTGTGCCGTTCGCTGGTCGATCGCTGGGTCGACGCCTGGCAGTTGACCGACGAGAGGCTCGCCGAGCAGATCCGGGCCGACAAGGTCGACATCCTCGTCGACCTCTCGGGGCATTCCGCCGGCCATCGGCTCACCTTGTTTGCGCGCAAGCCCGCCCCGATCCAGGTCTCCGCCGTCGGCAGCGTCACCGGCACGGGGCTGCCAGTGATGGACTATCTGCTGGCCGATGCGGTGACGATCCCGGCCGCGGTCCGGCATCTGTTTGCCGAAAGGATCTACGACCTACCGTCGCTGATCACGATCGAACCGCCGCCGCCAATTCCACCGTCGCCGCTGCCCATGCTTCGCAACGGTCACGTCACCTTCGGCTCATTCAATCGCGCCGACAAGTTTTCGGAGCCCACTCTGGCTCTATGGTCGAAGCTGATGGCTGCGACGCCGGGCTCTATGATCGTCGTCAAGAACCATGCGATGAGCGATCCCCTGCTGCGCGACCGATTGATCGCCCGCTTCGTCGCCCACGGCATCGCCGCGGAACGCCTCCGTTGCGTCGGAAAGACGTCGCGCGAGGAGCATCTTGCGATGTTCGCCGATATCGACATCGCACTCGATCCGTTCCCGCAAAATGGCGGCATATCGACGTGGGAGTCACTGCAGATGGGCGTGCCTGTCGTCACCAAGCTCGGCAGCAGCCCCTCGGCACGCGCCGGCGGCGCGATCGTCAAGGCGGTCGGCCTCGACGCGTGGGTCGCCGATGACGACGAAGGCTATCTCGCGGCAGCGCTGAAATTCTGCTCGCGGCCCGGCGAGCTTGCCGAGCTCCGCGCTGAGCTGCCGGCCAGGGTATTGAATTCAACCGCCGGAAACGGCGCGCTCTACACGCAGCATGTGGAGCAGGGATACCGGACGTTCTGGCGTGACTATTGCGCACGAGCGACGACCGGCTAGCGCTTGAATCAGATCTCGTCCGGCCGGCACAGCGTCGCACCCGTGCGCCGTTCGACCCATGCCGACGCTTGCGGTGCATCGATGACGCAGTCCCGCCGATCATCGTCGGCTCGCCGTCACGATTCCGCCAACGTGCGCCCGATCACGGAATTAACCCGTCATTCACCACGATCCTCATCCAGCCGGAACGATGCAATTTGCTTCAAATTGTCCGGCCAGGGAGACGGGACATGACCAAGCTGACGGACCTCGACGACCAGATTGAGCGGGCCGAGCGGCTCGAGCGGAGCATCACGGACACGCTGACGATCGAGCGGCTGCGCCAATTCGCGGCCAAGTGCCGGCGCGAGCGCGAGCGGCTGTCGCGGCACCAGCAGCACGCGGCCTGAGGGATTTGATCCGCTTCCGTCGGCGGCGGACGCGGCCGCTCACGAGCAGGTCGTCACCATGTTGGTGCAGAGCTGCCGGGTCCAGCCGATGCCTTTCTTCATGCGGATCTTGGCGAAGTCGCCGAAGCAGCCGAGCAGTTCGACAGCCTGGTCGCCGTTCGCATGCGGATCGAGCTTCGGGCTCGAGGCGGCATGGTCGCGATAGATCACCGCACCGTTCTGCAGGCCGCCGACGCCCACCACGCTCCGATGCACGAAGCCCCTGCCCTGAAAGATCACGCTCTCCTTGCCCTGATCGACGTCGTTCAGCACGGCCCGGTCGATCTCGAACCAGTCGCCCTGCTGCGCGGTGAGATGCACGACGATCCAGCCGTCGCTGGTCGGATTCTTCAGCGCCTTGATGATGCTGCCGCCCGGCTCCGCGCGGACATTGGCGCCGTTCGGATCGCGGTCGGCGATGTCGACCTCGACGTTGCAGGCTTCGCGATGAGGCGCCTGCGCAACGGCCACGCTCGGCGCCGCGAGCAGCGCCGTCAGCAACAGCATTTTCGTCAGCGTCATGCGGTCAACCGGCCTCGGATTCCTCTCGCATTGGTCGTGCCGCGAGCGCCGCAGTTCAACGCCGCGCGATAGGCGACTGCGCCGGGCCCGCCATGCGCATCGGCTGCCTCGATGGAGCCGGGCCATGGGTGCGGCCCTCACGCAAGACTGCCTGCTTCATTCGAGAAGGTGTTATGCTTGCACGAAGCTGACCCGAAAAAAGTCGTCAGATGCGTGAACGCCCCTCCGCCCGCCTGCTGGTGCTCGATCCCCACGACAGGCTTCTGCTGTTCAAGTTCGTCCACCTTGCCGGCGCGCTGACTGGGACGCAGTTCTGGGCCACGCCGGGCGGCGGCGTCCATCCCGGCGAGAGCTACGAGGCCGCAGCCTGCCGCGAGATGTTCGAGGAGACAGGCATTTGCATCGACGACCCTGGGCCGCAGATCGCGCAGCGCTTGGTCACCTTCACGATGGTCGATGGCGAGGAGGTCAGCTCGGACGAGCGCTATTTCCTCGTCAGAGTTGCGCGCGCCGACCTGTCGTCGATGCACTGGACCGAACTCGAGCGCGCCGCGATTGCAGGACAGCACTGGTGGCGGGAGGCCGAGCTCGCGGAAGCGGCCGACACCGTCTACCCCGAGGACATCATCGACATATTGACGCGTGCACGCGTGTGGTGACGGCTCCCTGCTACAGCCGTCCGCCCGCAAGCGCCGCAGCGCGCGGGCGGCCGACATCATCGAGCACATGCGGCATCGGGGTCACCGGGAAGACCGCGTTGATCTGGCCCGTCCCAGACGACGGGAAGAACGGGGTCACGACCTCGACGCCGCGGTCGTAGTGGTTCCAGCCGAGCGCGCCGAGCAGCATGGCCGTATCGTGCATGAAGCCCTCGCCATGGCCCTTGCTGGCATATTCCGGCAGCATGTCGCAGAAATCCGGCCACTCGCCGTGCTCCCACATCTGGATCACCTCGTGGTCGAGCCGCTCCAGGAACGGGCTGAACATCCGGTCGCGATACTCGTCGGCGGTGCCGTTCTGGGCGAAGCGATGGCTCAGCGAGCCCGAGGCGAAGAAGGCCACCGTGCCGTCGTAATGATCCTCGACCGCGCGGCGGAACGCCCAGCCGAGCTTGGCGCTGTCGGCGAGATAATGCGAAGTGCACAGCGCCGAGACGGATACGACCTTGAAGTGGCGGTCGGGGTTCATGTAGCGCATCGGCACCAAGGTGCCGTATTCCAGCGCCAGCGACGTCGCATCGTGGGCCATGGTGGCAACGCCATGGGCGTTGGCGCCCTCGGCCAGGATGTGGCCGAGCTCCGGGTTGCCGTCGTATTCATACGTCATGTTGGCGATGAAGTGCGGCAGCTCGTTGGAGGTGTAGAGCCCCTCGAAATGCGGCGCGCAATTGATGTGGTAGCCGGCATTGACCAGCCAATGGGTGTCGAACACGACGATGGTGTCGACGCCAGCCTCGCGGCAGCGCCGGCCGATCTCGATATGACCGTCGATCGCCGACTGTCGCTTGCCCTTGGCCGGACCATCCAGCTCGCTGAGATACATCGACGGCACATGCGTGATCTTGGCCGCCAGTGCGAGCTTGCCCATCCTCTCGTCTCCCTTCCGGTCGTTCCCCGGTCCGGCATCGCAGACCGTTTGCTTGGGAGGCAGACTACCCCTGCAGCTCCGCGAAAAAAAGGGCCGCGCGCGCGGCCCTTCCTCGGCGTCCAATCCATCGCCTGTCCCACGATCATGGGACAGAAAGCCACGCGATGCGGTCACGCCGCCTTGATGTCGATGGTCTTGGCGGCCTTCTGCACCTCGGGTTTCTTCGGCAGGGTGACCTTGAGCACGCCCTGCTTGAACACGGCCTCGATCTTGTCGGTGTCGACGCCGTCAGGGATCTGGAAGGAACGTTCGAAGGATCCGAAGCTGCGCTCACGGACGTAATAGTCCTTCTTCTCCTTCTTCTCCTTCTTCTCCTCCTTCTCCTCCTGCTTCTCGCCCTTGATCGAGAGCACGCCGCTCGCAACTTTCACCTCGACGTTCTTCCCGTCGAGGCCCGGCAGCTCAGCCGTGACCTCATAGGCATTGTCGTGCTCGGCGACGTCAACCGCCGGCGCCACGGCAAAGGACCGTGCGCGGGCGAGACCCGGCAGTTGGTCGAACAGCGACGGCGTGCGCCAGATCCCGCCATGGAAGTCCTCGAACACGCGATCGATCTCGCGGCGCAGGTTCTCGAACGGCCGCCACCCCTGCATGGATGGCGCACCTGCCTTCTCGGTGTTGACGGGCAGCTTGGTAGGTTCAGCCATAACATCATCCTCCTGCTTCACGCGAGGATCGGGTCCGCAACGGCATGGGCGCGACCGATTTCGTTCGACGAGATCGGCGGCATCCGCTCCCTCGCGCTTGACGGGCAAAATATAGCAGGCACGCCCGGGTTCCAGATTGCTGCGATCAAATCGCTGAGCGGCTGGACGGGTTCGGATCGGCGTGGGACCATCCACTTGGCTTTCGGCAATCTTTCGGCACCGCGCGCCCCAGAGCTGAAGAGCCTTACAGGAAGAGCCTCCAGGAAGAGCCTCCAGGAAGAGCCTTGGAGATGGTGAACCGGACGTTAATCCGAGCGGCTCGCGCGACGCTTTAGGGAAGGATGCAGAAAGCCTTATGCCGCAAGGTGTTAGGCGCCATTGAGAAGGTGCATTCGCAACGCTCCGCGCGCCCCTCCGACCGCCGGGCTGGGCGGCAGCACGTTCACAAACATTGCCCGCTTAACAAATTTTCCAGTCCCAGCAGAGAAGGTGTCAGCTCAACAATTCACCACAGGTTTCATGACCGTGACATCCTTCGGACGCGTGATCTCGGTGCGGGGCTCCCAGGCCCGCGTCGGCATTCTGTCGACCCAGCAGATGACCGTTTCCGATATCCGCGCCACAGTCGGCCGTTTCATCAGCATCCGCTGCCCGAGCGCCACGATCATTGCGATCATCACCGAGGTGACCAGCGAAGACCTGTCGCATGCCAGCGAATACGTCGCGACGGCGTCGGTGGACCTGCTGGGCGAGATCCTCGGACCGGCCGAACGGCCCAAGTTCCAGCGCGGCGTCACCCACTACCCGACCATCGGCGACGCCGTCGACATGATCACGAGCGAGGAGCTGCGCACGATCTACACGCCGACCGCCGGCGACCACATCGACATCGGCGCGCTGCAGCAGGACACCTCCGTGCGCGCCTGTGTCAATGTCGAGGAAATGCTGTCGAAACACTTCGCCGTGCTCGGTTCGACCGGCGTCGGCAAATCGACGGGCGTGTCGCTCTTGCTCAACGAGATCCTCAAGGCGCGGCCGAACCTGCGCATCTTCCTGCTCGACGTCCACAACGAATATGGCCGCTGCTTCGGCGAGCGCGCGCTGGTGCTGAACCCCCGCAATCTGAAGCTGCCGTTCTGGCTGTTCAATTTCGAGGAGATCGTCGACGTCCTGTTCGGCGGCCGGCCCGGCGTGCCGGAGGAGCTCGACATCCTCGCCGAGGTGATCCCGCTGGCGAAGGGCATCTACACCCAATACCAGAATACGGACCGCATCGGGCTCAAGCGCGTCGATCCCAAGATGGTCGGCTACACCGTCGATACGCCGGTGCCCTACCGCCTTGTCGACCTCATCAACCTGATCGACGAGCGCATGGGCAAGCTGGAGAACCGCTCCTCGCGCATCATCTATCACAAGCTGATCTCGCGCATCGAGACCGTGCGCAACGACCCGCGCTACGCCTTCATGTTCGACAACGCCAATGTCGGCGGCGACACCATGGCGGAGGTCATCAGCCATCTGTTCCGCCTGCCGGCCAACGGCCGCCCGATGACGGTGATGCAGCTCGCCGGCTTCCCGGCCGAGGTCGTCGATTCCGTCGTCTCGGTCGTGTGCCGCATGGCGTTCGATTTCGGCCTGTGGAGCGACGGCGTCTCGCCGCTGTTGTTCGTCTGCGAGGAAGCGCACCGCTACGCCTCCGCAGACCGTTCGATCGGCTTCGGTCCGACCCGCAAGGCGATCTCGCGCATCGCCAAGGAAGGCCGCAAATACGGCGTCTATCTCGGCCTCATCACCCAGCGGCCGGCCGAGCTCGACGCCACCATCATCTCCCAGTGCAACACGCTGTTCACGATGCGCCTCGCCAACGAGCGCGACCAGTCGCTGCTGCGCTCCGCGGTGTCGGACGCCGCCGCCAACCTGCTCTCCTTCGTCCCGTCGCTCGGCACCCGCGAGGTGCTGGCGTTCGGCGAAGGCGTCGCGCTGCCGACCCGGCTGCGCTTCAAGGAGGTGCCGCTGCATCAGTTGCCGCGCAGCGAAGCGACGATCGCGACTGTCCGCTCGGTCAATGCCGGACACGACATGCATTTCGTCAGTGCCGTGCTGGAGCGCTGGCGCGGAGCGACCTCGAGCCGCGACGCTGCGAGCGGCGACAGCGGCGCCGGCAGCCTCGGAGATCGCGGCAATCTGTCGGCCTCGCTGGACGCGCCGATGCTGCAGCCCTCGATGGGCCTCGATCCGGACCGCTTCTCGCTGCTGAAGAAGCCGCTGCGCTAAATACGGCGGCGCCCCCCTCCCAAATCTCGATCGACGACGCCTTCGAGAAGGCGTTGCGGGCATTCCGCCACGGGGCGAGGTGATGGGCTGAGCTGGACCGTTGCGCCTGCGCCGCGATCCACTAAGGTTCGCCCCCTGCCACACATGTCGGACCCGTTGCCATGACCCAGCCCGCCATCAGCCGCTTTCCCGTTCCCGCAATCGAAGCCCTGCCGGACGACATCCGCACCCGGCTGCTCGGCGTGCAGGAGAAGAGCGGCTTCGTGCCCAACGTGTTCCTGACGCTCGCGCACCGGCCGGACGAGTTCCGCGCGTTCTTTGCGTATCACGACGCGCTGATGGAGAAGGACGGCGGGCTGACCAAAGCCGAGCGCGAGATGATCGTTGTCGCGACGTCGAGCGCCAACCAGTGCCAGTATTGCGTGATCGCGCACGGCGCGATCCTGCGCATCCGCGCCAAGAATCCCCTGCTCGCCGACCAGATCGCGATCAACTACCGGAAAGCGGACATCACGCCGCGGCAGCGGGCGATGCTCGATTTCGCAATGAAGGTGGCGCTGGAGGCGCAGACGGTCGGGGACGCCGATTTCAAGGCGCTGGCCGGCCACGGTTTCAGCGACGACGACATCTGGGACATCGCCGCAATCGCAGCGTTCTTCGCGTTGTCGAACCGGATGGCAAATGTCACGGGCATGCGGCCCAACGACGAGTTCTATCTGATGGGGCGGCTGCCCAAGGCGAAGTGAGCCAGTCAGTCGTCCGACGCGGGTCCGCACCAGCCGGGCAGATAGACGGCGTCGTGGCTCTTTGCGGCCGCCAGCGCGTGCTCCATGGCGGCGGCGAAATGGGTCTCGACCGTCTTGCGCTTGACCTTGCGGCGCAGGAAGTCGGCCCATAGGAACTCGCTGAACGGCGTCGTGTCCTTGGCAAAGCCGCCTGCGCGGCGCAACTCGCCGGCCAGGCTGCGGAACGGATCGTCCTTCATATCCGCGACGGTCTTCGGCAGGTCTTTGAAATGCCGCCGCTCGCCCTTGGCGTCGTAAGGATAGGCCCAACGCTTGTTGTCCATCACGCCCCAGAACGCCTCGCGATCGACCATCGACAGATCGCCGATCACCGTGACCAGCACGTCCTTGACGCCCTCGTCATGGAGCGCGCGGGCGAGGTGATGGTGGTCGACGACGTAGTGCCGCTGGTCGGGACCGAGCACCACCGGGATCATGTGCTTGCCGAGCAGCTCGGCCTGCTTCTTCTTCGACTTGTGCTCGCGCCAGCGCTCGCGCTTCTCCTTCACTTCGCGCATGCCGACGGTCATCTGCGTCGGGCGCAGCGACAGGATCGGCACGGGATGAAGCAGCGGCTCGCGGGTATTGGCCATGGCCTGGGCTCCCGGGGGATGATCAGCATTATGCCACGCCTGCCGAGCCGTTCCAGTGCATCTGCCCGTAGCTGCGACGCCGTTCGGACCGGTCGCGGCAGGTTCCAATCACCCGCGGAGCGGGCGCCGATTGGATGCATCCGAGGAGGGAGATGTTTTGCTGATGCAGCTCAATTGTGGCAAAGTTTCTTTGTGAGAGGTTGGGCCCGCGTGCTAAAAAGGACCATCGGAGTCGAGGCATGAAGTCCCAGCGCCCCATTGCAGCGGAGGAAGAGCATCGCGTGGTGCCGTTCCGGCCGCGCAGCAGTCCGGTGCGGCGCGTGACCGAGGGCGGCAGCCCGCCGATTCAGCTGCATCGGCGCGAGCGGCCGACACTCGATCTCTCCCGGTATGAGCAGCCGCGCGAAGAGCCCGACGATTTCCGGCACCGCATCCTGGCCAACATCGCGGCGATCGCCTTCACGGTCGCGTTGACCGCGATCGGCATCTGGCTGGCGATGAGCATTGCCGACCTGCGCAAGACCCAGGACTGCCTGCTGACCGGACGGCGCGACTGCGCCCGCATCATCACCGAGACCTACACGCCCTGATCCCTGCTGGACGCCTCTCGGCCGCCAGCGGCGGAGCATCACAATCCCGCCACAACCGCCGTGTCCGGCTCCATTGAACTCACCGCGTCGCTCCGATATACGGGCACACGACTCCCGGGCGGCGGGGGTAGAAGGGCTCGCATCAGACGGCCCCGGGGGCGCGGTGTCCTCCCGTCGCCACCTACCGGATTAGCTCCAAAATATCAAAGGCTTAGTGATGTCCTCAACATTCGATCAGGTCGCCACGATCATCGCTGAAACCTGCGACATCCCGCGCGACACGATCACGCCGGATAGCCACGCCATCGACGATCTGGGCATCGACAGCCTCGATTTCCTCGACATCGCGTTTGCGATCGACAAGGCCTTCGGGATCAAGCTGCCGCTCGAGAAGTGGACGCAGGAAGTCAACGACGGCAAAGCCAGCACCGAGCAGTATTTCGTGCTGAAGAACCTGTGCGCCCGCATCGACGAGCTGGTCGCCGCCAAGGGCGCCTGAGCGCCCGCCATGCAAATCGAATATTTCCTGCTCATCGACCGCATTCTTGACCTCCGACTGGACGAGAAGGCCATCACTGTCGAAGCCAAGGTTCCCACCGAAAGCACGATCTTCGAAGGACACTTTCCGGGCTATCCGATCATGCCCGGTGTTCTCTTGATCGAGTCCATGGCCCAGACGTCCGGCTGGCTGCTGCTCGCGCTGATGAAGTTCGAGCGGATGCCGTTCCTCGCCGCCGTGAAGGAAGCCAAGATGCGCGGCTTCGTGTCGCCGGGCGAGGTGCTGACCGTCGAGGCCAACGTGCTGCACGAGGGCTCCGGCTACGCCGTGACCGAAGCGCGCGTGAAGGTCGGCGGCAAGCTGCGCTCGAACGCGACGATCACTTTCAGCCACGTCCCCTTCCCCAATCCGGAGCTGCGCGGACACATGGACGCCGTCGCCGAGCGCGTCGGCTTTCCGCAACAGGTCCTGCAGCGATGAGTGAGACGACAGCCGTGACCTCCAATCCCGTCGAAGTCTGGATCACCGGTATCGGTCTTGCGACCTCGCTTGGCGAGGGACTCGATGCGAACTGGGACGCCCTCAACTCCGGCCAGATCAACATCGACGAGCAGGGTTTCGCGCCCTACATCGTGCATCCCTGGGCCAAGGTGAATCTGGAAGCGCAGATCCCCAAGAAGGAGCAGCGCCAGATGGAGGCGTGGCAGCGCATCGGCACCTATGCCGCCGGGCTGGCGCTGGATTCCGCCGGCCTCAAGGGCAACAAGGACATCCTGTCCCGGATGGACATGATCGTGGCCGCGGGCGGCGGCGAGCGCGACATCTCCGTCGACATCGCGATCCTCAACGCGGAAGCCCAGGGCAATTGCACGCCCGGCTTCCTGAACGACCGGCTGATGAACGACCTGCGCCCGACCCTGTTCCTGGCGCAGTTGTCCAACCTGCTCGCCGGCAACATCGCGATCTCGCACGGCGTCTGCGGCACCTCGCGCACCTTCATGGGCGAGGAGGTTGCGGGCGTCGACGCCTTCAAGATCGCTTTGGCCCGCATCGCCGGCGGCCAGAGCGACATCGCTCTGGTCGGCGGCTCGCACAATGGCGAGCGCAAGGATCTGCTCGTGCTGTACGAGTTCGGCGACTACAATCTCAAGAACGAGTTTAAGCCGGTCTGGGCCCGCAAGGACCATCCGGGCTTCGCGCTCGGATCGGCCGGCGCGTTCCTGGTGCTGGAATCCAAGCCGCATGCCGAGGCCCGCGGCGCCAAGCCGCTGGCGCGGCTCAGCAAGGTCGTCGCCGACCGCGCCCGCCGCAAGGAGGCAGGTGCCGTCACCGGGACGCTCGACCGTCTTTGGTCGGCGCTGGACGTGCATGACGCGCCGGGCGCGATCATCACCGGCGCGACCGGTGCCGAGCCCGTGACGTCGGAGGAACGCGCGTTCCTCGACCATCACAAATCCTACGCCGTGCGCTCGAGCGGCACCCGCTTCGGCCACACGATGGAGGCGCATTTCGCGCTCGATCTCGCGCTGGCGGCGCTGTCGATCTCGCGCGGTGCCCTGTTCGCACCGGGCGACTCCTCGGGCGTCGAGGCGGACATGAAGGAGGCTCCGACCCAGATCGTAGTGGTCGGCGCCGGCCATTACCGCGGCGAAGGCATGGCCTTGGTCGAAGCAGTCAAGTGAACGCGGCTCGGCAGACCGATTCACGACGGGGGACATCATGAGTGTACGCGACAAGTTTGGACGTCCCATCGTGGTCGTGACCGGGATGGGGATCGTCACCTCGCTCGGGGCCGGCAAGTCGGACAATTGGAACAAGCTCGTTGCGGGCGAGTCCGGCATCCGCACCATCACGCGCTTCCCGATCGACGGCCTGAAGACGACGATGGCCGGCACGGTCGACTTCGTTCCCGTGGCCCCGTTCACGTCGACGGGTCTGTCCGAACGGCTGGGCCACATGGCCGTTGAGGAAGCCATCGCGCAGGCCGGGATCGGCTCCAAGGGGGACTTCCCGGGGCCGCTGTTTCTCGCCGTCGCCCCGGTCGAGATCGAATGGCCGCAGCGGCTCGAGCTCGCGCACGAGGTCGGCGGCACCCAGTTCACCTATGACGACCTGCTGAAGGTCTGCGGCGGCGGCAAGTTCGTCAACTATCACCACCGCTTCCTGTTCGGCTCGGTGGCCGATTCGCTGTCGGACACATTCGGCACCAAGGGCTCGCCGATCTCGCTGTCGACTGCCTGCGCCTCCGGCGCGACCGCGATCCAGCTCGGCGTCGAAGCGATCCGGCGCGGTGAGACCGACGTTGCGCTATGCGCCGCCACCGAAGGCTCGGTCAATCCGGAAGGGCTCGTGCGCTTCTCGCTGCTGTCGGCGCTGTCGACCCAGAACGACCCACCGCAAGGCGCCTCGAAGCCGTTCTCGAAGAACCGCGATGGCTTCGTGATGGCCGAGGGCGCCGGGGCGCTGGTGCTGGAGAGCTATGATGCGGCGGTCGCGCGCGGCGCCAAGATCCTCGGCGTCGTCGCCGGCTGCGGCGAGCTGACCGACTCCTTCCACCGCACCCGCTCCTCGCCGGACGGCAAGCCGATCATCGGCTGCATCCGCAAGGCGCTGGCCGACGCCGGCATGGCGCCGGAGCAGATCGACCACATCAACGCCCACGGCACCGCCACGCCCGAGAACGACAAGATGGAATATGTCGGCGTCTCCGCGGTGTTCGGCGAGCACACCGGCAAGATCCCGGTGTCGTCGAACAAGTCGATGGTCGGGCATACGATCTCGGCGGCCGGCGCGGTCGAGGCGATCTTCTCGCTGCAGACGCTCGAGCATCAGCGGATTCCGCCGACCATCAACTACGACATTCCGGATCCCGCGATCCTGTTCGACGTGGTCGGCAACAAGGCCCGCGACGCGCGGGTCACCACCGTGATGTCGAATTCGTTCGGCTTCGGCGGCCAGAACGCCTCGCTGATCCTGACGCGCGAACCGGCCTGATCCGCCGCTGCCATCGATGAGTCTCCTGCCACTCCGGACCAAGCTCGTGATCCGCCGAGTCGTGAAGTCGGCCGGGGCTTCCGCCGTCGGCGCGCTGACGGTCGGCATGCTCAGGACCACGCGCTATTTCGACCCGCAGAAGACGGCCGACCGCTTCGCGCGCATCGCGCAGATGATCGGGCCACGCCTGCGCGAGCAGCGCATCGGTCGCGACAATCTCACCGCGGCCTTCCCGGAGAAATCGCCCGCGGAGATCGAGAAGATCCTCGCCGGCGTGTGGGACAATCTCGGCCGCGTCGGCGCCGAGTTCGCCCATCTCGACAAGATCTGGGATTACGACGAGGCGCATCCCGAGCTCAGCCGGATCGAGCTGTCGCCGCGCACCCATGAGCTGTTTCATCAGCTCCGTCTCGACGGCAAGCCAGCCCTGATCTTTGCCAGCCATCTCGCCAATTGGGAGATGCCGGCGCTGGCGGCGGTCGCCCATAAGCTCGATACGGCCATCCTTTATCGCCGACCCAACATCGCCGCCGCCGACCGCATCATCCAGGAGATTCGGCAGGTCAAGATGGGCACACTGGTCCCGGCCGGCCGCGACGCGCCGCTGCGGCTGGCACAGGCGCTCAAGAACGGCCAGCACGTTGCCATGCTGGTCGATCAGTATCTGACCGGTGGCGTCGAGGTCACCTTCTTCGGCCGCAAGACCCGCGCCAATCCGATGCTGGCTCGCCTGTTACGCCAGGTCGAATGCCCCGTGCACGGCGTCCGCATCATCCGCCTTCCCGGCAATCGCTTCCGCGCCGAAGTGTCGGAGGAAGTGAAGCCGGTGCGGACGGCCGACGGTCAGATCGACATCCAGGGCACGACGCAGGCGGTCACCGACGTCGTCGAGGGCTGGATCCGCGAATATCCGGAGCAGTGGCTTTGGCTGCACCGGCGCTGGCGGTAGTCGGCGCCTGGACAAGTTTCACCACAAGGAAGCGGGACTGCAGCATCCTCTACCACTGACGGGCCATTCGAAGAAAACTCTTACCTCTTCCATCGACGCTCGCTACCTTGGCCTCGTATCCGACAGATGTTCGGAAGCTCCAGGGAGGATAAGCGCGAATGTTTTCGCATGTGATGATCGGCACCAACGACCTCGACAAGGCCAAGGCCTTCTACGACAAGCTGCTGGGGACGCTGGGCGTGCGCCCGGCCAGGGTCGACGGCCACCGCATCTTCTACATCACGCCGACCGGCATCTTCTCGGTGTCAAAGCCGATCAACGGCCAGCCCGCGACCCCTGCCAATGGCGGCACCATCGGCTTTGCCTGCAGCTCGCCCGAACAGGCTGACGCGTGGCATGCAGCGGGCCTGGAAGCCGGCGGCACCACCTGCGAAAATCCGCCCGGCATCCGCGAAGGTTCGACGGGCAAGCTTTACCTCGCCTACTTGCGCGACCTCGACGGCAACAAGCTCTGCGCCATGCATCGGTTGGGGTGATCCGAGAGGTTGCCAACGGCGGGGATCGCCCATTGCCGGGCGGTTCCGGTCGATGAAGGCGCGGGGCTGACGATCGACTGGGACACGCCCGTTGGGCCTGATCAGGTCGCGCACCAGTCAGCGCAAAAGATGGACGCCGCGCGACAGCGGACCGCCAAGAGGGCTTTCGTCCAAACCTCGGCCAAGCTCGACGACCCCGTCATTCCAAACGCTGATCTAAATGGATCTCGGCGCGGCCGGTGACGGCTACGCGGTCGTCTGGCCGCGCCGACGCCATCAAAGCGGCGCATCACTCGCGCGAGACGCCGCCAGCTCGCTGAAGTGCCGTCCACCCCTCCTGCAGACGAACCCCTCAGTCGCCGGGAGCGACGAACCGCGCTGTCCGACCGTCATGGTCGCGCGTGTGAAGCGCCCGGCACCAGCGTGCGGGCACGGCTCTGGCCTGTGAGTTGCAATTAGCAAGTTACTCGGGCATGGTGGCGGTATGCAGCCGAAGAAATTCAAATCTGCGGAATGTCCCGCCGCACGGGCGGTCGAGTGCGTCGGCGAGTGGTGGAGCATTCTGATCTTGCGCGACGCGTTCCAGGGACTCACTCGCTTCGACGAATTTCAGGACAGCCTGGGTATCGCGTCCAACATCCTGTCGCGTCGCCTCGCGCATCTCACCGATACGGGCATGTTCGAACGGCGGCTCTATAACGAACACCCGCCCCGATACGAATATGTCCTCACCCCCAAGGGCCAAGACTTCTTCCCGGTCGTGGTGGCGATGTTCGCGTGGGGAAACAGGCACCTCGCCCCCGAGGGCAAATCGATTGTCATGGCTGATCGCAACAGCGCACGCACGTTCGATCCGGTCGTGGTGGATGCCTGCAGCAAGACGCCGATCACGCCGACGAACGCGGTGCTTCTCCCTGGTCCGCGAGCAAGCGCAGGCATGCGCAAGCGTCTCGCCTCGATCAGAGCAATGCGCCCGGAGACGTCTTCCTCGCCAGACTAGCTAGGAGAGCAGCATGCGTCGGATTGTCGTGACGGGATTGGGTGTCGTGTCCCCTTTGGGATGCGGCGTTGAACTTGCGTGGGCGCGTCTGCTGTCCGGCCGGTCGGGACTCCGCGCGCTACCCGAATGGGCTGCAGCCTTGCCGGCCAAAGTCGCCGGGATCGTGCCCAGCAAGAGCGAGGATGCCGAGGGTGGCTTCGATGCCGACCTTGCCGCATCGCCAAAGGACCAGCGCAGGATGGACCGGTTCATCATTTTCGCCTTGGCGGCTGCCGCCGAGGCGATCGCCCAGGCCGGATGGGCGCCCGCTGATGCACACGCGGCCGGACGAACCGCCACGATCATCGCGTCCGGCATCGGCGGTTTTCCGGCTATCGTCGAGGCGGTCAGGACCACCGAGCAGCGAGGCGTGCAACGGCTGTCGCCTTTCACAGTACCATCATTCCTGCCCAATCTCGCAGCGGGTCATGTCAGCATCCGGTTTGGCTTCAAGGGGCCCATAGGAACGCCGGTTACCGCATGCGCAGCGGGCGTACAGGCGATCGGCGATGGAGCACGCCTGATCCGATCGGGCGAAGCTGACATTGCGGTGTGTGGCGGCACGGAGGCCTGCATCGACCTCGTCAGCTTGGGAGGTTTCGCCGCGGCTCGGGCGCTATCGACCCGCTTCAATGACACGCCGGACCGCGCGTCCCGGCCGTTCGATCGAGACCGCGACGGCTTCGTCATGGGGGAAGGCGCCGGCGTCCTGGTGATCGAGGAGTTGGAGCATGCGCTTGCACGCGGGGCGTCGCCAATCGCCGAGATCGTCGGCTATGGCACAACCAGCGACGCCTTTCACATCACGTCCGGGCCCGAGGACGGCGAAGGCGCGCGTCGCGCAATGGAGGCTGCGCTGCGACAGGCCGGGCTCGAACCGGGCGACGTGCAGCATCTGAACGCTCACTCGACCTCCACGCCATCGGGCGATCGCAGCGAGCTCGAAGCGATCAAGGCGGTGTTCGGGTGCGACAGGCGCATTGCCGTGAGCGCGACGAAGTCATCGACCGGCCATCTCCTCGGAGCAGCCGGTGGGCTGGAATCGATCTTCACCGTTCTGGCTCTGCGCGATCAGATCGCGCCGCCGACCCGCAATATCACCACGCCCGACGCAGCGGCCGACAGTGTGGACCTGGTCCGCGGTGAACCGAGATCGATGAGAATGGACCGTGCGATCTCGAACGGCTTTGGCTTCGGCGGAGTCAACGCCAGCATCGTTTTCCAGCGCTGGTCGTGACCCTTTCGAGTCAGGTTCAACCGCATCGACGATCCCGTACGCGCCCACGCGCTCGAGCCATCCTTTACGCTTCGCCATGCTGCTGACTGTTGCGCGATGTTGTCATCCAGAGACAATCGTCTCGGACACCAGGTGTCGCGTCACCGCCCCGTCTTCACCTTGGTCCACAACCGGTTGATGGTCCGCTGCGTGGCCGGATCGCGGGCGGTGATGACGAACAGCTTCTTCAGCGTCGCCTCGTCAGGATAGATGTTCTTGTCGCCAAAGATTTTTGGATCGATCAGCTTCTGGCTGGCCAGGTTGCCGTTGGCATAGGACAGGAAGTCCGAGTTCCTGGCGGCGATCTCGGGGCGGTAGAGGTAGTTGATCAGCGCATACGCCTCAGCTACGTGCGGGGCGTCGGCGGGAATCGCAAAATTGTCGAAGAACATCTGCGCGCCCTCTTTCGGAATGGCATAGCCGATCTCGACGCCGTTCTTCGCTTCCTCGGCCCGGCTCCTCGCCTGCATGATGTCGCCCGACCAGCCGACCACCAGGCAGATCTCGCCGGTGGCGAGCGCGCTCAGATACTCCGACGAATGAAACTTGCGCACCGATGGTGCGACCTTGCCGACCACGTCGCCCGCCTTCTCCAGGTCGGCCTGCTTGGTCGAGTTCGGATCGAGACCGAGGAAGTTGAGCGCCGCCGGAAAGATGTCGTCGGCGGAATCCAGCATGTGGACGCCGCAATCCTTGAACTTGGCGAGGTTCTCCGGCTTGAACACCATGTCCCAGCTGTCGATCCGCGCGCCGGGACCCAGGATCTTCTCGACCGCCTTGACGTTGTAGCCGATCCCGGTCGTACCCCACATGTAGTTGGCCGCGAACTGATTGCCGGGGTCGTAGGTGGCGAGACGCTCGGTCACGACAGGCCAGGCATTGGCGAGGTTCGGCAGCTTCGCCTTGTCGAGCGGCTGGAAGATCCTGGCCTTGATCTGGCGCTGCAGGAAATACGCGGTCGGAACCACGACGTCGTAGCCGGATTTGCCGGCGAGCAGCCGCGTCTCCAGGGTCTCGTTGGCGTCGAACGTGTCGTAGACGACCTTGATGCCGGTCTCCTTGGTGAAGTCGTCAAGGACACCTGGCGCCATGTAGTTCGACCAGTTGTAGAAGTTGACGACGCGCTCCTCCGCGCGCCCCGCCGGTACGGAAAGCGTCAACGCCGCGACAGCCAGCGCCAGAGCCGAACCCATGCAGCCGCGCGTCATCACTCTTGTCTCCTAGCGCCGGTGGATGGCGTCCGAGAGGCGCTCCAGCGCCGTATCCAGGGTTGCGTCCTTCTTGGCGAAGCAGAACCGCACGACGGAGGTCACGGCATCCGTCTCGTAGAACGCCGACACCGGGATGGCGGCCACCTTGTAGTCGTGGACGATGCGCCGGCAGAACTGCTCGTCGGTCTCGTTGAGGCCGAGCGGCGAAAGGTCGACGGTCAGGAAGTAGGTCCCCTGCGCCTTCAGCACGGGAAACCCCAGGCTTTCGAGACCGGCCGTGAGCCGGTCGCGGCTGAGCGCGAGCTCGCTGCGCATATTGACGAAATAGTCGTCCGGCTTGCCGAGCCCGTAGGCGACCGCGACCTGCAGGTTCGGCGCGGTCGTGAAGGTCAGGAATTGATGCACCTTGGCGGCGACGCGCAACAGATGCGGCGCAGCGCAGACGAAGCCGATCTTCCAGCCCGTCAACGAGAAGATCTTTCCTGCCGAGCCGACCTTGATGGTGCGGTCGCGCATGCCGGGAATCGTGATCAGCGGAATGTGCGCACGGCCGTCGAACACCACGTGCTCCCAGACCTCGTCGCAGATCGCGACCGCATCGAACTCCTGGCAGAAGCGCGCCAACAGCTCGAGGTCCTCGCGCGGATAGACCACGGCGGCCGGATTGAGCGGGTTGTTGAAAAGCACCGCCTTGGTCTTCGGCGAGAACGCCTGCCGCAGCATCTCCTCCGAGAGCCGCCAATGCGGCGGCTCGAGCCGGACGAGGCGCGGAATGCCGCCGGCCTGGCGGATGATCGGCAAGTATGAATCATAGACCGGCTGGAAGCAGATCACCTCGTCGCCAGGCTCCACCACCGACAGGATCGCCGACGTCAGCGCCTCAGTGCCGCCGGAGGTGACCATGACCTCGCTCATCGGGTCGAGATCGAGCTTGTGCCAGTGCCGGTAGTGGGCCGCGATGGCCTGGCGCAGCTCGGGCAGGCCCATCATCGACGGATACTGGTTGTAGCCGTTGAGGACGGCGTCGGCCGCCGCGCGGCGGATATCCTCCGGGCCCGGATCGTCGGGAAAGCCCTGCCCCAGATTGATCGCGTTGTTGTCGCGCGCGAGCTGCGACATCTGCTCGAAAATGGTGACGGGCAGGTCGGCGAAGACCTTGTTCTGCGAGATCATGATCGCCTGTCAGCCGCCGGTCCTGGTCGGCAGGCCGGCCGCCTTCCAGCCGAGCATGCCCCCCTGGAGATGCTTGTCGTAGGGCAGACCGGCGGCCTGCGCCGCCAGCGAGGCCGTCACCGAGCGCTTGCCGGAGCGGCAGGCGAACACGACATCCTTGCCTTGGGGATCCGGGATCAGCTTCGGGTCGAAGCCCGACAGCGGAACGACGACGCCGTGGGGATAGGCTTCCGCAGCAACTTCGTTCGGCTCTCGCACGTCAACCAGAAGAATTCGCCCTTCCGCGATCCCCTGGGCCACGTCCTGCGGGGTCAAATCGTGCACAACAGCCACGCCCATCCTCCAAGCCTTCAGCAGGGCCGTACCGACCCTGATCCGGCCGCCAAACTCACCCTAGACGCTACGAAAATCAAGCGCTTCGGCACACTGGCGCGGCGGGTCCAGAGCTCAGATCGTGACCTGGGTGCCGACCTCCACCACCCGTCCGCTCGGGATCTGAAAATAGTCGGTCGCATCGTTGGCGGAGCGGCTCATCGAGATGAACAGGTGATCCTGCCAGCGCGGCATGCCCGAATGCGCAGCCGGCTTCAGCGCGCGGCGCGACAGGAAGAACGAGGTCGACATGATGTCGAACTGCCAGCCGAGCTTGCGCGCGATCGCCAGCGCGCGCGGCACGTTGGGCGATTCCATGAAGCCGAAGCGCAACGTCACCTTGGAGAAAGTCGGACTGATCTGCTCGAGGCGAACGCGTTCGGACGGATCGATGCGCGGCGTCGGCGCGGTCTCGATGGTCAGGATCACGTTCTTCTCGTGCAGCACCTTGTAGTGCTTGAGGCTGTGCATCAGCGCGGTTGGCGCGCTCAAGGGATCGCTGGTCAGGAACACGGCCGTTCCCGCCACCCGCTGCGGCGGACGTTTCTCGAGCATCGCAACGAGATCGGCGAGCGGGAACTCGAGCTTGCGCGACTTGTCGAACAAGAGCCGGCTGCCGCGCCGCCACGTGTACATCAGCGTCATCACGAAGCCGCCCAGCGCCAGCGGCACCCAGCCGCCTTCGAGCACCTTCAGGAGGTTCGCCGCCAGGAAGGTCAGGTCCAGGAAGAGGAACGGCGCGATCAGCGCGGCCGCCGCGAACGGCGACCAGCGCCAGACCTTCCAGATCACGACGAAGCCCATCATCGCGGTGACGACCATGGTGCCGGTGACCGAGATGCCGTAGGCTGAGGCCAGTGCGCTCGACGACTTGAACATCAGCACCAGCAGCATGACCGAGATCAGCAGCAGCTTGTTGATGCGCGGAATATAGATCTGACCCGAATGCGCCTCGGAGGTGTGGCGGATCTCGAAGCGCGGCAGCAGGCCGAGCTGGATCGCCTGCCGCGTCAGCGAATAGGCGCCGGTGATGACCGCTTGGCTCGCGATGACCGTCGCCATCGTGGCGAGCGCGACCATCGGGATCAGCGCCCAGTCCGGGAACATCAGGAAGAACGGGTTCTCGATCGCCTTCGCGTCTGCGATGACCAGCGCCCCCTGCCCCAGATAGTTCAGCGCCAGCGACGGCAACACGATGAACAGCCATGCGGTCTGGATCGGCCGCTTGCCGAAATGGCCCAGATCGGCATAGAGCGCCTCGGCGCCGGTGACGGCCAGAAACACCGCGCCCAGCGTGATGAAGCCGATGATACCGTGATGCAGCATGAAGGTGACGGCCTTCATCGGATTGATCGCCCACAGCACCTCCGGATGACGCAGGATCGGCGGCAGCGCCGCGATCCCGATCACCACGAACCAGATCAGCATGATCGGGCCGAAGAACGCTGCCACCTTGGCCGTGCCGCGCACCTGGACCGCGAACAGCATGACCAGGATGATGACCGTGAGCGGCACGACGTAGGGATCGAACGCCGCCGTCACCAGCTTGATGCCCTCGATCGCCGACAGCACGGACAGGGCCGGCGTGATCACCGCATCGCCATAGAACAGCGCGCCCGAGATGATGCCGAGCAGAACGATGACGCTGGCGCCGCGCGTGACCGCGCGCTGGGCGAGCGCCATCAGCGCCAGCGTTCCGCCCTCGCCGTGGTTGTCGGCGCGCAGCAGGATCACGACGTATTTGAGGGTTACGACGACGATGAGAGCCCACAGGATGAGCGAGATCACCCCCATCACGGCGTGAGGCGCAGGTTCGCCGCCGCTGCTCGCTGCCATGACCGCTTCACGCAACGCGTAGAGCGGGCTGGTGCCGATGTCGCCATAGACGACACCGATGCTTCCCAGTGTCAGCGCCGCGAAGCTGGCCGTGGAATGGGCGTTGCCATGCCCGTTGGTCGCCGGCGCTTCCGCGGGCGTAGCTGCGACGTCGACTGTCATGGGGTAGCCCCCTCGAGGACTCGTTAATGCTTCACTGCACAACGCGGCAGAGCGCGCGGCTTATAGCGGCAGAGCGCTGCTATGGACCTGAAGAGAATGCGCTTCAGCCATGCAATTAAGCATGCATGAGCCGCCAGGGAAGATCAATCGATTAAATCGTTACCTGGGTACCCACTTCGACGACCCGGCCCGTCGGAATCTGGAAGTAGTCCGTGGCGTCATTGGCCGACCGGCTCAGGCCAATGAAGAGATGGTCCTGCCAGGTCGGCATGCCCGATTGGGACGATGGCTTCAACGAGCGGCGCGAGACGAAGAACGACGTCGACATGATGTCGAACTGCCAGCCGAGCTTGCGCGCCACCGCCAGCGCGCGCGGCACGTTCGGGGATTCCATGAACCCGAAGCGCAGCCGCACCTTGGAAAACTTCTCGCTGATCTTCTCCATGCGCACGCGCTCCGACACATCGACCCGCGGCGTCTGCGCGGTCTCGATGGTCAGGATCACATTGTGCTCGTGCAGCACCTTGTTGTGCTTGAGATTGTGCAGCAGGGCCGTCGGCACGGAGGTCGGATCGCTGGTGAGAAACACCGCCGTGCCCTTGACGATGTGAGGAGGCCTCTTCTCCAGGCTGGTGATCAGGTCGTCCAGCGGAACCTCGATCTTGCGCGTCTTGAGCACCAAAATCGCCGAGCCACGCCGCCAAGTCCAGATCGTCACGACCATCGCGGCACCGAACAGCAGTGGAACCCAGGCTCCTTCGAGGAGCTTCAGCAGATTGGCGCTGAAGAAGGTCATGTCGACGATGACGAAGGGAGCGATCACGGCCGCCGCCACGGCCGTACGCAAGTTCCACAGCTTCCAGATCACCACGAAGCCCATGATGCCGTCGGCCACCATGGTGGTGGACACCGCGATGCCGTAGGCGGAGGCCAGATTGCTCGAGGTCCGGAACAGCAGAACCAGTAGCAGCACGCCGATCAGCAGCAACCGGTTGACGCGCGGCAGATAGATCTGGCCGGCATGGCTCTCGGACGTATAGCGGACCTCGAAACGCGGCAGCAGGCCGAGCTGGACCGCCTGGCCGACCAGCGAATAGGCACCGGTGATCACGGCCTGGCTCGCGATGACGGTCGCGGCGGTCGCCAGCACCACCAGCGGCAGCAGCAACAGTTCAGGCACCATCCGGTAGAACGAATTCTCGATCGCGGCGGGATCGGACAGCACCAGGGCGCCCTGCCCGAAATAGTTGATCAGCAGCGCCGGTAGCACGAAGAACAGCCAAGCCGACTGGATCGGCCTGCGGCCGAAATGACCGAGATCCGCATAGAGCGCCTCGCCGCCGGTGACCGCGAGGAACACCGCGCCCAGGGTGATCAGGCCGATCGTGCCATGCGAGAGCAGGAACTGCACCGCGTAATAGGGATTGATGGCCGCAAGCACGGAGGGGTCGTCGCTGATGTGGACGATTCCCATCACGGCGAGGCTGGTGAACCATGTGATCATGACCGGGCCGAAGGCGGAGGCGACGCGCGCCGTCCCCTTGCTCTGGACCGCGAACAGCACGACCAGGATGAACACGGTCAGCGGCACGACGTAGTGCTCGAGCGCGGGCGCCGCGAGCTTGAGGCCCTCGACCGCGGACAACACCGAGATCGCCGGCGTGATCATCGAATCGCCGATGAACATCGACGCGCCAATCACGCCCAGTGACATCAGGAACAGGCTGCGCCGGCCCAGGGCGCGCTGTCCCAGCGCCATCAGCGACAGCGTTCCGCCCTCGCCATTGTTATCGGCACGGAGCAGCAGCAGCACGTATTTGGCCGTCACCACGATGAACAGCGACCAGAGGATCAGGGAAAGCACGCCGAGCACGATGATCCGCGACACCGGCTGTCCCTGAGCAGCGCCGTGCGCAGCCTCGCGAAAGGCGTAGAGGGGCGAGGTGCCGATGTCGCCGAACACCACGCCGATGCTGCCAAGCGTCAGCCCCCAGAACCCCGACGTGCTCGCGGTGTCCTGTCCTTCGGTCGATGTCGCGCTGGCCGTCATGTTGCTTGGAACGCATCTTCCTGTCTGGCCCGGCGCGTGTGAACGCAGACCGTTCGCAGGTCAAGCCTCTACCGTAAACAGACCGATGTTCCCAGGCCGCAACCAAACGGCACGGCTGACGCCGATGTCGCATGCCGCATCGCGGCAGGCGCCTTTAGCCCAAGCATCCTGAGGCAGATGTCGGATCTGCCTCGGGCGAATCAAGTGCCTGCCGATGCTCTTCGTTGCCGTTCGCAAGCCGCCATGCGGCAATATGATGCGGGAAGCGAAGCGTCCCGGCTAGGGCTTCAGATCGGGCGGCAATGGCGGGTCTTCCCGCATCAGGGTGATCGTCACGCGGCGGTTGGCGGCCAGCGAGGGGTCGTCCGGGAACAGCGGCTGGGTGTCCGCCTTGCCGGAGACCGCGTAGATGTGGCTCGCCGGCAGCCCTTCCCGCTCCAGGATCTGCCGCACCGCGTTGGCGCGATCCGCCGACAGGTCGAAACCACCATAATCGCTGCGGGCGGGAACGAAGCCGGCGGCCGTGTGCCCGGTGATCTGCACCCGAAGCGGCGTCGCCTTCAGCGGCGCGGCCAGCTTCTCGATCAGGCGTCGCGTGCGGTCGAAGGGCACCTTCGAGCCATCCGCGAACATCGACCGCCCGTCCTGGTCGACGATCTCCAAGTTGAGCCCCTGTTTGGTCTCTTCGAACATGATGTGCTTGGAGATCTCGGTCATCTCCGGCATGTCCTGCAGCGCCTGACGCAGCGAGGCGGACGCCAGCGCGAACTGGCGATCGATCTTCAGCTTGGCGCCATTGGTATGCTGGCGCTCCTCCTGCTCGGGGCTCGGCTCGCGCGCGGTCTCCTCCGGCGAGATGTGGGCGGCGTTCTTGAGCTTCGGCCGGGTCGGCAGGCCGTCGGATTCCACGATGCCCGAATAGCGCGACTCGGACTGCACGCCGAAGGCGTCGCGCATCGAGCCTGCGACGACTTTCAGCTTGTTGTTGTCCATGGTGGAGAACGCGACCAGCATCACGAAGAAGCTGACCAGAAGTCCCATCAGGTCGGCAAAGGTCACGAACCAGCCGTGACCGCCGCCATGCGCATCGCCCCTCTTCTTCTTTGCCATTGCCTACCCCACCCCGGATCGCCCCGCCGCAGCCGATCAGGCCGGCACGGGCTCGCCTTCGGCGTGGCGATGCTTCTCGGGCAGATAGGCCAGGAGCATTTCGCGGACCAGGGCCGGGCTCTTGGAGTCACGGATCATCAGGATTCCGTCGATGATCAGCGTCCGGTTGGTTTCCTCGTCCAGCAGCTTGCCATGCAGCTTGTCGGCGATCGGCAGACAGATCAGGTTCGACACCAGAGCGCCGTACAGGGTCGCGAGCAGCGCGGTCGCCATGAACGGGCCGAGCTTCGAGGGGTCGGTCATGTTGGCGAACATCTGCACCATGCCGATCAGCGTGCCGACCATGCCGAACGCCGGGGCGCAGTCGCCGATGGCGCGATAGATCTTGCTGCCTTCGTCCAGGTGCATCAGGAAATTGTCGCGGTCGCGCTCGAGATTGTCGCGGATGAATTCGAGATCGTAGCCGTCGGCCACGTAGCGGATTCCCTTGGCGAGGAACGGCTCGTCGGTCTCGACCTTTTCCAGGCCGACCGGGCCCTGCTTGCGCGCGATCTCGGCAATGCGGGCGAGCTCGTCGACGAGCTCGCGGGCCGACAGGCGGCTCATGGTGAAAGCGTACTTCATTCCAAGCGGAACGCCGTGCAGCATGACGCCCAGCGGGAAGCGAATCATGGTGGCTGCGATCGAACCGCCGAAGATGATGATTGCGGCGTGCTCGCTGACGAACATCTCGAGATCGCCGCCCAGCAGCATCATCGTCGCGATGACGATCACGCCAGCCACGAGCCCCGCACTCGTCATAATATCCATGAGTCAACTCCACCCGCGTACGCAAACCACGGACCCTGCCGGACCGACGCGGTGCTTCTGGACCGCGTGTCACGACACTAAATGTCCGCCATTAAGGACGAGTTACTGAATTCGGTAGGCATAATGAAAGGTAAACAGCAGCGCCGCAGACCACGCCGACCTCGCTCAAGCGGCTGACGCTCCGGACTTGAGCAGGTTAGCCGCGGCGAAGACGGCTGACTGATCGAATGATCGCTGCATCTTGTGGATCATCTCCAGCATCTGCGCCGGCTCCATCGTCGACGATCCGACCTCGAGTTCGCGCGACAGGCGCGACAGCGCCGAAAAACC
Source organism: Bradyrhizobium sp. SZCCHNR1053 (assembly GCF_032381235.1). Classification (NCBI taxonomy): domain Bacteria; kingdom Pseudomonadati; phylum Pseudomonadota; class Alphaproteobacteria; order Hyphomicrobiales; family Nitrobacteraceae; genus Bradyrhizobium; species Bradyrhizobium sp. SZCCHNR1053. The sequence continues at coordinate 154,775 of NZ_JAUHJM010000006.1, forward strand.
GAACGTCGCCGACGAACTCTTGATCGAATGCGCCTCGCGCCTCAGTTCGAGGCGATCCTCGAACTTGGCGGCAAGCGTGCCGAACTTTCCCGAGGTATCGTCGAGGAACGTGCGCAGGACTTCCAGCGCATCCTCCTCGCCGAGCTCGGAGACCAGGGTCTGATAGATGGATTCGTCGAATTGCACCAAGTCGGTCATGCGACAAGCCTTTCCTTGTGTGTAGCAGCGACCGCGCGAAGCAGAGCGGCATTCAGTCGATCGCGCGTGACCGGCTTGGTCACGAAGTCGTTCATGCCGGCCTCCGTGCACGCCAGATGATCCTGGCTGGTGGCGTTGGCCGTCAGGGCAATAACGTAGATGTCCTGGGCAGGCGGCGGCAGCGAGCGGATCATCCGCGTCGCCGTGAGCCCGTCCATCTCGGGCATCATCATGTCCATCAGCACGAGATCGTAGCTCTGCCTCTGCACGGCCGCGATCGCCTGCGTTCCGTTCTCGACGATGTCGTAGCGGTGACCGAGCTTGTCCAAGAGCTTCTTGACGACGAACTGATTGGTCAGATTGTCCTCGGCAACGAGAATCTTCAGTGGCTCGACGCTGGCCGGACGTTCCTCGGCGATCGCCTCGCCGACCGGCGCGATGGTCGCTTCGGGCGCGCTCACCTGCTCGACGTCCGGCTGCGGCTGGACCTGGATCGAGAAGGTGAAGGTGCTGCCCACGCCCACCTTGCTCTGCACCTTGATGTCGCCGCCCATGCAGGTGACGAGGCGCTTGCAGATCGCGAGCCCCAGACCGGTGCCGCCGAAGCGGCGCGAGATGGAATTGTCGACCTGCGAGAACTGCTTGAACAGCCGGCTGACGGCGTCTGCGGGAATGCCGACGCCGGTATCGGCCACCGAGAACACCAGCGTCAGGTTCGGCCCGGCAAGGTTCTCGGCACGGACATCGACATGGACGCCGCCCGATTCGGTGAATTTGAGCGCATTGCCGACCAAGTTGAACAGCACCTGGCGCAATCGCGCGGGATCGCCGACCACGTAGCTCGGCACTTCCGGCGCGATCGAGGTGGTCAGCTGCAGACCCTTTTCCTTGGCGCGGGACACCAGCAGTTCGGCGGTCGCCGTCACCGACCGGTGCAGGTCGAACTCGATGTGCTCGATCTCCAGACGATCGGCATCGAGCTTGGAGAAATCGAGGACGTCGTTGAGCAGCTGTAACAGGTAGTCGGCCGACTCGCGCAAGGTCGTCGCGATCTTGCGCTGCTCCGGCCCGAGGTCCGCCGACAGCAAGAGATCGGCAAGGCCGATGACGCCGTTCATCGGCGTGCGGATCTCATGGCTCATCATCGCCAGGAATTCGGAGCGCGCCCGCGTACCTGCCTCGGCGGCATCACGTGAGGCGGCAAGCCCCGCCTGATAGCGCGCGATCAGGATCGTGATGATGCCGATGACCACCGTCAGCAACGCCCCGACCAGCAGATCACGATCGCGGTTGAGCTTGAAGGCGCTGAAGATCTCCTCGGAGGCCTGACCGACAATGACCACCAGCGGCAGATCCTTGATGCGCTGGAACGAGTAGATGCGCGTGACGCCGTCGATCAGACTCTTGAAGGTGTAGAAGCCGCTGCTTCTGTGCTGAATGGCGCTCATCACCGGGCTGCCGGCGAGCGAGGATCCCACGCCCCCCGGGCCGGCCGAGGCCCGTGCGCGCACGATGCCGTCGAGACCGAGGAGCGTGACATTGCCCTTCTTGCCGAGATCGACCGAATTATAGAAGCTCGACAGATATTCGGGATCGAGCGAGACCACGACGACGCCGCCGAACGAACCGTCCGGCATGATGATGCGGCGGGTCAGCTGGATCGACCATTTGTTGGAGACGCGGCCGAAGATCGGCTTGCTGATGAAGAGAAAATCATCCTTTCCGCCGGCATGAACGCGGAAGTGCTCGCGGTCGCGCAGGTCGAGGCCGCGCATGTTCGGATCGATGTTGCTGGACAGCATGATGCCGTCCTTTCCGATCACGACGACCTGAAACGAGAAGTCGGACAGGAACTGGCTGTTCTTCGACCATAGCGACATGTCGAAGTTGTGCGGGTCCCTGGCATAGGAGTCGCGGACGTAGAGCAAGGTCTGATCTGCCGCGCGGATCGAGCGGATGATCTGCTCCTCGAACGCGCGGGCCAGGTTGGCGCCGTTCTTCAGCGCCGACTGCTCGGTGCGAGTATGCTCTTCGGAGATCGTGTAGAAGATGCCGGCCCACACCAGGGCGATCGCCGAGAGGCCGATCGCGGCGCTGCCGAAATGTCCGATCAGCCGAACCATCTTGTCGACGGTCCGGTCGAGCCGCCCGAACAACGGCCTCGATTTCGATATCAGCCTGCGCATGTCCTTCGCCCTCGGGCGACATGCCTATCGGGACAGGCTGGCCATCAGGTAAAGCTTGATGGATAAAATCTTCTCAACGAACGACGGCCGCTTAACCTTCGGCAAATCCCGGCCTGTTTGCGGGTCATTCGCCACCACGCCCGATACTTTCGGCGGAAGCTCGGCCGCCACCCCGTAGTCATCCGGATGCGGTTGCAGCGTCGCAGTTCGGCGAGCGGCCCTGCGCAGGGCCCGAACGGGGCCGCACCGCCGAGCGGTACGGCTCTCGCTGATTGGGACCGGAGCGAAGCGAGGCTCAATGAATCTCCGCCGACCGCTTCAAGGCGGCCTTGAGCTTCTCGAGCGAGAAATCCGCTGACCGCGCGATCTCCAGGATCGGCGTTTCGCGGCGCGCGCACAGCTCGGCCGCCTCGGGAAGCTTCGCCGCGATGTCGGCCGGGATGACGATCGCACCATGGCGATCGGAGTGGATCAGATCGTCCGAGCGCACGGTCATGCCGGCGACGCGGACCTCGCCGCCGAAGCTCTCGGCATGCACCCACGCATGCGACGGACCGATCGAGCCCGCCAGAGCCTGGAAGCCGGCAGCCCATTGCGGAATGTCGCGGATCGATCCATCCGTGATCACGCCGAGGCAGCCGAGCGCCTTGTGGACATTGCTCTGCACCTCGCCCCAGAACGCGCCGTAGCCGATGTCGGGACCATCGATGTCCTGGATCACGACGATGCGGGGACCATGACCGGTGCCGACATATTCGTAGTAGTCTGTGCGCCGCCTCGCCTGCTCGTCCGCCGGCAATCCCGATTTGACGACGGACCGGATCGTCGCCGTCCGCGCGTAGCCGACCATGGGCGGCAGATCGGGGAACGGACACACCAGCGGCTTGGTCGTGTAGCCGACCAGGCGGCGTTCGGGCGCCACGATCTCCATCGCGTTGCAGATGGTCGGCGTATCGTAGCGCGCGAGCGCCTCGAGAACGGAAGCAGCGAGGGGCGCGGCGGCAGTGCGTGTCACGGGCGTTTTCTCCAGATGATGCGGACGGCATTCGCGGCCGTCCTTGGCCATCCGGTATAACTGAGGCGCCGAAGCCGGCAAAGCGCGCGCTGGGTCTTGGTGCCCTGCGCTCAGTGCAGCCGTTCCGGCGGCCGCTGCCCCTGCTCCGCCGCTGGCGCGCCGGTCGGCGCAAAAGCCGTCGCGGACGAAGAAGAGGCGTGCGGCGCTGCAGCCGCGGCACCAAGGACCGCAGAGTGCCGCGCCGCCTGCTGCCGATACAGCCGCCAGCCGAACGGAAGGCTCAGGATGTAGAGGATCGATCCTGCCGACAGGATGTGCCAGGGATAGACCACCAGCAGCGCCACGAAGAACACCACCGAGGCGAACACTGGCAGCACGAGTTCGGGCGAGACGCGCATCCGCGTGGTCTTGCCGGAGAACACCGGCAGCCGCGACACCATCAGGAAGGCGATCAGCAGCGTGTAGAAAGCCGTCACCAGCGCCGGCGGCCTCGGCAGATCCAGGAACGCCAGATAGACCGGCAGCAGCACCGTGATGGCGCCAAGCGGGGCCGGCACGCCGGTGAAGAAATTGGCGGCGAAGGGCGGCTTGTTGGGATCGTCAATGCTGGCATTGAAGCGCGCCAGCCGCAGGCCGCCGCTGATGGCGTACATCATGGCGGCGATCCAGCCGCCGTCGCGCAGCTCATGGAGCTGCCAGAAATACAGGATCAGACCGGGCGCCACGCCGAAATTGACGAAATCGGCCAGGCTGTCGAGCTCGGCGCCGAACTTCGACTGGCCCTTGATCATGCGGGCGATGCGGCCGTCGATGCCGTCCAGGAAGGCAGCGAAGACGATGGCGCCGACGGCGAGCTCCATCCGCCCCTCGGTCGACAGCCGGATTGCGGTCAGGCCGGCGCAGATCGCCAACAAGGTGATCATGTTCGGCACCAGCAGCCGCACCGGGATCGGGCGGAAACGGCGCCGGCGCAGTTCGGGAGAGTTCGGATCGAAGCTCATGATCACACCACGTGTGGGTTGGTCGAAACCTTGTGTCGGAAGGTGCCTCAAGGACCTTTAATGAGTCATCATCGGCCGGCGACGGTTCACTGGCTCCGGAAGGTCAGGCCGGGCACGGGCACGTCGAAATCGGCCAGGATCGTCTCGCCGGCAATGGCCGTCTGCCCCTCCGAGACCAGAACTTCCGTGCCGTCAGGCAGATAGACGTCGAGCCGCGAGCCGAAGCGGATCAGGCCGAAGCGCTCGCCAGCCCCGATGGTCTGCCCCTCGCGCACGAACGACACGATCCGGCGCGCCACGAGGCCGGCGATCTGGACCACGCCGATGCGGCCATGGGGCGTCGAGATCGCGAGCGAGTTGCGCTCGTTGTCCTCGCTCGCCTTGTCGAGCTCGGCGTTGATGAAGGCGCCCGGACGGTAGGAGATCTTCTCGATCCGGCCAGCCACCGGGCTGCGGTTCACATGCACGTTGAACACGCTCATGAAGATCGAGACCCGCAGCAGCGGCCGGTCGCCGAGGCCGAGCTCGGCCGGCGGCAGGGCGCGCGTGATCATGGAGATGCGCCCGTCGGCCGGCGCCACCACCAGCCCTTCCCGCTGCGGCGTGACCCGGATCGGGTCGCGGAAGAACAGCGCGCACCAGACGGTGAGCAGCGTGCCGATCCAGCCCAGCGGGGTGAATATCCAGAACAGGATCAGGCTGACGAGGGCAAATCCCCCGATGAAGGGATAGCCTTCCGGGTGGATCGGCGGGATCTGAGCGCGGATGGAATTGCTGATCGACATGGCCTGCTTCGTTGAGTGTTGTCGCTCTGACCTCAGAGCGGACCGCCGCCTTGACTAGGTCGATGGCCGGCGAAGGTCAAAATGAATCCTTAATGCATTCTTGAGTTCAGATCAGGGCGGTCCGCGGCATCATTCGGCGGCACTCGCCACCTGGCCGGTCCGATCGGGCCCGACCGCGTCCGGCTCGCTCCGATCCGGCGGATTGCGGTTCGGCGCCGCCGCATCGTCGCCGATCTGCGCCAGTTTTTCGCGCGCCTCCTCGGCCTCGCGCTGCCGGTTCCACATGCCGGCATACAGCCCGCCTTTGCCCAGCAGCTCGGCATGGGTGCCGCGCTCGGCAATGCGCCCCCGGTCGAGCACGATGATCTCATCGGCCGCCACGATGGTCGAAAGCCGGTGCGCGATCACGAGCGAGGTGCGATTGCGCGACACGCCATCGAGCGCCTCCTGGATCTCGTGCTCGGTATGGCTGTCCAGCGCCGAGGTCGCCTCGTCCAGCACGAGGATCGGCGGCCCCTTCAGGATGGTGCGGGCAATCGCAACGCGCTGCTTCTCCCCACCGGAGAGCTTGAGGCCGCGCTCGCCCACCTGCGTCTCGTACCCCTTCGGCGCCATCCGGATCAGACCGTCGATCTGCGCGAGGCGGGCCGCCTCCTCGACCGCGGCGTCGTCGGCATCCCAGCGTCCGTAGCGGATGTTGTAGCGGATGGTGTCGTTGAACAGCACGGTGTCCTGCGGCACCATGCCGATCTGGGCGCGCAGCGACACCTGGGTGACGTCGCGGATGTCCTGCCCGTCGATCAGGATGCGGCCGCCGGAGACGTCGTAGAGGCGAAACAGCAGCCGCGAGATGGTCGACTTGCCGGCACCTGACGGACCCACGATCGCGACCGTCTTGCCGGCCGGCACCTCGAAGCTCAGGCCCTGCAGGATCGGCCGCTCCGGCTCATAGGCGAAGCGGACGTCCTCGAAGCGGACATGGCCGGAGGTCACCACCAAAGGCGTCGCCCCGGGTGAATCCTTCACCTCGGCATCGCGCGTGAGCACGCCGAACATCTTCTCGATGTCGATGATCGCCTGCTTGATCTCGCGGTAGACCATGCCCATGAAGTTCAGCGGCTGGTAGAGCTGGATCATCATGCTGTTGATCATGACGAAGTCGCCGACCGTGTTGCGGCCCTGGCGCACGCCCTGGGCGCACATCAGCATCGCCACCGTCAGCCCGATCGTGAAAATCACGGCCTGCCCGGCGTTGAGCACTGCGAGCGAGGTATAGGTCTTCACGCTGGCGCGCTCGTAGCGCTCCATGGAACGGTCATAGCGCTCGGCCTCGCGCGCCTCGGCGCCGAAATATTTCACCGTCTCATAGTTCAAGAGCGAGTCGATCGCCTTGGTGTTGGCATCGGTGTCCGAGTCGTTCATGCGGCGCCGGATCTCGATACGCCACTCGGTCGCGATGTAGGTGTAATAGAGATAGGCTGCGACCATGGTGAGCGTGACCAGCACGTAGCGCCAGTCGAACTGCCAGAGCAGCACCGCCGTCAGCAGCGAGACCTCGACGATGGTCGGGATCAGCTGCAGGATCACCATGCGCACGATGGTCTCGATCGCGTTGCGGCCGCGCTCGAGCACGCGGGTCAGGCCGCCGGTCTTGCGCTCCAGGTGAAAACGCAGCGACAATTCGTGCATGTGGACGAAGGTGATGGTCGCGAGCTTGCGCACCGCATGCATGGCGACGCGGGCAAAAATACCATCTCGCCACTGCGTCAGCACCGCCATCAGGACGCGCATCCCACCGTAGCTTGCCGTCATGACGAGCGGTGAGGCCACCAGCCAGAACGCCCAGTTGGCGGGCGCAATCGGCGCGGTGTTGGCGCCGGTCAGCGCGTCGGTCGCCCATTTGAAGGTGAAGGGCAGGACCAGCGTCGCGACCTTCGCCACAATCAGCAGCACCACCGACCATAGCACGCGCATCTTCAGGTCGGCGCGATCGCTCGGCCAGATGAAGGGCCACAAATGGCGCAGCGTGCCGGCCAGCGTTCCCTGCTCGAGGGACGATGGCTGGCTGGCGGCTGGTTCGGAGGAGGAATCGGGCGGCATCGAATGTTCTGGAACAGCGAGTGTCTCGGCATGTTGTGATGCCGGCGTTGCTGGTCATATAGAGTGTCCGGGCGCCGGATGCACCCGTGCGTCGGCGGATTCCGTTGCCGCGGCGCAGTATTTGCATACTCCATTCCCAGGCAAATGGATCCATCCAGTCCGCATCATTCCGTGAAAGCCCGCGAATCCACGCCCTCCGCCCTCGTCTTGACGCCTTTCAACTGCAGTGTCACATCCGTCCAATGACTGAAATCCGCACCGTCTGTGTCTATTGCGGCTCCGGCCCCGGGACCAATCCCAGCTTCATCGAATCAGCGAAAGCGCTCGGCAAGGCGCTCGCCGAGAACGGCGTCAGGCTCGTCTATGGCGGCGGCTCCATCGGCATGATGGGCGCGGTTGCCAAGGCGGTGCTCGACCATGGCGGCGACGTCACCGGCATCATTCCGGACTTCCTTGTGAAGAAGGAAGTCATGATGCCGCTGAAGGATCTCATCGTCACGCCCGACATGCACGAGCGCAAGCGGCTGATGTTCGAGCATTCCGATGCGTTCGTGGCGCTGCCCGGCGGCATCGGCACGCTCGAGGAGCTGGTCGAGCAGTTGACCTGGAAGCAGCTCGGACGCCACGCCAAGCCGGTGCTGATGGCCAACATCGACGGCTTCTGGGAGCCGCTGTTCTCGCTGCTCGCCCATATGCGCGAGACCGAGTTCATCCGCCCCGGCTTCTCGATCGAGCTCTTGAAGGCCGAGCGCGTCGAGGACATCCTGCCGCGCCTGCGCGCGGCTGCCGCCGGCATCGCCAGGGAAGAGACCGAAATGGCGCCGGAGATCGCCAAGCGGCTCTGATCCCTACTCCGCGGGAAATGTGACGGCTTCGATCCGGTTGCCGTCGGGATCGAGCACGAAGGCGGCGTAGTAGCGCACGCGATCATGCGGCCGTAGCCCAGGCAGGCCGTCTGAAACACCGCCCGCCTCCAGCGCCGCCGCATGGAATGCATCGACCTCGGCGGTGCTCCTGGCACGGAAGCACAGATGCGAGCCGGTGTCGGACGATACCCGCGCCATCGCGGGGCGCAGATTGATCCAGAACTCCGGATAGGCCTTGCCGAAGCCGATGGTCGCCGGGCGCGCGACCAGGCGCGTCATCCCGAGCGGCGCCAGCGCGAGCTCATAGAAGCGGGCGCTGCGGGCGAGATCGCTGACGCCGACGGAGACGTGGTCGATCATGCGTTACCTCCTGCCCTCTCCTCCGTCATTGCGAGGAGCAGAGCGACGAAGCAATCCAGACTCGATCCGCGGAAAGACTCTGGATTGCTTCGCTTCGCTCGCAATGACGGATACACCATCTCACCCCGGCGCGCCGGATTTCACCAGCTTGTAGAATACCGAATCCATCAGCGCCTGGAACGAGGCATCGATGATGTTCGGCGACACGCCGACCGTGGTCCAGCGCTCGCCCTTTTCGTCCTCACTCTCGATCAGCACGCGCGTGACCGCCTCGGTGCCGCCATTGAGGATGCGGACGCGATAGTCGATCAGCTTCAGACCATCGATATAGCCCTGGTACTTGCCGAGATCCTTGCGCAGCGCGACGTCGAGCGCATTGACCGGACCGTTGCCCTCGGCCGCCGAGATCAGCCGCTCGCCAGCGACGTCGACCTTGACCACGGCCAGCGCCACCGTGACGCGCTCGCCGAGCGCGTTGTAGCGCTGCTCGACATTGACGTCGAACTGCTCGACCCGGAAGTACTCGGGCACCGAGCCCAGCGTGCGCCGCGCCAACAGCTCGAACGAGGCGTTGGCGGACTCGTAGGCATAGCCCGCGGCCTCGCGCTCCTTCAGCTCCTCGACCAGCCGCGTCAGCTTCGGATCGCTCTTGGTGAAGGGAATGCCACCACGCTCCAGCGCCGCGATCACGTTGGAACGGCCCGCCTGGTCCGATACCAGCACCTTGCGACGATTGCCGACGCTCTCGGGCAGAATGTGCTCATAGGTTTGTGGATCCTTGAGCACGGCCGAGGCATGAATGCCGGTCTTGGTCACGAAGGCGCTCTCGCCCACATAGGGCGCGTGGCGGTTCGGCGCGCGGTTCAGCATGTCGTCGAGCGTCCGCGAGACCTTCATCAGCCCGGCGAGCTGCTGGTCGGAGACGCCAATCTCGAAGCGATCCGAGAACTCCGTCTTCAGCTTCAAGGTCGGGATCAGCGAGCACAGATTGGCGTTGCCGCAGCGCTCGCCGAGCCCGTTCAGCGTGCCCTGGATCTGGCGCACGCCGGCGCGCACCGCGGCAAGCGAATTCGCCACCGCCTGTTCGGTGTCGTTGTGGGCGTGGATGCCGAGGTGATCGCCCGGCACGTGCTTGACGACCTCGCCGACGATCGCCTCGATCTCGTGCGGCATGGTGCCGCCATTGGTGTCGCACAACACGACCCAGCGCGCGCCGGCCTCATAGGCCGCGCGGGCGCAGGCCAGCGCGAACTCCGCATTCTCCTTGTAGCCGTCGAAGAAATGCTCGCAGTCGAGCATCACCTCGCGCCCCGCAGCCTTCGCGGCCGTCACGCTGTCGCGGATCGAGGCGAGATTCTCTTCGTTGGTAGTCTCCAGCGCGACGCGCACCTGATAGGCGGATGACTTCGCGACGAAGCAGATCGCGTCTGCCTTGGCCTCCAGCAACGCCGCTACGCCCGGATCGTTGGACACCGAGCGTCCCGCCCGGCGCGTCATCCCGAAGGCGGTGAAGCAGGCGTGGCCGAGCTTGGGCTTGGCGGCGAAGAACTCCGTGTCGAGCGGATTGGCGCCGGGATAGCCGCCCTCGACATAGTCGATGCCGAGATCGTCGAGCATGCGCGCGATGGCCTGCTTGTCGGCCAGCGTGAAATCGACACCGTTGGTCTGCGCGCCATCGCGCAGGGTGGTGTCGAACAGATAAAGTCGTTCCCTGCTTGTGCCTGCCGTGCTCATGCCTGTGCTCCCCCGGAGCCGAGCGTCTTCTTCATCGTCGTGTTGGCGAGCCACTCGCCGTTGATGGAGACGCTGTTGCGCTGCTGCGCGACGTAGCCGCGCTTGCGGAAGAATTCGACCGCCGTGTCGCTGGCGTCGACCGACAGACCGGTCGTGCCGCGCGCGCCCGCCAGCTTTTCCAGCGCGTCGCATAGCAGGGCCCCGACGCCCTGCCCCGCCGCGTTCGGATGGACATAGAGCATGTCGATGTGATCGTTTCCCTTCAGCGCGGCGAAGCCGACCGGCGAGCCCTGCAGGGTCGCAATCAAGGTGAGCTCGGACGCCAACCTTTTGCCGAAGCCCGTCTCATCGTCCACAGCGGAAGCCCAGGCCTCCTGCTGCTCCTCGCTGTAATCGTCACCGGTCAGCTCCTGGATGCTGGCGACGAAGATCGCGGCCAGAACCGGCGCATCAGCGGGAAGAAACGGCCGCAGCGCGGGCCTCGGGAGAGCCTGTCCCATGCGTCACCACATGCCGTAGAGTTTCGTGACCAGCGCCACTGCGCCCGCGATCAGAACCAGCTTGAGCAGGATGTAGTACAGCCAGTGCCGGGGAAACGGCGTGTCGGGCTTGCTCATCGCGCGATCTCCCAGGTCGTCACCGGCTTGCCGTCGGCGCCCTTGCCATCCTTCAACACGACACCCATCGCCGCGAGCTCGTCGCGGAGGCGATCGGACTCCTTGAAGTCCTTGCGCGCGCGAGCCGCGGTGCGCTCGGCGATCAGGCTTTCGACCTTGGCGGCGTCGACGCCTTTGGCCTGCTGCTTTCGCGCCTCCCATTGCGCGACGGTTTCTGACAGGAAGCCCGCAAAACGAAGCGAGCCTGCAAAGGCAGCGCGATCCGTCTCGCCGCCGGACGCCGCACGGCTCCGCAACGCGTGCAGCTCTGCGATCATCAGCGGCGTGTTGAGGTCGTCGACGAGGGCGGCGATGATCTCAGGCTCCGGCTGCTCGCCCGGCGCATCGGCCGCGACGCGATACCAGTCGTCGAGCGTCTTGGCACTCTCCTCCAGGCCCTTGACCGTCCAATCCGCCGGCGAGCGATAATGCATCTTGAGCATGTTGAGGCGCAACACCTCTCCGGGCCAGTCCGCCAGCAGGTCTCGGATGGTGACGAAGTTGCCGAGGCTCTTCGACATCTTCGCGCCCTCGACCTGGACGAACTCATTGTGCAGCCAGTAGTTCGCCATCACGGACGTGCCGTGCGCGCAACGCGACTGCGCGATCTCGTTCTCATGATGCGGGAAGATCAGGTCGAGCCCGCCGCCATGGATGTCGAAGACCTCACCGAGAAAGGCCGCGCTCATCGCCGAGCACTCGATGTGCCAGCCCGGCCGTCCGCGGCCCCACGGGCTGTCCCAGCCCGGCTCGTCCTCCGACGATTGCTTCCACAGCACGAAGTCGGCGGGATTCTTCTTGTGCGCATCGACGGCCACGCGCGCGCCGGCGAGCTGCTCGTCGAGCCTACGACCTGATAGCGCGCCATAGTCCGGCATCGACCGGGTGTCGAACAACACCTCGCCGCCCGCCTCATAGGCGTGGCCACGCGCGATCAGCTGCTTGATCAGGGTCACCATATCCGCCTTGCCATCAGGGCGCGGCAGCACGAACTCGGTGGCGCGTGGCTCGAAGGTCGGCGGCAGACTGCCGAGCGCAGCCGCGTCGCTGTGGAACTGATTGGCCGTCACCTCCGTGACCTTCCGGATCGCCTCGTTCAGCGGCAGCCCGGGAAAGTCGCGTGCGGCGCGGGCGTTGATCTTGTCGTCGACGTCCGTGATGTTACGGACGTAGGTGACGTGATCCTTGCCATAGAGATGCCGCAGCAGCCGGAACAGCACGTCGAAGACGATCACGGGCCGCGCATTGCCGATATGGGCGAAGTCGTAGACCGTCGGTCCGCAGACATACATGCGGACATTGTTCGGATCGAGCGGCACGAAGGAGCGCTTCTCCCGCGACGCGGTGTCGTACAAACGCAAGTCCATGGTCCGTCCCCGAATGCCCTGTGCTCACCGCCCCGCCGGACCGACAGTCCATGACGAGGCGCAACGGGTGTCCTACGCCGCACGACCGCCCGCGAGCGGGCCGCCACGGCACGAATCACACTTCCGACCTGCCGGCCGGGCGTCCTGATCATCTCTGTTGAGAAAAGACGGCCTCAGCCAGCGAATCGCTAGCGCGTAATCTCGCGGCAAATGCAGCAGATGGCGAGGAAACCGTTCATGAAACTCACCATGCTGCAGCCGGCTGTCTCCGTCAAGAGCCGCAAAACGGCCGTTTTCACTGCCCAAATGCTCGCGCCCCGCCTCATGGTTAATCATTTTTAACCTTTTGGGCCTAACCATGAGTTGTCTCCTACACCCACCGGTGCACCATGCGAATCTCCTCGGCGCTGCTCGCCTGCTGTGTTCTCCTCGCCGCCGCGACCACCGCCACGGCGGAGAGCCGCATCTTCATCATCGCCAACGAAGCCGACGGCTACGGCGTCGACCAGTGCCTCGCCAAGGGCGACCGATGCGGCGCCTCGGCCGCGCGGTCGTACTGCCAATCACGGGATTTTGCACAGGCCTCCTCCTATCGCCGCGTCGACCCCGATGAAATCACCGGATCGGTGCCGAAAGCTGGCGCAAACTGCGCCCATGGCGGCTGCAGCGACTTCGTCGCGATCACCTGCCAGCGCTGAGACGGCCGGGAACGGCTGTTCCCGCCACCCCGGCGCCCCGGAAACGACGTGACGATGCCCGACAAAGCGGCTAAGGGATGCCCGCCGCTGCCGCGATTTTTCCGAATTCTGTGCTAGTCCCGCGGCTGCACCCATGGACCGGAATACCGCATCTTGATCGCATCCTTGTCTCCGCGCCTGTTGGCCGTCTCTGCGCTGCTCGGATTGACCCTGACCGGCTCGCACGCCCTGGCGCAATCCAGCTCCGAGTCCTATGCGCAGATGCCGCCGGGCCAGCCCGGGCCGCAGGCCGGCGTCAATCCGATCTGCCCGCGTCTGGAAGCGCAGCTCGCCTCGATCGATCGCGGCGGTGGCGGCGATCCCGCGCGTGAGGACCAGATCCGGCGTTATCAGGACGCGGCCGCCAAGCAGCAAGGCGAGCTCGACCGCGTCAGCATGCAGGCCAAGCGCATGGGCTGCGACAGCACCGGCTTCTTCTCGCTGTTCAATGGCCGTTCCGCGGAATGCGCTCCGGTCAACAACCAGATCCAGCAGATGCGAACCAATCTCGACCAGATCACCAACAGCCTGGAGCGGCTGCGCGGCGGCGGGTTTGGTGGTGAGCGCGACAATCAGCGCCGCTCGGTGCTGGCAGCGCTCGGCCAGAACAATTGCGGCCCGCAGTACCAGCAATATGCCAACGCCAATCGCGGCGGCGGCAACTTCCTGACCAGCCTGTTCGGCGGCGGCGCCGACAGCAATCCGGCCGCATCGCTGCCCCCGCCGAGCGCCGATCTCGCGGCGCCGCAGGGCACCTACCGGACCGTGTGCGTGCGTAGCTGCGACGGCGCCTATTTCCCGATCTCGTTCGCCACCGTTCCCGGCCGCTTCGCCGATGACGAGCGCGCCTGCAAGGCGCAATGCCCCGCCGCCGACGCGACGCTGTTCACCTATCGCAACCCCGGCGAGGACATGAACCAGGCGGTCTCGGTCAACGGCCAGCCCTACACCGCGCTGCCGAACGCCTTCAAGTATCGCACCGAGTTCAACCCGAGCTGTTCCTGCAAGGCCGCGGGACAGACCTGGGCCGACGCGCTGAAATCGATCGATGACAAGGCCGCAGCCGAGCAGCAGGGCGACATCATCGTCACCGAGGAGAGCGCCAAGCGGATGCAGCAGCGCCAGACCGGTAAGCCGCCTGCGAACGCCGCCCGGAAGGGTGCCGCGCCGGCCGAGGCCGCAGCGCCCGCGACCGCGGACACCACGGGCGCCGGTGGCGACAAGCAGATCCGCACGGTCGGACCGACCTTCATCCCGGCGCGCTGAGCGAAATCGCCGGACCATCGGGTCATCCTTCGAACGCATCTGAGAACGCGCGGCCAGCGAGATCGGGCGATATGACTTCGCCCGACGGTCCCAGCGCGTTCGCAGGCTTCCAACGATTGCGAAGCGCTGCGAGACGAACGATCTCGGCCTGGGACATGTCGTCGAATAGAGTGACACCGCCGGTCGCGTCACCGATCTCACAGCCATTCCGATCCGACTCCTCGCCGGTAGCGACGGCAAGCGCACCGGAGAGGCTCGCCAAGCCCAGCAGCAGCGCGCCGCGCACGCGCGCCAGCAGGGCGTGACGGGCGCCGCTCGCCAGCGGACCGGGCAGAACCGTTTCGAAGCCGGCCACTGCCGCCGCGATCGGCAACACCTCGGCGGCGACACCGAGCCGCGCCGCGATTGCAATAGCCCGCGCCTCCTGCGGCATGTCGGGCCCGGACAGCACCACGCCGCGAACCCTCGCAGCTCCCAGCGCATCGACGGCCATCGCCAATGACAGCGCGGATTCGATGCCTCCGGTCAGGCCGAGCACGATGCCGGTGAAGCCGTGCTTCTCGACATGGTCGCGCAGGCCGAGCACGCGGGCCGCGTAGTCCGCCTCGTCGCCCTCGATCAGCGTGGTGACCGGTCCCCGGCACTGCCAGCCATCGTCTCCCCTGCTCCATGCCAAGGTCGTGACTTCAGCGACGAAGCCCGGGAGCTGTGCCGCCACCGAGAGATCGGCGTTCAGCGCGAAGGACGCGCCGTCGCACACCTCGTCATCCTGTCCGCCGACCTGATTGAGCCAGACGAGCGGCAGATCGCTTTCGGTGACGCGCGCCACGGCGGCCGACAGGCGCCGGTCGCCGCCGCCGCGCATGTAGCATGAGCGGCTCGGCACGACGATGAGCTCCGCCCCGGTTTCCGCCAGCGTCTCGATGACGTTTTCGTAGTCCGAGGATTCTTCGAGCGAGATGTCGTCGCCGATCGCGACGCCGATGCGGACGCCCCGCACGCTGAGCGGGCCGGCAGCCGGGCCGCGCGTGAACAGGCGCTTCTGATCACCATCGGGCAGGTTGGCCTTGAAGCGCGTCGCGGCGATGCGGCCGGCGTCGAGCAGCACGCAGGCATTGTAGAGCTTGCCGTCCTCGATCCAGGGCGTACCGATCAGCACCGCCGGCCCGCCATCGCCGGTCTCGCGCGCGAGAGCCTCGATCGCGGCCTGGCACGCGGCCTGAAATGCCGGCTGCAAGACGAGGTCCTGCGGCGGATCGCCCGCAATGAACAACTCCGGCAGCACCACGAGATCGGCGCCATCGGCCGAAGCCTTCGCACGCGCCTCGCGCGCCTTGGCGACGTTGCCGGCGATGTCGCCGACCGTCGGGTTGAGCTGGGCCAGCGTGATCCTGAAGATGTCAGCGACCATCGCTCAACTCATTCAAAGCAGCCCAAGCCGCTCGGCGATCGCGAACAGCCAGAAGCAGCCCGACATCAGCAGCGCGACGCCGACCGCGGCCGAGCCGAGATCCTTGACCCGGCCGATCTGCAGATCGTGCTCGGTGGTGAGCCGGTCCGCGAGCTTCTCGATCGCGGTGTTGAGCAGCTCGACGACCAGCACCAGCACCACCGCGCAGACCAGCTCGACGCTGCGCATCGGCGTCGCGCCGATGACATAGGCCAGCGGCAGCGCCAGCAGGAACGCGACCACCTCCTCGCGCACCGCCTGCTCGGAGCGCAGCGCGAAGGCCAGGCCGTTGCGCGAGTTGACCGTCGCGCGCCACAGACGCAGCATCAGAAGCCCGCGACGGCCGGCATCGGTGCGGACTTGCCGCCGCGCTGCTGCTTCAGCAACTCGGCGATCAGGAACGCCATGTCGATCGACTGCTCGGCGTTCAGCCTGGGATCGCACACCGTGTGATAGCGGTCGTTGAGATCCTCATCGGTGATCGCCCGCGCGCCGCCGATGCATTCGGTGACGTCCTTGCCGGTCATCTCGAGATGGATGCCTCCGGCATGGGTGCCCTCCGCGGCATGCACCGCGAAGAACGCCCGCACCTCGGATACAATGCGATCGAACGGCCGCGTCTTGTAGCCCGAGGTCGAGGTGATGGTGTTGCCGTGCATCGGATCGCACGACCACACCACCTTGCGCCCTTCCCGCTGCACCGCGCGGATCAGTCCCGGCAGATGATCGCCGACCTTGTCGGCGCCGAAGCGGTTGATCAGGGTCAGCCGGCCCGGCTCGTTGTCGGGATTGAGGATGTCGATCAGCTTCAGCAGCTCGTCCGGCTTCAGCGACGGGCCGCATTTCAGGCCGATCGGGTTCTTGATGCCGCGGAAATATTCGACATGGCCGTGGTCGAGCTGGCGGGTGCGGTCGCCGATCCAGATGAAATGGCCTGAGGTCGCGTACCAGTCGCCAGTGGTGGAATCGACGCGGGTGAAGGCCTGCTCATAACCGAGCAGCAACGCCTCGTGGCTGGTGTAGAAGTCGGTGGCACGCAGCTCCGGATGGCTCTCGAGGTCGAGGCCGCAGGCGCGCATGAAGTTGAGCGCCTCGGAGATGCGGTCGGCGAGCTCCTTGTAGCGGCGCGACTGCGGGCTATCCTTGACGAAGCCGAGCATCCATTGATGCACGCTGCCGAGATTGGCGAAGCCGCCGGTGGCGA
This sequence comes from Bradyrhizobium sp. SZCCHNR1053, assembly GCF_032381235.1. NCBI lineage: Bacteria > Pseudomonadati > Pseudomonadota > Alphaproteobacteria > Hyphomicrobiales > Nitrobacteraceae > Bradyrhizobium > Bradyrhizobium sp. SZCCHNR1053. The sequence goes on from NZ_JAUHJM010000006.1 coordinate 171,700, forward strand.
ACGCGCGCAGCAGGTTCAAGGTCGCCGCCGACTGCCGGTAGGCGTCGAGCTGGCGGCGCGGATCGGGAATGCGCGCCTCGGGCGTGAACGCGGTGTCGTTGACGATGTCGCCGCGATAGCTCGGCAGCTCGACGCCATTGATCTTCTCGGTCGGCGACGAGCGCGGCTTGGCGAACTGGCCGGCGATGCGGCCGACCTTCACCACCGGCACCGCGCCGGCATAGGTCATGACCACGGCCATCTGCAGCAGCACGCGGAAGAAGTCGCGGATGTTGTTGGCGCCGTGCTCGGCGAAGCTCTCGGCGCAGTCGCCGCCCTGCAGCAGGAAGGCCTGGCCGGCCGAAACCCGCGCCAGCGCCTTCTTCAGGTTGCGCGCCTCGCCGGCGAACACCAGCGGCGGGAAGGTCGCAAGCTGCGCCTCGACCTCGGCCAGCGCCTTCTGGTCGGGATAGTCAGGCACCTGCTGCACCGGCTTGGAACGCCAGCTCTCCGGGCTCCAGCGCTCGGTCATGGCTTCAACTCCCTTGCGAATACCGCGCGTTCATCCCCTACTGCGGCGCGCGCCTTATACACAGCCTGCCTCCGCGCCGCCACTTGGAATTTAAGGCGCAGACACAAGGGCTTGCACCGCAAGCCGAATTTGACTTTGCTGCGGTCCGGCGCGGGATGGGAGGACGAGGCGTGGGCGAGACGGGATCCAATGGCGTTTCGAGTGAGGATCTGACCATTGCGGCCATCGACGGCTTTGAGCTCGCGGGCACCCTGTTCGCGCCGCGCGGTACACCCGCGCATGCCGTGCTGATCAATTCCGGGGCGGCGATCCCGCGCCGGATCTATCGCGGCTTCGCTGCTCATCTTGCCCAGCAGGGTTGCGCGGTTCTGACCTACGACTATCGCGGGATCGGCGGCAGCCGTCCCCTCTCCCTGAAGGGCTTTGCGGCCTCGATGACCGACTGGGCCGCACTCGACATCACCGGCGCGGTCGGTTGGATGCGTGCGCGCTACGGTGCGCTGCCGCTGCGCTATGTCGGCCACTCCTTCGGCGGCCAGACGCTCGGCCTGCTCGCCAACAACACCGAGGTGTCGCGCGCCCTCTTCATCGCCTCGCAGGCCGGCTATTGGAAGCTCATGGCCCCGGGCGAACGCTGGCGCGTGGCGACGATGCTCAACGGCGTTGGCGTCCCGCTGACTCATGCGCTGGGTTACACGCCGGGCTGGAGTGGCGTCGGCGAGGACCTGCCGAAGGGTGTCTTCCTGCAATGGGTGCGCTGGATCATGAGCCCGCGCTATCTGTTCGATGACGCATCGCTGCCGCTTGCCAACTACGCCAACTTCAAGAGTCCCGTCCGGGCGCTGTGCCTCGCCGACGATCCCTGGGCGACCCGGCCGGCGGTCGAGCTGCTGTGCGCCGGCTATACGGGCACCACGCCGGAACTGCTCAGCATCGCGCCGCAGGACGTCGGCGCGTCCGCAATCGGCCATATGGGCTTCTTCCGCGCGGCGCATCGCGACACGCTGTGGCGCAGCGCGGCAGAGTGGCTGCTCGAAAGCTGACGCAGCGAACGGTTCGTCATGGCCCACGAGCGAGCGCTCCCGCGGCAGGTGCTGCCCGAGCTGTGCTGATGTCGTTCACCCTCATCAAGTCGGAGGGCGCAGGGAATGCCGGGTGAAGGCCTCACCCATGGCCCGCCTGCGGAAGAAAGTGCAGGCGGCAGGTACCACAGGTGCAGCCGATCAACCGGCATTCCCCGCGCGACAGTCTTAACGCTTATACGCAGTCTGCCTGGTGCGCCGGGCTTGTTGGCCACCATGCACGCAACGCGCTTACGCGCCTTGCGTGGGACACCAGCATCGGGGTGTCAGCACGCTGCGACTTCACGTCCGCGCAAGCCGTTCGTCCGCGTGTCCGAAGACACGCTGCGGCTTACTCGCGGCCATCGCTCCCCGCCCCGCGTGTCGTGACGATCGCGCGCAACGCCCCTCCGAGTGAGGCGGGATGCGCACAATAGAGCACGATTTCTGATATTCGTAAAGAGGAATCTTCGTCGGAACGACCGCTTTTGCCGTCGACAGAACCGCGAGCGTAGCGACATCCGGCCTCGGCCCACTGATTGTCGTCCTCATCCGCAGCGTGCTACTGATCGTGCCAAGCGCCGATTTGACCATCAGCTTGCGGGCGCGTCTCAAAGTGCAGCTAAAGCGAACGGTTCATTGCATGGCAACGCCCTGCCCGCCGTTCCCTGAACGGAGGCTCTCATGCGGTTTGCGGCCATCGCCGACATCCACGGAAATTGCGACGCGCTGGCGGCCGTGCTGGCCGACATCGCTTCGCTTGGCATTGATGACGTCGTCAATCTCGGCGACCATCTCAGCGGCCCGCTCGCGCCGATACAGACGGCCGAGATGCTGATGGCACGCGATTTCCCGTCGGTCAGGGGCGATCAGGACCGGCATATGATCGATCGGCATCGTGCCGGAGATTTGTCCCGCGGGGACGTACGTGCGCTCCGGCAGGAGCAAGTCGCGTGGCTGGCGGCACAGCCGGCGACGTTGCTGTATCGCGATGAGGTGTTCCTGTGTCACGCCGCCCCGGACGACGATGCGGCGTTCTGGCTCGAAGGGATCACGGAGGGCGACACACCGCGTCCAAGCAATCTTGCCAGCATCGAAGCGCGGGCCGCCGGCATCGATGCCTCGCTGATTTTGTGCGAGCACAGCCACATTCCGCGCATCGTCCGGCTCGGCGATGGCCGGCTGATCGTCAATCCCGGCAGCGTCGGGCTGCCGGGCTATCGGATCTCCACGCCCAAGCGCTATCACGTGCAGACTGGCACGCCGGACGCCTGCTATGCGATCGCAGAGCGCCGAGATGGATGCTGGTCATTGACGTTTCGCTACGTGCCTTATGACGGCACAGCGATGGCCGCCCTTGCCCGACGCGGCGGCCGGCCGGACTGGGCCAACGCCATCGCGACGGGATGGGTGGAGTGATCGGCCATCACCTGCAATGCTCAGCAAGCAACGACGTCCCTCCCGTCAGACGGCCAGCAGCAGCCCTGACGCCAGCAGAATGCTCAGGATGATCTTCCTGAACAGCGCGTCGTTGATCTCACGGAAGACAAGGACGCCCAGCGAGCCGGAAGAAGCGGGGTTGGTCGGCCTTTCTCCGCTCGTCATCCCGAACCGCCACTATGGCCGCCGACGATCGGAGAGCGCAGGCGAAAGGGCCGTGCGGAAGCGCAGCAACTCCAGCTTGCACCCGCTGTTCCGACACGCCGCGCAGAGAACATGCATCGATCCGTCATCAGGCCGACACGCGACAGATGATATCGCGCGCCCCGTTATCCGGCATCATCGAGGGGATTCGACCAATGACACTTCGCCTATGGGCGGGCGCAATCGCGCTTGGATGCGCCAGTCTGCTCGGCAGCGCGCTACACGCAGCCGACGGAACGTTCAGCACGCTGACCTACAACGTGGCGGAAACGCCGACCGCCTATAACGGCGGCAGCGACGCACATTCGCGCGTGATCAGCTGCTACCTGCGCCAGTTCGGCATCGTCAACGTGCAGGAGGATTTTCTCTGGCACGCCGCGCTCTATGACACCTGCGACAACCATCCGTATCGCACGCCGACCTCGGGCACGGCCGGAATCGGCGACGGCATGAACACGCTCAGCACCTACGCGTTCGACGATCTCGATCGCGTCACCTGGACCAAGCGGGCCGATTCCGACGCGCTGACGCCGAAGGGATTCTCCCTGGTCCGCACCCGCCTCGCCGAGGGCGTCTATCTCGACTTCTACAACCTGCACGCCCAGTCCGGCACGTCCTCCACCGATCTCGCCTATAGCGAGTCCGACGTGGTGCAGATCCTGAGCTACATCGAGGCGAATTCCGCCGGCAATGCCGTCATGGTGATGGGCGACACCAACACGCGCTACACGCGGGCCGGCCAGAACATGTGGGAATTCCTGCATCACGGCTTCAGCGATGCCTGGATCGAGACGATGCGCGGCGGCAGCGTGCCTCCGATCGGCGCTGCATTGGTCTGCGGCGATCCCCAGACGGCACGGCCGGATTGCGAGATCGTCGACAAGGTGCTGTGGCGCAACAACGGCGTCCTCAACCTGCAGGCCACGTCCTATGTCGACCGGCAGGACGCGCTCGATTCGAGCGGCGCGCAGCTCTCCGACCATCACCCGATCGAGGTGAAGTGGAGCTTCTCGACGGCCGCGAACCGCAGGCTGAGCGATCAGTTCGGCGGCCCGCATGGCACGAGCTACAATGATTCATCGGCGCTGCCCGCCGATCCCGCGGTCAGCAAGCTGACCATCCGCACCGGAAGCCGGGTCGACCAGGTCGAACTGACGCTCTCCAACGGCTATGTCTACAGCCATGGCGGCACCGGCGGCACGGCGCAGAGCCTGACGCTCGGCAGCGGCGAATATCTCACCTCGGTCGGTCTGTGCAGCGATCAGTACCAGGGCCATACGCGCATCTTCCGGATTGCGTTCACCACCAGCACGGGCCGCACGCTGGCGGGCGGCGCGACCACCGCGACCTGCACCAGCTACGCCGCGCCGAGCGGCTGGCAGATCACCGGCTTCCATGGCCGGTCCGGTGACGGGATCGACAAGCTCGGCGTCGTCTACGCGCCGGTCTCCAGCGCCGCGCCACCATCGCGCCAGCCGGTCCGCATCGTCAACCGCACGTCCGCGCTGTGCATGGACGTCAATGGCGGCGCGATGGCCGACGGCACGGCCGTGATCCAGTGGTACTGCACCGGCGCCGCCAACCAGACCTGGAGCTACGACGACGCCAGCGGCATGATCCGCAGCATGCAGGATCCGCACTACTGCCTGGACAACAACGGCACCTATGGCGATGGTGCACAACTGATCATCTGGACCTGCACCGGCAACAACAACCAGCGCTTCCGCTATGATGCTGCGACCGGCACGATCGCGCTGCGCAGCTATGCCATCGAGGTCGTCAGCCAGAACGGCACCTCGGTCGGCAACCAGCTGCTGACCACCGCCGCCACGGCGGTGGGATCGCAGCTGTGGACGCTGACGCCCTGATCGCATCGTGACGCAGCGGTGATCCGGGCGGCATGCCGTCCGGATCACCCGATCGATCATCAAGGATGAAGCTTGCGCTTGACCGATCGATAACCGTTCGGTTATGGATAAACCCATAACCAACGAGTTATGGATTGAATGCCGCGCTCTCCCGACATGCTGTTCCGCACGCTTGCCGACCCGACGCGGCGCGCCATCTTCGAAGGCCTGTGCCGGCATGGCGAGCAGACCGTCGGGGCGCTGACGGCCAAGGCCGGCGTATCGCAGCCGGCGGTGTCGAAGCATCTCGGCCTGCTCAAGCAGGCGGGCCTCGTGCGGGAGCGTCACGAAGGCCGCCAGACGCATTACCGTGCGCAACCGAAGGCGCTGGCGCCGCTGCTCGACTGGACCAGCCGGATGGCTGCGTTCTGGGAGAGCCGGTTCGACGAACTCGACACTCTGCTCAACAGGATGGATCAATGAGCTCACCTGCGCCAGAAGCCCGCACCGTCGTCGTCGAGCGCGAATTCGCGCATCCGCCCGAAAAACTCTGGCGCGCGCTGACGCAGCCGCATCTGATCGCAGAGTGGCTGATGACGAATGATTTCGCGCCGGCGGTCGATCATCGCTTCAAGCTGAAGGCCGACTGGGGCGTCGTCGACTGCCAGGTCGTGACCATCGAGCCGCACAAGACGTTGTCCTACACCTGGGCGGCGGCTGGCCTCGACAGCGTCGTGACCTGGACGCTGACGCCGACCGCCTTGGGCACGCACCTGCGCATGGAGCAGACCGGCTTCGCAGCCGACCAGACCCGCGCCTATCAGGGTGCACGCTATGGCTGGCCGAAATTCTTCGATGCGCTCGAACAGAGCGTCGCGCGCCTCGGCTGAGGCGTGCGCATCACGACGTCATCAGGGGAGAAGCACTTGAACTGGAACAACACCGTCCGGCAGGTCCATCGCTGGGTATCGATCGCCTTCACGGTCGCCGTCATCGTCAACATCGCCGCGATGACGCAGACGCAAGCCCCGCTGTGGGTCGGCCTGCTGGCGCTGATTCCGCTCATCGTGCTGCTCGGCACGGGGCTGTATCTGTTCGCGCTGCCCTACGTCGCGACGAAGTTGACCGCCTCGCGGGTGGAGCGCTGAACGGGCAATCGCGCCCAGCGGCGTTTTCCGGGAGGGAGTCAAGCCTCTTGGCGATCCGGCAGGTCGAGCGTGCGTCAGCGAAGACGATCGCTGGCCGCCTCCAAGGAACGTCTTGCGTTCGCGGCCGAACCGCGCCCTACTGGCGCGTCTTCCGCCGACGAGGCCATTCTGACGTGAACGCTCTTACGCTCTTCAGCTTCGCCATCGTCGCCTTCATCGGGATCGCGACCCCCGGTCCGACGGTGCTGCTGGCCCTCACCAACGGCTCGCGTGTCGGTGTACGCCGCGCCTGGGCCGGCATCGCCGGCGCGGTGGCTTCGGACTTCATCCTCATCGGCGCCGTCGCGGTCGGCCTGGGCGCGCTGCTGGCCGCTTCCGAATTCTGGTTCTCGGTCGTGAAGTGGATCGGCGTGGCCTACCTCGCCTATCTCGGGCTCATGCTGCTGCGGTCCAGCGGGTCGATCGACCTTGCGGCGTCCGCAGACGGCAAGGACGGGTCACGACAGCCGCACGCGCTGTTTCTGAAAAGCTTCCTCGTCGCGATCACCAATCCAAAGGGCTATCTGTTCTTCTCGGCATTCCTGCCGCAGTTCGTGGTGCCGTCCGCGCCGCAGCTGCCGCAATATCTCACGCTGGCCCTCACCTTCGCGATGCTCGATGTCCTGATCATGCTCGCCTACGCGAGCGCGGGCTCGCAAGCGATGCGTTTCCTCAAGCGCTCCGGTGCCCTCTGGCTCGATCGCATCTGCGGCGGCGCGCTGCTGAGCCTTGCCGGCGCCCTTGCGCTTTACCGGCGAGCCGGCCCCTGACCCGGCCGCGCGTCGCGGTCGTCCACCTACTCCGCCGCCTGCCGCACGTGGCGCTCGGTCACCGTGCGCATCGTCACCAGCTCCTCCGCGGCCGAGAGATGCCTGGCGCCAACCTCAATCGCACGAGCTTATACGTTCGTCGCGGGACGAGAAAAGCACGGCATCACGAAGGCCGGTCTCATGAAGCCCAGCCGGCGGTTCAAGGCCGCAGCAACCAGCAGAATGCCTCGCGCAGGATCTCGGTGCCGTCAGTCGGGTGCCAGGCGCCATGGGCGATCACGATCCGCTCGGGGTGCCATGCCAGCATGGTCTCGACCGCGGCCCGCAACTCGGGTCGGTGCCGCCAGGTAAATGTCAGCCGGAGATCGCGCGGCAGGCCGCCATGCGGCGGACCGACGCCCCCGATCCAGCTCAGGTAGCGCGCCAAGCCGGCACCGATCTTGGCCGGCTCGAAATTCTCCATCAGATCGGTCAGGATCAGCGTGCGCGAAGGGCGATGGAAGAACACGACCTCCGTCATATAGCTGCCGACGACGGGCAAGGTCGCGATCTCATCATCCCAGGGATAGCCACCGCTGCGATCCAGCGGCCTGCCCTCGAATTCGATGCGGCCCTTCGCCTGCGCGCGAATGCCCGGCGCCAGATAGATCGCCGCGTCGGGAAAGGCCGCCTGCCAGTCGGGGATCCACCAATAGTGGATGCGATTCGGACCGATGATGTCGCGGACGCGGCCTTCCCGCTCGATCTCGGCCCGCAGCGCCGGCGTCAACGGCGTGGGCGAGTGGATGAACAGATCTCCGGAGGCGCATCGCACCACGGTCATGCGGGTGGGAAACGGAAATTTCAGCCCGGGAATGCCGAAGCGGATCACGGGCCCGTCGACGATCCAGATGTTCTCGGCAACGGGCTTCAGGGTGTTCAGCGGCGGATAGGTCGCAAGGCAATCATCTTGGGACATGCTGGTCGCTCTCCAACCGCTGAACGGTTCCAACGGCAGCAAGCCCGATCGGCCACGGTGTGGACCGTCGTCAGACCGTGAGCACCGGCCCACCGCAGTCGCTACGGACGCCGGCCGCGCACGAGCCCCAAAAGCAGTTGGCGCCCTACTCCGCCGCCTGCCGCACGTGGCGCTCGGTCACCGTGCGCATCGTCACCAGCTCCTCGGCGGCGGAGGGATGCAACGCGATAGTGGCGTCGAAATCGGCCTTGGTCGCCTTCATCTTGATGGCGATGGCCACCGCTTGCGTGATCTCGGCGGCCATGTCGCCGACGATGTGGCAGCCAAGCACGCGATCGCTGGCGCCGTCGACGACGAGCTTCATCAGCACGCGGGTGTCGCGGCCGGACATCGTCGCCTTGATCGGGCGGAAGTTCGTCTTGTAGATGTCGACGCGGTCGTACAGCTCGCGCGCCTGCGTCTCGGTGAGACCGACGGTGCCCACTTCAGGCTGGCAGAACACGGCCGTCGGAATGTCCGCGTGATCAACGCGAACGGTCTTGCCGCCGAACACGGTGTCGGCGAAGGCGTGGCCCTCGCGGATCGCGACCGGCGTCAGGTTGAAGCGATGGGTGACGTCGCCGATCGCGTAGATGCTCGGCACCGAGCTCTGCGAGAACGCATCCACCGCAATGCCGCCGTTCCTCGGATTGATGGCGACGCCGGCCTTCTCCAGGCCGAGATTGGCCACGGCAGGATGGCGGCCGATCGCGAACATCACCTTGTCGGAGGCGATGCTGGAGCCGTTCGACAGATGCGTGGTGTAGTCCTGGCCGTGCTTGTCGACGCTCGTCACCGTGCAGCCGGTCAGGATGGTGATGCCTTCCTTCTCCATCTCGGAGCGGACGTGGCGGCGAACGTCTTCGTCGAAACCGCGCAGGATGTTGTCGCCGCGATAGACGACGGTCACGTCGGCGCCGAAATTGGCGAAGATGCAGGCGAATTCGAGCGCGATGTAGCCGCCGCCCTGGATCAAGATCCGGCGCGGCAGCTCGTCGAGATGAAACGCCTCGTTGGAGGAGATGACGTGCTCGATGCCGGGAATCGGCGTGCCGTGGTTGGGCGCTCCGCCGGTCGCGATGAGAATGTACTTGGCGCGGACGGTCTCGCCGGTCGTCAGCCGCACGGTGTGGGCGTCCTCGAGCACGGCGCGGGTCTTGACGATCTTGGCGCCAGACTTCTCGACGTTGCTGGTGTAGGCCGCCTCGAGCCGCGCGATCTCCTTGTCCTTGTTCCTGATCAGCGTCGGCCAGTCGAAGGTCGCGGTCGGGATCATCCAGCCGAAGCCGGCGGCATCGGCGATCTCCTGGCGGACATGCGAGCCGATCACGAACAACTTCTTGGGCACGCAGCCGCGGATCACGCAGGTGCCGCCCATGCGGTATTCTTCGGCGACCATCACGCGGGCGCCATAGCCGGCGGCGATGCGGGCGGCGCGTACGCCCCCCGAGCCGCCACCGATCACGAACAGGTCGACGTCGAATTCAGCCATCTCTCCCCCGACCTGGCCTTTCGGCCGCAAGCCTCAGATCGGCTTGTTGCGCTTGCGCATCTCGGCGCGGAACTGCGCGGTGACGGTGTCGGAAAACTCCGCCGCCCACAGGTTCATCGCCTGCATGCTCATCTGGATCGCCTTCGGCTCCGCCGCAAGCAGCTTCTGGCCGATGGCTGACTTGTAGAAGGCGACGAGGTTGGCGATCTCCTGGTCGGAGAACTCGTTGCAGTAGATCTGCGCCATCTTCTCGCCGATCTCCTTCTCCTTGCCGGCATAGGTCTGCGCGACCGAGACGGCGACCTCGTCGAGGTCTTTCTGGTAGTTGAGATTGGACTGCAGCAGCGCCTGCTTGGTCTGCTGCACGATGCCCGGGACGGCATTGGCGTACATCGCAGCCGCGTTCTTCATCCCCAGAATCTCGCGCGCGCCGGCCATGCAGGCGGGCGAGGCCGGCTTCAGCGCCGGTGCCTGACCCTGCGCCGCAACCGGGCTTGCCGAGGCCAGGGCCAGCACGATTCCGGCGGCCGGCAAGATTCTGAACACGCTCTTCATTCCAAGTCTCCTGTGAGTTGCCGCCCTGAGCACAGCCTCGTGCCGCGCTCAGGGCCGCTGGATAACGCGAATTCCCTGTGCGCCCGCCAGGATCGCCGTGCTGCCGAGGCCGATGAACAGCCCATGCTCGACCACGCCCGGAATTGCGCTCAAAAGACCCGCCAGGCGCGGGGGATCCACGATCTCCCCAAGGCGGACGTCGATAATCCAGTGGCCGCCATCGGTGACGAAAACGTGGCCGTCTGCGGACTTGCGCAGGCTCATCGGCCCGGACACGCCGGCCGTGGCGAAGGCGTCACTCATCTCGCGCTGGGTCGCGGCGAGGCCGAACGGAACCACCTCGACCGGCAGCGGGTAGCGGCCGAGCTGCGCCACCCATTTGCTGTCGTCGGCGATCACGATCATGCGATCCGAGGCGCTGGCGACGATCTTCTCGCGCAGCAGCGCGCCGCCGCCGCCCTTGATCAGGTCGAGCGCCGGATTGATCTCGTCGGCGCCGTCGATGGTGATGTCGAGCCGGTCGATCTCATCGAGCGTGGTCAGCGGCACGCCGCACGCTTGCGCCTGCGCCCTTGTCGCCTCCGAGGTCGGCACGCCCACGATCTTGAGGCCGGCGCGCACCTTTTCCCCGAGCAGATCGACGAAATGCTTGGCCGTCGAGCCGGTGCCGAGACCGAGCTTCATGCCGCTCTCGACCTCTTCCAGCGCACGCGCCGCCGCCTGCCGCTTCAATGCATCCATGTCGACCAAGGAACCCGCCCTTTCGCACCCCGAGACCCCCACGGACGGGGGCCGAAAGCCGGCGCATATCTAGCGATGTTTTGACGCGGGGCCTAGCTCTCGCCGGCCACGAAATCGGACAAAAAGCCATTGCGGGCCTCTTGCAAGGACATGAGCCGGCCGCTAGCGGATACCGATGCCCATCTCCAGCACCATCGTCTTCGATCTCGACGGCACCCTGGTCGACACGGCGCCGGATCTCATCAGCGCGCTCAACCACATCCTGCAGCGCGAGGGTCTGCGGCCGATGCCGCTGGCCTCGGCCCGCAAGATGATCGGGCACGGCGCCCGCAAGCTGATCGAGCGCGGGCTGGAGGCGGAGGGTCGCCTGGCCAGCACCGATGACATCGGCCGCCTCACCACCGATTTCATCGATTTCTACGCCGACAACATCGCGGTCGAATCGCGTCCCTTCGAGGGGCTGGAGTCGGCGCTGGACGACCTCGCCGCGCGCGGCTGCCAGTTCGCGGTGTGCACGAACAAGCTGGAATGGCTGTCCAAGCGGTTGCTCGACCAGCTCGGCCTGTCCTCCCGCTTCGCCGCGATCTGCGGTGCCGACACGTTCGGGGTCGCCAAGCCGGATCCGGCGATCCTGCGCCAGACCATCGCGCAGGCCGGCGGTGAGATCGGGGCAGCGATCATGGTCGGCGATGCCGGCACCGACGTCGGCGCCGCGCGCCGCGCCGGCGTGCCGGTGATCGGCTGCACCTTCGGCTATACCGACGTACCGATCGCGGAGCTCAATCCGGACCACCTGATCGACCACATGCGCGAGCTGCCGGCGGCCGTCACGGCCCTCAGCCCATCGCTCAGGATCGCCTGAGCGGACTTGCGATTCCACTGCCGCATCGCACCCTAACCCACTGCCCTGTCGACCTGAATCCGCACCTTGCGGTGCATTAACGTTCTGTTGAGAATAGGGTTGACCGCAGTTGCGCCGCTGTTCTGACGCTCCTATGGTCGCCCTGGGATTGCGGCCGATGGCCGCAGGGTTGTGGGGCGGACATCATGATGCGGCGTGTCATCGCAATTGCGGTTGCGGGAGCCGGCTTGGCCGGGTGCTCATCCTTCTCCATGGACAGCTTCAAGATGGCAGCGCCCGAGGTGCCGGTGCAGCTCGACTCGGTGCCGCCGGGCGCCGACGCCAAGACCTCGCTCGGACCGGGCTGCAAGACGCCGTGCTCGGTCTCGGTGCCGGCGCCCGATGCCGGCTTCAGCGTCACCTTCACGATGGACAGGTACCAGCCCGCGACCATCCCGGTGCAGGTGATCCGCAACACCGGGGATTTCAACAGTTCGCCGCCCGTCGTGATGGATCCGAGCCCGGTGGTCGCCGAACTGCAGCCGATGCCGGGCGCGCCGCCGAAGGCCGTCAAGCACATGCGGCCGAAGAAGCCGAAGCCGCAGAAATCGGCCGCTGCGCCGGCGGCGCCCGCAACCACCGGTTCAGCCTTCCCCGCCCCCGCGCCGGGACGCCAGTAGCGGACCATCGTCCCGCGCGCCACCTGCCAGGGCGAAGCTGCATTGCAGCATCGACGGATCCACGTCGATGATTGTGAGGCGCGCCGATCATGATTAGATTGTCATGAGACCGACAACCGGCCGCGCTTGCGCGGCCGCCGCGTGGCATCGCCGCCACCTGGGCCGCCACCAGCCAAGGCTTTCCATGACCGCAGAGACGTTGAGTGACACCGCCCTGACGCGCCCGATGACCGACCCGTTCGGTCGCCGCATCAGCTATCTGCGCGTCTCGGTGACCGACCGCTGCGACCTGCGCTGCTTCTACTGCATGTCCGAGGACATGACCTTCCTGCCGAAGGCCGACCTGCTGACGCTTGAGGAGCTCGACCGGCTGTGCTCGGCGTTCATCCATAAGGGCGTCAAGAAGCTCCGGCTCACCGGCGGTGAGCCGCTGGTCCGGCGCAACGTGATGGGCCTGGTCCGCTCGCTGTCGCGGCATCTGAAGAGCGGCGCGCTCAACGAGCTGACGATGACGACCAACGCGACGCAGCTCGCCAAATATGCCGCCGAGCTCGCCGATTGCGGCGTCCGCCGCATCAACGTCTCGCTCGACACGCTCGATCCTGACAAGTTCCGCGCCATCACCCGCTGGGGCGATCTCGACCGCGTGCTGGCCGGCATCGAGGCGGCGCGCGCCGCAGGTCTCGCCGTGAAGATCAACGCGGTCGCGCTGAAGAACATGAACGAGGACGAGATCCCCTCGCTGATCGACTGGGCGCACGGCAAGGGCATGGCGCTGACCTTGATCGAGGTGATGCCGATGGGCGAGATCGGCGAAGGCCGCATCGACCAGTATCTGCCGCTGTCGCTGCTGCGCGCGCGCCTGGCGCAGACCTACACCATGACCGATCTCGACGAGACCACCGGGGGCCCTGCCCGCTACGTCCGCGTCGCCGAGACCGGCGGCACAATCGGCTTCATCACGCCGATGACGCATAATTTCTGCGAGAGCTGCAACCGCGTGCGCGTCACCTGCACCGGCACCTTGCACACCTGCCTTGGCCACGAGGACGCCTCCGACCTGCGCAAGCCGCTCCGTGCGTCGGCGAGCGACGAGGAGCTCAGCGCCGCGATCGACCGCGCCATCGGCCTGAAGCCGAAGGGCCATGACTTCATCATCGACCGCCGCCACAACCGTCCGAGCGTCAGCCGGCACATGAGCGTGACGGGCGGGTAATCGGCGTCCATAACCATCGGGCCCTGCGATCAATCGCAGTCGGAACCTCATCGTTTCTAGGCTTGCGGCACGTCCCCGTGCGGCGTAGCTTTCAACTGCAGATCGCGCATTCGAAAGCAATTTGTCGGTTCGGCCTAGCGGGAGACAGCGATGGCAGACCCAGTCGCATGGCACCTGTCCGGTGACTATTTCGAGAATTGCAGTTGCAGCCTGCTGTGTCCGTGCCTCATGTCGGCCGCCCCTCCCCTGACCGCGCAACCGACCGAGGGCTTTTGCAACGTACCATTGCTGTTCCACATCGAAACCGGCCGCTATGGCGATGTCGCGCTCGATGGCCTCAACGCTGCGGTGATGCTCCATGCGCCCGGCGTGATGGCGGAGGGAGACTGGTCGATCGCCGCCTATATCGATCAGCGCGCCGACGACCCGCAGACCGAGGCGATGGCCGCGATCTTCACCGGGGCTGCCGGCGGCCCGATGGCAGCGTTCACGCCGCTGATCAGCACCAATCTCGGCGTGCGCAAGGCCGCCATCACCTTCCGGATCGACGGCAAGACGCGGTCCGCCGACATCGCCGACATTCTGCACATGTCCGTCGATCCGCTGCCGACCATGCATCCGAGCGGTGAGATGTGGGCGAATATCGGCCATCCCGTCAGCCCCGACCGGATGGCGCTGGCCGTCGGCGCTGCGGGCAACACCTACAACGATCACGGCATGCGCTGGGACAATTCCGGCAAGAACGGCCTGTACGCGTCGATCAGTTGGTCCAACCAGGCCTGATGCGACGTGCGGCAAGGCCGCCAACCCACCTTGCAGATGACGGGCAGCGCCCTGGAAGCCGTGCTGCGGCGTGATCGCTGGATCGTGGGCGGCGCGATCGCGATCATGGTCGCCCTGGCATGGGCCTATGTGCTCTGGCTCGCCAACGACATGGACATGGGCGGCATGGACATGACCGGCTTTCGCATGATCCCGGCCGGCATCGGAATCATGTTGCCGGCCAGCGAGCCCTGGCGCGCGATCGAATTCGCCTATGTGTTCCTGATGTGGGCGGTGATGATGGTCGGGATGATGGCGCCTTCGGCCGCGCCCATGGTCCTGATGTACGCCCGTGTGGGTCGACACGGTCGCGCGCGGGGCCAGCCGTTCGCGGCGACCGGCTGGTTTGCGGCCGGCTATCTGCTCGCCTGGAGCGGCTTTTCGCTGGTGGCGACCTGCCTGCAATGGGTTGTGGAGCGGACTGCGCTGCTGGATTCGCGGATGGCGATCGACAACCATCTGCTCGGCGCCATCGTGCTGATCGCGGCAGGCGTCTATCAGTGGACGCCGCTGAAGAGCGCCTGCCTTGCCCAATGCCAGTCGCCGCTAATGTTCCTGATGCGCCACGGCGGCTTTCGCGGCGACCTGCAGGGCTGCCTGCTGCTGGGCCTTCGACACGGCGGCTATTGCGTCGGCTGCTGCTGGGCTCTGATGGCGCTGCTGTTCGTCGGCGGGGTGATGAGCGTGATGTGGATTGCCATTCTGACCCTGCTCGTGCTGTTTGAGAAACTGACTCCGGTCGGACGATGGATCGCGCGCGCGGCCGGCATTGCTTGCAGTGCCGCGGGCGCCTGGATGCTGGTGTCCCCACCGCAATGACGCGCAACGACGCGATGCAGGTCGTCGCGAGAGTGGCGACTGCCCCTTGGCACGGGATGCGGGCAACATGGTAAGCAGGCTCCAGCGTGGCGACTCTGTCGCCTGGAATGCCGCAACCGAATTAACGCGAGACGCCCGTGATTCCCTGGAAGCTGATCGACACCGCAGACGTGCCCGGCGGCGGTGAGCCGCTGCGGCTGATGCAGCGTGGCAAGGAGTTCTCGATCAAGCTCGGCTCGAACGAGCTGATGAACAGCCGGCTGCACGGATCCGAAGAGGCGCTGGCGACCCTGAGCTGCGCCCGCATCAAGGCCGAGCCCGCTCCGCGGCTGTTGATCGGGGGCCTCGGCATGGGCTTCACGTTGCGGGCGGCACTGAAAGTGATGGGTCCGCAGGCCCGCGTCACCGTCGCCGAGCTGGTGCCGGCAGTGATCGCGTGGGCGCGCGGGCCGATGGCCGAATTGTCCGGCGCCAGCCTTGCCGATCCGCGCGTCGACATCCGCGAGGCCGACGTCGTGAAGCTGATCGCCGCAGGGCGCAGCGCCTACGATGCGATCCTGCTCGACGTCGATAACGGCCCGCAGGGACTGACTCGGCAATCCAACGACGCGCTCTATGATTCCTCGGGCTTGCGCACCGCGTTCGCCGCCTTGCGTCCCGGCGGCGTGCTGGCGGTGTGGTCGTCACATCCCGACGACCGTTTCGCCCCGCGCCTGCGCAAGGCCGGCTTCGCGGCCGAGGAGATCAACATCCGCGCCACCGGCCGCGGTGGCGGCGGCGCCCGCCACGTGATCTGGATTGCCACCCGTCCAGCGTGACAGCGTCGTTGCCGCGCGTAGCTCAGCGCGGTGCTACTGGCCCGGAGAACTCTCTCCAGCGACTGGGTCACCTCGCTCACATCTCCCGTTCGGTTCGGAGTGGTGACACGTCGGCCATCGTCCTATGATGCGTCAGCCTCTGCGAGGCCTGCGGATGCCCGCATCCACGCGCGAAAGCCTCTAGGATGCTCCATTCTCCGGCCTGCAGACTGTAGCTCTGCAACGAGAGCGCGCAGCTGAATGGGAGATTGCCATGGATGACCGCGCCACGCGCGCTGCCCTGCAGCACCATTGGGATGCATCGGACGCAAATGATTTTGAGGCCGAGCACGCCATCTATCGCGACGATGCCGTGCTGGATTATCCGCAATCGGGCGAGCGGATCCACGGCCGGCGCAACATTCAGAAAAGCCGCTTCGTGCAGCCCAACCACAAGCGCTTCTCAGTGCGGCGGATCCTGGGCAGCGGCGATCTTTGGGTGACCGAACTGGTCCTGACCTATGATGGCGCCCCCTCCTACGTGGTGAGCATCATGGAATTCCGCGACGGCGGAGTGGCGCACGAGACGCAATATTTCAGTGATCCCTTCGACGCAGCGCCCCTCGCGCGCGCATCTGGTCGAGCACGTCGGCGTATTTCGGTGACAGTGCACTTTTTACCCGCCCGCCGCGTCGCTCCAGCGGCGCACCCGCGCCTCCCGCCACGCAGCAGAAGGCGCCATACCATCTCAGGTTGATTTCTCCCCCGCGCGGTTTACGCTTCCGCTCCTCGGCTCTGAATGTCGAGCGGGGTCCTTTGCATGGCGAGTCCCAAGATCATCATCCTGTCCGACGGGACCGGCAATGCCGCCTCGAGCGTGTGGCGAACCAACGTCTGGCGCATGTTCCAGGCGCTCGACCTGCAGGGCAATGCCCAGGCGGCCAAGTATGATGACGGCGTCGGCACATCGTCGTTCGTTCCGCTCGCCCTGCTCGGCGGCGCGTTCGGCTTCGGCCTCAAGCGCAACATCCTGGATGCCTATAAGTTCGTCTGCCGCAACTACGACCACGCGGACGGCTCGAAGATCTATTTGTTCGGCTTCAGCCGCGGCGCCTTCACCGTCCGGGTGCTCGCCGCGCTGATGCTCGATCAGGGGCTGATCGTTGCCGACACCGAGGCTGAGCTGCACGACGGCGCCGTGAAGGCCTATCGCGCCTATCGCGCCAAGGGATACCATTCGATCTGGCGGATCGAGGTGCTGTTCCGCTGGCTTCGCGATCATGTGCTGGTGCCGGTGATCGACCGCATCATGGGCCGCAAATCGCTCGACCTCATCGTGCGAAAGAGCCTCCCGGCGATCGAGTTCATCGGGCTGTGGGACACCGTCGCGGCCTATGGACTTCCGATCGACGAGATGACGCGGGGCATCTCCAACTGGGTGTGGCCGCTCGAGCTCCCCAACCGCGTGCTCAGTCCGCGGGTGACATGCGCGCGCCACGCGCTCGCGCTCGACGACGAGAGGACGACCTTCCATCCGGTGCTCTGGACCGAGGCGGGTGAGACCAAGCCGCAGGATGCCAAAACGATCGATGACGAAAGACTGGTGCAGGTCTGGTTCGTCGGCATGCACGCCAATGTCGGTGGCGGCTATCCGGACGATTCCCTCTCCTACGTCCCCCTGACCTGGCTCGTGGACGAGGCCGTCAAACGCGGCTTGGTCTTCAAGACCGCGCCCGAGGCCGATCCGGATGCGATCAAGTCGATCGTCACGTCACAGGACAAGGACGGACGCCTCTACAACTCGCGCTCCGGGCTCGGCTCCTATTATCGATACGGCCCGCGCAAGGTGTCGGAGTTGTGCAACGACCCGGCGGCGGGCGTCCAGGTGTCGATGCCGAAGATTCACGAAAGCGTCTTCGACCGCATCGACAGCGGCTGCAATGCCTATGCGCCCATCGGCTTGCCGGACAACTACGTCATCGTCCGCTACGACGGCACGCTGGCGCCTCTCGGGCCGACCACGTTCGAAACGCCGGCGGGAGCGACCGCCCGGTTCGTCGCCCAGGAAAAGCTGTGGAATCTGGTGTGGTTCAGACGTCTCGCTTATTTCGCGACGCTGGCGGCCTCCCTCCACCTCGCGGCCTTCTGGCTATTCCACGACCTCGATCGCACGCACGAATACGACTCGCGCATCAGGATGGTCTCCGAGGCGGTCCGGCTGGTCGAATCGTTCCTGCCGACATCGCTGCACTGGTGGACGGACTGGTATGCCGCCAATCCCGAATGGTTCGCCGGCGGGATCATCATCCTCGTCGCGCTGACTGCGGCCGGGGCATTCCTCAGCGACCGCATCAGCGACCTGATGCGCGTGATCTGGCGCGAACGAGCAGCGCCCCCGATGCTGTCCGGCCCGATGCATCAAGCCATCTACGCCCTCCGGACCAATCGCGCCTATCAGTTCGCCATCAGGAACGGCAAGCGACATGCCGGCCCGTTGTTGCTCGCTATCGGCACCGTCTGGCTCGCGGCCACGCTGATCAGCCATGTCCTGTTCAACGCCGCGGATTCGATGGGCGCCTTCTGCCATGGCACCCCTGCCCACGAGCTCGTCGCGGTCGACAAAGGCATTCCGCAGGATGCCAGGGATTTCTCGACCGATGCGGTTTGCGCTCCCACCGGGTTGAGAGTCCGTCCCGGCTTCTCCTACGAGATCGTCGTCACCATGACCGACCCGTGGGAGGACGCCGGGCATCCGGTCACGCCCGCCGGCTATCGCACCTCGACGGTCCGGGGCTACGCCCGCGGGACGTTCTACGCAGGCATCCTGCTGCGCCGCGTTCTCTTCCGGCCCTGGTATCGGCTGATCGCCAGGGTCGGCGAGACGGGAGTCGACGAATATTTCCTCGACCCCGTTCCCGCCCCCAACACGACGCCTCAGGCCTACAAGGCGAGGTTCAAGGCCGAGCGCGGCGGTGAGCTGTTCCTCTATGTCAACGACGCCGTGATCGGGCTGCCCTGGGTGTACGATGCATTCTATCCGAACAATACCGGCAAGGCGAAGGTGACCGTCAGGCTGCTCTGAATCGCTACCGCCGCCAGTGCGCCGGCTCGTCGATATCGCGACGTCCGTCGATGCACGGACGAGGTCGTGATCGATGTTCGCCTGCCAACCGCGGCGCGACGCGCTTGGGACACTGGCAAGCGCGCCACGGCGGGCGAGCGCGCGTGTCGCTGGATCCTGACGGGATCTCGCGTCCATCGCTGCCGACACTGCATCGCATCAACACAGGCTGCGCGTGGCGTACCGGAACCCCGACCAGCCGGCCGAGTTGCAAAGGCGGAGCATCGAACGATGAGGCAGAAAACTCCTCATCGAATCCCGCTCCCCTTTTGGCTGTTCTTGGAAAGAGAGGCGACAATGAAAGCACCCCTTCTTCTTGCCGGCGCAGTGATCATCGGATCGGTCGCGCCAGTGCTCGCGGACGAATACTACATCGTGCAGGGACCGAGCCATCGCTGCACCATCACCACCACACGCCCCGCCGACCGCGAGGTCGTCACGCAGATCGGACCGATGGCGTTCACCAGCCGCGTGGAAGCCGAGGACCGCATCCGCCAGACCAAGGTCTGCGAGGACGAAGGCACGGTCGGCAGCTCCACCAGCACCACCACGGTCATCAAAGAGAAGTAGTCGGCGGCGTCATTGCTATCGGCGCTTGCCGCGACAAGGCCGCGTCCATGTCCGTGGGCGCGGCCTTTCTGTTTTCCACAGATCATATTGCGCTCGCGGCAACGCCGCGCCCGGCGCATTCGCGACGGCGATGAACCGAGGATATCAGCTTTTCCGATAGCGAGCGGCCGGCAGCGGAGGTTGCGTTCCGCCGCAGCGTTGAGTACCCCAGCGCGGGATCGGATCAGGACATCATGGCCTCGCAATCGCTCAAGCTCGCCATCGGCAGCCTCGTGGTCGGAACGATCGTGCTCGGCCTGAAGTATCTTGCCTATTGGATCACCGGCTCGGTCGCGCTGTACTCGGACGCCCTCGAGAGCATCGTCAACGTCGTCACCGCCGCCGTCGCGCTCGTCGCGGTGCGCATCGCAGCCAAGCCCGCCGACGCCAACCATCCGTTCGGCCACCACAAGGTAGAGTATTTCAGCGCGGTGATCGAGGGCGTCATGATCGTCGTGGCGGCGCTGCTCATCATCCATGAGGCTTACGGGAATTTCTTCAATCCGCGGCCGTTTTCGGCGCCCGTCGAAGGGCTCGCCGTGAATGGGCTGGCGAGCGCGATCAATGCGGTCTGGTGCTGGCTGTTGATCACGCGGGGCAAGCGGCTGCGGTCGCCGGCGCTGGTGGCCGACGGACGCCATCTGCTGACGGACGTCGTGTCCTCGGGCGGCGTCGTGGTCGGCCTCGGCCTCGCGGTGATGTTGCAGCTGCCGATCCTCGATCCGGCACTGGCCGTGCTGGTCGCCATGAACATCCTGTGGTCGGGATGGCAGGTGCTGAAGGAATCCACCAGCGGGCTGATGGATGAAGCGGTCCCGGACGCCACGCTGGCGCGCATTCGCCTGATCATCAGTCAGCATGCCGGCGGCGCGCTGGAGGCGCATGATGTCCGGACCCGCCATGCCGGCAAGCTGACCTTCATCGAGTTCCACCTCGTGGTGCCCGGCGAGATGTCGGTCAACCAGGCGCACGAAATCTGCGATCGGATCGAGGCAGCGTTGCGCGAGCACGACGAGCACAGCTGGATCACCATCCACGTCGAACCCGAGAACAAGGCCAAGCATTCCGGCGTGGTGGTGCTGTAGCGCCGCACATCAGGCGGCGCGGCCAGTTTTTTGATTTTTGAGGAGGCTCGCCGCGTCGGGTCAGGCCCCTGGCATCCCGCAGATGCCTGCGGGTTCGACGGTGTCGGAGTGCCCGCCGCCAGCGGTCACGAAGCCATTTCACTTCTCCTGGAGCGCGTACTGCTTCGACAGATGGTCTCCAATCTGGACCAACATGGCGACGCATTCGGGATAGCCAGGCCTGCCGATCGTCTCCTGATCGGCACTGGCGCGAAACTCCCAGGAATTTCCGTCCCGCACGACCGCGATGCGAATGCCCTCGGCGTACTCGGTATGAGCCTTCAGCTCGGCCACCGCCATCGCGATCAGTTCGGCTTCGGTCTTGCTCGGCTTGCTCATCCGGTTGGTCCCTGCATCAAACGTCCACGACGACGCTTTTTATCCAGCTTGTGGCCCCACGCCAACATTCCCTTGCCGGGGATCAGACGCCTCGCCGGATCACCACACCACATTCTGATCCCGCGCTCCGTCCCAGACAGCCCACGCGACCATCCTCCACGGCCGCCCCCATCGGAGCGATGGACGGCCGGCAGCGAACTGCCCGCTCTTTCGGCAGGCCGGACGCCGCCCCCCGAACCCGGGTTTAGCCAGCGCCGCCAGACTGTTGCCGGCGCGTCAATGTGTCCATTTTCCGATTGACGGCAGGACGGCGCGCTGAAATGGTGCCCCCGCTTTCAGGCCCAGCGCGGCCGATGGGCGCTCGCCCTTCATACAAGCGCCGAACAAGAGCTGAAGGCATCGAGGGGGAGGACGTTTCGTTGGATTCGCTTCAAGCGCGCCGTCATGACGACATGCACGTTCTGCGTGATCGCGAAGCCGTGCCTCCTGAGAGCTCAGGCGCGCTCGTCTGACAGCGCCCGCAGCGGAGACAATGATGCGCCCCTTGTTGGCAATCAGTAACGCCATCGATCAGCTCAACGAAAAGATCGGTTACGTCTGCAATATCATGGTGCTGCTGGCCTGCCTGGTCAGCGCGATCAACGCCATGATCCGCTACGCCTTCAGCTACTCGTCGAACGGCTGGCTGGAATTGCAGTGGTACATGTTCGCGCTGCTGGTCATGTTCGGCGCCTCCTACACCTTCCGGCGCAACGAGCATGTTCGGGTGGAGCTGCTCTATCTCTATCTGTCCGAGCGCGGCCAGCTCTGGCTCGATCTGATCGGCACGCTGTTCTTCCTGATCCCGACCTGCCTGCTGCTGGCCTACCTGTCCTGGCCGTTCTTCATGCAGTCCTATTCGGTCAACGAGATGTCGGCCAATGCCGGCGGCCTGCTTCGCTGGCCGGTGAAGTTCGCCATCCCCGCGGGCTTCGTGATGCTGGCGCTGCAGGGCCTCTCCGAGGTGATCAAGCGCGCCGCCGCGCTGCGCGGTGAAGTGACGATCGACGCCAAATACGAGAGGCCGACGCAATGATTACGCTGGAGATGATGCCGCCGCTGATGTTCGGCGGCCTGGTCCTGGCGATGCTGATCGGCTTCCCGGTGGCGTTCACGCTCGCCGCCGTCGGCCTGTCGTTCGGCTTCCTCGCCATCGACTTAGGGTTCTTCGACCTCAACTTCCTGCAGGCGATTCCGGGCCGCATCTTCGGCAGCGTGCTCGCCAACGACCTGCTGCTCGCGATCCCGTTCTTCACCTTCATGGGTGCGATCCTGGAGAGATGCGGGCTCGCCGAGGACATGCTGGATTCGATGGGCCAGCTGTTCGGGCCGATCCGCGGCGGCCTCGGCTATTCCGTCATCATCGTCGGCTTCATCCTCGGCGCCATCACCGGGACGGTGGCGGCACAGGTGATCGCGATGGCGATGATCTCGATGCCCGTGATGATGCGCTACGGCTACAACATGCGCTACATCACCGGCGTGCTCGCGGCGTCCGGCACCATCACCCAGCTGGTGCCGCCGTCGCTGGTGCTGATCGTGCTGGCCGACCAGCTCGGCAAGTCGGTCGGCGACATGTATCTCGGCGCCTGGGGCCCCTCGATCTTCCAGGTCGTGCTGTTCGCCGGCTACACCTTCGTGCTCGGCCTGGTCAAGCCGGGCCACCTGCCGCCGGTGCCGAAGGAGGCGCGTACGCTGACCGGCTGGGCGCTGTGGAAGAAGTGCCTGATGGGCATCATTCCCTCGGCGGTGCTGATCTTCGTCGTGCTCGGCACCATGATGATGGGCCTGGCCACGCCGACGGAAGCCGGCGCCATGGGCGCGGTCGGCGCGATCGTGCTGGCGGTGATCCACCACAAGGAGTTCACCAAGAGCGATCGCAGCATCCTGATCGTCGGCGTCGTCGCCGCCGGCATCGGCACCATCATCGCGATGCTGTTCACCGAGAACCTCGCGTTCAAGCTCTCTTTCGCGGTCACCTATCTCGCGGTTGCCTGGCTCTGCATCCGCGCCGTCGCCCTCCCCGACCTGCGCGACCTGATCAAGCAGGGCTACGAGACAACCATGCGCATCACCTGCATGGTCACTTTCATCCTGATCGGCTCGACCTGCTTCTCGGTGGTGTTCCAGGGCGTCTCCGGCGGCGAATGGCTGGAGCACCTGCTCACCTCCCTGCCCGGCGGCGTCTGGGGCTTCCTGATCTTCATCAACATCTTCATCTTCTTCCTGGCCTTCTTCCTCGACTTCTTCGAGATCGCCTTCATCATCCTGCCGATGATCGCACCGATCGCGCAGAAGATCCTGGCGCCGGTGGTCGGCCCGGAGGCCGCCCTGATCTGGTTCGGCGTCATGCTGTGCGTGAACATGCAGACCTCGTTCCTGCATCCGCCGTTCGGCTTCGCGCTGTTCTACCTGCGCGGCGTCGCGCCGAAGGAAGTGAAGAGCTCCGACATCTATTGGGGCGCGATGCCATGGATCGGCCTGCAGGCGATCATGGTGCTGCTCGTAATCGCGTTCCCGGTCACGGTGACCGGCCTGCTCGACAAGCCGGTCCAGGTCGACCTCGACAAGGTCAAGATCGAGGTGCCGCAGATCGATCTGCCGCCGCTGGATTTCGGCGCGCCGAAGCAGTAGACGGCGGCTCCGACCGAATGAAGAAAGCCCCGGAAGCTCCGCTTCCGGGGTTTTTGTTTGGGGCCGCCTCTTTTGTTTGGGACCTGTTTGGGACCGTCTCTATCAGCGCGTCATTGCGAGGCGACCTTGCGCCGAAGCAATCCAGGGGCACGCGCGCAGCCCTGGATTGCCTCGCTGCGCTCGCAACGACGGAATCTCGCTCAGCTCTGCGACCGCCGGGCCATGAAGTTGTCGTAGCCGACCTCGGCGACCTGGAACCAGGAATAGCCCGCACCCGAATAGGCCGTGAGCGAGTCCAGCGCCTTCTTGAAGTTTGGATTGCCGGCGGCGACCTCGGCATGCAGCTCCTTGGCGGCCTTGAACGAGGCTTCCATGACCGGGGCCGGGAACGGATGCAGCTTGGCGCCGCCGGCGATCAGCTTGCGCAGCGCCAGCGGGTTGGCGGAATCGTACTTGGCCATCATCCAGTTGTTGGAGTAGTGGCCGGCCTGCTCGAGCAGCTTCTGATAGTGCTTGGGCAGCGCGTTCCACTTGTCGAGGTTGATCATGGCGAGCAGCATCGGCCCGCCCTCCCACCAGCCGGGGAAGTAGTAGTGCGGCGCGACCTTGTAGAGGCCGAGCTTCTCGTCGTCATAGGGACCGACCCATTCGGCGGCGTCGATCGTGCCCTTCTCCAGCGCCGGATAGATGTCGCCGCCGGCGATCTGCTGCGGCACCGCGCCGAGCTTCTGCAGCACCCGCCCGGCAAAACCGCCGATGCGGAATTTCATGCCGTTGAGATCGTCGACGGAGTTGACCTCCTTGCGGAACCAGCCGCCCATCTGGCAGCCGGTGTTGCCGGCCAGCAGCGAGGTGACGTTGTAGCTCTTGTAGAACTCGTTGAGGATCTCCTTGCCCCCGCCCATCAGGTACCAGGCCTGGTTGATGCGCATGTTCGGGCCGAACGGCACCGACGAGCCGAAGGTGAAGGTCGGGTCCTTGCCAAAATAATAGTAGGACGCGGTGTGGCCCATCTCGACGGTGCCGTTCTGCACGGCGTCGAGCACCTGCAGGCCGGGCACGATCTCGCCGGCGGCGAAGGTCTGGATCTGGAATTTGTTGTCGGTGGCCTCACCAATCATCTTGGCCATGATCTCGGCGCCGCCATGCAGCGTGTCGAGCGATTTCGGCCAGCTCGTGGTCATGCGCCATTTGATCTCGGGCATCGATTGCGCGATCGCGGGCGATGCGATCGCGGCGGCGCCTGCAGCGCCGAGCCCGGTGACCTTGATGAAGTCTCTCCGCTTCATGCTCTTTCCTCCCTTGTGGTGATTGTGTTCGTTTCCTGGGCAGCCTTCTTGCGAGGCTTAGTTCCAGTGTGGATCAAAGTGCGTCGGAGTGCCATTGCAAAACGATGTCGCAATGCAACGCAAAAGCCCGGCCTCTTGCGAGGCCGGGCTCAATGTCCATCCGCCGATCGAAATGCTGAAGATCAGCCGCGGGTGCGCGAGCGGATCATGAAGCTGTCGTAGGTGTATTCGGCGACCTGCCACCACAGATATTCGTCCGAGCGGTAGGCCTGCATGGCATCGATCGACTTCTTGAAGTCGGGATTCTTGGCCGAGATCTCGCCCCAAAGCTCGTTGGTCGCCTTGAGACAGGCTTCGAGCACCTCGTTCGTGAAAGGACGCAACTGGGTACCGCCGGCGACCAGGCGCTTCAGCGCCGACGGGTTCTGCATGTCGTAGCGCGCCGCCATCCAAGTGTTCGCGGCCATGGTCGCGTTGGTCAGGATCGCCTGGTAGCTCTTGGGCAGCGAATTCCACTTGTCCAGGTTGGTGTAGGCATGGACGGTCGGACCGCCTTCCCACCAACCCGGATAGTAATAGTACTTGGCCACCTTCTGGAAGCCGAGCTTCTCGTCGTCATAGGGGCCGACCCACTCGGCCGCGTCGATGGTGCCCTTCTCCAGCGCCGGGTAGATGTCGCCACCGGCGAGCTGCTGCGGCACGACGCCGAGCTTCTGCAGCACCTGGCCGGCGATGCCGCCGATGCGGAATTTCAGGCCCGAGAGGTCGGCGGCGGTCTTGATCTCCTTGCGGAACCAACCGCCCATCTGGGTGCCGGTGTTGCCGCAGGGAAAGCCGATCACGCCGAACTTCTTGTAGAACTCGTTGGCGAGCTCGTTGCCGCCGCCCTGATACAGCCAGGAGTTCTGCTGCCGGGCATTGAGGCCGAACGGCACCGAAGCGAAGATCGCGAAGGTCGGGTCCTTGCCGACGTAGTAATACGACACCGTGTGGCACATCTCGACGGTGCCGTTGGCGGTCGCGTCCAGCGCCTGCAGGCCGGGAACGATTTCGCCGGCCGCGAACACCTGGATCTGGAACTTGTTGTCGGTCATTTCGGCGACGTACTTGGCCAGCTCGGTGGCGCCGCCATAGATCGTGTCGAGCGACTTCGGGAAGCTCGAGGTCAACCGCCACTTGATCTCGGGCGACGACTGCGCGATCGCCGGCGAGGCGATGGCCCCCGTCGCCGCGGCACCGGCGGCCGAAACCTTCAGAAAATCACGACGCTTCATATTAGGGCATCTCCTTGTTGGGGGCGTTTCCCGTTGAAAAAGCATTTATCCGCCGATGCGATTGGCCGCACACGGTCGAAGGCGATCCGGGCCGGGCTTTAGCACGGAACCGGTTAAGCGAAAACGCGACGTTGGAATGACAAACGGTCCAATAGTCGCACGCGCTTCGCTGCAGTGCATCAAGCAGCGGCGATGGCGTCCTTGAGCTGATCCCGCACCGACGCGGCGATGCTCCGGTAGATCGCCGCGTGCGGACCGTTCGGCTCGCTCTCGACCAACGGGTTGCCGGCGTCCGACGTCGAGCGGATGTCCATGTGCAACGGGATCTCGCCGAGGAACGGCACGCCGAGCCGCTCGGCCTCGTGGCGCGCGCCGCCATGACCGAAGATGTCGGACCGGGTGCCGCATTGCGGGCACTGGAAGTAGCTCATGTTCTCGATGATGCCGAGCACGGGCACGTTGACCTTGCGGAACATCGCAAGCCCGCGGCGGGCGTCGATCAGCGACAGGTCCTGCGGCGTCGACACGATCACGGCGCCCTTCAGGGGCACGTTCTGCGCCAGAGTCAGCTGGGCATCGCCGGTGCCCGGCGGCATGTCGACGACGAGCACGTCGAGCGTACCCCAGGCGACGTCGCGCAGCATCTGGTTGATGGCCGACATCACCATCGGGCCGCGCCAGATCATCGGGCTGTCCTCGTCGACGAGAAAGCCGATCGACATGATCGACAGGCCGAACCGCGACAGCGGAATCATCTTCTTGTCGTCGGTGAGCTTGGGCTTTTCCTGCAGGCCGGTCAGTCGCGGCACCGAGGGGCCGTAGATGTCGGCGTCGAGCAGCCCGACCTTGAGGCCGAGATCGCGCAGGCCCAGCGCGAGATTGATCGCGGTGGTCGACTTGCCGACACCGCCCTTTCCGGAGGCGACGGCGATGACCGCCGCGATGCCCGGGATCGGAGCCTGCCGGGACATCGGCGAGTCGGCCGGATGCTGGTGCTGATGCGGACGATGCGCCGCGACCGGCTGCACGCCGCCCTGCCGCGGCGGCGGGGCGGCAGCGCCCGCCTTGCGCTCGGCGGTCAGCGCGATCATCGCCATGGTCACGCCGGGAATGGCGCGCACGGCGGCTTCGGCTTGCGCGCGGGTGTCTTCCCAGGCGCGGGCCTCGCTGGCCTCGACATTGATCGAGAAGAACACCTTGCCGTCATTGGCCGTGATCGGCGAGAGCACGCCGGCGTCCGGCAGCGCCACGCCGCGCGGCGAGCGGACCCGCTTGAGTGCCTCGATAACCTGCTGCTGCGTCACGCTCACGGCGCGTCTCCTGAAGAAGTTCAGAACGCGCCACATCGTCGCGCCCTATCCTGTTGACCGGACATGATCTTCCGTCGTCCGCGACGGGACCGCCCCCGGCCCTGCGTTGCGCTGCTTCATAAGGCCGGCCGGCTCAAAACGCCACCTTGGTTCCGATGTCGCCGGCGGTCTCCACCGGCGCGTCGTCGGCCTGCTCCTTGGCCGCCTCGTAATTGAGCTCGATCGTCACGCCGTTGGGGTCGCGCACGAAGATCTGCCACAGCTCGCCGCCGGGCACCTGGCGGGCATCGAACGGCATGCCCTTGGCGGCGAGCCGGGCCTTCATGCCGGCGAAGCCGCGGCTGACGAAGGCGACGTGGTGGACGACGCCGGAATCCGGCTTCTGTGCCTCGGATGTCGGCGAGATGTCGACGAGGTGCACCACCGGCCGGCCCTCGCTGTACATCCAGGCGCCAGGGAATGCGAAATTCGGCCGGGCGCCGTTCTCGAGCCCGAGCACGTCCTCGTAGAAGCGCACGGTCTCGGCGAGGTTGCGGGTCCGGATGTTGAAATGATCGAGCACGCCGACGCTGACGCCCATGCGAGACACTCCCTGGCTGATTCGTTGGTTGACTGGATTTCGTTGCCGGACGACGACTTTGCAAGCCGTCATGATGATGCCTCTTTAGCACGGGCGGACGTTTTCGCATCCGTCACGAAGCCGTTGCCCCTGTTTCGCAAGCGGCTATGGTGCGGCGTCCAGCGCCGCCGCCGGAACCCGGCCGGCCGCTGATGTTTTCCGTCAAGAACGGCCCGGCCCTCTCAAGGCTGTCGGCAGAACCCCAAGGTCAAGGTAGCTCATATGGCTAAAGTCGCTTTCATCGGTCTCGGCGTCATGGGTTTCCCCATGGCAGGACATCTCGTGAAGAAGGGCGGTCACGAGGTCACGGTCTACAACCGTACCGCGGCCAAGGCGAAGGAATGGGCTGACAAGTTCGGCGGCAAGACCGCCGCGACGCCGAAGCAGGCCGCCGAGGGCCAGGACTTCGTGATGTGCTGCGTCGGCAACGACAACGATCTGCGCGCGGTGACCATCGGCCCGGACGGCGCTTTCGCCGGCATGACCAAGGGCGCGACCTTCGTTGACCACACCACGGCCTCGGCTGAAGTGGCACGTGAGCTCGATGCCGCAGCCACCAAGGCCGGCTTCAAATTCATCGACGCGCCGGTGTCCGGCGGCCAGGCCGGCGCGGAGAACGGCGTGCTGACGGTGATGTGCGGCGGCACCGCGGACGCCTATGCGGGCGCCGAGCCGGTAATCGCGGCCTATGCCCGGATGTGCAAGCTGCTGGGACCGGCGGGCTCCGGCCAGCTGACTAAGATGGTCAACCAGATCTGCATCGCCGGCCTCGTGCAGGGCCTGTCCGAGGGCATCCATTTCGCGAAGAAGTCGGGCTTGGACGTGCCCGCCGTGATCGAGACCATCTCCAAGGGCGCCGCCCAGTCCTGGCAGATGGAGAACCGCTATAAGACCATGAACGATGGCAAGTATGACTTTGGTTTTGCGGTGGAATGGATGCGCAAGGACCTGTCGATCTGCCTCAGCGAAGCGCGCCGCAACGGCGCCCATCTGCCGGTGACCGCGCTGGTCGACCAGTTCTATTCCGAGGTCGAGAAGCTCGGCGGCAAGCGCTGGGACACGTCGAGCCTGCTGGCCCGCCTGGAGAAGTAATCCGCGATCGCGATCCGATGAACGTGCCGCCGCGCGCTTCGAGCGGCGGCACGTTTATTTCTGCCCCGTGACGACCAACTGGCTCGTCATCGCCGTCGGCCGGGACCTCGCGCGCCCTATCTGACCCGTATCAGCCGGCGCCATTGCGCACCCTCCGACTCGCTGATACCCGTTGCAATCGCCAATCGTTCGCATGTGTTGCCGAACAGAGACAGGCTTGACCAGAAGAGAAGATATGTAATGTTATAACATCACATATCTAACGTTCTGCGTTAGCTCTCGTCCCGGTCACAAGAGCGCTGGAGGGGGCGCGGACACCGGCATGGCCGGACCGCGGGTGGGGGAATCGGAATGAGCATGCGGGACGTCCGGGGTTTGATTGCGTTGGCGGGGCTCGTTGCGGCGGTCTTCTGCGCAGCCGTTCCGCTGGCCCATGCGCAGCAGGCAGCAAATCCTGGCGTGAGGCCGGCGGCCCACACGCTGCTGCCAGACGTCACCGTCGATGCGCCGCGCCAGCGACAGGCTGCCGGCCGTTCGCCGTCACCGGTCAGAACAGCCAGCGGGACGGTACACCCCATGCCCCGAGGCACAGCGACGCCACCGCCGGCAGCCGCGCCATCGCCCCACGCCTCCGCCTCCCCAGCGGCGACGCCGCTCAACGGCAATGCGGCTCCGGCGGTCGGCGGCCGGCTGGGCCTGATCGCGCGCGAGGCGCCGGCATCGATCGAGGTCGTGGGTGCAGCGACGCTGCGCGAGCAGGGCTATCACACCACCGTCGATGCGGTGAAAGGCGCCACCGGCGTCAGCGCCGGCGATGCCCCGAACGACGTCGGCTTTGCCATGCGCGGCTTCCAGGGCAACCAGGTCAACGTCCTCTACAATGGCATCAACATCGGGCCGACCGGCTTCACCGCGCTGACGATGGAGACCTTCAACCTCGACCGGGTCGAGTTTCTCAAAGGCCCCTCCTCGCTGATCTCCGGCCAGGGCGCGGTCGGCGGCACCATCAACTTCGCGACCAAGGCGCCGCACACCGGACCGGTCCAGAACGAGGCTTTCATAGGCTTCGACCAGCGCGGCACGTTCCGCAGCGGCTTCGGCTCCGGCGGCAGCACCGCGATCGAGGGCCTCGACTATCGCTTCGACATCAGCCGAACCAGGGAGGTCGGCTTCATCGACGACACCGAGTTCAAGAACGTCCATGTCTCGGGCCAGCTCGACTACCGACTGTCCGACAGCTTCAAGACCTTCTTTGCCGCCGAGTTCAAGGACTACAAGGCCAAGCCCTACGAAGGCACGCCGCTGGTGCCGGTGGCCTCCAGCGGCGCCAATGCGACCAGCGGCATCGTGTCGGGCACCAAGGTGTCCGCCTATAATGGCACCGATCTCGGCGCGGTCACGATCGACGGCCGCACGCTATCGACCAACTACAACGTGATCGACGGACACAAGACGATCAAGGAGTCCTGGGTTCGCAGCGGCTTCGAATGGGACCTGAACAACGCCGTCAAGCTGCGCAGCCAGATCTACAACTACAATGCCAGCCGCGACTGGTACAACAACGAGGTCTCGGCGTTCAACGCGACCACCAACACGGTCGATCGCGAGCGCTTCTTCGTCCACCACAACCATAACATGGTCGGAAACACCACCGACATGACCTGGAACGGCAGCATCTTCGGCCTTTCCAACCGTCTCGTCACCTCGGTCGAGAGCTCCCATACCGACTTCACGCGGCCCGGCGCGGCGAACTTTCCCGGTGACTCGGTCCCCCTGGTCGGCTTCGACCGCGGTGTTTATGGCCAGCTCGGAACGCAGTTGCAGACCGCCACGATCGACAGCGTCGCCCTGAACCTCGAGGACCGGCTGAAGCTCACCGACACGTTCGCCCTGGTCGGCGGCCTGCGCTACAATCCGTTCACGCTCGATCGCAACTCGATCGACAGGAATGGCGCGGTGAAAAGTGGCTTCCCCTATTCGAAGAGCTGGCAGCCGGTCACCGGCCGCATCGGCTACACGTGGGAGGCGCTACCCGGCACCACCTTCTACAGCCAATATGCGACGGCCACCGACATCTCGGCCGACAGCATCTTTATCTTGAGTCCGACGCAGAACCTCGCGCTGTCCGACTCCCGCAGCTACGAGACCGGCGTCAAGCAGCTGCTGTGGAACGGGCGCGCGGAGTGGACCTTCTCGGCCTTCGACATCGCGCGCAACAACGTCTACAGCGCCCAGGCCGGCCAGCAGCTCAACCTCGCCGGCAAGGTGAAATCGCAGGGCATCGAGGTCGCGGCCGCCATGCGGCCGACGCCGGAGAGCAAGCTATGGGGCAACGTCGCCTATGTCCGCGCCCGCTATGCCGACTATGATCTCGCGGGCGGCGGCTCGTTCTCGGGCAACACGCCGCCCAACATTCCCGCCATCATCGTCAATGGTGGCGGCTCCTACCGCTTCCTCAATCCCGGCTGGTGGCCGGTCGAGCTCGGCTTCTCGGTTCGTCACGTCGGCGACCGCTGGAGCACCGATGCCAACACGGTGAAGCTAAACGCCTACACCACCGCCGATCTGTTCGCCTTCGTCGATCTGCCGAAGGTGCCGATGTTCGCCACCGCGACCAGCACGCGCCTCGCCTTGCGCATCCGCAACGTCACCGACAGGCGCTACGCAGCCTGGAGCGATCCGTTCTATCCCGACCAGATCTTCCTCGGCGCGCCGCGCACCTACGAGGTCGAGGCCTCGTTCAAGTTCTGATGACAGCATGATCCAGGCGCTGATCCTCATGCACCGCTGGTTGAGCATCCCGCTCGGTCCGCTGTTCGTGCTGTGGTTCGCGACCGGGATCGTGATGCACTACGTGCCATTCCCGGCGCAGACCGAGAGCGAGCGCTTCGCCGCGCTGCCGGTGCTCGACATCGCCGTGTCGCTGCGCAGTCCCGCGGAGGCCCTCGCCGCTGGTGGCATCGATTATCCCGCCCGCATCCGGCTGTTTCAACGCGTGGATGGTCCGGTCTATGTCATCTCGGCCGCCGGCCGCAGCGCGGCCTTTCATGCCGACACGCTGGCCGCAGCCGACGTGAACGAGCCCGGTCTCGCACTGTCGGTGGCACGCGCAACAGCCCAGCAACGCGGGCTCGAGGCCGATCGCGCCGCCATCGCGGCGCTGGACAGCTACGATCAATGGACGGTGCCGAACCGGTTCGATGTGCATCGTCCGCTGCACCGGATCGCGCTCCACGATCCCGACGGGACCGAGCTGTACGTGTCGTCGAAGACCGGCGAGGTCGTGCTCGACACGACACGCTTCGAACGCGCCTGGAACTACGTCGGCAGCGTTGTCCATTGGATCTATCCAACCGTCCTGCGCAAGGACTGGGCGGCCTGGAACATCGTCGTGTGGTGGCTATCGCTCGCGGCCGTCATCGCCGCCGTGACCGGCGCCCTGCTCGGTCCGATGAGGCTGCGACCTCGCGAGGCGCGGCTATGCTCGCGCTACCGCGGCTGGCACCTGTGGCATCATTGGGCTGGTCTGCTCTGCATGCAGTTCGTGCTGACCTGGATGGTCAGCGGTTGGCTGTCGATGGACCATGGCAGGCTGTTCGCGACCGGCCATCTGACGCCGTCCGAGGAAGCCATGCTGGTCGGCACACCGGATTGGAGCCGCCTGACTGCGGTTGCACTCGCGGCGGTGCATGGCGAGGCTCGCGAGATCGAGTGGTTCGCCTTCGGCGGCCGCCTCCATCAGCGCACCCGGCGAGCGCCGGGCCAGCAGCAGATTTCGGTGCTGGACGGCGCTTCGGCAAGGATCATCGGACGCTTCCTGCAGCCGGCCGACGTCAATGCCGCAACGTCCCGCCTGGGCCACGATTGCGCGCGCTCGACCGAAGTCGAGCCGGGCGACGACTATCCGTTCGTCTCCGATGTGCCGGGCGCGCCGGTCCATCGCGTGATCTGCGGCGACACCTGGTATCATGTCGACGCCGCCTCCGGCGCGGTGCTCGAGAAGCTCGATCCGTCCCGACGCGCCTATCGGTGGCTCTATCAGGCGCTGCACACGCTCGACTTTCCGGCCCTGCTCGCCCATGCGGCGCTGCGCACGGCTCTCATCGTCGGCCTTTGCGCGATCGGCCTCGTCTTCAGCATCACGGGCGTGGTGATCGGCTGGCGCCGCCTGCGAATGAAGCTCCGCTGAGCCTCGCACAATGGTTAATTTAACGCGCGGTTAACGCAAATTTTTCGTTGTCTATAATCCGTCTTAAGGATTTGGGCCCAGTTATAGACAATGCAGAAAGCAGCCCGTACCTCGCGGGCAGGATTTGTGTTGTTTGATGAGTAAACCCGCTGAAAAGCCTGAGGTCGTCGAGCTTCCGGCAGATCCGCCGGCGCTTGCACCGGCAAGCCAGCGCCGGGCCGCGCAGCAGCGGGTGCGCGAGGCGCGCGACCGGTTAACGTCGACATCGGGAACGCGTCCGGCCTTCGATCGCGAGCTGCTGCGCCAATATGCGCAGACCCGCATCTCCGCCTCCTACATCGTCGTGCTGCTGGTGGTCGCAACCGGCCTGATGCTGAGCGCCTGGCTCCATACGCTGGCGGCCGGCGCCTGGACGGCCGGCGTGCTTTGCATCCATGCTGCGATCGTCCGCAACTGCTCGAACTTTCTCGCCGACCAGCCGTCGATGGCGGCGACGCGGCGCTGGCGCACGCGCTTCGTGCTGCTCGACCTGCTCTACGGCGTGTGCTGGATGGCGATCCTGATCCACCCCGCACTCGCGGCGGTGTCAGGCACGCTGATGATGTTCCTGATGCTGCTGGTGATCGCCGTCTCCAGCATGCTCGCTGCCAACCTGCCCGTCGCAGCCGTCGCGGTCACCGCACCGGTCACGGTCGCGATCACCCTCAGCCTCGTGCTGTCGGGCACGTTCGACAATTACCTGCTGGCCGGATTCGCGGTCGCAGCAGAAGGCTATTTCGTGCTGCTCGCCCATCAGCTGCATTCGACCACGCTCGCCACGCTCGAAGCACGCGCCGAGAAGGACGCCCTGATCGGCGAGCTCGAGCAGGCCAAGGCGATCTCCGACGAGGCGCGCTACCGGGCAGAAGCGGCCAACGTTGCCAAGTCGCGCTTCCTCGCGCAGATGAGTCACGAGCTGCGAACGCCGCTGAACGCCATCCTCGGCTTTTCCGAGGTGATGAAGAGCGAGATCTTCGGAACGCACGCGGTGCCGGTCTACAAGGAATATTCGGCCGACATCCACAATTCCGGCGTCCACCTGCTCAACCTGATCAACGAGATCCTCGATCTCTCGCGCATCGAGGCCGGCCGCTACGAGCTCAACGAGGAAGCCGTGGCGCTCGTGCACGTGATCGCCGACTGCCATCATCTCCTGAAGCTGCGCGCCACGAGCCGCGGCATCACCATTCACGAGGTGTTCGAGCGGAAGATGCCGCGGCTGTGGGCGGACGAGCGCGCGATCCGCCAGGTCGTGCTCAACCTGCTCTCCAACGCCATCAAGTTCACGCCGCAGGGCGGCGACATCTGGCTCAAGGCCGGCTGGACGGCCTCGGGCGGGCAATATCTCAGCGTCAAGGACACCGGCTCGGGCATCCCCGAGAACGAGATTCCGATCGTGCTCGCCTCGTTCGGCCAGGGCTCCAACTCGATCAAGTCGGCCGAACAGGGGGCCGGGCTCGGCCTGCCGATCGCCAAGAACCTGATCGAGATGCATGGCGGCACGTTCACGCTGAAATCGAAGGTCCGCATCGGCACCGAGGTGATCGTCACCTTCCCGCCGGAGCGGGTGATGTCGGCGCTCGCTCCGCTGTCGGACGAGGCCCCGCCATTGCAGCCGGAGCATGCGATCGCCCCCGCTAAGGAGAAGCGCCGGGTGCGCAAGCCGATCATGAATGCCGGAACGGGACTGTGAGATGATTGCACTTGCACGACAGTGGCAGAACCTTTCAAACTCGCTCCATGAGCCAGGATACGCCCTGCATCGCCGTCTGCATGATCGACCCGAAGACGAAGCTCTGCTTCGGTTGCGGACGCACGCTGCCGGAGATCGCCCGCTGGGGCCGCATGTCGCGCGACGAGCGGCTGGCGCTGATGGACGGGCTGCCGTCCCGCATGCACGACGCCGGCCTGCCCGCGCTGGCGCGTCGGCGCGACTGAGCACCTCCGTGCCGACGGGAGGCGCGGCATGAACAAGATCGCGCTCGTTCTCGTCACCATGGTGCTCACCGCGGGCGCCGTGATCGTCTACAAGGATCCCGAGCAGGCGGCGCTCGCAAGCGACACCGTGTCGGAGGTTCTGCGCAGCCGCGTGCTCAGAGCCAAGGCGAGCCCTCCGACCAACGCGGTCGAGATCGAGCGCACCAGAGGCGGTGAGTTCGCGTTGCGCGCCAAGATCAACGGCGTCACCGCGCCGATGGTGGTCGACACCGGCGCCACATCGGTAGTTCTGACCTACGAGACCGCCAAGGCCGCAGGCCTGCCACTCGAACTGCTCGCCTACGACGTCGACGTCGAGACCGCCGGCGGTCACACCAAGGCGGCGCGCCTGACCTTGGACCGGCTTGCGATCGGCAAACTGGTGGAACGCTCGGTTCCGGCCTTGGTAGTGCCGCACGGCCAGATGAAGACCAATTTGCTCGGCATGAGCTTCCTCGACCGGCTGGAGCGCTGGGAAGTGCGCTCCGACCGGCTGATGCTGCACGGCTTTCCCGACCGCAGCTGAGGCCCAGCGCCTCGTTGCAGCCCTGCCGGAGGAGAATGCGCTCGCGCGACAGACCGTCACCGAGTTGCTGCCGCCGGCCTGATCCGCTCAGGCGAGCGCCGCAACCGCCGGACGATCCTCGACCATTGCCACCGCCTCGCGCAGCACCTCGATGCCGGCGTCCGGCTTGACTCCACGTTCGGCAAGATGGCGGCGGAAGGCGCGCGCCCCCGGCACCGCATGATAGGCCCCGACGAGATGCCGCGTCATCGCGTGCAGCCGCGTGCCCTGCCCGAGCTGATGTTCGATATAAGGCTCCAGCGCCGCCAGCGCCTCTTGCATCGACAGATGCGGCGCGGCCTCACCGAACAGCATGGGATCGACATCGAGCAGCCGCCACGGCTCCTGATAGGCAGCTCGCCCGAGCATCACGCCATCGACATGCGCGAGATGACCTTGCGCAGCCTCGATGCTGCCGATGCCGCCATTGATGATGACCGGCACGTGCGGCAGCCTCGCCTTCAGCCGGTACACCCTATCGTAGTCGAGCGGCGGGATGTCACGGTTCTCCTTCGGCGACAAGCCGTCCAGCCACGCCTTGCGCGCGTGCACGATCAGCGCGTCTGAGCCGCTGTCGACGACCGCATCCGCCAGCACATCAAGTGCGATTTCCGGATCCTGATCGTCGATGCCGATGCGGCACTTCACCGTGACGGGAATGCGAACGGCGCGCTTCATCGCGGCGACGCAGGCGGCGACGAGCGCAGGCTCGGCCATCAAACAGGCCCCGAAGCGGCCGTCCTTCACCCGGTCCGACGGGCAGCCGACGTTGAGATTGATCTCATCGTAGCCGAACTCCTCGCCGATCTTGGCTGACGTCGCGAGATCGCCGGGATCGGAGCCGCCGAGCTGCAGCGCCACCGGATGCTCGCTTCGATCAAAGCCGAGCAGCCGCTGGCGGTCGCCATGAATCACGGCGCCGGTGGTGACCATCTCGGTGTAGAGCAACGCCCGGCGCGACAGCAGCCGATGGAACACGCGGCAGTGCCGGTCGGTCCAATCCATCATGGGCGCCACGGCAAATCTATGTGATTGATATTGCTTCATTTTTCGAGCATATTCAACTCGTTAGGTCGCCTCGTGTGCACTCTATTCTACGCCACAGCGCGATGTTTTTTTGGCTTTTTGCCGCCTCAGTGCACACGGAGCGCACACGCGTGGCAACTATCACCAGACTGAAATCCGGCTCTTGGAGAGCCCAAGTCCGACGAAAGGGGGAATATGTCAACGGGACGTTTCTCCGCCGAAAGGATGCCGAGGAATGGGCCATCGATATCGAGCGGCGGATCGATCGCCAAGAACCGACAACGACGCAAAAGTCCCGCGACGTCCAACTCTTCGGCGATCTCGTCACGCTTCATCGTCAAGATTTGGCCGAGGTGGGAAAGGACATTGGTCGCTCCAAAACTGCGAGCCTCATCTTCCTGAACGAAAGACTTGGGCATCTTCGTCTTCCAGAGCTTGATCGAGAGCGGTTCATCAAATTTGGAAAAGAGCGCGCGATGGAGGGGGTCGGCCCGGTGACCGTCGGTATCGATCTTGGATACATCAAAACGATTCTGTCTTACGCCGCCGCAGTACACGGCATCGTTGTTTCAACCGAACCACTCGACCACGCCCGGATCGATCTTCGACGTCTCGGGCTCGTCGGAAAAGGCTATGAGCGCAACCGCCGTCCCACGCAAGACGAACTCGATCGTATTATCTCAGCGTTCGAATTAAACAGTCGGCAACAGATCCCAGTCGGTCGTGTGATCCGATTCGCGATCGCAACGGCTATGCGGCAAGATGAAATTGCAAGAGTCGAATGCGCGACTTCGACGCCGGCAACCGAATGCTCCTCATTCGCAATCGGAAAGATCCCCGAAAGAAGAAGGGCAACGATCAGCGAATTCCCCTGCAGGACGATCCGTTGGAACGGCATTTCGCCGTCAGTGCCAACAATTGAAGATCGATGACCTACATTTCCACGATCTGCGCCACGAAGGCACGAGTCGTCTTTTCGAGGCAGGATTTTCCATTGAACAGGTTGCACTTGTCACCGGACACAAGGATTGGAAAATGCTGCGTCGCTACACGCATCTAAAGCCAGAGACTCTCCATTCCATCCGTTCGGTGCGGGTTGCCTGACAGGCGCCGAAAACAAGAAGAAAGTGAAAACTTCATCTGGAGCGATGAAAGGTCGAACATCGTACTCAGCTTGGAAGGGTTTCGGCATTTGAATACTTTCAAGGTGCGTTCGGACAAAACGCAGCTCTAGGCGCGATTGAACTGACATAGCTTTTCTGGATTGTCCGATTGATTGAAGCGGGCCCAAAAATCGCCCCTCGCCTACGGACCAGAGATAGTCACTATGCCTGAAAACATGGTTGGCGCGCCCGCGATCCAACATGTAGGAGCCACCATCTTGAGGCATCGGTGGTTCGAGTCGGGGGTCCGCTACATCGCTAGACCCACTATTTCGGAAGCCCTGTTTTCTTGTCGGCGGGCAGCCCAAATGCCAATGAACAAGTCCCAATCCCGGGGCCCGCGACACCAATTCTTGCGATCGGTGGAACGGATTCCCGGGCTCGTCGTAGCGTCACGTTTGGTTAAGGCGAATGCATAAGGCCGCCGCCTCAATGCGTTCACATCGCCTTGGCGAGCACGAACAACCGGAAATCCTCGAGCGCCGCGTGCCGATGCGGGGCGACTTCGCGCTGGTAGGTCTCGGTGTCGACGATCGAGCGGAAGGCGGCGAAATCGCCGTATTCATTGATCGCCGCTTCGTCCCAGCGTTTGCCTTGCGGGCCGACCAGGCTCGCCAGGACCGGCCCGGAAAACATCCGCACCAGCGGCTTACCGGCTGCGAGACGCCGGAAGGCCGGTCTATAGCGTTCGTTAAATGCTTCGCGGCCCGAACAGGGCGCGGCGTCGAAGCCGTCCTCGTAACGCGCATACGCGCGGTAGCGCAGCAGATTGAGCATGTAGACCGGCTGGCCGGGGGGAATCGCGCGCTCGGCGGCGTCGAGGGCTTGCAGCGTGATTTCGATGGCGTTCATGGGACTTCTCGCGGTTTCTAGCGGCGCAGCATGCGCGCTAACGCTCCCCATTTGGCCCATCGGAACGGCCTCTTGTAGCGACCCCGTCGCCATGACTATGTGGACTGAATGTCCACAACAGCCTTGCCTCCCGACCTCTCGCGTCTCCTCGCCTTCGTCCGCGTCGTCGAGGCGGGCTCCTTCGCCGAAGCCGCGCGGCGGGCGGGGACAACCACCTCGGCGATGTCCAAGGCGGTCGCCCGCCTCGAACAGGCTCGCGGAATACGGCTTTTGCATCGCACCACCCATTCGCTGGCGCTGACCGAAGAGGGCGAGCGGCTGATGGCGGCGGGACGCGCGCTGGCCGAAAGTCTCGATCGCGTCCAATCCGCGCTCGGCGAAGCCGCGCGTAACGATGGCGGACGGGTGCGAGTGACCGCCCCCGCCTCGTTCGCGCGTGCCTGCATCCTGCCGCGACTGCCTGCGTTCCTGCGGGAGCGGCCGGAAATCGAGATCGAGATCAAATTTCGCAACGAGATTCTTGATCTCGCAGCGGAAGGCGTCGACATCGCCATCCGCTCAGGACCCCTCGATCGCGCGCCCGGTCATCTGGCGCGGCGGCTTTGCACGTTCTCCTGGATCGCTTGCGCCTCGCCCGCCTATCTGAACGCGCGCGGCGCGCCGGCGACTCCATACGAGCTGTCCGAACATGACCACGTCGGCTTCCGCAATCCCGCGAGCGGGCAGATCCTGACCTGGCGCTTCACCGACCCGCGCGGCAAAAAACTCGTTCGCGTCGCGCCCAAGCCCAAGCACATTTGCGACGACGCGCACGCTTCGGTCGCTTTGATCGCGAATGGGTTCGGCATTGGCTGGGGCCCGGCATGGCTCGTCCACGACGACTTGCGCACAGGTCGGCTCGTCGAAGTGCTTGAGCCGTGGCGCGCGCCGGCGGAGCCCCTATGGATGCTGCGCACCTCGGACCGCCGGCCGCCCCTGCGCACGCAGCGCGTCATGGCGTTCCTCGCTGCGCTTCCTGCCGCGTTCAGCAACAAATCGGGATGAGGCGCCGGCCGTCAGCTGGGCTCTGCGGTCGGCGCGTAGGACGCCAGCCGTTTGGAGGGGAAATCGGGGACAGACCACGATTTCCCCGGCTTCCTGGGCTTCCGCCTGGGCGCGGTCAGCAATCTGCAGCATGCCGGCACGAACGGGCTGCGCGCCGTCGCTCAACGTCGTCCATCCGTGGTCAGTCAACATGCAGACTGGGCACATCTGAGTTCACCTCGACAGAAGGACACGGCAGTACCTACCCCGAGACGTAGGAGGCACCGGGGGCGCCGTGCAAGAAGCCGTTGGCGAATGGAACGTCCGGATAGATCTCGCGCAAGCGGTCCCTGGCTGCCTCAGCTTCCACGCGGCCCGCCAGGACCGCCTGGAATTGCTCGGACACCGCGACCATGTCGCAGGTCTGAGGTGACAGCCGCAGCGATCTCACGCCGCTCTGCGTCAGACGATCGAGATCGCCGAGCAGGTTGCAGCAACCATGCGACAACGTCTGCACGCCATTCATGGTGAGGAACGCTTCATTGTCCAGCGTCGTCACGACGAGGCCGTCCGGATCCTGCTCGCACACGAAGCGGCAATTGTCCTTGGCGAGCTTGTGCAGGCGGGCGTGATAGCAGCGCGCGGAGATCGCGAGCGGCACACGGCCGAAGGCGAACACTTCGATCGCCACCTGCGGCACGGCGCCGGCGATCGCGGCAACCGAGGACAGTGGCAGCTCCGGCGGGAGGCAGATCCGGGTAGCGCC
This sequence comes from Bradyrhizobium sp. SZCCHNR1053, assembly GCF_032381235.1. Classification (NCBI taxonomy): domain Bacteria; kingdom Pseudomonadati; phylum Pseudomonadota; class Alphaproteobacteria; order Hyphomicrobiales; family Nitrobacteraceae; genus Bradyrhizobium; species Bradyrhizobium sp. SZCCHNR1053. The sequence continues at coordinate 212,730 of NZ_JAUHJM010000006.1, forward strand.
CTGGGCGGCATGAAACGCGGCGCTGGCCTCGTTGTAGATGTTGACGAATGGCCCGATGGCATGCGGCCGACCGGCGATCGATTTGAGGCAGGTGAGGTCGTTGACCTCCACCAGACCGTGGCCGAACTCGGCGAGGCTTGCCGTCTGCCGGCGCTCGCGTCGCAACGACACCAGGACCAGCGAACCCAGCAGCACCTGCTTGCCGGCAGCCATAAGCCGCTCGATGACTTCAGGCAAATGGGGTTCGAAGAACGGCGCGCGCTTAGAGCAGACGACCTCGCCGACCACGACGCGGTCGAGCGGGGCCTCGTCGGCCATGCGAAAGTAAAAATCACGCCAGCGCTCGGGCTGCCAATTGTAGAGCACGGGCCCCAGAGTGAGCTGCATTCGGCCTGCGCTTTGTTCCGCCATTGTCATGTCGTCCTAGCGCCAGGTCTTGCGGTAGGCGCCCTGCGTGGTGGCCTGCCCTTCGGTGAACGCCGTGAGGTCGGACGCGTCGGCGGACCGGCCGGCATCGAGCGCTGCCAGCACGCTGCGGAAATGCCGCACGACGCCGTCGACATAGGCGCGGCCGCGCTGGCGGCCCTCGATCTTGAGCGCGGTGACGCCGGCTTCGCGCAAGCCTGCGAGCAGGGTCGTGGCATCGAGGCTGACCGGATCCTCAAAGATGTAGCCAGAGCCCTGTGCGGTCGAGAAACGCCCCTTGCACAGCGTTGGATAGCCGGCAGGTTCGTTGCGTCCGAAGCGGTTGATTGTGAAAGCGCCAAGCCGCGAGGTCGTGCCCAGTATCGTCTCCTGATAGACGACATCACTGGCCGGCGAGCATACCCCCTGCATGTTCGGCGACTTGCCGGTGGCGTAGGAGGACAGCGAGCAACGCCCCTCGGCCATAACGCATAGTCCGCCAAACACGAACACTTCGGTCTCGCATGCCGTCTCACGGGTGATATCGGCGATCTCGGGCACGCTCAGCACGCGCGGCAGCACCACGCGGCGGGCGCCGAAATTCTCGACATAGAACGCAATCGCGTCGACATTCGCCGCCGCCGCCTGCACCGAGACATGCAGTCGCTGTTCGGGATGGCGCCGCGCGGCATAGTGCATCAGCCCGACATCGGCAAGGATCAGCGCGTCGGCTCCGGCCTCGACGGCATCGTCGACCGCGCGACGCCACAGCTCGACGGCGCCGGCGCGCGGGAAGGTGTTGATCGCAACCAGCACCTTGGCGCCGCGCCGATGCGCGAACGTTACTCCTTCGCGCATCTGCTCGCGGCTGAAATTCAGCCCGGGAAAGTTGCGGGCATTGGTCTCGTCGGCGAAGCCGCAATAGACGGCATCGGCACCGGCTTCGACCGCGCTCTTCAGCGCCGCCGGCGTCCCTGCCGGACAGATCAGCTCCATGGTCGCATCCCGCTTTCGTTCGTCGTTGATCTCAGCAGCGAGTCACGCGCGGCCGCGAGCAGGCGTTGCGCGGGCACGCCGAACGGCCCCGAAAGCGCTGCGATCTCGCCGACCAGATCCAGACCGGCATCGTCGATCGCATTGCGGAGCGCCAGCACCGCCTCGATATCGCCTTCGATGACGAGCTGACGCGAAAACATCAGCGCGTCGCCGTCGAGCCGGCCCTCGACCAGCGCCAACAGGCTCACGATCGACGAGGAGATGGACGCATCGAGGCCGGTGGGCAGCTCGCGCACCGCCGCGAGTTGCGGCTGCTGTGGGCCCGCCTGAATCACGAATGCGAACGGCAGATCGGTCGGCTTGATGCCAAAGCGCTTTCCGCGATGCGACCCGAGCCGGTCGAGCAGATGCGGATGCCGGCGCAAGAGCCCACGCAGGAAAGCGCCGAGCGCGATCTGCAGGGGCAGCAACGGCAACGGACGCAGCACCTGCCTGAGCAGTGGCGGCAACAGGGGCAGTGAGGTCGAAGACGCGTCCTGAAGAGAGCTCATGGCACAAGCTCTGGCCGGATCGGCGGGGGAAGTATTTGACCCGGAACAAAGATCACACTGATTGTTCCAGCTACGAGGCGTTTTTTGAACGGAGCCTATCGTTGCGACGTGATGTCCCTCGCTTCCGCGAGCTGTCGGATTTCCTGCGCTTTCTCGACGAGCGGGGACAGCTGCGACGCATTCGCGACAGCGTCTCGGTCGTCCACGAGATCACCGAGATCCATCGCCGCGTCATCTCCGCCGAAGGGCCCGTGCTGCTGTTCGAACGACCGATCAAGGCATGCGGATCGCTCTCGGCAATGCCGCTCGTCACCAATCTGTTCGGCACCGTGGAGCGAGTGGCCTGGGGCATGGGCGTGCAGCCGGAACGATTGGCGGAGCTCGGCGAGATGATGGCGGAGTTGCGCGCCCCGCAGCCGCCGCGCGACATCAGGGAAGCGCTGCAGAAGCTGCCGCTGGCACGCGCAGCACTGTCGACCCGGCCGAGGCTGCGATCAGCCGCGCCGGTGCATGAACGTGTCACGATGGGCGATGACATCGACCTGACCACCTTGCCGGCCCAGATCTGCTGGCCGGGCGAGCCAGCGCCACTGTTGACGTGGCCGCTCGTCATCACCGTGCCGCCGGACGCGTCCGCCGGCGAGCAGGAAAATGTCGGCGTCTACCGCATGCAGGTGCTCGGCCGCGATCGCGCCATCATGCGCTGGCTCGCCCATCGCGGCGGCGCCCGCCACCACCAGCAGTGGCAGGCGCAGGGGCGCGACATGCCGATTGCGGTCGTGATCGGGGCCGATCCGGCCACCATCCTCAGCGCCGTGTTGCCATTGCCCGAGACCATCTCCGAGCTGCGCTTCGCCGGCATCCTGCGCGGCGACCGTCCCGAGCTGGTCGAATGCCTCACCGTGCCCCTGACGGTGCCGGCGGCCGCCGAGATCGTGATCGAGGGCATCGTGTCGGCCACGGAGACCGCGCCGGAGGGGCCCTATGGCGATCACACCGGCTACTACAACGCCGTCGAGAGCTTTCCGGTGCTTCAGGTCACCGCGATCACCACGCGTCGCAGCCCGCTCTATCTGTCGACGTTCACGGGACGCGCGCCGGACGAGCCGTCTCGAATTGGCGAGGCGCTGAACACGCTGTTCGTCCCCTTGATCCGACGACAATTCCCGGAGGTCGTCGACTGCTATCTGCCGCCGGAGGCCTGCTCCTACAGGATCGCCGTAGTAGCGATCGAGAAGCGCTATCCGGGCCAGGCCCGCCGCATCATGCTCGGCCTGTGGTCGATGCTGCCGCAGTTCAGCTACACCAAGCTCCTCATCGTGGTCGACCACGACATCGACGTCCGCGACTGGCGCGCGGTGATGTGGGCCGTCGCAACGCGCTGCGATTCCTCGCGCGACCTGCTGCCGCTTGCCAACACGCCGATCGACTACCTCGACTTCGCCTCGCCAAAATCCGGCCTCGGCGGGAAGCTCGGCATCGACGCCACAACCAAGCTCGGGGTCGAGACCGAACGCCCCTGGGGCGAGGTGCTGGCGATGAACCCCGCTGTAGCCGCGCGCATCGACGCGATGTGGCCGAGCCTCGGCCTCGGCGATGCCATAGCCGACCGAACGGCCTCGGCATGAACGGGCGGCATCACGTCATCGTCGGCATCAGCGGCGCCTCGGGCGCCGCGATCGGTGCGCGCATCGTCGAACGGCTCGCGGAGCAGCCGCAATGCGCGGTCCATCTCGTGGTGTCGGACGCTGCCATGCGCACCTTGCACGAGGAGGTCGGCCAGGGCGGCCTGGCGCGGCTGCGCGATCTGGCGGCGCATGCTCATGATGTCGCCGACATCGGCGCGAGCATCGCCAGCGGCTCGTTTTCTGCAGCCGGCATGATCGTGGCGCCCTGCTCGATCCGCACCCTCTCGGCGATCGCCTGGGGTCAGCTCGACAACCTACTGGTCCGCGCCGCCGACGTTCAACTCAAGGAGCGCCGCCGGCTGATACTCCTGGTGCGGGAGAGCCCGCTGCATCTCGGTCATCTCCGAGCGATGACGCAGGCCACCGAGATCGGCGCGATCATCGCGCCGCCAATGCCGGCGTTCTACCTGAAGCCCCAGTCGCTCGATGACGTCATCGAGCAGATCGCCTGTCGCGCGATCAACCTGCTCGGCGTCCCCGGGCTCCACGCCAACGCGCGGGAGTGGCTTCCAGACCGGACGACCGAAGCAGGCAACCTTGTTGAGATAGGGAAGCAAGACAGACGATAGGATTTGAAGACAGAACACGACAGACGCACTCGGGGGATGGGCCGAAGGCGTCCACGACGGTTGACGTGTTCTTCGACGAGCGGGAGTAACGACGCCGTCTCTCCGGCCGAGCCGCTGCCAGCTTTTCGCTTTCGTTCGGTCAGTTGACGTTGTCGAAACCCAGCGCAGCACGAACGGCCGGATCAATTCTGGACGGCGTCCAAGGCGGATCGAATGTCATCGTCACGTCCACGGCTTCGACGCCCGCAATCTCCGCAATGCTGCTTGCGACCCCTTCCTTGAGAAAACCTGTTGCGGGGCACCCGGGCGTTGTGGCCGTCATCGTGACATGCACGACGCCATCCGTCGCCGTGATCTCATAGATGAAGCCGAGATCGACCACGTCTTCCCCCAGTTCCGGATCGATGACCACGCGCATTGCGTCGCGGATGCGGTCGATGACATCGCGGCTCATAGCGGAGCCCTCACCGACAGTTCGTAGGTCGATCCATCCGGCGTAAACCCGCCGAGCCAGCGAAAGCCACGCTTCTCAAGTTCAGGGAACAGGAAGACCGGCTCGCGGCCCAGAAGTGCCGACAAGGTCTCTCCAGGGCCCAACTCCTCCGCGGCCGCAAGGATGCGCACCATCGGCTCGGGTGGGTCGAGCTCTCGGTTGTCGAGCGTGACTACGGGATCTGGCCATCGCTCGAATGCGAGGCTGGCACCAGCGTCTTCCTGACCGGCGTCCTCGGCAGCCAACGGCGAAAACAGCACTTCCCAGTCGCCATCGTCGAGCGGTCGATCGGTGTGAGCGAAGCCCTTTCCTGCCATGACGGAGAGCAGCGGAACCGGCCTGAAGCTCGCGATCAGCCGCACACCCTGGCCTGGCGCAAGCCGGTCGACCGCGTCCATGATGATGGAGAACGGTTCGCCTCCGGCCCTGAGAATCGGTCGGACGTCGACGTCAATGTACGCGGTCATGGCTCTCCTCCTAGTTTCTGGCGAACAACAGGCTTGGCGCGATGGCTCCGGCCGGAAGCCTCCGGGAGCCCGCAACATCGGAAAGACGTCGGACTCGCACAAGCTCGTGTATGATTCCAAGACTGCCCACGGCCATGACCGCCGCGGCGCCGCGAAACGCCTGGCCCTCGCCCATCATCAACATGATGGTCGCCGCCCAGACGCCTAGAAAATAGATGATGAACCACTTCTCGGACCGACGTTCCACCGCCAGGTCCTGAACCCGTGGCGTCGGGGCGCGCCCCATCACGGGACCGTAGGTTTCGAGCCAGGTCAGAAAGGCAACAATCTTGTAGAGCTTCGCGAATATGAGACCAGACAGCCAGCCGAACACGGCCAAGAACGCGAACGCGCCGACATGAACGCCGACCTTTCCGCTGACGATGATGACGGTGCCGAGCGTCACCGTCGCCGCCAGATTGGCGAAAGACACGGTTGCCATCCGCATGTTCAGCTCGAGCTGGCGCCGTTTGCGGGAGCGATAGATCGTCGCGATGTCCCGTCCATAGAGCGCAAGCGAGATCACCCCAAGAACGGCGGCGAGGATGAGCACGGCTCCGAGCTCGGCCCCGAGGCCGATTGCGAACAATCCGCCCACGACTGCCACCGATAGCGCGAGCGCACCGAATTTCAGCGCGGATGTGCTCTGTCGCTCGCCGAGGTCCGCCGAGAGCATGAACATGGCCAGCAGGCGATAGCTCACCCCCATGGCGGTCAGGGTCAGCCAGCCTCCCAGCCCGGCAATCGCATGGATCGGAATCGCCGCGGCCAGGAGCGCGTCGCCGAAGGCGCCCGCCGATCCGGCGAGGGCAAACGCGAACGCGGCGCCGAGCGCGACAGTTGCGCATAACGCGCCAAGTCCGGCGATGACAAATAGAGCAGATCCCTTCGGCTGGCTGAAGAGAGTCAGGCCCAGATCGAGCGCGACCATCGCCAGACCCGCGCCGAGCACCACGCTGCCGGCCGGCAGAAGCCAAACGGCTGGGGCAATTCGTCCGGCCAGTGAGAGGAAACCCAATATCAAGCAGACCAGACCGACGTTGATGAGGAACAAGGCCGGCAAGGCCCATTTGTCGAAGGGGAGCGGCCTTGCGACGAGAACGGGAACGAACTGGAACAAGGCGCCGCATACCGAGAGACTGAGCCAACCGATACAGACCGCATGCACAACGACAAGCGTATCGGGAGCACCGAGCTCTGCGGTGGGGTAACCGAGTCCGCCGACCAGCATTGCCAATGCAACGAGCAGCCACCCCAGCGCTGCCGCGAAATAGCTCATCGTCCAGCGCGAGATTTTCGCCCCAATCATGAGCGGCTCCAGTTCTTGATCGCGGACGCAGCACTCGCGACGACGATGCATCATTCGGCAGTTGCCGTGGCGCCCGGAGGAACGCAGCCAAGGGGACGCGAACAATGAGCTTGCGCCATACGATCCCCGGCGATCGGAAAGATGCTAAACTGGCCCGACCGGCCATTCTTTGTCGGAGCGCAACATTCTGCGTCATCAGGGTCGTGATGACCACTCCAGCTCGACCGACGGACTCCCTGTCGCGTCGAGGAACATCCATGTCAGCCGGCAGATATCTTCGGGGGTCTGGCTTGGCAGTTCTGTGTCCCCCGCCCCCTCGATTGCTCGCAATCGCAATCAGCGCAGCTGGCTGGTTGAGTCTATAGTTCGATCCTGCCGAACACTTTCCAGCCACCGCTCCACGTCTCCGCGGGCTTCGAGCTCAACCCCCATATCTCCGGCGAAACCTCTCCAGGCATCGATATTGCTGCGCGGCACGCCGACAATCGTCGGTATCGCAAGGTCCAACGCGCGGGCAATCAGATCAAGCGTTCCGCCTCCCCCGCACTCTGCCTTACCAAATTTGTTCAACACCAGGATGTTTGGACGCGCATCCAGGCTGGCGACGACTCGAACTGTCACCTCTGCCAGCGCCGATTCATCCAGCCGGCAACCTGTCGCTCCCGATCCACGATCCTCGAAGATCGGGGTTTGATTTGCCGTGTCGAGCTCCTCAAGCAGGACGTCGCACCTGCGATTTTCGTCGAGGAACAGCCTTCGCTGCAGTGCGCCGGCGACCTTCAATCGCGCTCGACGCGAGCGATCCACGAGGTGATCGAACGTCTCGTAGGGATATTTCCCGTCGTCGTATACGAGCGCCACGAGCGGCGCGGCCGCAACGCCGACTTTCTCTACTATCTCATCGTGCATGCGAATCCCAACATCAATTTGACGCTTCGACATTTTTAGCCCGCCCCTCCAGCACGGATAGCCTGCGGTGGATCCGTTCTAGGAGTGATCGATTTCATCCCTCTGCAGCGACCACTTGATCATGGAGGTCAGACAGACGATCGCGGGGTCGGCGGCGCGGTCGATAGCGCTCATCAACCCGAGCCAATCCTCATTCTCTGCGAGATTTGCAAAGCGCCGGACAGCAGCCGACGCATACTCACCGACATCCTCGCCAAGGCGATCCGCGACAGAGCTGATGCGCACCAGGAGCGTGAGGTCGCCACACCCCTGCAACACCGCACTCGACTTCGCGTCGTCACTGAGATCGTGAATGAGATCCCCGAGCAGCATGATCGCCCCCCTACTGCGGCAGTACCGATTGCGGCGCCGGCAACGTCACGCCAACGATCTCGGCGCGGCCTGCCAGATTGGCTACATATTGCGCGAGCGCCTGATGCCGCACACGCTCGGTGAGATATTGCGAAATGCGCGCCCTTGCCATGTCGAACGGCAGGACTTGTCCGAGGGCCCGTCGGTCGAGGCGCACGACATGGATACCAAAGCGTGTCTCAATCAGACCGACCTCTCCAACCGACATCCGGGCCAGCGCGGCGTCGAACTCTGCGGTCGTCTGCCCACGCGACAGCTGCCCGAGCCTGCCACCATTCTCCGCCGAGACCCTGCAACCGGAGCGATCGCGCGCGATGGTCTCGAACAGTTCCGGGCTTCTCTGCACGGCCTCCACGATCGTCCGCCCCTCGTCTCGCGCAGCCGACCGAGCCAGCGAATCGCTGCTCGGCGCGATCAGCAGGATGTGAGACGCTTCGTAGAGTTCTCCGACCAGGAACCGCTGCCTGTTCTGATCGTAGAAGCGACGGCACGTCGATTCGTCCGGCTCGTGTATCAGAACCTCACGCGCGATCAGCGCCCGCATCGCCGCCTCTTCCTCGGTTTCGCTGCGACCTTCGGCATCGCGCAGGGGAGCGGCCGTTATGCCGAGCCGCCTGACCTCCTGTCTCAGCAATTCGCGCACCGCAAGCGCGCGCGCCGCCGCTTGCCAGGCGAGGATCGGCTTGTCCGACGGATGGTTCTGAACTTCCCGGGCAATGACGTCGCGTTCGATCACGACCCCGTTCACACTGACCGGCTTCGGCTTTGGAAGCGCCGCGCCCAATGAACAGTCCATCGGCTACTCCGCGGGCTGAATTGGTTGCACAAGATGACGGCGCCCGTCGCGGCTGCGCACCACCTGATAGCCGCGGCGGCCGAGATACCACACCGGCGCACTCCAGATGTGGACCAGGCGGGTGAAGGGGAAGAGCAGGAAGATGGTCATTCCCAGGACCAGATGCGCCTTGAAGATCGGATGGACGTCGACAATGTTGGCGGCGATTCCGGGCTGCAACGTGAGAATGCCCTGCGCCCAGGCCATGAACTTGACCATTTCATGACCATCGAGATGACCGAGCGACACGGGGATGGTCGCCAAGCCAAGCAGCAGCTGGACGAACAGCACCAGAAGGATACCCGTGTCAGCAAAAGACGACGTCGCGCGAATCCTGGGATCGAAAAGCCTGCGATGCGCGAGGAGTGAAATGCCGACCAGACACATCAGTCCGGCGCCGCCACCGGCGACGATCGCGAGCATCTGCTTGAAGCCGTGGGACACGCCGAGCATGTCAAACACCCAGATCGGCGTCAGCAGCCCGACGAAATGACCCGCAAAAATGAAGAGGATCCCAACATGGAAAAGGTTCGAGCCCCAGATCAATTGGCGCCGCCGAAGCAGCTGACTCGAGCCTGAGCGCCACGTGTATTGCTCGCGGTCGAACCGAATCAGACTGCCGACCAGAAAGACTGTCAGGCAGAGATAGGGATACCAGCCGAAGACGATGGCATTGAGCGTTTGCATGGCCAATCCCTCATTGCAACTGTGACGGCGGCGCGTTGACCGCACGTTTGGCGTGGCGCAGTTTTGCGATCAGATTGTCGTGCCCACAGGCTGCCTGGTCGCCCCCTCCCGGGCCAAACCTGACCTCTTCATCCTCCCAGGCCGCGTCGAGCGCGTGCAGGTCCATCGGATCCACGTCCGCCGCCTTCAGCAGCTCATCGACGATCTCCGCGCGGGGCTGCTCCGCGGCGATCTGGAGCAGCGCATCGAACACCGCCCTATAGCTCGACTGCCGACGCCCCAGTCGTTCCGCGAGCGCGGCGATGATGTGGCTGGTCTGGCCAAGCAACTCGCGCGCGTCCGCAAGCTCCCGGGTGGCGAGGAATTCGAGGAACAGCGGCAGATAATCCGGCAGCTCGTTGCCGGCGATGACGAGGTTCGCACGGTCATACATGGCCCGCAGGTCGACCATGGCCTGGCCGCGGTCGCGGCCTTCGCCATGGACGTGCTCGAACAGATGCAGCGCCAGGGTCTTGCTGCGATCGAACAGCAGGCCGTAGCGCTCCTGCAGGTCGTAGACGTCGCCCGTGGCGATCTCCTGCAGCAGCACATCGAGCTCCCGGCGAATGCCAGGCTGGACGAGGCCTTCCTGGTCGAGCACCCACGCGAGCTCCGGGATAGCCGTGATCATTTCCCCGCTCGGATAGTTCAGCAGTGCCGACAGCACCTTGAACGTCTTCATCAGGCGACCTCCATCGGGTTCTTGGCCTTACGCGGCGATCCGAACAGGTTGACTTCGCTTTCGCCCCCGGAGCAGCCGTTGCCGAACGAGAAGCCGCAGGAGCCGCGGATATCAAACGCGTCGGCACCGAGCTCGCGGTGCGCGGTCGGGATCACGAAGCGGTCCTCGTAGTTGGCGATCGCCATGATGTGGTACATGTCGTCGATCTGCGGGCCGCTCAGGCCGACGCGCCTCGCGATCGCCTCGTCGACCACGCCATCGATGGTCTTGGCCCGCATATAGGCACGCATGGCCAGCATTCGCTCGAGCGCCAGCGTCACCGGCTTCTCGTCGCCCGCAGTCAGCAGATTGGCGAGGTACCGCATCGGAATGCGCAAGGATTTGACGTCGGGCATCTCGCCATCGTGCCCGATCTTGCCGAACGAGGCCGCCGACGTGATCGGCGACAGCGGCGGCACATACCAGACCATCGGCAGGGTCCGATATTCCGGGTGCAAGGGGAAGGCGACCTTCCATTCCATCGCCATCTTCCAGATCGGCGACCGTATCGCCGCCTCCAGCCATGCATGAGGGATGCCCTGGCGCTCGGCTTCCGCAAGCACGCTCGGATCGTTCGGATCGAGAAAGATGTCGAGCTGGGCCTGGTAGAGATCGCCCTCGTCTGGCTTGGCCGCGGCCTCTGCGATGCGGTCCGCGTCATACAGCACGACACCGAGATAGCGAATGCGCCCGACACAGGTCTCGGAGCACACGGTCGGCTGCCCTGCCTCGATCCGAGGATAGCAGAAGATGCACTTCTCCGATTTTCCCGAGGACCAGTTATAATAGATCTTCTTGTATGGACAGCCGGAGACGCACATTCTCCAGCCGCGGCACTTGTCCTGATCGATGAGGACGATGCCGTCCTCCTCGCGCTTGTAGATCGCACCGGACGGGCAGGATGCGACGCATGCCGGATTGAGGCAATGCTCGCACAGCCGCGGCAGATACATCATGAAGGTGTTCTCGAACTGGCCGTAGATCTCCTTCTGCACGCCGTCGAAATTGATGTCCTGAGAGCGCTTGGCGAATTCGCCGCCCAGGATCTCTTCCCAGTTCGGCCCCCACTCGATCTTTTCCATCCGCTCCCCGGACACCAGCGAGCGCGGCCGTGCCGTCGGCATCGCAGATGCCTCGGGCGCACTTTGCAGGTGCTGATAGTCGAACGTGAATGGCTCGTAGTAGTCATCGATCTCGGGGAGGTCGGGATTAGCGAAGATATTCGCCAGAACCCGCCACTTGCCGCCGATCCGCGGCTGGATCGACCCGTCGCGATTGCGCGACCAGCCTCCCTTCCAGCGGGACTGGTTCTCCCAATCCTTGGGATAGCCAACGCCCGGTTTGGTCTCGACGTTGTTGAACCACGCGTATTCCATCCCCTCGCGGCTGGTCCAGACGTTCTTGCAGGTCACGCTGCACGTGTGGCAGCCGATGCACTTGTCGAGATTGAGCACCATTGCGATCTGAGCACGGATCTTCATTCTGCAGCCTCCGAGGGAGTCGTGGCCGACCGGTCAGCAGTCGGCTGGTCCAGCCAATCAATCTTCGACATCTTCCGGACGATGACGAACTCGTCGCGGTTGGCGCCGACCGTGCCGTAGTAGTTGAAGCCATAGGCCTGCTGAGCGTAGCCCCCGATCATGTGCGTCGGCTTCGGAACGACACGCGTCACCGAATTGTGGATGCCGCCGCGCAGCCCCGTCTGCTCGGAGCCCGGCACGTTCACGATCTTCTCCTGAGCATGATACATCATGCACATGCCCTGCTTGACCCGCTGCGAGACCACAGCGCGCGCAACCAGCGCGCCATTGGTGTTGTAGGCCTCGATCCAGTCATTGTCGGCGATACCGGCAGCCTTTGCGTCGATCTCGCTGATCCACACGATGGGACCGCCGCGCGACAGGGTCAGCATCAGGAGATTGTCGGTATAGGTGGAGTGGATGCCCCACTTCTGATGGGGCGTAATGAAGTTCAGGATGACGGACGCATTGCCATTCGGCTTGCGATCGATCACCGGCTTGACGGTCTTGGTATCGATCGGCGGCCGATAGACGCAGAAGCCCTCGCCGAAGGCCCTCATCCATAGGTGATCCTGATAGAGCTGCTGCCTGCCGGTCAGCGTCCGCCACGGGATCAGCTCGTGGACATTGGTGTAGCCGGCGTTGTAGCAGACCTTCTCCGACTCGAGCCCCGACCAGATCGGCGACGAGATGATCTTGCGCGGCTGCGCGACGACGTCGCGGAACCGGATCTTCTCATCCTCCTTCGGAATGGCGAGATGAGCATGGTCGCGGCCGGTGAATTGCTCCAGGGACGACCACGCCTTGACTGCGACCTCGCCATTGGTTTCCGGCGCCAGGCTGAGGATCACCTCGCAAGCGTCGACCGCACTGTCGATGCGAGCCAGCCCCTGGGTCGGCCCGTCGTCAGCGACGACGCCGTTGAGGCGCTTCAGGAGTTCGACCTCATGGTCGGTGTTCCAGGCCATCCCCTTGCCGCCATTGCCGAGCTTGTTCATCAACGGTCCAAGCGAGGTGAAGCGCTTGTAGAGATTCGGATAGTCACGTTCGACCACCGTGACCGCCGGCATGGTCTTGCCGGGGATCGGATCGATCTCGCCCTGCTTCCAGTCCTTGACGTCGAACGCCTGCGCGATTTCGCCCGGACTGTCATGCATGATCGGGGTCAGCACGACGTCCTTCTCGACCCCGAGCACTTCGGGCGCGACCCTGGAGAAGGCCTCCGCGATCCCCTTGTAGATGTCCCAATCGCTGCGCGATTCCCACACCGGATCGATCGCCGCCGAGAGCGGATGGATGAAGGGATGCATGTCGGACGTATTGAGGTCGTTCTTCTCGTACCAAGTGGCCGTCGGCAGCACGACGTCCGAGTACATGCATGTGGTCGACATCCGGAAGTCGAGCGTGACCAGCAGATCGAGCTTTCCTTCCGGGGCCTCTTCGTGCCAAGTGACCTCGACCGGTCTATTGTGGCCCTGGTCGCCAAGATCCTTGCCGATCACGCCATGCTTGGTGCCGAGCAGATGCTTGAGGAAATATTCGTGGCCCTTGCCTGAGGCGCCGAGCAGGTTGGAGCGCCAGACGAAGAGGTTGCGGGGCCAGTTCTTCGGATGATCGGGATCCTCGCAGGAGAGCTTCAGCTCCCCCGACTTCAAGGCCTTAGCGACGTAGTCCTTCGGCTCCAGGCCGGCGGCGGCGGAGCGCTTCGATACCTCGATCGGATTGGCCTGCAGTTGCGGCGCGGACGGCAGCCATCCCATGCGCTCCGCGCGGACATTGTAGTCGATCAGCGCTCCGTCCCAAGAACCGGCCGGTGCGGTCGGTGAGAGAATCTCGCTGACATTGACCGTCTCGTAACGCCATTGGTCGGTGTGAGCGTAAAACGCCGAAGTCGAATTCATCTGCCTCGGCGGGCGCCCCCAATCGAGCGCAAAGGCGAGCGGCGTCCAGCCCGACTGCGGCCGCAGCTTTTCCTGACCCACATAATGCGACCAGCCACCGCCGGACTGGCCGACACAGCCGCACATCACCAGCATATTGATGATGCCGCGATAGTTCATGTCCATATGGTACCAGTGGTTCAGACCGGCCCCGACGATGACCATCGAGCGCCCCCGGGTCTTGGACGCATTCGAGGCAAACTCGCGGGCAACCGCGATGATCTGGCCGCGCGGCACGCCGCAGATCGCCTCGGCCCATGCCGGAGTGTACGGTTCCAGATCGTCGTAGCTCCTGCCGAGGTGGTCGCCGCCGAAGCCGCGATCGACGCCATAATTGGCGGCGAACAAATCAAAGACAGTGGCCACGACCGCCTCACCATCGGCAAGACGAAGTCGCTTCACCGGCACGTTGCGGGTCAGCACATCCGGATGATTGGTGCCGCTGAAGTGATCGTGCTGACGGTTGCCGAAATAGGGGAACCCCACCGGCGCGATGTCGTCCTCGATGCCGGCCAGAGACAGCCGCAGCCGAGTGTCGTTGTTCGCCGAGCTCTTCTCTTCCAGGCTCCACTTGCCTTTTTCGCCCCAGCGGAAGCCGACCGATCCCTTGGGCACGACAATGGCCCCGCTGATCTCATCATAGGCGACGGTCTTCCATTCGGGATTGTTGGCCTCGTCGAGCGATGTGGCGAAATCCGAGGCGCGCACGAACCGCTCAGGAACGAGCCGTCCCTCGGATCTCACCAGCCGCACCAGAAATGGCATATCCGTATACTGGCGCACATAGTCGTTGAAGTATGGCGTCTGCCGGTCGATGTGAAACTCCTTGAGGATCACGTGACCCATCGCCATCGCGAGCGCCGCGTCGGTGCCCTGCTTCGGCGACAACCAGAGATCGGCGAATTTCGCGGCCTCGGAATAATCCGGGCAGACAACGACGCTCTTGGCCCCCTTGTAACGAACCTCAGTATAGAAATGCGCATCCGGCGTACGCGTCTGTGGCACGTTGGAGCCCCACAGCATCAGGAAGCCTGAATTGTACCAGTCCGCGCTTTCAGGTACGTCGGTCTGCTCGCCCCAGGTCTGTGGCGAGGCCGGCGGCAGGTCGCAATACCAATCGTAGAACGACATGCAGACGCCGCCGAGCAGCGACAGATAGCGCGCGCCGGCCGCGTAGCTCACCATGGACATCGCCGGGATCGGCGAGAATCCGAACACGCGGTCCGGACCATGGGCTCTGACCGTATAGGCATTGGCTGCCGCGATCAGCTCATTGACCTCGGCCCAACTCGCCCGCACGAAGCCGCCCAGTCCGCGCTTCTGCACATAGTCCGAGCGCTTGCCCGGATTCTCGACGATCGACCTCCAGGCTGCGACCGGCGTCATCCGCGCTCGCGCCTCGCGCCACAGCCTGAGCAGCCGCGAGCGCACCAGCGGATATTTCACCCGGTTTCCGGAATAGAGGTACCAGCTGTAGCTCGCGCCGCGGGCGCAGCCGCGCGGCTCATGATTGGGAAGATCAGGGCGCGTCCGGGGGTAGTCGGTCTGCTGGGTCTCCCAGGTGACGATGCCGCCCTTGACGTAGACCTTCCACGAGCAGGAGCCGGTGCAGTTCACACCATGCGTCGAGCGCACGATCTTGTCGTGCTGCCAGCGCTTGCGATAGCCCTCCTCCCAGGAACGGTCCTCGGTCGTCGTCACGCCGTGTCCGCCTGCGAACTCCTCCTTGGCCCGGGTGAAGAAGGTCAGCCTATCGAGAAAATGGCTCATCGTTTACGTCCTCATTCAGCGGGTTGGGCAGCGGCCGCGATCGCCCGGCGCCGTTCGACGTCGTGCAGGACGCCGCCCTTGCGGGTGTAGACGGCCCAGGTGATCAGCACGCAGGTGACGTAGAAGCCGAAGAAGCCCCATAGGGCGGCCTGCACGCCGCCGGTGAGGTCGATCGAGGTGCCGTAGGATTTGGGAATGAAGAATGCGCCGAAGGCGGCAATCGCGGAGGTGAAGCCGGTGATGGCGGCGGATTCCTTCTCGGCCTGGCGCAGCCGAGTCTCCGCGTCCGCGGTCGGCATGAGCCGGGTCATTTCCTGGCGCATGATGTTGGGGATCATCTGGAAGGTCGATGCATTGCCGACGCCGGTCGCGAAGAACAGCAGCAGGAACATCGCGAAGAAGCCCCAGAATGCACCGGGCTGATCCTTGATGCCGAGGAAGTAGAGCACCCCGAGCACGCCGGCCATCATCAGCAGGAACACCCCGACGGTCACGCGCCCGCCGCCCCATTTGTCGGCCATCCAGCCCGTCGCGGACCGCGACAAGGCACCCACCAGCGGCCCGAGGAATGCGAACTGCAACGCGTCGACGGCCGGGAACTGGGTCTTCGCCAGCAGCGGGAAGCCCGCGGAATAGCCGATGAACGAGCCGAACGTGCCGGTGTAGAGCCAGCACATGATCCAGTTGTGCCGCCGCTGGAAGATGACGGCCTGATCGGCGAAGGACGCTTTCGCGGAGGCGATGTCGTTCATCCCGAACCAGGCGGCGAAAGCACTGGCGACGATGAACGGCACCCAGACGAAGCCGGCGTTCTGAAGCCAGATCGGCATCGGCTGCGACCCGCTCGTCGCCATCGCCGGATCTCCGCCGAACCAGCCGAACACGCCGACCGTGATGACGATCGGCACCACGAACTGGACCACGCTGACGCCGAGATTGCCGAGGCCGGCATTGAGCGCGAGCGCGTTGCCCTTCTCGGCGCGGGGAAAGAAGAAGGAGATGTTGGCCATCGACGAGGCGAAATTGCCGCCGCCAAAGCCGCACAACAGAGCCAATATCAGGAACACCGGATAGGGCGTTGCGGGATTCTGCACCGCATAGCCGATTCCGATCGCGGGTATCAGCAGCGACCACGTGGCCAGCGTGGTCCACAGCCGGCCGCCGAAGATCGGCACCATGAAGGAGTAGAAGATGCGCAGAACTGCACCGGAGATCCCAGGCAGCGAAGCCAGCCAGAACAGCTCATCGGTCGTGAACTTGAAGCCGACCGAAGGCAGCTTCGCAACCACGACAGACCAGACCTGCCAGACCGCGAAGGATAACAGCAGCGCCGGAATGGATATCCAGAGATTGCGTCGCGCGATGGCTCGGCCCTGCTCCCTCCAGAACGTGTCGTCCTCAGGCCGCCAGTCGGTGAGAACCGCGCCGGACAGGGCTCCGATGTGCTCGGGCCGGTGGATCTCCTCCATTTCCGGCAGCTCCGGCAGCCTCTTCAGCGCCTCGCCGGCAACGCCGCGCTCCATCTGCCGGATCGAGAGATGCATCCAGACCAGCGCGACCCCGACGAGCAGGAAGAGCAGCATGAAGCAGCTGGTTCGCAGACCGGTGAGATCGACCAGCGCGCCGAACGCGATCGGGAGCACGAATCCGCCGAGCCCGCCGATCATGCCGACCAGGCCGCCGACGGCTCCGACATTGTTCGGATAGTAGACGGGGATGTGCTTGTAGACGGCGGCCTTGCCGAGCGCCATGAAGAAGCCGAGCACGAAGACGATGACGACGAACGGGACGAGTCCCATCTCCAGATGAAAGCCGACCTTTCCGTTGACGGTCGTCACGACGTAGTCCGTCGGCGGGTAGGACAACAGGAAGGTCGCGGCGACACCGACCAGAAATGTCCAGTACATCACGCGACGGGCACCGAAGCGATCGGACAAGTGTCCGCCGTAGGCGCGAAACACGCTGGCCGGAAACGAGAACATGGCGGCCATCATGCCGGCCGATTGGATTCCGACACCGTAGACCTTGATCAGGTATTGCGGCAGCCACAGCGACAGCGCGACGAAGGCGCCGAAAACGAAGAAGTAATACAGCGCAAAGCGCCAGACCTGGATGTTCTTGAGCGGCGCGAGCTCGAGCCAGGCGCTGCCGGCCTTCTGCTTGCGCTGCCTTCGCGAGCGGACCACCGGGTCCTCCTCGGAGAACAGCCAGAAGACGATCGCCATGACGCCGATCGCGAGCGCCCATATCTGGGCCACGGTCTGCCAGCCATAGGCGACCAGCACGAACGGCGCGACGAACTTGGTGACGGCGGCGCCCACATTGCCGGCGCCGAAGATTCCAAGCGCAGTGCCCTGCTTGGCCGTCGGATAGAACCGCGACACATAGGCGACGCCGACCGCGAACGAACCACCGGCGATTCCGACAAAGAGCGCGGCGACGAGAAATTGCGGATAGGTATGCGCCCAGGTCAGGAGATAGGTCGCGACCGCCGCGGCGAGCATCACGACGGTGTAGACGCGGCGCCCGCCATACTGATCGGTCCAGATGCCCAGTATCAGCCGGATCAGCGAGCCGCTCAGGATCGGGGTGCCGATCAGGAGACCGAACTCGGTTTCGTTCAGATCCAGCTCTTGCTTGATCCGGATGCCGATGATCGAGAAGATCGTCCACACCGCAAAGCAGATCGTGAACGAGATTGTTGAGAGCCAGAGTGCTCGCGTTCGGTGCTCAGGGCTGAAATCTGCGGCGTCCATGGTGGCCTCGACGTATGGCTTCGACGCCACAGCAGTTATTCGGGGCACCAGGGAAAGGTTTTGCGATGCATCAACCGGACGGTCCGGTCGGCCACAATCTGCCAAATGTCTCAGATCGGATTGTCAGACTGCACGTATGCAATTGACTTTTGTCACGGTTCGGCGCGATAGCGGGTGAGTGACTCCTGGAGCTTCGCTTGCGCCCCGACGAACTCGCCCAGTTGAAGACGCTGCCGCTGTTTGCGGACCTCAGCGAGGAGAACCTGAAGCGGTTGCTCGGCGCGGCTCTGCTGCAGCAATTTCCGGCCGGGGTGCGGTTGGCTCGCGAGGGAGATCAGGCCGACTTCCTGCATGTGCTGATTGGCGGGTTGGTGGAAATCTACACCGAGCAGGACGAGGCCGAGTGGGGCATCTCACTGCTTCGTCCCGTGTCGACCTTCATACTTGCTGCAGTCGTGGTCGATCAGGCGTATCTCAATTCAGCCCGCACGCTGACGGAGTCGCGGGTGCTGCTGATCCCCGCCCGCGATGTAAGGGCACTCTTCGACGAAGACATCGCATTCGCACGGATTGTTGCTCAGGAGCTGGCGTATGCCTATCGCGCTTCTGTCAAGAAACTGAAGGGCACCCTGGCCCGGTCGAGCATCGAGCGTCTCGCCAACTGGATCCTCGCCGAAGCCCAGCGCGAACCGGGGCATGCGAATATCGTCATCCCATTCGACCGCGGCACGCTGGCCTCCCACATCGGCACGACGCGCGAAAACCTGTCACGCAGTCTTGCCCAACTTACGAGCCATGGGATTCGCGTCCGCGGACGAGAGATCGTCATCGACCACAAGGAGCGGTTGGAGCTGTTTGCCCGGCCAAAGCCCCTGATCGACGATCCCGGCTCGTAGGCTTCTTTGGCGTTCGGTCCTGCCCCTCTGTTGGGAACGGCAAATCAGCAGAGTACGGAAACGGAGCGTCGATATAGTTCTTCTCCGCCGCACACCCACTCCGCGTGACAGACGCTGAGACGCCCCGAATCCGATCGGCCCTGGAAAGTGCGGCCGGCAAAGCCGTGATCGCGGGCGACGCTGAGCCTTGTCCACGAACTCGTCGATCTCGATCGTACGCGTGGACTCCAGGGCGATCTCCTCGAGCTCCTCCTTCGAGACCTCGATGTACTGGCCCTTCTCGAGCTCATAGCCCTTGACGATGTCTTCGTGGGGGACCTCTTCGCCCGTATCGGCGTCGACCTTGACGTACTTGATCCGGTGGCCAGTTGTCCGGTTCAGCTGATTGAAGCTGATCTTCTCGGACTCGGAGGTGGCCGGGTAGAGGGCCACCGGGCACGTAACGAGCGACAGGCGCAGGAAGCCTTTCCAATTGGCGGGGGGCCATGTACGCGGAACTCCGGTTGAAATGGTCCGGACTCAAGACGAATGGCGGCGCCGGGTTCCGACGGGCGGCTTTGGTACGCTTCTAAATGGCTGATATCTCAGATAAAATAATTAAATCAACGCTTTGGCGCTTCTCCGTGGTGCCGATGATGGGTCTGGTCATCGTTCCCTGACGGGCCTCATGCGATACAACCGTCTGCGCCGAACGGCTGCTCCCGCAGCTTCTGTCAAACCACCGTCACGTAACGCGAACACAAGGAAACGATCCCGACCTTGGCGGCCGGGGCAGCCGAGCTTGATCCAGTGCTCGGAGCTGCGCCCGCACGGCGCGCTGCATCCGAAGACCGATCGCAGGAATTGCGGGTACCGAATCTTGACCGAAGCAGGCCATGCAGGCCCGTGCGACAATGATCTGATCGCGGAGAAGCAAGGCGTCGGGTCTCTCGGCGTCGGTCCCGTCGCCTGCCGGAGCACGGCTCGGCTGAGGGCGCTGAGGCTGCTGATTGCTGCATCCGGCCTCGCCGGGCTGGGCTATGAGATCGTCTGGACGCGTCAGCTCGCCCTCGCCCTGGGCACGGAAATGATGGCCGTGCTCGGCGCCATCGCAGGATTTTTCGCCGGACTGGCGGTGGGCGCCTTCTTCCTCGATGGCAGGATCCGCCGCGCCGCCAATCCGCACCGGGTGTATGCCGTTCTCGAAACGGTCATCGGCCTGTGGGGGCTGTGTGCGATCTGGCTGCTTCCCGCGTGCGCGCACGCCCTCGCGCCGCTGCTCGGCACGGCGCCCTCCCCCGCCTTGTTATGGAGCGCGAGCTTCCTGCTGCCGACGCTGGTGCTGTTGCCGGCGACGGTTGCGATGGGCGGGACGCTGACCGCGCTGGAACGCATGATGTCCGCGGCGCGCGGCCCGCAGCCCGTCAGCGCCGGCGTCTACGGCGCGAACACGGCCGGCGCCGTCGCTGGCACGCTGCTGTCCACCTTCGTGCTGATCCCCGCGCTTGGATTGTCGACGACGCTGCTTTGCCTGGCAGCCGTCAACGCAGCCTGCGCGTTGGCAGCGCTCCGCCTCGGCGGAGCCGTGCAAGTCGACCCTCGGGCGGGCGATGATCGCGAGCCTGCTGTCGCCGACCTCCGCCTGACAGGAACGCTGTTCGTCACCGGCCTGCTCGGCATCGCGTTCGAAGTGCTGGTCGTGCGCCTGGCCGCGCAGATGATGCAGGACACG
The DNA here is from genome assembly GCF_032381235.1 of Bradyrhizobium sp. SZCCHNR1053. Lineage (NCBI taxonomy): Bacteria > Pseudomonadati > Pseudomonadota > Alphaproteobacteria > Hyphomicrobiales > Nitrobacteraceae > Bradyrhizobium > Bradyrhizobium sp. SZCCHNR1053. The sequence goes on from NZ_JAUHJM010000006.1 coordinate 233,442, forward strand.
GTCTATAGCTTCGCCTGTCTGCTGGCAGCCTACCTGCTGGGCACCGCGATGGGCGGCATGATCTGGCAGCGCGTCGGGCCGAGGGTTGCGCTCGGCAAAACCGCCTTGATCAGCAGCACCGCGCTCGTCTGCCTCGGCACGGCGCTCATGACGCCCTTGCTTGGCGGCGTCGCTGACAGCGCGGCGAGCCTCGGTGTCGCCGGCGAGCTCGGACTCGCGCTGACGCTGTTCCTGTTACCCGCGATGGCGATGGGCGCCTTGTTCGGCCAGCTCATGCAGGATGTCCGCAACGTCAGGGGATCAGTCGGCTGGGCCGTCGGCATCAACAGCCTCGGCGCAGCCGTTGCGCCGCTGACCGCGGCACAGCTGCTGATTCCCGCTTTCGGCACTTGGAGAGCATTGGTCCTCGTTGCCGTCGGATATCTTCTGCTGCTGCAGCCCCAACGCGCTGCGCTGCGCTGGGCGGCGGCGCCCGCTCTACTTGCACTCGCGCTGTTGTGGCTTCCCGCCCCCCTGCTCATCAAGGTCCCGCCGGGCGGCAAGCTTCTGGCCGTGCGCGAGGGACCGATGGCGACCGCGAGCGTCGTCGACGACGCCTCAGGAGCACGCTATCTCGAGGTGAACGGCCACTTCCGCATGGGCGGCACCAGTTCGGTGCGATCCGATTTCCGCCAGGCCATGCTGCCGCTGCTCTTGCATCCAGCGCCGCGCAGCGCCCTCTTCCTCGGTGTAGGCACCGGCGCGACCGTGCTCGGCGCGGCGCAGATGCCGGGCCTCGACGTGCGCGCGGTCGAGCTGTCCTCCGAGGTCGTCGCGCTGCTGCCCTGGTTCGACAACCCCGCGGCCGAGAAGGAAAGGCCGCCGATCTCCGTTGCCGATGCCCGGCGCTTCATCATCGCCGATGACGGACGCTACGACGTGATCGTGGCGGACCTGTTCCACCCGGCGCTCGATGGCAGCGGCGCGCTGTACACGGTCGAACATTTCGCGGCCGTCAAGCGGCGACTGGCGACCGAGGGCGTGTTCTGCCAGTGGCTGCCGCTCTATCAGCTCGATACGCCGTCGCTGCGCGCGATCGTCAGAAGCTTTCTCGCAGTCTTCCCACAAGGGTCCGCCTGGCTGAACCATTACAGCGTGCGCACGCCGATGCTGGCTCTGATCGGATCAGGCGCCCCGAGCCCGATCGACCCCGAGTTCGTCGCCGCACGGTTCTCCGACCGGAAGCTTCACCCGGTCATTCAACCTCTCGGCTTCGATCAGCCGATCGATCTTCTGGGCCAGTATGTCGCCGGCGCGAAAGCGCTCGCGAGCTTCGCCGGTCCGGGACCGCGCAACACCGACGATTTCCCGTTCGTCACGTTCGACGCGCGCAGCAATGTCCACGCTCTCTCCGCGGCCCCATGGCAATTGCTGCTGACGGTCCTCAGCCAGACAAAGACCGACGCGGTCGATTTGCTGGAAGACTCGAAACGCGGAATGTGGGAGGAACGGCTCGGCGCCTATTGGCGGGCCCGCAACCGATTCATCCAGGCCGGCGCCGCGCTGACCGGCGAACCGCGCGGGCCGGCGCTCATCGCAGCCGCCGCACCCGGTCTCCTCGATTCCGTTCGCGCCAGCGCCGAGTTCGAGCCGGCCTATGCGCCGCTGATGAGCATGGCAAAAGCGCTGCTTGCATCGGATCGCGCGGCTGCTGAACGCCTGCTTCGGGCGATCGACGCCGCCGCGCCGTCGCGACGCGACGCGCGCGATCTGCTGTCGCGCGAGTTCGAACGGTAGCGCGTCAGGACGAGAAGCTGACGCGGTAGCCCCAGCAGTCCAGATGATCAGGAATCGCGTTGAAGGCGATCGTGATGCGCTGATCGCCCTGATTGCGCGGCACCTCGTGATAGAGATAGCTCGGGAACAGCACGAGATCGCCCGGCTCCGCCTCGGGCAGCACGTATTTGCCGGCATTGAACGGGCCGACTGCGGCGCTGCGCGTGTGATGGCGGAACGAGAAATCGCTGCCACCGGGCGGCCGCACGAACACGGTGCGGCTGCCGGGATGCGACGGCGTCAGATAGAAGATGCCCGAGATGAAGCTGTTGGCGTGGGCGTGCAGGGTCTGGTTGCCGCCGGTCTCCAGCATGTTCGTCCACATCTCCTTGACCGTCCAGCGCAGCTTCTCGCCGAACAGCAGCTCGCCGAAATCGACCAGCTTGGGCACGGCGAGTTCGGCGATGGTCTGAAACAGATTGTTGGCGCGGGGATCGGCGACCTCGGTGTGGAACAGCTGTCCGGACCGCAGATTGTTCTCGATCTTCGAATTGCGGATGGCTGCCACCGCCGCGTCCTTGAGCTCGGCGCTCAAGAGCCCGGGCGAACGCAACAACGGTATCGGGAAAAGAGCTTCGATCTGGTCCATGTCTCAAGGCCTTGCACGCGCCGCAACAGGACCGACAAATTGCCGACTTGCATGACAGCCGGATGACGAGAGTGGAGACGCGGCGCGCGCCCGTCAGCGCGTCGGCATTTCGTCGGCCCGAAGAATGTTGAGCCGCTCGCCGGGCTTCAGGCTGTGGGGCCGGTCGCGCACTTCCAGCACGGCCCGCTCGGCCTTCTCGACACAATCATCGAACTCGCCATTGCCGGCCTCGACCAGCGCCTGCTGAATGTCCCGCTCGGCGAAATAGCGCGAGACGTCGTCCGCCGGCAAGGTCGCCGCCTGCGCACGTGCCTCGGCCACCGCGGCGTCGCAGGCCTCCTGCGTCGGCTCCTCGTCATGCGCCGATGCGACGACGGTCGTGAGGGCAAGAACGGCGAGAATCACGGCGAACAAGCGAGGCATCACGTCGGCGAACCCCAGAGCACAGGTTTCAAAGACGAAGCACCGGTTCGCAAACCGGCGCTCGGAGCGAGCAGGATCCGACGGGGCGGTATCGTCCCGCCGGATCGATGCCGATCAATCAGTCGCGGTTGAAGGCCCAGCGACCCCAGTGGCCCCAGTGGCCCCAATGATCCCAGTCGTGCCAGTGGTGATGGTCGTGAGCCAGCTTTCGCGCCAGCTCCTTGTTCTTCTCCACCAGCAGCTTGGGCGCATCGTACGGACGGACGAAGATCGGGTTCGCATAGAACCAGACGTTCGACCAGGCCTGCACGTCGTTGGTCACCTTCTTCACGCCGCCGACCGTGCCGAGGTGCGACGGACATGCCGGATCCGTGCAACTGACGGTGGCGTTGCTGGCGTCGAGCAGCGGATTGCCGGCGCTATCGGACACGTTCGGCGTGGCCGGCGGAATGTTGGTGCCGCGGGCGCGGATGTAGAACGGTGTCTGGCCGGCGATGAAGGTGGTCGTGAAGCTGAGGCGGGTCGAACCGTCGCGCAGCTTGCGGCTCCGCATCTTGGTCGCCTGGATCTGCTTCGCGATCTTGGCCGACGGGTTGTAGACGATGGCCGCACCATCGACACCCTTGGCATTGGCCACCGCATAGCCCGGGGCGCCCGGCGCGATCGGACCGGTGATGTCGCCGGTAATCAGATCGACGTGGTCGAGATAGGGCTTGTTCAACGGCTGCTTGATGCCGACCGGCAGCAGCAGCGGATTGTTGAAGCTGTACGGACTGTTGTTCGACGCCGGAACGGTCATCTCCATCTCGAGCGTGACCTTCTCGCCGGGACGCACGACCAGCGTCTCGCCCATCGTCTTCCAGTCGTCGTCCCACTCACCCTTCGCACGGAACTCCATGTCGGAGTCGATGATGTGGGCGTTGACCGAATAGGAGTTGCCCGAACGCATGCCGTCGATAATGGACTGCTGGGAGAAACGCCGCTCGTTCGGCACGTAGAGCCTGGTGTACTCGCCGGGGATGAAGTCCGCCGTCGTGCTGGGATCGCGCGCGCCATAGACGCCGCGGCTGTGCCAGTCCGAGCTCTGGAACAGGAAGAAGTTGCGGCCTTCGCCGAGCAGACCATCCCACAGCCCGCCGACCTTGGCGGTGTAGACGCCCTGCATGCCGTAGGTGCCGCCGCCGACTGCGCCTGAGCCATAGGAGCCCGAGCCGCCGTTCAGGCCGCCCTCGGCCATGTGACCCGGGGCCTCGATGCCGAACGCGACCGTCGGGCCGGCATTGTTGAAGTCACGGAAGTGCTCGATGTTGTAGCCGGCCGAGCCGTTCGGGTTGAACGGTCCCTGCCGCTCGGTATGGGTCGGCACCACATAGGATTGCAGCGGGTGGTTCGCCTGCAGCCAGGCGATGCCGGCGACTGCCTTCTGGTGGCCGGCCGTGCCGGAATTGTTGACATTGTCCTTCCCGGCCCAGACCGGGTTGTTGCTGGCATCGACCGGACCGATCGCGTCAGTGTCCCCGCGGTCGAAGCGATATTCGAACTCGGCCATCTTGTCCGCATTGCCGTAGCCCCGCGGGTTCTGGCCGGCGATCACCGCGACGTCGCCATGCTCGTGGCCGGGCAGGATCCACTCCAGGCCCTCGACCAGCACCTTGTTGTAGGTCGCGGTGCGATTGACGATGGTCGGATACTCGATCTCCTTGATCGACTGCCAGCGCCACATCTTGGCGCTGGTGCCGGTGCCGTTGGGCGTACCCTTCAGGCTGGTGATCGTGATGCCGTCGATGGTCTTGCCGAGCGTCTGGCTCCAATACGTCGTCGTGTTGTCGCCGGGGATGTTGGCGCTCGCATCGCTGAAGCGGCAATCACGATTGCCCGAACCGCCGTGGTTGCCGAGCGTGAACCAGTCGAGATCGAAATTGGTGCCGCCAGCAGCCGCGGTGCCCTTGCCGACCGAGCGGTCGATCGCATAGCCGGCTGCGACCGAACCGTCGGTGCAGGTGTTGTGGTTGTGCATGTCGCCGGCGACATACGGATTGTTCTTGCTCGCTTCCCCCCAACGCTCCCCAGCGTCGGCGCTCTGCGACAGAGCCAGCGAGACCGAGGCCGCTGTCAGCAGGATTTTCTTGGCAGATGGAACCATTATCGTCGCCCCTAAAGAATTCGATCGATCTCCAAACCGGATGACAACGCGACCGATGCGCCGTTGTCATTCGCGGCGCGAACAAACCAAAACTCGGAGACAGTTTGTTGAAGGATTTATTTTTGCCGGTGCCTTCCCAACGAACATTCGCGGTCCGCAGTCGTTGCGAAATTTTTGTGACACCGACGTTTGCCCGGTGACAACGGCAAGTGTGCCGTTGCATATACGCGCCGCGCAACGAGCGCGGTCCGAGTTGTAAAGAACGTATGTCAGCCCCTGCCATGTCGAATGCGGCGCAGACCTTCGAGAGCGCCTCTGCACGCTCCAATCAGCAAGATGGCAACAGCTCTTCCCCTGCGCGATCATCATCCGTGACCGCCCTGCGCGGGCTCAGCAGGGAGCCACTCCTGCACTTCCTTGTTCTCGGTGGCCTGATCTTTGCGGCCGATGCCATCATCCACCCGCCGGCGAAGGACGAGAAGGTCATCACCGTGACCAAGGCACTGCGCCAGTCCTTCATCGACACGTTCGACGAGGACAAGCAGCGGACCCCGAGCGAGGCCGAGCTGCAGAAGATGGTCGAGGCCTGGGTCGCCAGCGAAATCCTCTATCGCGAAGGCAAGACGCTCGGCGTCGACCGCGGCGACGAGATGATCCGCGACCGTGTCGCGTTCAAGCTGCAATATCTGATCTTCGATCAGGTGCGCGTGCCACAGCCGAGCGAGGAGCAGTTGCGCGCCTGGTTCGCCGACAATCATGCCCGGTTCGACGAGCCCGAGCGTGTGAGCTTCCTCATGACGCCACCCAGCGACGAAGCGACGGCGCGGCGCTACCTGGACGACATTCGCGAGCAGCGCGAATCCGAGGAGCTGCGCGATCAGACGCGCGCGGTTCTCGACCGACCGGTGCCGAGCCTGGCCGCCGGCTTCGGCGACGGCTTCAGCGACGGCCTGCTCAAGGCGCCCCTCCAGGAATGGACCTTGCTGCAGTCGAAGGACGGGTGGCACGTGGTTCGTCTCGACGCCCGGACGCCGGGCGCTCCGGCAAAACTCGAGGACATTCGCGCCGAGGCGGCCAAGATCTGGCACACCGAAGAGACGCGGAAGCGGGCCTGGGAGGCGGTGAGCCGGCTCAAGGCCAACTACACGATCAGGTACGAGCCGTGACCGGCGCGCGCGCCCTGCTCGCCATCGTGCTCGCGCTCGCGGCGCTGCTGCCTGGGCGGCCGGCGGCTGCGCATCAGGCGACGATCGCCGTGCTCGAGTTTCGCGAGATGCGCTCCGGCGTCTATATCGGGCGATGGACGACCTTGCCGAAGGATGGCGTCAACCGCATCGATCTCAAGATGCCCCCGCATTGCTACCTGCGCCTGCCGGAGCTGAATTGCGGCGACAAGGGCCTCGTCGGACAGATGACGATCGCCAATCTCGGCGAGGACATGTCGGCAGCCATCATCCGTGTGACGTCCCTGGCTGGAGAGACGCGCAGCTACACGATCTCGGCGGCCAATCCGGTCGTGACGGTGCTCGGCACCGACGCGCCGACGCTCGAGACCTGGCTCGAGCTTGCGAAGACCTATGTCAATCTCGGCATCGACCACATCCTGCTCGGCGCCGATCACCTGCTGTTCGTGCTCGGGCTGATCTGGATCGTCCAGGGCGGCTGGCGCCTGCTCAAGACGATCACGGCCTTCACGATCGGCCACAGCGCCTCGCTCGCCGCAACGGCGTTCGGATGGATCGGCGTTGCCGAGGGGCCGCTCAATGCCTGCATCGCGCTCAGCATCGTGTTCGTCGGCGTCGAGATCGTCAAACAGCAGCGCGGCGAGACCGGGCTGACCGCCCGCTATCCATGGGCCGTCGCCTTCAGCTTCGGTCTCGTGCACGGCATCGGCTTCGCCAGCGCGCTGGCCGGGCTCGGGCTCGAGCGGCGGATCCTGCCTGCGGCGCTGCTCTTCTTTAATGTCGGCGTCGAGATCGGACAGATCCTGTTCGTGCTGCTGGTGCTGGCGCTGATCTGGGCGCATCGCCGCCTCGGCGCGGCGCTGCCGCGATGGGGCGCCGAGCTGCCGGCCTATGCGATCGGCTCAGTGTCGATGTTCTGGTTCCTGGGCCGTCTGGTGCGGGTTCTGGCGGCCGCATGATGACGAATGGGACGAACATGATCGCGCGCAAACTCCTGCACACCATGTTGGGTGCGGCGCTGCTCTCGCTGCTGTCGGCGGATCCGAGCCTTGCCCACGAGCAGACGGGCGTCGGCGGCGGGCTAGCCAGCGGCCTGCTGCATCCCTTGACGGGGCTGGATCACCTGGTCGCGATGGTTGCAGTCGGCATCTGGGGCGCGCAGCTCGGCGGCGCTGCGATCTGGATCCTGCCGGTCGTCTTCCCGCTGGTGATGGCGTTCGGTGCCGTCCTGGGAATCCTCAAGATCGGGCTGCCCGTCCCGGAGCTCATCATCGCGCTCTCGGCGCTGGTCCTCGGGCTTGCGGTCGCGCTGCGCATCCGTGTCCCGTTCGCGGTTGCGGCCGTCATCGTTGCGATCTTCGCCATCTTTCATGGCCACGCGCATGGCGTCGAGCTTCCGACGGCGGCGAATCCGCTGGCCTATGGCTGCGGCTTCGTGGTCGCGACCGGGCTTCTCCACGCCTGCGGCATCACCATCGGCGCGCTCGCGCGCTGGCCGGGCGGAGAGCGGATCATCCAGGGCGTCGGGGCAGCCATCGCCGCGCTCGGCGGCTACTTCCTGGTCGCCAGCCTGGGAGTCGCGGCATGAGCACGTTCCGCCGGACTGCGCTGCTCGCATCCGTGCTGCTGCTGACGCAAGCGCAGATCGCCGATGCCCACATCGTATCGGCCCGGCTCGGCGACTTCTACGCCGGTGCCCTGCATCCGCTGCTCACCCTGCAGGACGTCGTGGTCTGGGTCGCGCTCGGATTGCTGGCCGGCTCGCTCGGCGCGGCGAGCGGACGATGGCTGGTCGTGGTGTTTCCGGTCGGCCTGTGCGCGGGGCTTGCGCTCGCCGCCGGCTCGGGCGTGACGGCAGTGTCCCCGTTCGTCGATGCCGCGACCATTCTCATTCTCGGGCTGCTGCTCGCGACGGCCTTGCGCATTCCTGTGGTACTACTGAGCGTGGTTGCATTCGTGCTCGGTGTGATGCGCGGTGCCGCCAATGCCGGCGAGCTCGGGCCGCAGACCGACCGCCTCCTCTACGCCGCCGGGCTCGCCGGTGCGGGCTACGCCACCATCACCCTCGTGATGGCGCTCGCGCTCAGCTTCAGGCGTCCCGACACCGAGCCGCTGTCGAGCTGGCACGGGATCGCCGTGCGCGCGGTCGGCGGCTGGGTCGCCGCGATTGGCCTGATGATGGCGGGACTATCGCTCGCATCCTGAGCCGCCTATGCTCAGGCGATCTGACACCGCTAGTCCCCACATCGCGTGACGAACGCCATCAACATCCTCTCCATCCTCGTGCTGCTCCTGACCTGCGCCGGCCTGATCTGGACGGATCTGCGCAGCGGCCTACTGCCGGACTGGATGAATGCGCTGGTCGCCGCCAGCGGCCTTCTAAGAACCGCGACGCTCGACGATCTGCCCGAGGCGCTCTGGAATGTCGCCGGAGCCGTTGCCGTCGGTGTGGCGCTGCTGCTGCTGCGCCACCTCTACGCGGTGGCCCGTGGCCGCCAGGGACTGGGCCTCGGCGACGTCAAGTTTCTCATGGCGGCAACGTTCTGGGGCGGCCTGCCGAGTCTGCCGATCCTGCTGCTCATTGCCACGACCACGGCACTCGCCGCGGCGCTCGCGCTCTCCGTCACGGGCCGCCGGCTGACAGCTCAGACGGCGCTACCGTTCGGCCCGTTCCTCGTCCTCGGCCTGCTCGCCGTGCTCGCCCTGCAGGCCACCGGGAGCGAATTGCTCGTGACCTTTTGACTGCGGTGAGCCGGTGAACTCAGCGCGCCCGCCGCGCCACCCGCTCGCGTCCGCCCGGCGGCACGGGCGGGGTCATCGGTCCCGCTTGCACGTCGCCGCTGCCGGCTGTGCCGAGCTGCGGCATCTGCAAGGTGACTGTCTCCGGTGCCTTCAGCAGCGAGGCCTCGCGCGGTCGCAGCGACTGCAGCACCCATCCCTCATGCGAGGCGCCGACCCGCAAGCGCAGCGATGCCTGCGACGAGGCATCGACGAAGATGCCGAAGCTCTCCTCATCCCCGATGACCGTGCCCACGAGTTGCAGGTTTGGTCGTTCCGGCTCTCTCGGCGGCGGAGGCGGCGGCGCGCGCATCACCATGACGGGTGCGGCAACCGGCGGCGGCCGGCGCGAGGCCGAGAAGATCGGACGATCGCGCGTCGCCGAGAGAGCGCTGATGGGAACGTCCCACAGCGGATTGGCGCTCGTGCCAGCCGGGACTTGCACGCTGGCAGCAGCGGCCGGCCGGTTGGAATCGAATGGCGCGGCCTGGACAGGCGAAGCAGGCTCGAGACCATCCGCCGTCTCGCCCCACGCCCGGCCGAGCGAAGCTATAAGAATGCACACGGTAGCAACGGTGACGAGACCTGAGCCGACGAACGATCGCATCACATTTTTCCTTGCCATTGGCCCGACACGGTGACCAGCACCGTCAGCCGCCCCACGCCGCCGGCGGCAGCCGCCAGCGGCTGCTGCACGTGCAGTTGATCGACGAAGAGAAACGGCAATCCGGCTTCGAGGTCATAGAGCAGCTGCTGCAGCGCCGGCTGTTCGAGCTCGCAGCTGGCGACGACGCTGATCAGGTTGGCGTTGGTGGTGGCGCGTGCCGCCGGCAGCTCGACCTGGGTCGACAGCACGCTGCCGCCGACCTTGCTGATCGCCTCCGTGAGGCGCTGCACCAGCGCCGCGCCCGCGATGGTGACCGTTCGTCCTTCGACGAACACCGATCCGCCCGGAGCCGTCGCGCTGCCCGCGGCCGAACTGCTGGCCGGCCGTTTGCGTCCGGAAAACTGCGACAGCTGCGCGTTGGCGTCGTTGAGCTGGTCGCGCTTGGCGACGAGATCGACGACCGCTGCAGCACCAAGCCAGAGCAGCGCCACGATGGTCACCGCATAGAGGATCGCAGAAGCGGCCGGCGAGTTCACGAAGATTCGGCGCAGCGATGCCGACCAGTTCATGCCCGGTCTCCGAAATAGGCGTTGATGCGCGCCTCGATATGGAAGCGCTCGCCCGCTTCCCCGGCGGTGCGCGTCGTCGGCGCGTAGAAGGTGGCGCGGCTGAACTGCGGCGATTGCTCGATCAGCCGGATCAGCGCGGGTGCATCCTGGGTCAGGCCGGAGATCTGCAGCCGATCGTTCTCGATATGCATCTCGACGACGTAAGTCCCGTCGGGCAGGATCTTCGACAGCGTGTCGAGGACGATGACGCTGGCGGGGCTGGTCTGCTTGCGCTTGGCGAGCAGCCCGTCGGCGGCGGTGGCGCCCATCGCGGGCCGCAAGGCGGCGCGAAGCCGCGCGACCTGCGCCTGGGCGTCATCGAGCTCGCCATCCACATATCCGCCGATCAATGTCGTCGTGATCAGCAGCATCGCAGTGGTCGCAGCCACCGACAGCCAGCCGAGCTTGAGCACGCGCCCGAGATCGCAGCCGCCGACGAACGACGAGCGCAGCGACGTCTTGAAGATCTGGATGGGGGCGGCATCGGGTGAGCCTGAGCCGACGTCGGTCGTGATGACGAGCTTGGCGGCGCCAACCTGATCGGCCAAGGCGAGCAAGGGCTGGACCAGAGCCCGCGGCGTCGCCGCGAGCGTCAGTGCGATCCGGTCGTTGGTAGTGCGTGGGGCGCTGTAACCGTAGAGGACCTGTTCGAGATTCCACGGCGTCAGCCTGCCGATCTGGGTCCGGATCATGCCGTCGAGAAACGGCTCGGCCTGCTTCGGATAGTCGAGGGGGCGGATCAGGACACTCTCGGCGGCAAGATGAATCTCCAGCGCGGCGCCGCGCAGCGTTCGCAGCCACTCCGGCGAGAGCCCGGCCAGCGCTGCGCCCGCGGCCGGATTCACCCTTGCCGGCGCCAGCGTCGGTTTCGCCTTCGGCGGCGCCTGCACCGTCATGACGACGGTTTCTGGCTGATCGTAGCGGATCAGGACCCGCGGACGTCTGAGCTGCCGATCGGCTACGGCCTCGATCGCTGCGGCGACGCTCGCCGTCCACACCGTCAGTCCGCGCTCGATCGCTTCGGTCAGCTTCATGGCATCCTCCGCGCCTGAAGCGCTCCCCTCGGTTGCGGCCCCTCGTCCTGGCGCGCCAGCAGCCGATAAGGCTCCTCGCCTTCGCCGGGAACGATCACCGCCGTCGCCGCATGACGAAGCCCGCCCGCCGGACCGACGACGATGCGCAGCCGATAGGCCTTGCTCTTGCCCTTGGCCGCATCCTTCGCGGCGGGGCCCAGCGTCTTGGCCAGCGTATCGGCATCCTGTGACAGCGACGCCCTTGCGTTGAGGAAATCCTTCAAGATCAGCGGCGTCATTCCCGGCAATGCGGCAACGACCTCGGGTGCAGCGATCGTCGGATCGATTCCGGGAGAGCCGTTGAAGACGGTCACCAACGGAAGCACCCGATCGACGAGCGATGCGGGAATGCCGAGGACGAGCGACAGCTCGCCGACATGCGCGAACGGCGCCAGCCGCGGGACCCGTTTGAGACCGGCCGCCGCATAGCGCGCCTCCTCCGCCTGCACCTTGGCTGCATCGGATGGCTTGGAGCGCCAAGCAACCATCCGCTCGGCGTGATCCTTGGCAGCGTCCCGGTCGACGCCTAACGTGACGAAGAGATTTTCGAGCATGTCCTCCGACGCGGTGTTGAGATCGATCCGCGCCGCTTCGTTGACGAACGAGACCGCAATATCGTTGCCTGCAAGCGCCAGCCGGAAACCGCCCTGTCTCGGCCGCTCCTCGTCCTTGGACAGCAGCAGACGATAGGCCGAGAGTTCGATGGCCGCCGAGATCAGCGCATCGGCCTCGACCGCTTCGTCTTCGAGCCGCAGCAATCGCGCCGAGCTTCCCAGTTGCTGCGAGACGACCACGACGAGGGCAGCCAGCGCCGCAAGCATCCACAGCGCCGCAATGAGGATGAAGCCATCCTGCGCGCCGCGCCCGTCGGCAGAGCCTCTGGTGACGGAAGGGGCCGGCATCAGTCGATCGGCTCGCTCTTGTTTGGTTGTGGCGGCTCGGCCGCGGCTGGCTGGTTCGCGGTGCCGCCCGCTCCCGAATCGGCAAAGCCGCCGCCCGGCGCATCGACCTGAATACGGACAGCGCTGACGAGAACCGCGGCGCCGCCGCGGCTGTCGTCGTACACCGTCATGCGAACGGCGGACGGCAGCCTGGTCGCATCGCGCCACTCCGTCGTCCACGCCATCGTCCTGTCAGCATAGGCGAACGACATGCGGAACGGCGCAGACAACAGCACCACGGGATCGCCGAAACGGAAATGCTCGGTCACTGGCTGACCGACCGACACAGGCTCGAACGCGGCACGCGATCGCCGCAGAGCGCGCTCGCCCCTTCTCCCTTCCTCACCGATGCGCACGATATCGAGGCCATGTCCCGCATTCGGACCAAACTCGGCGCGCACGAACACCGCCGAGACCTCGTTGCCCACGAACAGCGGTCCCTTCTGCTCGCGATTGGCCGAAACAAACTGCGCGGCGGCGAAATCATCGCCGACCCGCCGCAGCGCAGCGGCCACCATCTCCGCGCGCTGCACGCGATCCAGGCCACGCTTCCACGCCGGCAGCCATTGCGACGTCACTGCGGCCAGCGCCGATAAGACGATGCCGGCAATCGCGAGCGCGCCGAGCGCCTCGATCAGCGCGAAGCCCTGCTGTTGCGGCCGATCGGATCGGACGATCATCAGCGCGCTCCTCGCGCGAGGCGGACCGTCTGCACATCGGCCATGGCGCCCGAGCCGGTCTTGACGCGCAAGGTCACCGCCTCCGGAATCCACCCGGTCTGTCCGGCCGGTTCATTCCAATCACCGCCGAGCGGCCTGATCTGCAGCACCACCGCACCGGAGCCGGAGCGCTGATCGGTGCTGCCCGGCTGCAGCCGGCCGCGATCGGCCAGCAATGTGGCCAGCGCCAGCCTCATGTCGGTGACGAGGGTGACGTGCTGCTCGAGCTTGCGAACACTGGCCGCGTTGCGCGACACCACGGCGCCGATGGCGATGATCGACACGCTGACGATGGCGAGGGCGACGAGCACCTCGATCAGCGTGAAGCCGGCTTCGCTGCGATCAGCGGTCTCAACCATTGGCGAGCGCACGCGAGACAATGTCGATTCTCCCCGTCAGCCAGTTGACCCTGATCTCCAGGCTCAATTCGGCGCGCGACAATGTGATCGCTCCTCCGCAGGACAGTCCGTCAGGAAAGAAGCTGATCGTCGCCAGCACCGGCCGATGCTGGCAGCTGCGCGGCAACGTTGCCAGAAACGCGACATCGTCGGGCAGCTTCAGCGCAGCCGCGCCGCTGCCGGAGCGGATCAGGCGGCGCGACGTGTCGATCTCGGTGTCGACGCGCGTGCCGGTCCGCATCGACGAGGCACGATCCGACTTCAGGAGTGTCGCGGCCTGCAGCGCATAGGCCTGCAGCCGCGGCCGCGACGTCTGCCGCGGCAGGTAAGGCAGCGCGACGGACGCCAGCAGCGCGACGATCGCGAGCACACAGACCATCTCGAGCAGCGTAAAGCCGCGCTGGCCGTCGTCACTCACCGCGCGCGCTCGTCTGCGTTCCCAGGACGATGTCCGCCGCCGTCCCGCTGCCGCCCTCCTGGCCATCGGCGCCGTAGGACAGGATGTCATACGGGCCGTGATCGCCCGGTGCGCGGTAGACGTAGGCCGTGTTCCACGGATCTTTCGGCACGGCCCCGCCTCTGAGATAAGGACCGTTCCAGGTGCTCAGTCCGGCCGGCCGTTGAGCCAACGCACCGAGGCCTTCCGAGGTCGAGGGGTAGCGGCCGGCATCGAGATAGAACAGGTCGAGCGCCGCCGAAAAGCTCTGCAACTGGATCCGCGCTGCCTTGGTCTTGGATTCGCTGAGATAGCTCAGAACGCGCGGACCGATCAGCCCCATGATCAGCCCGATGATCGTGATCACGACCAGCATCTCGACCAGCGTGAAGCCGCGCTCGTGTTCGCGCCCGGCCCTCGTGGCCGGCTCGATCTGCGTATCCGATCTCATGTCGTTCTCCTTGATGTCGGTCAGCCGACCAGTTGCGTCACCGAAAGCAGGGCCGTCATGATCGAGACGATCAGGCCACCGACGACCACGCTGATGAGCAGAATGGCGGCGGGACCGACGATGCCGACGACACGGTCGAGTCCCCGTTGCAGCTTGGCTTCGTAGAACTCTGCGATCCGGGTCGACAGCGTCGGCAGTTGGCCGGTCTCCTCGCCGAGCCGCAGCATGCGCAGCGCCATCGGCGGCAGCGTGTTGTCGGCCGACAGCGCCTGGGACAGCTTGCCACCGTGACGGACGCGATCCGCCGCCGCCGACCATGGCGCGCGCGACGACGTCACCGCCATCACGTCAACGAGGATGCGCAGTGCCGCGCTCAGATTGACGCCGCAGCCGAGCAGCAGGCCGAGATTGCGGCAGAACAGGCTGGTTCGATAGAACAGCAGGAGGCTGCCGATGCCGGGCGTCACCGCCAGCACACTGGTCAGGCCGGCGCGAACCGCGGGCTGACGCAACAGCCACCAGCCTGCCGCAAGCAGCGCCGCACAGCCGAGCGTGATCGCAGCTGCATTGGCGCGCAGCAGATCCGACATCGTCATGAAGAAGCCGAGCGCGGTATCGGCACGGCCACCGAAGTCGCGCAGCACGGCGGAGAAGTTCGGCAGCACGGCCACGAGAAAGAACAGCATTACGCCGATCGCCGCGAGGAACACGAAGGCGGGATACTGCATCGCGTCGGTCAATTTGCGGCGCGTCGCCTCCGAACGCTCGCGTTCGCCGGCCAGCGCGGTCAGCACATGATCGAGCGTTCCCGACGCCTCCCCGACGCGCATCAGCGCGACATACATCGGCGAGAACAGCTGCGGCTGGGCAGCCGCCGCGTCGGCGAAGCTTTCACCGGCCATGATCGCCGCGCGCAGCCGCGCCACCACGGGACGCAGGCGACCGATGTCGGAATCGCCGGACAACAGATCGAGCGCGTCGTCGAGTCGCGCGCCGGCCTTGAGCAGCAGGGCCAGATCGCGCGTGAACGTGGTCACCTCAGCCGCGGACGGAGCGCCGAAGGAAAGTCCGGACGCACCGCCCGTCCGCTCCTTCGTCTCCTCGACGGTTTCGATCGGCAGCAGCTGCAGATAGGAGATGCGCCGCTCGACCTCGCCGCGCGACGGCGCGTCGAGAGATCCCACGACGATTTCACCGGATTGCGTCAGGGCGCGATAGCGGTAGCTCGGCACGATCCACCTCACCGCGCCACGAGGACACGAAGCAACTCGGAGGCCGAGGTGACGCCGGCGCGGCACTTGGCGACACCGTCGTCGAGCATCGTCGTCATGCCTTCCCGGATCGCCAGCCGATCGATCGCGAGGCCGTCGGCACTGTCAGCGATCAGCTCACGCAGGCTGCTGGTCAGCTCGAGCAGCTCGAACACGCCGACACGGCCGCGATAGCCGCTCTGACCGCATCGCTCGCATCCCGTCGGATGCCAGGTGATGTCGCCGGGCACGAGGCCGAGATGACCGAGGCGCGGATCCTGGCGGCACGTCTCCTCATCAAGCGGCTGCGGCGTCTTGCAGTGATCACAGAGCTGGCGCACCAGCCGCTGCGCGATCACCGCGCGCAGGGTCGAGCGCAACAAGAAGCCTTCGACGCCAAGGTCGAGCAGGCGCGGCACCGCCGCCGCGGCGGTTTCCGTGTGCAGCGTCGTCAGCACCAGATGGCCGGTCAGCGCGGCATGGACGGCGACATGTGCCGTCTCGCTGTCTCGGACCTCGCCGACCATGATGACGTCGGGATCCTGACGCACGAAGGAGCGCAGCGCGCTCGCGAATGTCAGCCCGATCGCCGGCTTGATCTGCGACTGATTGATGCCGGGGATCTCATATTCCACCGGATCCTCGACGGTGAGGATCTTGCGCTCCGGCGTGTTGAGCATCGACAGGATCGTCGCCAGGGTCGTGGTCTTGCCGCTGCCGGTCGGCCCCGTGATCACGATCATGCCGTGCGGCAGCGTGATCAGGCGCCGGAGCGCGGTGTCATCGCGCGTGGAGAGGCCGAGACGGCTCGCCACGAGCTGCGAGCGATCCTTCGGCAGGATGCGCAGCACCGCCGATTCCCCGTGCTGGGTTGGCATGATCGCAACACGGACGTCGATCTCGGCTCGGCCGGCGCGAATGCGCGCGGCCCCGTCCTGCGGCAGACGCCGCTCGGCAATGTTGAGACCGGCGACGATCTTGATGCGCGAGATCACCGCCTGCGGCAGCACGCCCGCAGGCGCCGCGATCGGACGCAACAGGCCGTCGACCCGCAGCCTGACCACGAGACCGGTCGAGAACGGCTCGATGTGGATGTCGCTGGCGCGCATCTCGACGGCCTTCTCGATCAGGTCGTTGACCGCGCGGACGACCGGCGCGCCGCTCGCGAGATCGCGCAGGCTTTCGATGTCGTCGTCGCGGAGCTCCTGCGCCGGCGAGATCTCGGCCTCGTCGGAATCGCCAAGTCGTTGGTCGAGGACGACGGCGATATCGTCATGCGAGGCGACCTTGAAAAGAGTCTGCGGGCCGAGCACCAGCTCGGCGGCCCGGCGCACGGCCTGATCGGTCGGGTCGGCCATCGCGAACACGGCGGCGCCGTCAGAGTCTTTGTATGGATAGCCGAGCACTTCGCGCAGGAAGCGATCGGAGAACTCACTCACCGCGGGCAGTGCCGCCATCAGCTCGCGCAGCGCGACGCGCTCCAGTCCGGTGAAGCCGGCAACCTCCTCCGCGAAAACGTCGGCGGTCAAGCCGAACCTGTCCCAGAGCGCGATCTGCGTTTCGCCCGCGGCTCCGCCTTCGCCCGCCGCCAGGGGATGGCGCTCGCGAAGATAGGCATGGAATTGGGTCGACAGTGTACCGCTCATGGCGTGATCCGGGTGGCGCCCGTGCCGGCTCTACGTCTCGGCACGGCGCAACTGGCGACCGACGTTATCGATCGCGAACATGACGGCTGTACGAATGTGGACGGCGCGGACATTTCCGACACACATGTCGCGCAAAGGCGGGCGGCATCAGGCAAAGATACATAAGTGTCACATTGGACCGCTATGCAGGCTGCGCGGTCGAACGAGGCGCGATCCTGGTTCGGCCGGTCAACACGAGTAGATCGGTAAGTCCATGTTTCGTATCGGCAATCGAAGCCAGTCCGCTGCGGTTGTCAGACATGCCTGGTTGCTGACCATCGCGGTGCTGCTCGCGTCCTGCAACATGGCAACGCTCAATTCCCAGGCCAGCGCGCCGGCCGATGTCGACGTCATCGACAAGGTGCGCTCGCTCGATATCCTGCCGCGCGACAATGCACCGGTCGCATCGATCCAGGGACGCCCCGAGGTCGAGCGGGCGAGCGCGCGGACCTATCAGGGGACCACGGTTCAGGAGGTCGCCGAGGTCAGGCCGCTTCCGGCGGCCGATGGCAAGGGCTATGACCTCAATTTCGAGAACACGCCGATCGCAGTGGTCGCGAAGGTCGTGATCGGCGACATCCTCGGCGCGGGCTACTCGATCGATCCCCGCGTGCAGGGCAGCGTCAGCCTGGTGTCGGCGCGGCCGGTGCCGAAATCCGACATCCTGTTCGTGCTGGAGAGCGCGCTGCGCCTGTCGGGCGTCGTGCTGGTCCGCGAAGGCGGCGGCTACAAGCTGACCCCGCTCGGCGACGCTATCGGCGCCGGACGCGTCGACGGCGAGGCCGGCCGCGCCGAGCCCGGCTACGGCGTCTCCGTCGTGCCGCTGCAATATGTCGGCGCGCAGACGATCCTCAAGCTGATGGACAGCTTCGCGACCCGGGCCGGCAGCGTGCGCGCCGACACCACCCGAAACCTGCTGCTGATCCAGGGCACAGGAGCCGAGCGACGCTCCGCGATCGAAACAGTGATGAGCTTCGACGTCGACTGGATGCGCGGCCAGTCGGTCGGCATCTTTCCCGTCAGCAATTCGGCCCCCGAGCCGTTGATGGCGGAGCTGGAAAAGATCATGGATTCCGGCGAGAACGGGCTGAGCCAGAGCCTGGTCAAGCTGCAGGTCGTCAACCGCCTGAACGCGATCATGGTCGTGACGCGCAAGCCGGCGCTGCTGCAGAGCGCGGCGACCTGGATCCGCCGGCTCGACCAGGCCGACTCCGGGCGCACCAGCGTCCACGTCTACCGGGTCCGCTACGGCGACGCGCGCCAGCTCGCCAAGGTGCTCACCGACATGTTCGGCGGCGCCGGCTCGTCCTCCACCGACGGCGCCGACGGCCAGACCGCGCCGGGGTCCGACGGCACGACCACGTCGGTCGCCGATCGGCTCTCCTTCAACACCAATGCAGCGGGATCATCGAGTTCGAGCGCCAATCCGACGAGCAGGTCCCAAGGCAGTGGTCTCTCGAGCATGTCATCTTCGAGCACGTCGTCCTCCAGCAGTACGCCGTCCTCGACCGGGCTGGAGCCGCGCAGCAGTGGTGCCGGCGGAGGCCAGGCCATCATGCCGAATGTCCGGATCACCCCGGACACGGTGAACAACTCGCTGCTCATCTACGCCGACCGCGAGAACTACCGCATCATCTCCAGCACGCTGCAGCAGCTTGACCAGCCGGTGCTGCAGGTCGGGATCGACGCCACGATTGCCGAAGTGACGCTCACCAACGAGCTGTCCTACGGCGTGCAAGCTTATCTTTCGAGCAAGGTGCTCGGCCTCGGGACCGACAAAGGATCGATCACCAATACGCAAGCCACGTCGGTGGCCACGGCCACGACATCCGCGGCGACGACGGCCTTGATCAACCGCGCTCTGCCCGGCTTCAACTTCCTGATCGGGCACGAAGCCTCGCCCAACATGATCCTCGACGCACTCCATACTGTCACCAGCGTCAAGGTGCTCTCCAATCCCTCGCTGGTCGTGATCAACAACCAGACCGCCACCCTGCAGGTCGGCGACGTCGTGCCGGTATCGACCGGCAGCGCGACCGTACTGTCGTCGAGCAACACGGTGGTCAACACCATCGACTATCGCAACACCGGCATCATCCTGCGCGTCGTGCCGCGGATCGCCGCCAACGGCAATGTGCGGCTCGAGGTCGAGCAGGAGATCAGCAACGTCGCGGCCCAGACCGCCGCGAGTCTCACGCCGACGGTGTCGCAGCGCAAGGTCAAGAGCGCCATCTCCGTCGCCAACGGCCAGACCGTGCTGCTGGCGGGCCTGATCAGCGAGCAGCAGACCGGCAATCGCAACGGCATTCCGGGCTTCGACGAGATTCCGGTTCTTGGCGACGCGTTCTCGCATCAGGGCAAGAAGGGCACGCGCACCGAGCTCATCATCTTCATCCGGCCGCAGATCATTCGCGACGGCAGCGATGCGCATCAGGTGGCAGAAGAACTCCGTTCCAAGCTCCGCGGATCAGTCGGAGCGAGCATCACGGATGATTTGCGTGTCCGCACTACCCGTTGACTCCAGCCAAGTGATCCGGCCGACGATGGGGCGCCTCGCCATCGCCTGCACCGCAGTCATCCTGCTGCTGGGAGCACTGGCCTCGCCCGTTCGCGCCGATTCGGTCAGCACCGCACGCATCGCCTATGCGCGCGGCGACTTCGTCCGCGCCGTGCGCGTGCTGACCCCGCCTGCCCTGCGCGGCGATCCACGCGCTCAGGCGATGCTCGGCTTCATGTATGAAAACGGCTTTGGAACCCCGCAGGCCTACGAGGTCGCCAGCGATCTCTATTGCCAGGCCGCCGCAGCCGGCAATCCGTTCGGCCAAGCGATGCTCGGCCTGATGTACGACAAGGGTCATGGCGTTCCACAGGACGTCGTGCTCGCCTACAAATGGCTGAACCTTGCTGCCGGACATGCCAAGTCGACCCAGCGCAGCTACTTCCTGCGGCTTCGCAACGCCGTGGCCTCGAAGATGTCGGCCAGCCAGATCGCCCAAGGCCAGGCCCTCGCGCTGGACTGGGTCCCGGGCCAGCTCTGACCGGCATCGCCGATCGGCGATCTTCTTCAGAGTTCAGAGCGAGCCGGCTTCCTGCGGCGATGAGCGAAGGCCCGCCGGCATGTGATGCCGGGCCTGCACGATGCTGAGCCGTGCGTCTCCTGCATCTACGCAAACGCGCGTCTCGCGCGCATTTCACAAAACCGAAGCAAGACCGACACCACGTTGCAATTTGTTGCCGCGATAAATTGCCGCAGGCGAGCAGCCATTCGTAAGCGCGCGCCACCACCCCACTCCGTCCGGAGATGTCATGACCAGAACAGTCACGCGGTCCAAGGCACTCGCCCTTGCGACCACCGCCGTCTTCACCGCGACCAGCGTCGCACCAGCCTTCGCCGGCGCGGCGACCAGCACCCCGATCGAGCACGTCATCATCATCGTCGGTGAGAACCACACCTTCGACAATCTGTTCGGCACCTACAAGCCGAAGGCTGGTCAGGCCATCGACAATCTGCTCAGCAAGGGCATCGTCAACGAGGACGGCACGCCGGGGCGGCATTTCAAGAAGGCGGAACAGCGGATCGGTCGCGACGAGGCTCGCTACAGTGCCGAGACCGCGTCCACTGGCGCCTACGCAACGCTGCCGCAGCCCTACACCACATATGGAATCGGCCTGCCGCAGAACGTCCTCGACACCCGCTTCCCGGCCAATCTTCCCAATGGCCCGTATCAGATTTCGAAATACGTCTCCTACGCCGCCTATACCGGCGATCCGGTGCACCGCTTCTTCCAGATGTGGCAGGACATCGACGGCGGCAAGCACGACAAGTTCGTGTGGGTCGAGCAGACCATCGGCACCGGCTCGAACGGACAGCCCTATCCGGCCGGCGGGTTCAACCCGATGGAAGGCGCCATCTCGATGGGCTTCTACAACATGAACCCGTTCACCGATGCCTCCGGCAAGGCCCAGCCCGGTGACGCGCCGTTCTTCAAGCAGCTCGCCGACGAATATGCGATCAGCGACAATTATCATCAGGCCATCATGGGCGGCACCGGCGCCAACTTCCAGGCCCTCGTGACCGGCCACGCCGCGTTTTTCACCAACCCCGAGACGATGAACGGCGCCCCGGCCGTGCCCTATGCCAACCAGATCGAAAATCCGGATCCGGTTGCCGGCACCAACAACTACTACAAGCAGGACGGCTACAGCGGCGGCTCCTACGTCAACTGCTCCGATCCGTCAGCGCCCGGCGTCGCCGCCATCAACGAGCAGCTGTTCAAGAACGGCGTCACCAGCAACAATTGCGCGTCGAACCATTATTATCTCGTCAACAATTACAGCATGTTCTGGAACCAGACCAGCGCGAAGCCGAATGCGCTCGGCTCGGACAAGTTCGTGCTGCCGCCGCAGAGTGCGCCGACCATCGCTGACGTGATGACGGCAAAGGGCGTGTCCTGGAAGTACTACAGCGCCGATCGCGGCGACGACGCCACCACCTTCGCCAAGAGCGTCGACGGCGTGCCGCTGCTGTTCCACTCCTATTGCGGCATCTGCGACCCGCTCACCGGCTTCAACAAGATCATGAAGACTCCGACGGAGGAAGCCAAGCTGCAGAACTACGGCGCCTTCGTGAAGGACGTGCAGAGCAACACGTTGCCGGCCGTGTCGTTCGTGCGTCCGTTCGAGGCGCTCGCCGGGCATCCCGCCGATTCGACCACGGACCTCTATGAGAAGTTTCTCGAGGCCCTGATCAATCGCGTCAAGGCCAACCCGCAGCTCTGGGCCAAGACCGCGATCTTCATCACGACGGACGAGGGCGGCGGCTACTATGACTCCGGCTATGTCCAGCCGGTGGACTTCCTCGGCGACGGCACCCGCATTCCCTTCATCCTGGTCTCGCCGCTGGCCAAGAAGGGTCATGTCGACCACACCTATTACGATCACGTCTCGCTGCTGAAATTCATCGAGCGCAACTGGCGGCTGCCCACGATCTCCGCCGTCAGCCGCGACCGGCTGCCCAACCCGATTCATGATCGGGACGACAACCGCTACGTGCCGAAGAACCGTCCGGCGATCGGCGACCTGATGAACCTGTTCGCCTTCAGCGATAACGATGGCGATCACGATCACGACGGCGGCTGGCATCATCACGACCACGGTGAGCACGGACACGGCGACGACCGCTGATCGACGGGAGTCTGCCGTTGTCAAGAACAGCCCGCCGCACACGTTGCGGCGGGCCCTTCTGTGCATTGTCCGCGGCGGACGACATTGATGGTGCACCGAATTGCAACATCGTGACGCCGTCAGCGGATTGTCAGCCGATCGTCACGCCCCCGTTATCGACCCTCCGCATCGTCCCGCCGCCGCTTAACGAAGCGGCGCGATGCAACCGAGGTCTTGGGGGATCTTGTAGAATGTCACTTCGATCATCATTCAAATCTGCCTTTCACGAACTGCTCACATTGTCTGTCACGATGTTGTTGCTCGCGTTCGCCGCCGCCGCGCCAAGCCTCGCGCACGATCACGGCTTCGACGACGATGACGACAGCTACGCCATCGGTCTGTGGGGCGACCTACCCTATTCCACGCTGCAGGCCACCGTCGGCGTCCCGAACCTGATCGCGGACATGAACGCCCACCGGCTGAAATTCACCGCGCATGACGGCGACCTGAAGCAGGGCTCCAATTCCGCCTGCGACGCCGGCCTCTATGCCCAGGCGCTCGCCTTCTTCAACAGCCTCGAGGCGCCGGCCATGTTCACGCCCGGCGACAACGACTGGGTCGATTGCGATCGCCCCTCGAATGGCGGCTTCAACTCGCGCGACCGGCTCGACTACGAGCGCAAGGTGTTCTTCTCGACGCCGTTCTCGCTCGGCCAGCGCAAGCTGCGCCAGGAGGTGCAGACCGATCCGCTGTGTCTCAGCGCCAACGGCACCAAGGTCGGCTGCGTCGAGAATCGCCGCTGGACCGTTGGCCGCGTGACCTATGCGACGCTGAACATCCAGGGCTCCTGCAACAATCTCTGCGACACCAATCCAGATCCGGACGAATACAACGCGCGCAATGTAGCCGTGATTCTCTGGATGCAGCAGACCTTCGCAGAGGCCAGGAAGCGCCATTCCGCTGCGGTGATGTTCATCACCCAGGGCAACCCGGGCTGGGACCAGGCCGATCCCACGCGCGCGCCGCTGCGCGATCCCAAGACGCTCGCCGAGACGGACGGGCAGCCGGACGGCTTCATCAGCTTTCTGACCGCGTTGCGCACCGAAGTCGAGGCGTTCCGCAAGCCGGTCGCCTACGTCCACGGCGATTCCCATTACTTCCGGATCGACCAGCCCTTCCTCAACAGTGCCGGCCAGCGGCTGGAGAACTTCGTTCGTGTCGAAACGTTCGGCGACAATCAGGGCAACGGCAACAACGACGTGCGCTGGGTCAAGGTGACCGTCGATCCGCGCAGCCGCGACGTGTTCTCCTTCCAGCCCGTCACGGTGCCGGCGAACCGCACCGCCGTGCCGGCGCCGACCCGCAACTGAGCCTCATCATGATCGGGTCGCCCAGCCTGGCTGGGCGACCCTCGTCTTTCGCCAAGCAGCTCTTAAGTCGGACTCAACCGAGCGACCGCAGCCAAGCCAGTCGTGCGATCGCCTGCGACGCCAGCCGCTGCATCAGATCGAGCCGGTCCGGTTCGGTCGCTCGCTCCGCATGCTCCAGATACGCGTCCGCGAGCGCCTCCGCCAGCACGGCTGCATCGGCTTGCGCGAGCGCAGCTGGCAGGCGCAGCAGGTCCGCAACCTCCGATGCCATTGCCGCCGCTTCCCGCGCAAGCTCGCGCACGCGATCTGCCGGTCGGCCCGTGGCACGCGACGCCATCGCGCCGAGCAGTTCCGCGAGGCGACGTTCCAGCCGGCCGGCGTCGATCGTGCCCGTGTCCGACGCCACCGTCGCCGCGCGCCGGGCGTCGGCCTCAAGATGATAGGCACGGCGCCGCTCCTTGCGCAGCGTCGCGACGTGACCGAGTTCCTCTCGCGCCATGGCCTCGGACGCCTTCTTGACCTCGGGATCATCGGCAAATGCCGCGACATAGGACCAGAACGCGAAGGCCCGCTCCTCGTTGCGCACCGCCATCGACAGCGCGCGGTACGGCGTCATCAGCCGCGAGTCCTGGATTTCGCGCGCCGCGCCGGGCTCAAAGGTCTCCGGCGGCTGCCAGCGCACCAGCGACGCATCGGGGGCACGCCCCGTTCGCGCTTGCGACCATTGCGCGACACTGTCGACATGCTCGCGCTCGGCCGCGGCCAACCTCGCGAAGACGTCGGCCAGATCGAGCCGGCCTTGACGCTGCATCTCTCCGGACAGCTCGTCGTAGCGATCGGCCGCCTCCTGCTCCATCGCATTGGCGAGCGCGAACAGCTCGTCAATCGAATGCAGGTTCCCGGCCGGTTCCGACTTGAGCGAAAGCGTGCGTGACAACAACATATGATAGTCTGCCTGATTGTCCTGGCCTGTTTGATCCAGCGCAACGTCCGTCGGATTGCGACCCACTAGACAACCGGCACGATAAGGAGTCAATTTAGCCCGACTCTATTTGCTCCGGGATTGTCAATGGCGACGATCCCTTCCTTCCCCGAAACAGTCCTGACTGGAATACGGCCCCTTCGGGGCCGGCCGTTCCGCTTGAGGTGATCATGGTTGCGAGTGATGTCGCCACCAAACGGTGGCGCATGCCTGCTATCTTGGTAGCAATCCTCATCGGGCTCTGCACGATCGCGGCCCCGCGCGCAGCACATGCTGCCGGCGATCTCGCAACCTACCTCTCGAAGATCACGCCGGGCGAGCTCTTCCCCGATGCGGATCGTTTCGGCGTGCCGCAAGGCGAGCCGCCGATCATGCCGGTGTATCGCGGCGATCAGCTCAAGGGTTACGTCTATCTCAACTCCGATTTCGCCAATTCCGTCGGCTATTCGGGCAAGCCGATCCACATCCTCGTCGGCATCGATCCCAAGGGCGTCATCACCGGGCTGAAGCTGGTCGATCACAAGGAGCCGATCGTGCTGATCGGCATTCCCGAGCCACGCATCGTTGCCGCACTCAATGGCCTGCTCGGCAAGGACATGACGCCGATCGCGCACGGCGCAGAACATGCGCCGCAGGCCGACATCGTCTCGGGTGCCACGGTCACCGTGCTGGTGATGCACGACAGCATCGTGCGCGCCGCCACGCGCCTGATCCGCAGCGGCCGCATTGGTGCCGGCGCTGCGGCGAGCGCCGCCGCAGCACAGCCGGGCGTGACCAGGACGGTCGATCCCGACAAGAGCGAGATCCGTGACTGGGGCAGCCTGCTCGGCGACGGCTCGGTGCGGCGCCTGCATCTCAGCATCGGCGACGTCAACGACGCATTCGCCAAGTCGGGCAATGCGGCGGCCGCGCAAAATCCCGAGCCCGGCGATGCCGGCGACACCTTCATCGATCTCTATGTGGCCATGGCCAGCGTGCCCACCATCGGCCGCAGCCTGCTCGGCGACGAGGGCTATCAGCGACTCAAGCAGCGATTGCAGCCCGGACAGCAGGCGATCGTCGTCGCCGGCGACGGTGTCTACTCGTTCAAGGGCTCCGCCTATGTCAGGGGCGGCATCTTCGACCGCATCGAGGTGCTGCAGGAGGGCGGGAGCACACGGTTCCGCGACAAGAACCACATGCGACTCGGTGCGCTGGCCGCCGCCGGCGCCCCTGCCCTGCGCGAGATCGGACTGTTCGTCACGCCGCCCGAATTCACGCTCGACCCGACCGAGCCATGGCAGCTCCAGCTCCTGGTGCAACGAAGCACCGGCAGCCACGACAAGGCGTTCCTGACATTCGATGTCGACTACACGGTGCCCGACGCCTACTTGAAGCAGCAGGCGCGCCCCGCTGTGCCGGCAGCAAAGGCGACGACCGCACGTCCCGCCCCGGCCACGGCGCAACCGGTCGCCGACGACACCGAGGAGCCGTTATGGATGCGCATCTGGCGCTCGCAGACGGTCTCCATCGGCATCACCGCGCTCGCGCTGGCCGTGCTCACCGGGATCTTCTTCTTCCAGAACGTTCTGGTGCGCCGTCCCCGGCTCTACACCTGGGTCCGCCGCGCCTATCTCCTGTTCGTGCTGGTCTGGCTCGGCTGGTACGCCAACGCCCAGCTCTCTGTCGTCAACGTCGTCACCTTCATCAACGCGCTGCTGACCGGCTTCCATTGGGAGTTCTTCCTCGCAGCGCCCTTGATCTTCATCCTGTGGGCGGCAACGGCGGCTGGACTGCTGTTCTGGGGCCGCGGGCCGTTCTGCGGCTGGCTCTGTCCGTTCGGCGCGCTGCAGGAGCTGACCAACACAGTGGCAAAATGGCTCAAGGTGCCGCAGATCACGGTGCCCTGGGGGCTGCACGAGCGGCTGTGGCCGATCAAATACATCATCTTCCTCGGCCTGTTTGGGCTGTCGCTGTATTCGGTCGCGCTCGCCGAGCAGGTCGCGGAGGTCGAGCCGTTCAAGACCGCGATCATCCTGAAATTCTCGCGCAGCTGGCCGTTCGTGCTGTATGCCGCGGCGCTGCTCGGCATCGGCCTGTTCATCGAACGCTTCTTCTGCCGCTATCTCTGCCCGCTGGGCGCCGCGCTCGCGATTCCCGGTCGCATCCGCACCTTCGAATGGCTGCGCCGCTGGAAGGAGTGCGGCTCGCCCTGCCAGCGCTGCGCCAAGGAATGCCCGGTGCAGTCGATCCATCCCGAGGGACACATCAACGTCAATGAGTGCATCTACTGCATGCATTGCCAGGAGCTCTACTACGACGACCAGCGCTGTCCGCACATGATCCAAGTCCGGCTCAAGCGCGAGAAGTTCGAGGCGATGTCATCGCCGTCGATGCGCGCCGCCAAATCCGGTCCGAAGACCGTGATCACCCACGCCGGCCGGCCGACGACGGCGCCGGCCCAATCCAACGATCTCACCCATCCATCATAAGGAGACGACGATGGCGCACGACGACGACCAGACGAAACTCAGCCGCCGGCAGATCGTCGGCACCGCCGCACTGGGCGCGGCCGGCGTGGCCGGCAGCATCGGCCTCGGCAAGAGCATCGAGACGACACCGGCCGCGGCGCAGGCGCGAGCTGGACAGAGCGGGGGCAAGGCCGAGGTCGCGCCGGGTCAGCTCGACGAATACTACGTCTTCTTCTCCAGCGGTCAGACCGGCGAGCTTCGCATCGTCGGCATGCCGTCGATGCGCGAGCTGATGCGTATCCCCGTCTTCAACCGGTGCAGCGCCACCGGCTGGGGCCAGACCAACGAGAGCCGCAAGATCATGACCGAGGGGCTGCTGCCCGAGACGCGCGAGCGGCTCAAGGATCGGCTCGGCATCTGGATGAACGGCGACTGCCACCATCCACACATGTCGTTCACCAACGGCACCTATGACGGACGCTACGTCTTCATCAACGACAAGGCCAATACCCGCCTAGCCCGCATTCGCACCGACGTCATGAAGTGCGACAAGATCATCGAGCTGCCCAACCAGTACACCATCCACGGCATGCGGCCGCAGAAGTTCCCGCGCACCGGCTACCTGTTCTGCAACGGCGAATATGAGGTGCCGCTGCCGAACGACGGCAAGGTGCTCGACGACAAGTCGAAATACTGGTCGATGTTCTCGGCCGTCGATGGCGACACCATGACGGTCGCCTGGCAGGTGATCGTCGACGGCAATCTCGACAACACCGATTGCGACTACCAGGGCAAATATGCCTTCGCGACCTGCTACAATTCCGAGAAGGGCGTGACGCTCGCCGAGATGACCGCGAGCGAGCAGGACTGGGTGACGATCTTCAACATCAAGCGCATCGAGGAGGCCGTCAAGAAGGGAGACTTCAAGGAGATGAACGGCGTTCCCGTCATCGATGGCCGCAAGGGATCACCCTACACCCGCTATGTTCCGGTCTCGAACAGCCCGCACGGCCTCAACACGGCCCCCGACGGCATCCATGTCATCGCCAACGGCAAGCTGGCGCCGACGGTCACGGTGATCGACGTCCGCCTGATCGACAACCTGTTCGACGACAAGATCAAGCCGCGCGATGTCGTCGTGGCCGAGCCGGAGCTCGGCCTCGGGCCGCTGCACACCGCCTTCGACGGCCGGGGCAATGCCTACACCACGCTGTTCCTCGACAGCCAGGTCTGTAAATGGAGCCTCGATCTCGCCAAGCGCGCCTTCAAGGGCGAGAAGGTCAACCCGATCATCCAGAAGCTCGACGTCCACTATCAGCCGGGCCACAACCACGCCTCGATGGGCGAGACCAGGGAAGCCGACGGCAAATGGCTGCTGTCGCTGAACAAGTTCTCCAAGGACCGTTTCCTGAATGTCGGCCCGCTCAAGCCGGAGAACGACCAGCTGATCGACATCTCCGGCGACAAGATGGAGCTGGTGCATGACGGCCCGAGCTTCGCCGAGCCGCACGACGCCGTGATCGTGCATCGCTCCAAGCTCGAGGGGCGCGTGACCTCGATCTGGAAGCGCGACGACCCGTTCTTCGCCGACGCCCGCAAGCAGGCCGCGGCCGACGGCGTCACACTGGAGAGCGACGCCAAGGTGATCCGCGACGGCAACAAGGTGCGCGTCTACATGTGGTCCAGCGCGCCCGCCTACGCGCTCGAGAAGTTCGAGGTCAAGCAGGGCGACGAGGTGACCGTCTATGTCACCAACATCGACGACGTCGAGGACCTGGTGCACGGCTTCTGCATCGTCAACTACGGCGTCAACATGGAGATCGATCCGCAGCAGACCTCGTCCGTGACGTTCATCGCGGACAAGCCCGGCGTGTACTGGTATTTCTGCACATGGTTCTGCCACGCCATGCACATGGAAATGCGCGGACGCATGCTGGTCTCGCCGCGGAACGCGTGAGCGATGCGGCGCATGCGCCATATCAAGACTCTGGGGCTGGCGACGCTCGTCGTCGCCGGCCTGCCCTTCCGCGCCCAGGCGGCGACTCTGCAGGTCGGAGCTGAAACCACCGACCTGCAGGCCCTGCTCGACCGCGCCGCCGACGGCGACGAGATCGCGCTCGCCACCGGCACCTATCGCGGACCGCTACGGATCAGCCACCGCTTGACGCTGGCTGGGGCTCCAGGCGCCGTGATCAGCGGTGGCGGCGAGGGCAGCGTCATCACCGTGGCGGCGCCGGGCACCGTCATTCGCGGCCTCGCCATCGACGGATCCGGCCGTGCGCTGGAGCAGATGGATTCCGGCATCTTCGTCGAGCAGGCCGCGCACGACGCACTGATCGAGAACAACCGCATCGAAGGCAATCTGTTCGGCGTCTATCTGCACGGATCGGCCAACGCCATGGTCCGTCACAACAGCATCATCGGCCTGCGCGCGACGCGTGGCGGCGTGACCGGCAACGGCGTCTCCGTCTGGAACGCGCCGGGCGCCAAGGTGATCGACAACCAATTCCGGTACGGCCGCGATGGCGTGTTCGCCATCACCAGCCGCAACAACGTCTTCAGCCGCAATCGCTTCAGCGACCTGCGCTTCGCGGTGCACTTCATGTACACCAACGACAGCGAAATCTCCGGCAACGTCTCGACCCGCAACATCATCGGCTATGCGATGATGTTCTCCAAGGCGCTCGTCGTGAGGGATAACGTCTCGGATCACGACCGCGACCGCGGCTTGCTGTTCAACGCGGCCAATGGCTCGCAGATCTCCGGCAACAGCGTGATCGGCGGGCTCCAGCCGGCAGACCGCTGGGCCACCGCGGAGAACCGGGGCACCGACGAAGGCGTGCCGCAGGCCGATGCGAGCACGGCCACGCCGACCGCCGGCGCCCGTCCCGGTCCCGAGAAATGCGTGTTCATCTACAACACCAACAACAACCATATCACCGACAACTGGTTCGAAGGGTGCGAGATCGGCGTTCACTTCACCGCCGGCTCCGAGGGCAACGACATCAGGGGCAATGCCTTCGTCAACAATGCCAGCCAGATCAAGTATGTCGGCACCCGCCATCTCGACTGGTCGAAAAACGGCCGCGGCAATTATTGGAGCGACAACCCGGGCTTCGACCTCAACGGCGACGGCATCGCCGACACCGCCTATCGGCCGAATGATCTGATCGACCGCGTATTGTGGACCGCGCCGGCCGCCAAGGTCCTGATCAACAGCCCAGCCGTGCAGGTGATCCGCTGGGCGCAGGCGCAGTTTCCCGCGATCCTGCCCGGCGGAGTCGTCGACAGCCATCCCCTGATATCGCCGCCGGCGCGCCGCGCCGCTGCAGAAAGCGGGCCTCGATGACCGCGACGATCCATGTCGCCGACGTGATCAAGCACTACGGCAAGGTCGAAGCCGTGAGGGGCGTCTCGTTCGATCTCGCCGCCGGCGAGATGGTGGCGCTGATCGGCCACAACGGCGCCGGCAAGACGACGCTGATGAAGATCATGCTCGGGCTGATCCGCCCCACCCGCGGCACCATCGCCGTACTCGGTGAAAATCCAGCCGCCGGCGAGTTCTCCTCGCGGCGCCGCCTCGGCTACCTGCCGGAGAACGTCGCCTTCGATGCCGCCCTTACCGGCCGCGAGACCCAGACCTTCTACGCACGGCTCAAGCGCGAGCCGGTCGGACAGGCCCTCGAGCTGCTCGACGTCGTCGGACTAGGCGATGCCGCAAAGCGCCGCGTCAACACCTACTCCAAGGGCATGCGCCAGCGCCTTGGGCTGGCACAGGCGCTGATCGGCCGCCCGCGCGTGCTGCTGCTCGACGAACCGACCAGCGGTCTCGATCCGGAGCTCCGCCAGACCTTCTACGAGGTGATCGAGCGGCTCGCCGCCGAGGGCACGACGGTGCTGCTGTCGTCGCATGCGCTGACCGAGTTGGAGGAACGCGCCGGCCGCGTCATCATTATGAACCGCGGCCTGAAGGTCGCCGACGGCACACTCGACGAGCTGCGCCGCCTCGCGCGATTGCCGACCCGGATTCGAGTCAAGGTCGCCTCCCTGCCGCCGTCGGGCCCGCCGGCCTGGCTCCCGCCGGCCGCGTCCTATCGCCGGGTGAACGGCCACATCGTCGAGATCGACGCAGCGCCGGACGAGAAGATCGAGCTGCTGCGTCTGGCGACGGCCGACGCCACCGCCGTCCAGGATCTCGAGCTCATTCCACCCAGTCTCGACGAGCTCTACGCGCATTTCCTGCGCCACGCGGAGCACCCGCAATGACCAGCGTCATCACCATCGCCGCCAAGGAGATCCAGCAGGCGATCCGCAATCGCTGGGTGCTGGCCTCGACCCTGCTGCTGGCCGGACTCGCGCTGTCGCTGACCTTCCTCGGCAGCGCACCGACCGGTACCGTCGGCGCGCGAGCGCTCGATGTGGTCATCGTCAGCCTGTCGAGCCTGACCATCTTCCTGATCCCGCTGATCGCGCTTCTGATCTCGCACGATGCCATCGTCGGCGACATGGAGCGCGGCACCATGCTGCTGCTGCTCAGCTATCCCGTAGCGCGCTGGCAGGTGCTGCTCGGCAAGTTCCTCGGTCATCTCGCGGTGCTCGCCTTCGCGACCTGCCTCGGCTATGGCGCCGCCGCGGTGGCGCTGCTGATCGCCGGCAGCCACTTCGACAGCGACGGGCTCGCGGCCTTCGCGGCGATGATCGGCTCCTCCGTTCTGCTTGGCGCGGTGTTCGTCGCAATCGGCTATCTCGTCAGCGCCGTCGTGCGCGACCGCGGCACCGCAGCGGGTGTCAGCATCGGCCTGTGGCTCGTGCTCGTCCTGATCTACGACATGGCGTTGCTCGGCCTTCTGGTGATCGACCAGGGCCGCAACGTCTCCGGCGGCGTGCTCAGCGCGCTGCTGCTGCTCAATCCGACCGATGCCTACCGGCTTTTCAACCTGACCGGCTTCGCCAATGTCAGCCTGTTCTCCGGCATGGCCGGGCTCGCCGGCAGCAGCACGCTGTCGGTGCAGGCGCTGCTCGCGGCGCTGGTGCTGTGGACGTTGGTACCGCTCGCCGGCGCCGCGCTGGCCTTCTCACGGAGGGAGCTATGAAACGCCTCGCTTTCGCCTGCGCGCTCATCGCCGCCTTTGCTCTCGGTGCCTGCAACGACAAGCAGGCCGCCGCGCCGCCGCCGCCGATCAAGCTGACGGCGGAGGCGATCGGGCACTATTGCGGCATGAACCTGCTCGAGCATTCCGGTCCCAAGGGACAGATCTTCGCCGCCAGCCTGATCGAGCCGGTGTGGTTCTCCTCGGCCCGCGACGCCATCGCCTTCACGATGCTGCCCGACGAGCCCAAGGACATCCAGGCGATCTACGTCTCCGACATGGGCAAGGCCGCGAGCTGGGACAATCCGGGTGCCGACAATTGGGTCGAAGCCCGCAAGGCGGTGTTCGTGATCGGCAGCCGACTCAGAAGCGGCATGGGCAGCGACGAGGCGGTGCCGTTCTCGGATCGGAGCGCCGCCGAGCGCTTCGCGGCCGAGCACGGCGGTCGCATCGTCGGCTTCACCGAGGTGCCGCGCGACTATGTGCTGAGCTCCCCCGACGACAACGCCGGCACGAACGAGCCGGACCACAAGGGCACGACTGAGGTGCGACGATGACAAATCAGCTCTCGCGTCGGCGCTTCATCCGCATCAGCGCCGCACTGGCGGGCCTTGCGATCGCACCCTGCGGCAGGCAGGCGGCCGGCAGCACCGCTGGCCTCGTCGAATGGCGCGGCACGTTGCTCGGCGCCGTTGCCACGATCAAGCTTCATCACCATGACCGGCGCGAGGCCGAGCGGGTGATCACGGTCTCGATCAGCGAAGCACGGCGACTCGAGCGCCTGTTCAGCCTTTATCTTGAGGACTCGGCGCTGGTCACATTGAACCGCACCGGCGTGTTGGTCGCACCGGCGCCGGAGCTGGTCGACATCCTCACGCTCTCGCAGCGCTACGCCGCGTTGACCGACGGCCGCTTCGACCCGACCGTGCAGCCGCTGTGGACGCTCTATGCCGATCATTTTTCGCGCCCCGATGCGAATCCCGACGGCCCACCGCAGGCGGCCGTACAAGAGGCGCTGACGCGGGTCGGCCATCAGCGGCTCAGCGTCAGCCGCGATCGCATCGTCATGCCGCGCGGCACGGCGCTCACCCTGAATGGCATCGCGCAGGGCTATGTCACGGATCGGATCGTCGACCTGCTGCGCAGCGAAGGCGTGCAGCAGAGCCTGGTCGACATGGGCGAAGCCCGCGCCATCGGCGCGCGGCCGGACGCCCGGCCCTGGGAGATCGCAATCGCCGACCCCGACGTTCCCGATCGGATCGCCGCGATGCTACCGATCATCGATCGGGCCGTATCGACGTCAGGCGCCTATGGCCTCCGCTT
Source organism: Bradyrhizobium sp. SZCCHNR1053 (assembly GCF_032381235.1). NCBI lineage: Bacteria > Pseudomonadati > Pseudomonadota > Alphaproteobacteria > Hyphomicrobiales > Nitrobacteraceae > Bradyrhizobium > Bradyrhizobium sp. SZCCHNR1053. Next base: position 266,920 of record NZ_JAUHJM010000006.1, read on the forward strand.
CGATCCGCACGGCCGCTTCAATCATCTGTTCGATCCGCACAGCGGCGGCTGCGCGCAGCGCTATCGCAGCGTGACCACGGTCGCCGGCAATGCCACGGCGGCCGACGCGCTTTCGACCGCGTTTAGTCTGATGTCGGAGCCTGAGATCCGTACGCTGCTGCCGCGCACCGAGGTCGACCGTGTCCACCTGATCGACGCGGCGGGAGCCGCAGTCGACCTTATCGGTTGAATTCTTTCTGCGGCTGGATCAGTCGAGAGCACGATCACAGGACGCCAGTCGAGGGACGAAACCACCGGCAGCTCGGACGCGACGCGCAGCGGGCCCGCCTCTTCATGTCATATCAAAACCGTGCAGCCATCTCCACGAGCCGCCTGTGCGCCCGCTCACGCGCCACGCCGGTGTGCGCGGCCGGCCCGCTGGTCGGCCCGATCGCCACGAAGTGCAGATCGCGAAGCCCCATGAAGCGCAGCGCCTCGCGCAAATAGGGCGTCGCGAGATCGGTGCGCCCCCGGCTGACGCCGCTGGTGAAGTCGCCGCCGCTGGCGAGGATCACCAGCGTTGGACGATCCTTCAGAAGTGGCAGGTAGCCGCGCGACGGATCGAAGCGAAAGGTGAGGCCCGGCTGATTGATGATATCCAGCCAGTGCTTGAGCTTGTAGGGAATGCCGAAATTCCACATCGGCGTCGAGATCACGACGCGCTCGGCCAGATCGAGCCGCACCGCCATGCGCTCGGCCACCGCGAACGCCTCCCGCTGGCCATCGGTGAAGGCGCGTCCGCCCATGCGGGCATACTTCGCCTGCAAAATCTCGCCCTCGAACTCCGGCAGCTTTTCGCGCCACAGATTCATCTCGTCGACGTCCCAGCCCGGCCGCGCCTGCCTGAAGCGGTCGAGGAAGGCGTGCGCGCCGGCGCTGGATTCCGAATCTGCCCGCGGCGAGGCGACGAGATGCAGCAGCTTGGGCATGTCTCACCCCAGCGCCCTGATCACTGCGTCGGCCCTGGTTACGACAGCAACGTTCTGCATGGCGAAGTTGATCGACGCATTGTGCCAGTCCGCGTTCATCGTCGAGCAGCAATCCTCCGGCACCACCATGAAGTAGCCTTTGTCGGCTCCCGTGCGCGCGGTGTGCTCGACCGACATGTTGGTCCAGGCCCCCGTATTGATGATCACGTCACGCCCGGTGGCCTTGAGAATGGTCTCGAGCCGCGTGCCCTCCCAGGCGCTCATCCGCATCTTCTCGACGACGAAGTCCCCGCTCCGCGGCTCCAGCCCAGCGACCGGCGCAGCCCCCCAGCTGCCGCGCACCATCGCCTTGCTGTCGACCAGCCCCTCGAACAGCGGCGCGTTCAACGTCACGCCGGGGGCACCGGGCTCGACGACGAACCAGACGTGGACGATGACGACGCCGCGCGCGCGGGCGACCTCGGCAAGCCGGCGGACGTTGTCGACGACGCGCTGCTGCCTGGCATGACCGGGAGCCCCCGAATCGGCAAACGCGCCGCCGTCCATGATGACGTCGTTCTGCAGATCCTGGATGATCATCGCGCAGCGGCGCGGATCGAGCTGCATGTCGCCCGACGCCAGCAGCGGCGCCGGTGGCGCGCCTGTGGACGTCGCGCTGGATGGGGACGAGCCCGCCGCAGCCCCCCGCGTCTGGGCCCTCATATAGGGCTCGTGGCGCGGGCCGACCTTGGTCGCGATCGCATAGACCGAATGCGTCGCGGTGAGATAGAGCGTGCGAAAATCGGCGCCGCCCCAGGCGAGATTGGCGACCAGTTCCGGGACGCGCACCTTGCCGAGCAACTCGCCGGTGCGCGCATAGACCCAGACGCCGCCCGGCGCGGTCACCCAGACATTGCCGCGCTGATCGCATTTCATGCCGTCGGGCACGCCGGGCTCCAGCTCGGAGCGGATGCCGCTGGCAAACACGCGCCCGTTCGAGAGCGGCCCGTCGCTACCGACGTCGAACACGCGGATCAACGCCTGCACGGTGTCGTTGACATAGAGCAGCGCCTCGTCCGGCGAGAAGCACAGCCCGTTCGGCTGGTCGAACAGATAACGATCGACCAGCAGCCGCGGCGGACCGCCGCCCGGCGGCACCCGGTAGACGCCCTGGAAGCCGAGCTGGCGCGGCCGCTCGACGCCGTAGACCGGCATGCGGCCATACCAGGGATCGGAGAAGTAGATTGCGCCGCTGGAATGGACGCACACGTCGTTCGGACTGTTGAGCTCCTGGTTGTCGACATGCGAGGCCAGGATCTCGCGGCGGCCATCGGGCCGCTCGCGCACCAGCGACGACGTCGCGTGCTCGCAGACGATCAAATTGAGGTCGGCATCATAGGTCATGCCGTTGCACTTGTTCGACGGCCGACGCATCTCGACCACGCCGCGCTTCGCGTCCCAGCGGCGGCGGACGTCGGCCGGCATGTCGGAGAACAGCAGGAAATGCTCGATCGGGTGCCAGATCGGCCCTTCCGTGAAGTCGAAGCCGGTCGCGACCTGGGACACCGGTGCGTAGGGGTCGATCAGGCTCTCGAATTCAGGGCGCAAGGTCACATGGGTCATGGCCGATCCTCGCGCCGACTACGCCGGAAACCATTGCCGCTGCGGCAGCGACTGCACGATGGGACCCGGCACCTGGTCGTGCAACCGCCCTGTCACCACGCCGCCCTCGATCTTGGCCGGGCGATCATGCACCGGCAACAGATAGCGGGAGCTCGACAGCAGCTTCTTGATCGCCGCCTTCTCGGCGCGCTTCGAGGTGCCGTGATTGCCGGTCGTGCGCGGCTCCGCGTCCTGGATCTCGTTGAACGGGGTCACGATCTGGTCGTTGAAGTCGTAGATCACGTCGCCGCAGATGGTGGCGATGCCGTCGGCGGTGTGGACGTGGATGTTCATCGAGCCTTCGGTGTGGGCATTGGCGGCATCGCAATAGACCCCCGGCATCAGCTCGACAGGTCCGGTCAGCTCGAGATCGAGGAAGCGCAGCGCGCTCTTGGTGTGCAGCCGGTCGATCAGGTGCTTGATGTCCGGCGCCGGATATTGCGGGTGCATCAGCCCGGACACCGAATATTCAAGCTCGCGGCGGTTGAGCACGACCGTCGTGTTCATCGGGAACAGATCGTCCTTTCCCGCATGATCGATGTGCAGATGGGTGTGGCAGACATAACGGACGTCGCCCATGCGCACGCCATGCCGCGCCAGCTGGTTCTCGATCATGTTCTCATGGTACTGCAGCCCGCGCATGCCCAGCGTCTCCATGATCTGGTTGGAGCGGTAGCCGGTGTCGACCACGACCGGATACGGTCCGCCCAGGATCAGGAAGCCGAGCGTCAGCACCCGGCGGGTGCGGCCGCAGTCGCGGCCCAGCACGAGGAAGCTCGATTCGAGCTCGATATCACCATAGTCGAGAATCTTGATTTCCAGCGCCATGAGCGTTCCCTGTTGCTTTTGTTGTCGTTGCAGGCGGTATCATCCCAGCCGATAGACGCGGCGCGCCGTCTCTCCCATGACCTGCGCGCGTGCACGCTTGTCGAGGCCGTGGATGGCAGCCTCATAGGCTGCCACCAGTGTGCGATAGTCGGTCCAGAGCTTCTCGATCGGAAAGTTCGAGCCGAACAGGCAGCGCTCGGGGCCGAAGATAGCGAGGGTCTCGCGTACGACATCGGCGACATCAGCGGGATCGTTGCGGCGGATGAAGGTGCCGAGGCCCGAGAGCTTGCTGACGACATTGCGGCAGGCCGCAAGCTTATGCATGCCGGCGCGCCATTGCTCGCGTCCCGCCGGCGACCGGTCCTCCAGCATGCCGGCGTGCTGGAGGACGAAGGTGACGGCCGGACAGCTCTCGGCCAGCGCCGCGGCGCCGGCCATTTGCCCGGCAAACACCTGCAGGTCGAACGACCAGCCGTAGTCGGCCAGCCGCGCCATGTTGGCGCGGACATTCCGTTGACTGCAGAGATCGGGCGACTCCGCGAACCGGTACAACGGATTCTCATGCCAGTGCAGCTGCATGCGAACGCCGCGCACCAGCGGATAACGCGCGAGCCGATCGAATTGCGGCCGCGCGTCATCAACGGCGAGATCGGCATAGGCGACGATGGCATGCGGATAGCCGTGCTGATCGGCGGTGCGCTGCACCCACGCGGCCTCCTCCTCGAAGCCGTCCTTGGCCCAGTTGGTCTGGACGTAGACCGATTGCGTCACACCGCTGCCGGCGATGTCCCCGAGATATTCCTCGATCGGGTAGTCGCGCCGGATCGACTCATAGGGCCCGAAGATCCGCGGCTGCATCGGGCCGACCAGCCAGGGCAGGTCGGCCTGGCGCCAGATGTGATGATGCGCATCGACATAGCCGGTCATGCCGCCCTCCTCTGCGCCAGCGACAACACATGCGCGACGATGGCTTCGTCCGAGCCGCCCGGCACCATGTCATCGACAAGTGGCGCAATGGCCTGCAGCGCTTCCGTCTGCGGCCTGAAGCCCGGCCCAGTCGCCAGCGGCGTCAGCCAGCTCAGGCGCCAGGCGCGCAGCGACAGTTTCCACACGGCTTCGCGGAGCACTTGATGGTCACCCCGCTCCAGCCCGTCCGAGATCACCAGAACCGCCGCGCCCCGCGCATAGATCGAGAATCGCGGCACGCCGAGGAAGGCCTGCAGCGCCTCGCCGATGCGCGTGCCGCCGTCCCAGTCGCTGACGAGATGCGAAGCCGCCAGCAGCGCCTGCTCGCGCCGCTTCAGCCGCAACGGCCGCGTGACCCGCGTCAGCCGCGTGCCCAAGGTGAACACCTCGGCCTGCGGCACCGCCTGGACCAACACATGAGCGAGCCGCATGTTGTCCTCGGTCCGCGCCTTCATCGAGCCGGAGACGTCGATCAACAGCAGCAGCCGGCGCAGCCGCGGCCGGCGCCTCAAGCGCCGCAGCGACAGCACCTCGCCATCGCGCCGCACGCTTTCACGCAAGGTTCGGCGCAGGTCGACGAAGCTGCCGCGCCGCGCGCGCATGCGCCGATGGCCTCGCCGCTTCGGTAGCTTCGCACGCGCCTGACGCGCCAGGCGCTGCAGGGCATTGCCGTCGGTTGTCGCCGCCAGACGACGGGCCACCACGGCCTCGGCGCGCGTGGCGGCGAGCCCGGATTCGTTCTGCTCCTGGGCGCTGTCGGGATCGACGCCGCCGTCGCCCTCCTCCTGCAACCGGACGACATCGTCCGGCTGATCGGTCTCGCTGAGAGCCGTCCGTTCGGTCACACCGAAATGGATGTCGAACAGCAAATTGTAGGTCGCGAGCCGCTCGGGCGGTGGCGCCAGAGTGGCCGCCCCGGCGCGGCGAATATCGTCGAGACTGGTCGGACCTAGCAGTTCGATCGCAGCGAGGAAGGCGGTGGTCTGCTCCGGCGCAATTGCGAAGCCGTTTCGCCGCAACAGCGAAGCGAATGTCACGAAGATCTCAGTCGCCTGCGGCAGGCGCGCCTCGCTCATGTCATCGCCTCCGCGAGCAGGGCATCGAGCCGAGGCGCGATGAAGGACAGATCCTCCTCGTCCTTCAGCGCTACGCCGATCGAGCGCCGGAAGGCGTCGGGCCAGCGCGCGCCGGTCTGGTTCAGAAGCGTCGCGGCCTCGGCCCAGTCGACCGCCTCGGCAATGCCGGGCGCCTTGCTCAACGGCTCACGCCTGAGCTTCGCCACCGCCGCCACGACGGCGCGCGCGGTCGCCTCGGCCACGCTGGACGCGCGCATCATCACGATCCGTGCCTCGCGCTCCGCATCGGGATAGTCGATCCAATGATAGACACAGCGGCGGCGCAGCGCTTCATGCAGCTCACGGGTGCGGTTCGAGGTCAGCACCACGATCGGCCGCTCGGCGGCACGGATCGTGCCACGCTCTGGAATCGAGATCTGGAAGTCGGAGAGGAATTCGAGCAGGAAGGCCTCGAACTCCTGGTCGGCGCGATCGATCTCGTCGATCAGCAGCACCGTCGAGTCGGGCGCGCGCAGGCAGGCCAGCATCGGCCGCTCGATCAGAAAACTCTCGCCATAGATGTCGATGCTGTCCTCGCCGGCCTGGCGGATCGCGAGCATCTGGCGCGGATAGTTCCACTCGTAGAGCGCCGCCGCAGCGTCGACGCCTTCATAGCATTGCAGGCGGATCAGCTTGCGGCCGAGCACCGCGGCGACTGCCTTCGCCGCCTCGGTTTTTCCGACGCCGGGCGCACCCTCCAGCAGCAGCGGCTTGCCTAGCGCAAGCGCGAGATAGGCAGCGGTGGAGAGTCCCTCATCGGCGAGATAATAAGCCGCGCGCAGCGCCTTCTCCAGCGCCTGCGGCGAGTCGATGCCGACGATGTTGCTGCGGACGACCATATCGTTTCACCGCCGCGTCTGCGGCCGCGCGCCGCCCTGAGCCTTGATCGCGCGCAGCACCTTCTCCGGCGTGATCGGCAGCTCGTCGATTCGCACGCCCACCGCATTGAAGATCGCATTCGCGATCGCGGGCAGCACCGGATTGGCGCACATCTCACCCGGCCCCTTGCCGCCGAACGGGCCGTCCGGCGCGGGGCGTTCCAGCACGGCGATGTCGTGCGGACAGATGTCGCCGGGTCCCGGCATCAGATATTCGACGAAGTCGCGCGGCCCTTGTTTGGGATCGGGATAATACGGCTCGGTCGTCTCATAGAGTGCATGGCTCATGCCCATCCAGGCGCCGCCGACCAGTTGCTGCTCGACCAGACGCGGATTGAGCGCACGTCCCAGCTCATAGGCGCTGTCCATCCTGACCACGCCGACCTCGCCGGTCTCGTCATCGACCTCGACCTCCGCGACGAGGCACGCATGCGCGTAGCAGGTGGCCGGCGACATCTCGCCGGTCTCGGGATCGACGTCCGACAACGGCACCAGGAAGATGCCGCGACCGGAGATGGTCTTGCCCTGTCGGAACTGGGCGGCGATGGCGACGTCCTTGACCGAGATCGAGCGATGCGGCGCGCTCTTGACGTGGATGTTGCCGCGGCCGTCGGTTTCGAGATCGCTGGCGTTGACCTCGAGCTCCTCGGCCGCGGCCTCCATCATGACGCCGCGCGCCTCCTTGGCCGCCGCCATGACGGCATTGCCGACGCGATGGGTGCCGCGCGAGGCGAACGAGCCCATGCAGTGCGGCCCGGTATCGGAATCGGCGGTGTCGACATAAACGTCCTCGACCGGCACGCCGAGCGTCTCGGCGCAGATCTGCCGCGTGACCGACTTCATGCCCTGCCCGAGATCGATCGACGACAGCGCCACCGTGAACTTGCCACTGGGATTGGAATGCACCAGTGCCTGGCTCGGATCGCCGCCGAGATTCATGCCGATGGGATAGTTGATCGCCGCCATGCCGCGGCCGCGGTGCCTGGTCATGTCAGCGCCTCCTCGTTCCGAACACCGACGAGAACCGCGTCGCGCCATGCGCGGGAGCCGGTGCCGGGCTCTGTGGGGGTGGTGACGGCGGCTCAGGAGGTGGAGAAACTGGAAGCCCTCGGTCGTAGCTCGTGCGCTGCTGCGCCGGCGCAGGCCGCGCGCTCACCGGCTCACGTGGCGTGGAGGGAACAGCCGCCCGGGCCCCGCCGCCATCCTTGCGCGACGACATGCGGCGGAACTCCTCGCGGATCGGCCATTTGGCCTTCTCGGCCGCGACCTGCACGCATTCGATCAGCGCCGTGTTCTTGGCCTCGCGGCGATGCGCCTTCATGTCGCCGTCGCGATAGGCGTTGAGGATGCGGAACTCCATGGGGTCCATGCCGATCAGATGCGCGAGCTTGTCCATCTGGCATTCGAGCGCGAAGTCCATGCCCGTGATGCCAAAGCCGCGCATCGCGGTGGCCGGCGTGCGGTTGGTGTAGACGCAGTAGATGTCGCCATGGACGTTCGGGATCGTGTAGGGACCGGGCAGGTGCGCGGCGCATTTGACCACCGCGTAGCTCGACAGCCGCGTGTAGGCGCCCGAGTCGAAATAGGCGCGGATCTGGCGCGCGACGATGCGGCCGTCGCGCATCACGCCGTCCTTGACGTAGATGCGCTCGGCGCCGCGTGGTGGGCCGAACTGCATCTCCTCCTCGCGCCCGAGCACATAGCGCACCGGCCGCCCCGTCAGCATCGCGGCCAGAATGGCGAGCGGCTCGGTCAGCGTATCGACCTTGCCGCCGAAGCCGCCGCCCACGGTGCCGCCGATGAAGTGGAAGGTGTTCGACGGCAGGTCGAGGATCTTGGCGCAGGTGTCGAGCGAGAAGAACAGCGCCTGGGTGGAGGTGTAGACGACATAGCGGCCGTTGGTGTCGGGTGCGGCGATCGAGCCGTTGGTCTCGACCGGCGCGTGCTCGATCGGCGACATCTGGTAGCGCTGCTCCAGCACATGGTCGGCCTGCGCAAAGCCGCGCTCGACATCGCCGAAGCGCAGCTTCTGGTGATCGTAGCGCTCGTGATAGGTGAACGTGTTCTTCGGATAGGTCTCGTTGACAACAGGCGCGCCCGGTCTCAACGCCTCCTCGACATCGAACTCGGCCGGCAAGCTCTCGTAGTCCACCCGCACCTTGGCAGCCGCCTCGGCTGCGGCGCGCGGCGTGTCAGCGACTACGGCAACGATCGGCTCGCCCTTGTAGCGGACCTTATCGACGGCGAGCGTCGGCTCATCGTCCTTGCCGAAATTGATCAGGCTGAGCAGCGTGTTGAGGTTGCGCGGCACGTCGCTGCCGCGGATGACCCGCCGCACGCCCTCGCTCCGCTCAGCCTCGCTGATGTCGATGCGGCGCAGCCGGGCATGCGGCTGCGTCGACCTCACGACCCTCAGATGCAGCATGCCCTGCAGCTTGTGATCGTTGAAATAGGTCGAGGTCCCCGTGACATGGCCCAGCATGTCCTGGCGCTGCGTGCCCTTGCCGACCTCGTTGAGATTGTCGTCGCGCTCGTCGGCGAAGATGTCCTTGCGCAGTTCCAGCATGGCGATCTCCCCTCAGGCGCTCGCGCGCAGCGACGCGGCTGCCGCCAGCACCGCATTGATGATCGGCTCGTAGCCGGTGCAGCGGCAGATGTTGCCGGAGATCGCCTCCACCACCTGCTCGCGGCTCGGCTGCGGGATCTTGTCCAGCAGCGCCTTGGCCGCCATCAGCATGCCCGGCGTGCAATAGCCGCATTGCGCGGCAAAACCCTCGGCGAAAGCGCGCTGCAGCGGATGCAGGGTCGGGCCGCTCTTGATACCGTCGAGCGTCTCCACCGCGCGGCCCTCGACGGCTTCGGCGAGCGTCAGACACGACAGATGCGCGTCGCCGTCGATCAGCACGGTGCAGGCGCCGCAGCCGCCCTGACCGCAGCCGAATTTCGGCGTGACGTCGCCGATCATCTCGCGCAGCACGACCAGGAGATTGGTGCCGCCGTCGACGAACAGCGCGACGTCGCGACCATTGTGCCGGAACTGAAGTGGGGTCTTGGCCATGGTCTAGCTCTCCTGTCCCGACAGCAGCCGCCGCAGATGCACGCCGACCACTTCGCGGCGATACCACGCGCTCGCCAGCGAATTGTCCGTGGGTGCCGTTCCCTCGGCTGCCGCAGCAGCGGCGGCGCTGATCGCGCCGGCATCGAGCGGCCGGCCTTCGAGCGCGCGCTCAGCGGCCTTGGCGCGAACAGCGGTCGGCGCCATCGATCCCAGCGCGATCCGCGCGCCGGTCACGCGACCGCCGCTCTGTGGAAGATGCGCCGCGAGCGTGATCACCGATCCACCCTTCGGCTTGATGCGCGCGATCTTGCGATAGCGGAACGCATCTGATGACGCCGGCCTGATGCAGGACACGGCGACCACCAGCGCAGCACCCTGGCGGTCGCGCGATTGCAGGAAATCCTCGATCGGCATATCCCGGACGCCAAAGCCGCCCTGCAGCGAGACCATGCCGTCGAGCGCCAGCAGCGCCACCGTGAAGTCGCCGAACGGCGCCGGCGCGAACAGGTTGCCGCCGATGGTGCCCATGTTGCGGACCGCCGGGCCGCCGATCGAGCGCGCCGCCGGATGCAGGAAGGACAGCTCGCGCTCGGCCAGAACGCGGGCGAAGGTGACGCCGGCGCCGATCCGGATGCGCCCGCCCGTGGCGTCGATGCTCCGCAGCGCGCGATCGGTGGCGCGGATCACGGTGGCGATCGAGACGTCGCCTTCGTTGAGATCGCGCATGACCAGCGTGCCGCCGCCCAGATAGCGCGCGGCGCGGTCCGACGACAGCGCAGACGCAGCTTCGCTCGCGGCCTGAAACGTCTTCACCGTAACCGGCATCGATTCACCTCGTCCTCATGCCGCCTGCTTCAGATGCGATCGGATCGCTTCGAAGCCGGCTTGGTAGATGTCTTCCGCCACCATGCGAGTCAGCGCCTCGGCCTGTTCGGGTCGCGTCGTGAAACGGCTTTCCCAGTGCCAGAAGGTGCGGTCGCCGTCGGTGACCGGCAGCAGCCGGACATGGGCGACGTAGTTGAACAGCTGTAGCGGCGTATCGAGCAGGCAATAGCTGAAGCTCTGTTCGAGATCGGACAGCGCCAGCAGCTGCTCACGCAGCTCTGAGCCATCCTTGAGACGGAAGTGCCTGACACAGCCGATCTTGTCAGACGTCTGCGAACGCTCGATCGCCGACGTCGCGACCGCCGGGTGCCAGCGGTCATGGCCGTTGAAGTCGCGCAGCACCTCCCACACGGCCTCCGTCGGCGCATCGATGATGGTGCTCTTGACGACGTGCGGCACGGCGTTAGCCTCCGAACGCGCGCTTGAGCGCATCGAAGCCGCCCTGGAACACGCCGCCGCCGATCGAGGCGACGAGATCGGCCTCGCGCTCCGGCGCGCAGTCGAACTCGGCGGTCCATTCCAGGAAGGTCTTATCGCCATCCGTGACGGGGGTCAGCCGCAAGGTGGCGACGTAGTTCGTCACCCCCATCGGCGATTCCAGGATCGAATAGGTGCAGAACATGTCGTAGTCGGACAGGCCGAGCAGCTTCTCGCGGATGCGGTCGCCATTGCGTAAGCGGAAATCCCTGACACAGCCGATCTTGTCGGCGGGCTCACCGCCCTCGATCCGGCTCTCCGCAATCGCCGGATGCCAGTTCGGCAAGCCGTTGAAGTCGCGGACGCGCGCCCAAACCCGATCGTTGCGGGCGCTCACGACGGTGGAGACGTAGACCCTCGCCATGGTGCCTCACCCCTTTTTGCGCGGACCGCGGTCGGCCGGCGGTTCGGTTGGGCTGGCGTCCCCCCCTCCGCTTCCCCCTGCGTCCTTGCGCGCCGAGGTCTCTTTGCGGATGCCCTGCATGTCCCTAGCTTCGCGGATCAAGCCCGGCATCTTGGCAAGGCTGCCGCCCTCGACGCCGATGTCGGAGAGGATGGAGTCGATCAGCGGCGCCTGGACACGGTAGCGCAGCGCGGAGTCGATCACCTCGTCGGTAGCGCTGCGGCCCCCATTGCCGTTGCCGCCATTTCCGTTCAGGCCGTCGACCTGGAGGATGCGGATGCCCTCGATCTTCTCCATCGGCTTGACGCTCTCGCGCACGATACCCTCGATCCGGTCGAGCAGCTTGCGCCGGAACAGCGAGTAGCGCGCCTGGTCGGTCAGCACATTCTCGGCCTCGTTGAGCAGCTTCTGCGCTTCCGCCTCGACAGCCGCGCGGACCCGCTCGGCCTCGGCGGCGATCCGGGTCTCCTCCGCCTGCTTTTCGGCAATCAGCACCTCCACGGTCTTGCGCCGGCGGGCGATCTCGCTCTCGCGCGCAGTGATCACCTTTTCCGTTGCCTCGGTCGCACGCGTGCGCGCCTCCTCGGCGGCGACCTTGGCCGCGGATTCCTCCAGCGACTTCTGATACAGCGCGATCGCCTTCTCCATCAGCGCCGTCTCGACGTCCTTCTCGCGGTTCACTTCCAGCTTGCGCAGCTCGCGCTCGCGGCCGATGCGGGCCTCGTCGAGACCGCGATCGGAGGCGATGCGCGCGCGCTCGACCTCCTCGCGGGCGGCGATCTCGGCCTCCTGCAGCGACTGCACACGCGCGACCTCGAGCTGCTCGATGGCGCGGCGGCGCTCCAGCCGGACAGCCTCCAGCGCCTGTTCGCGCGACACGTCCGCAGTCTCGACCTGCTTGCGCGCGACGATCTCGGCTTCCTTGACCTGCCGATCGGCATCGATGCGCTCAGCGCGCTTGGCGGCGAGCTCAATCACCCTGATCTCATCGGCGAGCTCGATCGCCTTCTTCTGATCGATGTTCAGCACCTCGCGCGTCCGCGACGAGGCGATGCGCTCAGCCTCCAGCGTCAGCTCGACCTCGATGCGGCGCCGCTCCACGGCCTCGCGCCGCTTCAAATCCGCGGCTTCGACGGCCTCGGTGCGCTGGATCTCCAGGCTCCGCGTCTCCTTCTCCGAGCGGATGCGCTTCTCGGCGACTGCCTGCTCCTGCGCGATACGGGCCGCCTCGATCGCCTCGCGCGAGGCGATGTCGGCCTCCTCGATGGTCCGGATGCGCGCGATCTCCAGCGCACGCACCCGTTCCTCCTGCGCGATGCGGCTGGCTTCCGTCGCCTCGCGCGCGGCAATGCCGGCGATCTCGATGCCCTGGTTGCGCTCGATCTCCAGCTTGCGCGTGGCATGCTCGGCGGCGATGCGCTCTGCGGACAGCACCTGCTCACGCGCAATGCGCGCGGCTTCGACCGCCTTCTGCGCCTCGATCTCGGCCTCCTGGATGTTGCGCACCTGGGCGATCTCGGTGGCGCGCGTCCGCTCGTCGGAGCTGATGCGCTCCAGATTGACGATCATGGTCTGCGCGATCCGCGCCTTCTCGGTCGCCTCGCGCGCCGCGATCTCCGCCTCCTCGATCGCGCGGGTTCGCTCGATCTCGCGGCGGCGCGTCTCCTCGTCGTTGGCGATGCGCGCATCCGAGACCACGCGATCCTGCTGGATCCGCGCCTTCTCCACTGCCTCGCGCGCCGCAATCTCGGCCTCCTCGATGGTACGCGTCCGCTCGATGTCGCGCTGGCGCACCTCCCGCTCGGATTCGATGCGCGCGGCATCGATCGCGCGCTGGTTGGCGATCCGCGCCTTCTCGATGTCCTCGCGCGCCAGCAGCTCGCGCTCCTCGACCGCCCGCGTACGTTCGATCTCCCGCTGCCTTGTGTCGCGCTCGGCCGCGATCCGCGCCTCCGCAATCGTCAGCTCGTTGGCGATGCGGGACTTCTCGATCGCCTCCCGTGCCATGATCTGTGCCTGCTCAGCCTCGGTCTCACGCAGCGCGCGCTCGCGCGCGACCTCCGTCCGCTGCAAGGCACGGCGCATCTCGATGTCGCGCTCCTGCTCCAGCCGTGCCGTCTCGCTCTCCCGCTCGATCTCCAGCGCCTCGCGCTCGGCTTCGAGATTGCGGGTGCGGATCTTGATCATCGAGTCCTGCTCGATGTCGTTGCGCAGCTTGCGCTTGCTTTCGATGTCCTCCATCAGCCGTGTCAAGCCCTCGGCGTCGAACCGGTTCGAGGGGTTGAAGAATTCGAGATCGGTCTGGTCGAGATCGGTGATCGCGACCGATTCCAGCTCGAGGCCGTTCTGGGCCAGCGCCTCGGCGGCCGCCGCTTTGACGCGCGAGACGTAGTCGCCGCGCTGCTCGTGCATCTGCTCCATGGTCATCTCCGCGGCGACCGCGCGCACGGCGGAGATGAACTTTCCGGACAGCAACGCGTGCAATTTTTCCGGCTCGAGCGTGCGGCGGCCAAGCGTCGCCGCCGCGATCGACACGGCCTCGCGGGTCGGCTGAACGCGAACGTAAAAATCGGCCTCGACGTCGACCCGCATCCGGTCGCGCGTGATGACGGCGTCCTGCCGCGCACGCGTGATGCCCATCGGCAGAACGTTCATGTTGACCGACGTATAGTCGTGGATGAACGGCAGCACGAAGGCGCCCCCATTGATCACGACGCGCTCCCCCATGAAGCCGGTGCGGACGAAGGAGACCTCCTTCGAGGAGCGATGATACAGCCAGTTGACGATGTAGACGGCGACCACGATGACGACGATCGCGACGATCAGCCAAAGGATCAGCTCACCAACCAGAACCCCGGACATCTCATTCCTCCCTCGGTCTCCCGTCCGGCGAGCGCCGCGCCGCGCACCGTTGCTGCCGAATCTCGTGTTGTCGCCTCAGACGCGGCGTGGCCGCGAGCTGATCGCCTTGAAATGTCGCACCTGCTCCGTCAGCGCCCGCTCCACCGGCAGCCGTTCCATCGAGGAGGCGCCGTAGAAGCCGTGGCAATTCTTCGTATGCTTCATGATGAAGTCGGCATCGGCCGGCTCGGCGATCGGGCCGCCATGCGCCAGCACCAGGATCTCCGGGTTGACGCTGAGCGCAGCCGAGGCCCAGCTATCGATCAGGCCGGGGCAGTCATCGAGCTTGGGCGCGGTCTGCGCGCCGATCGAGCCGCCCGTGGTGAGACCGAGATGGCAGACGATGATGTCGGCGCCGGCGATCGCCATACCCGCGGCCTGGGCCTCGTTGAACACGTAGGGCGTCGTCAGCAGGTCCTTGTCATGGGCGCGCCCGATCATGTCGATCTCCAGCGCGTAGGAAATGCCGGTTTCCTCCAGATTGGCGCGGAAGGTGCCGTCGATCAGGCCAACGGTCGGAAAGTTCTGCACGCCGGAGAAGCCGAGCGTCTTCAGCTCATCGAGGAAGACATCCATGTCGCGGAACGGGTCGGTGCCGTTGACGCCCGCCAGCACTGGGGTGGACTTCACCACCGGCAGCACCTCGCTCGCCATCTCCACGACGATCGCATTGGCGTCGCCATAGGCCATCAGCCCGGCGAGCGAGCCGCGGCCGGCCATGCGATAGCGACCGGAATTGTAGATCACGATCAGGTCGATGCCGCCGGCCTCCTCGCATTTGGCCGACAGGCCGGTGCCGGCGCCGCCGCCGATGATCGGCACACCACGGCGCACCATGTCGCGAAACTTCTTCAGCAGCGGTGCGCGCTCATATCTCGCCATCCCCTCACCTCGCCTGTCTGCGCCGCGCCGGCAGCCGCCCGAGCATCGGCCTGATGGCGCCGACGACCATTGCTGCGAACTCATTGTCGTTGATGTGATGCGGCACGCGGATCAGGCGCCGGCTCGAGGTCTGCCGCACGCTCTGTTCGAGGCTGCGGAACAGCGCCTCGTCCGCCTCGCGATCGAAGAACGGCTGGCCCGGCGCATCGAGCGCCGAGACGCCCTTCTCGGGCAGGAAGAACCGGACCGGCCCGTCCATGCGATTGAGCCGCTCGCCGATCCAGCGCCCCATCTGCGCGTTCTCCGCCGCCGTCGTCCGCATCAAGGTGACCTGCGGGTTGTGGACGTGAAACTTGCGGCCGCGATAGCGCTCGGGAATGGTCTCGGGCGCGCCGAAATTCACCATGTCGAGCGCGCCGACCGAGCCGACATAGGGCACGCGGCTGCGGATGATGGCGCCGAAGCGATCCTCGATGGCCGGAAACACACCGCCCATCAGCAGGTCGCAGACCTCGGTCGTGGTGAGATCGATCACGCCGGCGAGCATGCCGGACTCGACCAGCTTCTCCATCGAGCGGCCGCCGACGCCGGTGGCGTGGAAGACCAGGCACTCGTAGTCGTCGCGCAGCTCGGCCGTGAGCTTCTGCACCGCCGGCGTGGTCACGCCGAACATGGTGATGCCGATGGCGGGACGTTGCGGTCGGGTGCGGTCAGCGACGGCGGACTGCTGCTCGCGCGCCGTCACCATGCCGGCAAGCGCATGCGCGCCATTGCTCAGCACCGCGCGCGAAATCGAATTGAGTCCTTGGACGTCGGTGACCGAGTACATCATCGCGATGTCGGCCGGCCCGACATAGGCGCCGACGTCACCGGATGCGACAGAGGAGATGATCAATTTCGGTACACCGACCGGCAGGTCGCGCATTCCCGGCGCGACCAGCGATGTGCCCCCAGACCCTCCGGCCGAGATGATGCCGGCTACGTTGTCCTGCCGCCGCAGCCAACGTGCGAAAGCTTCTGCCATCGCGGTGACCGATGCGCCGCGATCGGGGCCGAACACGGCGGAGCCGCCGCGGGGATGATTGAGTGCGACCTCCTGGGCCGAGACGTCGCAGCTCGCGTGCCGTCCGCTGGTGGAGACATCGACAAGTCGGGTGCGCAGGCCGTGGCCCGCGACGATGTCGCGGATGAAGCGCAGCTCGTCACCCTTGGTGTCAAGCGTGCCGACCACGATCACCGCCGGTGGGCCCGCCGCGATCGACACGGCGCCCTCGCGACTCTGGCGAGTTGCCTCGTCGAGCCGGGTCACACTGGTGGAGAGCGTGCGCGCCCTGGCCTCGATCTGCGTGATCGGCACCGGCTGCGACCAGCGCGTCGGCAGCACGGGATTAGAGACGTAAACCTTGACGGGCGCAGCTTTCGGCGTCGTTGGCACCGCCGCACCTGCGACGGGCACATCCTGAACCTCGCCCGTCCCGAGATCGGTCTCGTCGCCGGCATGCTGGCCGACGCCGAGCAGACGCTGCTGCAGCTCGCGATCGGCGGCGAGCCGGGCCGAGTCGATGATGCGGTTGATGCGGCCGTTGACCATGATGGCCACGCGCGGCGAGATCGCCGTGGCGACGCCGATGTTCTGTTCGATCACGAGGACCGCCATGTCGCCGTCCTGGCCGAGCCGGATCAGCATCTCCTCGACCTGGGCGACGATGACCGGCGCCAAGCCCTCTGTCGGCTCGTCCATGATCAGGAGCTGCGGATTGGTCAGCAGCGCGCGCGAGATCGCCAGCATCTGCTGCTCGCCGCCCGACAACTGGCCGCCGCCATTGTTGCGCCGCTCGGCCAGGCGCGGAAATGTCTCGTAGACGCGCTCGACGGTCCAGGCACCGCGGCGCTGGCCCGCTGCCAGGCGCAGATGCTCGTCGACGCTGAGCGAGCGCCACAGACGCCGCCCCTGCGGCACATAGCCGACGCCGAGCCTTGCGATGCGCGCCGGATTGAGCCCGGTGATATCCTCACCACGCAGCCGAACCGATCCGCCGGACGGCCGCAGCAGGCCCATGATGGCCTTGCACAGCGTCGTCTTGCCCATGCCGTTGCGGCCGACCAGCGAGAACACGCCGCTGTCGAGCCGGAGATCGACGCCCTGCAGCGCATGCGAATGGCCGTAGTACACGTCGAGGCCGCGGACCTCGAGCGCAGGCGCGGAGCGGCGGACGTCATTCATGGCCGCCTCCGAGATAGAGCTCCTGCACCTCCGGATCAGATTCGATCTCCTGCGGCGCGCCTTCCTTGAAGATGCGGCCGTTGTGCATCATCGTCACGCTCTCGACGACGCGTAGCGCCACGTCCATGTCGTGCTCGATGATGATGTAACCGATGTGCGGCGGCAGCGACGTCAGGATCTCGACCAGCTCGCGCCGCTCGGTCGGCGACAGACCCGCCGCCGGCTCGTCGAACAGGATGAATCGGGGCGCACCGGCCAGCGCCAGCGCGATCTCGAGCTGCCGCTGCTGGCCATGGGCGAGCTCCGAAACCAGTTGATCACGCACGGACGTCAGATGCACCGCCTCGATCAGGCGTTCAGTCGCCTGCATCAGTGCATCGTTGACGCTGGGTCGCAGCATCGAAAACCGCGCGCGCGAGACGCCGCGGCAGGCCAGGTAGACATTGTCGCGCACCGAGAGGCCGAGGAACAGCGCCGAGATCTGGTAGGTGCGGCGCAGCCCGCGGCGGATCCGCTCATAGGGCGGAAAGGCGGTGATGTCCTCGCCGAAGAAGCGGATCGTGCCGGAGGTCGGCAGAAAGTCGCCGGTGACGCAATTGAACAAGGTGGTTTTCCCGGCGCCGTTCGAGCCCAGCACCGCGCGCCGCTCCCCAGGCCGCACCGTGATCGTGATGTCGGTCAGCGCGGCGAGCGCACCGAACATCCGCGTCACGCCGCGCAATTCGAGGGCTGCAGTCGAGCCGAGCGCCGAGAGCCGGTCCGCGACCCTATCCATGGCCGTGACCTCCGCCTCCGGGACGCGACCGCGTCTGCGATGCCTCGCTGCGACGGCGCCACCGATCATAGAGGCCGATCACGCCATCGGACGACCAGAAGACGATGGCGAGGAAGCCGAGCCCGATCAGCAGCCGGAACCGGTTGCCGTCGAGCCCGACCTTGACCAGGAAGTCAAGCGCAAAGGTGCGCAGGATGACGAAGATGAAGGCGCCTATATACGGCCCGACCGGCCGGGTGATGCCGCCGACGACGGCGACGATGAGAATGTCGATGCAGCGCTCGACCGCGACAGATCCTGGCGAGATCTGCCGATAGTTCCAGACCTGCAGCACACCGCCCATGCCGGCGATCAGGGCCGCGAACGCATAGGCGGCGATGCGATGTGCATTGACGTTGAAGCCGAGCGCGGCCATGCGCCTGGGATTGTCGCGCACGCCCTGCAGCGCCAGGCCGAACGGCGCGCGCGACAGATAGAGCACAGCGAAATAGCATAGTGCGGCCACCGCCAGCGTCAGGTAATAGAACGCGATGTCCATGCGCCAATCGACGCCGAGAAAATGCGGCGTGGCGATCGTGTTGATGCCGGTGTGGCCGTTGAAGATCGCCCAGTTCTGGTTGGTGAAGTAGTAGAACGCCGCGCCGATCGCGAGCGTGATCATGATGGTGTAGATGCCCTCGGTACGCACCGCGAGCGAGCCGCCGAGCGTGCCGAACAGCACCGCGAGCACCAGCGCCATGGGCGTCGCCAGCCACCACGGCCAGCCCAGGCTGATATTGGCGTTGCCGCTGACGCCGAACACGGCAACCATGTAGCCGGCAAAGCCCGCAATGGTCAGTTGCATCAGGCTGACCATGCCGCCATAGCCGGCGAGGAACATCAGGCTCAGCGCGACGGTGCCGAGGATCAGGGTGGTGCCGAAGATCTCGATCAGGAAGAAGCCGTTGGCGATCAGCGGCATGATCAGCAGCAGCGCCGCCACTGCCCAGGCCCAGGGCTGCTCGGTCACCGACCACGCCGCCGGTTGCGCTCTCGCGCTTCCCGCCAGCATGCTCTCCCGCGCCCGTGCCTCCTGGATCAGCGACATCTCAGCGCCTCGCCAGCAGGCCCTGGGGCCGCACCGCCAGCACCAGCACCATGATCAGGAAGGTCACGACGATCGCATAGGTCGGGATGTAGACCGAGCCGAGCTGCTCGGCGAGGCCGATGATGACAGCGCCGAGCGCCGCGCCAGGGATGGATCCCATGCCGCCGACGATGACGACGACCAGCGAGGCCAGCAGAAAGCGCGTATCCTCGCCGGGCGAGATCGACTGGAAGGTTCCGCCAACCACGCCGGCAATGCCGGCCAGCCCCGCGCCCAGCGCGAACACCAGCACGAAGACGAGCTGAATCTGGACGCCGGTCGCCGCCAGGATCTCGCGATCATCGACGCCGGCACGCACGATCATGCCAACACGGGTGCGGTTGAGCGCGAGCCACATCGCGACGCCGATCACGACCGAGCCGCAGAAGATCACCAGCCGCACCAGGGGATACTGCAGGAACACCGGCTCGCCCGACGATTTCATCGCCGTCATCAGCGGGAGCTGCACCGGTCCGATCAGCCAGGCCGGCGTCTGGATCTGATAGAAGTCGCCGCCGAACGCCCACAGCATCAGATCGGCGAATACGATCGAGAGGCCGATCGTCACCATGGTCTGGCGCAGGTCCTGGCCCTCCATGCGGCGAAAGACGAGCAGCTGCAGGAGAACGCCGATGGCCGCGACGACGATGAAGGCGGCGACGAAGGCGAGGATCCATGACCCGGTCGCGGCGGACACGCCGTAGCCCACATAGCCGCCGAGCAGATAGAGCGAGCCGTGCGCAAGATTGACGTTTCGCATCAGGCCGAAGATCAACGTGAACCCGCTCGCGACCAGGAAATACAGTCCGCCCAGCGTGATGCCGTTGAACACCGCACTCAGGAACACCTTCTTCCGACCGATCGCCTCCTCAAGCCCCGGCGGCCAGACGGCGACAATCAGCCACGTCAGCAGCGCCAAGGCGAGAAGAATGATGAGGGACCAGATCGGGTGACGCTCGATGAAGCGGCTCATCGTCCCTCCCTCATGGTCAGAGGGACCGATCCGTCATCACAGCGGAAAGGCGCATTCAGCCGAAGATCGCCGGGTGTGCCGGCCATCGCTCGTCCTCCCTCGTCGGATCCTTTTCCGGATCACGTTCCGAAGAGTGTAGCGGCAGACAAGCATGCGCACTTGATCGACAGTCTCTTTTCGCGCGACGCGCAGCAGCACGTCAGGCGCGCAGCACTTTTGCAGCGCGGCGATAATCGGTCGGCGCCATGCCGACATTTCCGGCGAAGAAGCGCGTGAAGCCGCTCTGGGAGGTGAATCCGAGATCGAAGCCGATGTCGGCGATCGGCGACTCCGTCGCCACCACCGCATCGAGCGCCCGCTCCATCAGCAGCGTATTCAAATAGAGGTTGGGCGTTACTCCGGTCTGGCTACGGAACAGCCGATAGAAATGCGGCCGCGACAGTCCGGATTCGCGGGCGATGTGATCGAGCTCGATCTCGGCGCACGGACTGTCCGACATCAGCTTGATGCACTTGCGAACTCGAAAATCCGTCACTTCCGCGCACGGCCGCTCGGGTACCTGCTCCGAAACGCGCCAGCTCTCCTCGTAGCAACTGTCGATCAGCTGCCGCAGCTCGCCGTCGAGGCAACCCAGCGATGGCGCGCCACATACCAGCGCTGCGGCGCGGCGAATGCAGCGGTCGAGGGCGGCGGTTCGCCGAAAGCAGGTACGACCAAACCGCAGGCCCTGCTCGCGCGCGGCCGACGGCGTGAACCACTCCGCATTGACGTAGAGCACGAAGAAGATGGCGCCGTTGCCGACATCGTTCGGCAGGAAGTTGTGCGGCTCCCACGGATTGACCGCGACGATCCAGTCCTCGCCGATCTGATAATGCTGGTCGCAGACGTCGATATCGGCCGGCGTCCCGCCAACATGAAAGATCAGATGTCCCTCGCGGTGGGCATGCACATTGAATGGCCGATTGAGCTGATAAACCGTCGCGCGGCCGAAGCGAGCATGAAAGACGGCGAGCGCCCTACTCATCACTTCCTCACCGAAATGGTTCTTATTGTTCGTCAGCGTCGATCATTGTTTTGCAGAAAGCAAGAGACGCGACGACGCGGCCCGAGCCCGCTCGAGCCGCGTCGCTCTCTGCAGAAGGTCAGTACTTCTTACATTCGGGCACGGTGCGGCTCGGCAGGCCGATCTTGGCGAAGGTGGCGGCGTCGTATCCCAGCGTCTGGTTGACGTCGGGAATCACCTTCACGACCTTGCTGAACAGCGCGCCCTTGCCATCGTCGACGACCTCGGTGACGAAGTTGGTGCCGATCGCCTGGCGGTTGGCGTCGAGCTTGATCTTGCCGTTGGGAGCATCGATCTCGATCTTCGCCAGCGCCGCCTTTAGCTTGGCCTGATTGTTCGACAGATCGCCATTGACCTCGCGCAGCGCCAGGATCAACGCCATGGTCGAGCCATAGTAGTTGGTGGCAAGCAGCGACGGGCTCGGGAAGCGCTTCTCAGGCGGGAACGAGTCCTGATAGGCCTTCACGAACTTCTGCCAGCGCGGATCCTCCCAGGTATCGGCCTGCCCCGATGCCGCAATCGTACCGATCAGAGCGTTCTTGGCATTGCCCTTCGACGACAGGATGGTCTGGTCGATCATGATCGAGCCGCCCATCAGGTGCGCCTTGCCGCCGGCCTGTTGATACTGGTTGAGGAAGTTGACGGCATCGGCGCCGCCGAGACCGAGATAGATCGCATCGACATCATCGGGCAGCGCCGCGATCACCGACGCGAAATCCTTGGTGCCGAGCGGCACCCATTGCCGGCTGGAGATCTTGCCGCCCAGGCCGCAGAACTCCAGCGCCAGGCCGAACACCTGGGTATAGATGAAGGAATAGTCCTCGCCGACGGTCGCGATCTTGCGATAGCCCTTGGTCTCATAGGCATATTTGCCGAGGCCGACCTGCCATTGGGCGCCATCCATGTTGAAACGGAAGAAGTTCGGCGCGGGATCGACATAGGTCGTCTCCTGCGCACCGGACGCCGCGTTGACGAATGTCAGTTCCGGGTGCGTCTTGGCGAAGTTCTTGACCGCGATGCCCTCGTCGCCCGACAGCGGCGACAGCAGTATCTGCACCCTATCCTGCTCGATCAGCTTGCGCACGGCACGGACGGCCGAGTCCGGCGTGGCATCAGTCGACGCGACGACGAACTCCAGCTCCTTGTCGCCGACCTTCTTGCCGAGCACGTTCAGCGCGGTGACATGGCCGCGCATCCCGTCCTCGCCGAGCACGGTATAGGTGCCCTCCAGCGTCGCCGTGACGCCGACCTTGATCTTTTCCTGCGCGAATGCCGTGCCGGACAGCAAAAGCGCCGTGAACACGGCGATACCTACACTTCGCATGTGCATCGAACTCCTCCCTTGTCGCCCATTGCTGGGGCACACGAGCGTGTGCCGGCCACTGTTTTGTTGGCCATGTTGGCAGCGGACCTTCCCGACGCCTCGCGTGATCTCTGACGAGCGACGGTGAGCCCCCATCGACCGCGGAGGCTAGCGGATGAGCCGAGGCCGGGCGCAACCCGCCCGGCCTCGGCCTTGACGACGAGTCTCATTTTCCATGATGCGACGCGATAAGCCTGTGATGCACTCCGCGTGCATCGCGGTCCCGTCAGGGCTTCGGCGGCGTGGCAGCGGCCTGGCCGCGCTGGCAGAGCACGGGCAACTCAACTGCCTCGGCCCGGCTCCCTTGGGATCGTCTTGGAGTTCAACCGACGCGATCGTACGGCCACCCGAGACCGCCGGATGCGCCGCTTCCGAAATTCCAATCCGCACATGGCAATATCGATGCTTTCGTTCGGATGCCGTAGACGGCGTCCGTGGAACGCGAGCCATTTCTCGACCTGGCGCACGACCACGCGGCCGAGTCCCAGTCGCCGCACCAACTCGTCGCGCGTATGCAGCGAGGCGATGTCGACGATGTAATCGAGCCGTTCCGACATGGTCCGGCCGACGAGCCGCGCGTATTCACTCGACACTAGCAAGGTTACGACCCGCTCAGGCAGATGCGGCTCACCCATTTCCAATCCTGCACTCCACCGTGCCCGCCGGCCGACACGAGATGTCGGTCATCCAGCAGTTGCAGGCACGGCGCCCCCCGATGACAATTCGACCGTGACACGCCAGGGACGGCCAGGTCGTCGCAAAGATGCCCTTTCGGCCTCAATCCACGACGTCGCGCGCGGCGCGCTCGTCGCGGCTCCGCATTCGGCTTTCCATCACGAGTACACGCGCTCGGCCCGGTCATGCGAGGACGCTGCGTCCTGTTCTCTCGCCGTTGTCGACACGAGCGACTTCGTGATCTCCTGAGCCCGCATCGGCAGCACCGAGAGCAGCGTATCGCTGAGGCCGTGCGAGGTTTCGGCGCAGCCCTGCACATAGACGTGTGGACGAAACGCGGGACTTGTCTGCAGACGATAGTCGCGATCAAGCGACGCCGACTCGATGTAGCGGCTGATCGGATCGAGACACCCCGGGATCGGAGATCGCTCGTAGCCGGTGGCGAGCACGACGGCATCGTATGCCGCTCGGCGGCGGACCTCCTCGTCCTTGTTATTGAACTCGAGCACCACCCCGTCCGGGGAGGCATGAGCTGCGACTATCTCGCTGCGCGGATGAAGCGCCAGCTTCCGAGCTCCGGCAACGCGCTGCTGATACGTCATCCGGTAGAGCTGATCGAGCAGGTCGGGGTCGACCACCGCATAATTAGTATTGCGGAAGCTGCGGACGATTGTCTCGCGCTGCCCGTCGGACCGCGAATGGAAATAATCGGTGTAGTCCGGGTTGAAGATCTCGTTTACGAACGGGCTGCTGTCGGCCGGCTTGAGCGCATGCCCGCGGAAGACCAGATCGATCTGGGCGCCCGGAATCCGCTCGCTGAGATCGAGGGTGACCTCAGCCGCACTTTGCCCGCCGCCGATGACCGCCACCCGCGGCGAGCGGCCGTCCGATCCTGCCGCAAGCGTCGAGCCGAGATAGCCGCTGGTGTGCACGACCCGCGGATCCATCGCGACCGCTCGAAATACGGACGGGATGTGCGGCACGCCGCCGACGGCGGCCACGAGGTGCCGAGTGACGCGTGACCGTTCTTTCCCGTCAAGCAGGCGCGTGAGCACGCGAAGCGCGGTGACGGACTGACCGGCGTGCACGGGCTCGACAGCCTCGACTGTCTCTCCATATGCGACCACGGTGCTGAACTGGCCGGCGACCCATCGGAGGTAGTCGTTGAACTCGATCCGGCTCGGATAGAACGTCTTGCAGTTGGTGAAGTCGAGCAGCCGGCCGGATTTGTGAAGGTAGTTGACGAAGGTGAACGGACTGGTCGGATCGCGAAGCGATACCAGGTCCTTGAGGAAGGAGATCTGCATGCTGCTGCCGGGCAGCAGCATCCCGCCGTGCCACTTGAAGTCCTGCTGCCTTTCCACGAACAGGGACCGGCATTTCAAGCTTTTCTGCCTGGCGCAATCGTCGAGTGCAATCGCCAGTGCGAGGTTCGATGGCCCGAAGCCAACGCCGACGACATCATATTCAGGGGCAGGATGATACGACATGAGTGATGCTCCGTCCGCGCTAGGCTTCTATGGGTGCTTCCTTGGGCGCCGGCTGCCACAGCCGGTCGCCGAAGAAGCGCTCGCGCAGCAACATGACCAGGGTTGCCCGCTTGTGTGGGAAGTCGAAGTTCTTGATCCGCGCAAAGCCCGCCAGATCCAGGTTACGCAGCTGCTGGGAATGCGCCGCCGCCGGCTCGCCGACGATGCGCTCGGTGCGGCAATCGTCGAGGAACATGTAGTGCATGAGCGAGGGAAGCCAGGCCGTGATGAAGCGGCGGCCCCGGAAGCCGTCCTCGCCGACGATCACGTGCCAGCCGCGATCATAGTCCGCCGCCTCATAGAACGGCGCGATGCGATTTTCCTTTGCCCAATAGAGCTCGAAATAGCCGAAAGGCTGATCACCGAAGGAGCCGATCAGCGGCACCATGTGCGGGTCCGACATGATCCGCGACAGATACTGCCGGTGCTTGTCGATGTCCCCCGCCTCGTTCCAGAACGAGTCCACCCGCGGGTCGTTGAGCCAGCGGTGCACCAGCGGGAGATCGTGAGCGATGTCGACGACGCGAAAACTAATGACGTCGGACAGCCAGGGAATGAAACGGGCGTAGACGGTGCCGACCGGCTTGGGCGGTCGCCGTGGATGGCGCCTGCCATCGGTCATCGTGTAGGATAGTGGAAACGGCGGACATGCGGCGTCCGTCAGCCAGTTCTCGCGTCGCTGCATCACCATGTCCGGACGCAGCGTCAACCTGCCGTCGGTGACCACCGCAAGGCCGTCTCTCGCCAAGGCCGATGCTGCTGCCGGGTTGTCGTCGAGCGCAAGGACGAGCCTCTCCAGCGACGGCGTCCAGCCGAAGACCGCTTCGGCCATTGCCGCGACTCCGCGCGACACCCGGCGAAAATCACGGGGTTCGTCGCCCACAGTCAGCCGCATCAGCTCGCCGTCTGACCGGAACGACAACAGCGCCGCGCCATCCGCGATCACCTTTATCCCGTCATCGTCGCGCACGACCGACATTGTCGCGTCAATTGCGACGGGAAATGTCCTGGCGCTGCCTGCAGCGCTCGCGGTCGCGCTCATGCGAAACCCTCCCCCTTCATTGATCTGCACGGGCGTCATCCCTGTCCACTCCCGTTCAGGATGTAGATCGGCCGGCACGACGAAAACAAGAAGGTCCGAGGCACCGCGTTTAGATTAACTACAAAGCTGCGCATCACGGCTTCGTTGCCTCAAATGACTCAATGGACTCCTGCAGAGCCGGCGTGAGCGAGCGTTGCCTTCGTGCCGGCTCGCGGCGCTCGGAGGGGTCGCCCACGTCAATATTCCCGTTGCGCAGGCGCACGATCCGATCGGCGCAGTGGAAGTAGCGATCGTCGTGTGAGATCACGATGATCGTCTTGCCGAGGCGTTTGAGGTCGGCGAGCAGCTCGGTGTAGAAGATTTGACGGAACGCCGGATCCTGATCGGCCGCCCATTCGTCGAACACCAGCACGGGCCGTCCCTCGATCCAGGCATTGATCAAGGCGAGCCGCTTGCGCTGGCCTGTCGACAGGTCGGTGGTGGAGAATGCGCCGCCTTCGATGGAGACTTTGTGCGCAAGCTCGAGGCGGTCGAGATAGCGCTGTGCGATCTCAGATCGCTGATTGCTCTGCTGTGCAAGGGTGTCGAACAGGAAATAGTCCGAGAACACGGTGGTGAAGAGCTGCCGGTAGTCGTCGCGGGTCTCGCTGACGACAGGACTGCCGTCGCGCAGCAGCACGCCCCGGTCGGGCACATAGAGTCCGAGCAGCAGCTTGATCAGCGTCGTCTTACCGCTGCCGTTCTCACCGACGATGAAGACGATCTCGCCGCGGCGTATGCGAAGGTCGATCGGTCCGATGGCAAAGGGCCGTTCGGATGAGGACGCCGGGAATGCGTAGGAGACTCCGCGCAACTCGATCGATTCAATCTGGTCGGCAGTCCGACCGGCCGGATCATCAAGCAGTTCCGCCTCTTCGGTGGTGAAACGGTCCGACAATTCGGCGATCCGACGCATCGCGACCTGGGCGCGGCCGAGCGACGGCAGCATACCGATCAACTGGTCGATCGGTCCGCGCATGAACAGCAGCACCAGAACGAAGCCGCTGGACACCGAGGCCGGGCTGTCGGGCCACAGCAGCGGACGCAGCACGAGCGTGGTCCCGATCACCAGAAACAGGAGAACCGTCCCGAGCGCACGCGCCGTCACGAGCAGATTGATGGCCTTGATCTGGACGTCGCCGATCCGGTCGACGGTCTGCCCGATCAGATCGACATGGACGTGGCGCCGGCGCGGGCGGTGCAGCCGCAACTCCTTGGCGCCGTCGGAGATCGCGCGGTAATGCTTCTGCAGGTCGTCTTCGTATTGGCGCGCGAGATTGAAGCCCGTCATTCCGCGCTTGCGAGCGAGATAGTGGACGAACGATCCGAGCGCGATCAAGGCTGCCGTGACCAGGAACAGCGGCCACGAGAGCACCGCCAGGTAGATCAGGCAGCCGGCGACGATGACGCCGGACACCAGGAAGGCCGGAAAGAAGAACGCGAAATCGCTGATGGCGTCGACATCCCTGGTCAGGACCGGGATGAGGCGGTGCGACCGATAGGATTCGAGCTGGTCGATCGGCGCCATCAGGATCTTGGCGGCCAGCGACTTGCGCAGCGAGGCGACGATCCGCTGTCCGACGACGTTGGCGCTGATGTCCGAGCCGACGGAGCCGACCACGATCAGGACACAGAGACCCGCGAACGAGGCGACCAGCCCACCAATGTCGCCTGGCCCTGCGTAAAGGCCGCGGTTCACCACGGCGAGCAGACCCGCAACGCTGGCGCCGCCGAGGAGACCGAGCAGGATGGCTGCGACGAGCAGCAACCAATAAGGCCGCAGCAGGCTTCCGACGTTGGCAAGTCCTGGATTGGATGACGTCATCATCGGTCGCCAGCTCCCATTCCCATGCCGAAGACGGTAGCGAGCTTATCGCCGATGTCGGCGCGGGCCCGCAGAGCGTCCGGCACGACGTTGCCCATGCGCAGGAACTCGTGGATCATGCCGGGATAGACCTTCAGATCCACGGCGACCCCGGCCGCGCGCAAGCCTTCAGCATAGGCCCGCCCCTCGTCGGCCAGCGGATCGAACTCGGCGAGCACGATCAGCGCAGGCGCGACGCGCGTGAGATCGGATGCCGCCAGCGGCGCAAATCGCCAGTCGTGGCGATCGGCGTCCTGGGGGAGATAGTGGTCGAAGAACCAGTCCACGGTCTCGCGCTCGAGCAGATAGCCCGAGCCGTATCTTTCGTAGGAATCCGAGATCTGCTGCGGGCTGAGGCCGGGATAAGCGAGGACCTGAAGAGCAGGCTGCGGCAAGGCCCGGTCATCGCGCGCGGCGATCGCCAGGGCTGCAGCGAGCGTGCCGCCCGCACTGTCGCCACCGACCGCGACACGCCGCGGGTCCAGACCAAGCGCAGGCCCCTCGCGCCCGATCCAGGCGAGCGCATCCACGCAGTCCTCGAACGCGGTCGGAAACCGATGCTCCGGCGCCAGCCGGTAGCCGATCGACAGCACCGCCGCGCCGCTGTCATCGGCAAGACCCCGGCACAGCGGCTGGTGCGAGTCGAGGCTGCCGACGACGAAGCCGCCGCCATGCATGTAGAGCAGCACGGGCATCGGATCGGCGACGTCCAACGGCCGCGGCGCATAGAGCCGCGCGGCGATCTCCGTCCCGTCGCGCATGGGCAGCACAAGCTGTCTCTCGCATGCGAGCGGCGGCGGATCGATATCCAGCAACGGCGAGGAGGCGTCGAAATCGGCACGCGCCTGCGCCGGCGTGAGTTGCCGAAACGGAATGCGCGCGCCGGATTCCGTTCCGAGCTGAATCATCTCGAGCAGCGCGGCGATATCAGGATGAAGGCTCATGATCACCTCATTCAGCCGGTTCGGGCTGCAGATCCGGCGATGTCTGCGCCGCCCGGACGGGCTCCAGCCACGCGCCGAGCGCCGCCAGGAAGGATTCGTTGCTAAGGATCGAGAAGTGGTCGTCGCCGGCCACGCCACAATCCGCCGCGTGCGGCAGCCGCGCCGCGAGCCGATCGCGCTGTCGAAGCCGGCCGGACGTCCACCAGCAGCCGGGCGCTGCAACGAGATCGGCCGGCCATTCGGCCGCCCGAGCCAGTTGCGCGAGGTGGCGCCCGACCCTGAAGGCCGCGACGATGTCGTCGACGCCGAGAAGACCGTCGCGCGGCTGCAGCGGCGCCATGCCGATTGCATCGGCGACCAGGCGCCGGATCACCTCGTCCGTCACCGGCACATCGCCGGAACGAATCGCCGTCACCTGCGACGTGATGGCTGAAGGCTGCACGCCCGGCGCCGTGACCGACAGCAGCGTCAGCAAGTCGTCCGTCCAATGCCGCCCGGGCGACGGCTGCTCGTCACCATGCGGAACGAAGCTGTCGATCAGCGCCAGGCGCTCGACCCGCTCACCGCGCCGTTCCAGTTCGGCGGCCACCAGGCATGCGACCAGCCCGCCGAGCGACCAGCCGATCAGATGATAGGGTCCTTTGCTTTGCGTCCGCACGATCTCATCGACATAGTCAGCGGACATCGCCGCCAGCGACTGGTCGATGAAGGATGGTTCGATCAGCGTCCGGCACTGCAGTCCGATCAGTTGCCTCTGTCCCTCCAGACGGCGCGCCAGCGGCGCATAGTCGAACACCGTGCCGAATCCGCCGTGAAGGCAGAACACCCGCGGCGTGCCATCGACCAGCGAACTCAGGGGCAGCAGCGCCGACGGCCGCGTGGATGATGCTGCGGGGGTGCCGAGCAAGGCGCGAATGGTCGGCCTCTGCAGGAGATCGCGCAGCTTGATCTCGCCATCGAGGACCGGGTCGCAGCGAAGTCGCGCGATCACCTTGAGGCTGAGAATCGAATTGCCGCCGAGTTCGAAGAAGTTGTCGGTGACGCCCACTTGCGCGACGCCGAGAACCTCCGCCCACAGCTTCGCCATCGCGACTTCGGCAGCGCTTTCCGGCGCGATGAACGCGGCCACGGTAGCGGTATCCGGCGCGGGCAACGCCTTGCGATCGACCTTGCCGCTCGACAGCGTCGGCAGGCGCTCGAGCACGATGATGCGGGATGGAACCATGTAGGCCGGCAAAGTCCGGCGCAGCGCGGCAGTCAGCGCCGCGGACAGCCGCTCGGCCGCAGCAGCGGTGGCGTCGCATGGCGCTCGCGGCGCCACATAGGCCACCAGCTGATTGCCCCCCGCCCCCACCACGGCGAGCACGGCAGCCTGCGCGACTGCTGGGTCGCTCAGCAGAGCCGATTGGATTTCGCCAAGCTCGATCCGGAAGCCGCTGACCTTGACCTGATCGTCGCTGCGTCCGAGATATTCGATCGTGCCGCTCGCATCCCATCGCGCCAGGTCGCCAGTGCGGTAGAGACGTGCGCCCTCGTTCGTCGAAAATGGATCCGGCACGAAGCGTTCCGCCGTCATGCCTGGCTTTGCGTGGTACCCGCGCGCGAGCCCGAACCCGCCGATGTAGAGCTCGCCGGCGGCGCCCGCTGGAACGAGATTCAGGAAGGCATCGAGGATGTAGGCCGTGCGGCGGCCGACGGGACTGCCGATCGGCGCATAGGCCTTGTCACACTCCGCGCTGCCGTCGACCTTCCAGACGAGCGGTGTCACGACGGTCTCGGTCGGACCATATCCGTTGATCAGGATCTGCGGCTTCAGCGTCCGCCTGACCTTGTCGAAGCCGGCCTTCGGCATGGCCTCGCCACCGAACGAATACAGCCTCACCGGCGGCGGATTGCCAGTCTGCTCCACCCATTCGGCGACCTGCTGGAGATAGGCCGGCGGCAGGCCGATGTGCGTGATGCGCTGGGCATGAAGCGTCGCAACGGTCTGCTCGGGGGTCCATAGCTCAGCATCGCGCATGACCAGCCTTGCGCCCTGCGACAGCACCGTGAGCCAGCGCTCATGTGCGCCGTCGAACGCCAGCGACAGGAAATGCAGCTCGCTTGCGTGCTCATCGAGCTCGTAGAGCGAAGCGGTCGCCCTGCAATGCATCGCGAGCGGGCCATGCGCAACCGCAACGCCCTTCGGCCGCCCGGTCGATCCTGACGTGTAGATCACATAAGCGAGGTTCTCCGGATGCAGATGAGGATCCGGCGCATGATGCGGACCGGCTTCGAAATCAAACGAGGCGAGATCGATGGCCCGAACGCCGGCGATGGCGGCGACGTGACGCGAGCCGGACAGCAGGACCGTGATGCAGGCGTCACGCATCACAAAGTCAATGCGGTCCGGCGGCAGCTCGGGATCGAGCGGCACATAGGCTCCGCCGGCCTTCAGCACGGCGAGCAGCGCGGCCATCGTGGCGTCGTTGCGCTCGACGACGACCCCGACTCGCTGGTCCGGCCCGAGCCCGGCCTCGATGAGATGGTGCGCGAGCCGATTGGCGCGACGATCGAGCTCGCCGTAGGAGACGTTGCTGCCGCCGATCGTGAGAGCGACACGCTCAGGATTGCGCTGTGCATGACCGCCGATCATTTCGTGCACGAGCGGACGCGTCGCGGCAGACGCCGCCCGACCATTGCAGACACGTGCTCGCTGCACGTCCTGAGCAGCCGCCGCATCGATCGCGCCGAGCGGGGCATCCGGACTTCGCATCATGACCGCAAGCAGATGTTCGAACTGTGCCCTCACCTGCTCCGCCTGATCCGGCGTGAAGTGACTCGGCATATAGGTGAATTCGACCTGCAGCGTATCCTCGACCAAGACGGACAGATCCATCGGATAGTTGGTGACGTCGACATTGCGCAGCTCGCCGAATTGAAGCGAGCCGTCACCTTGCAGCAGGCCACGCTCGACCGGATAGTTCTCGAACACGATGATGCTGTCGAACATGGTTTCGCCGGCACGCCCGGCCCAGCTCTGGATGTCGTAGAGCGGCGTCTGCTCGAAGTTGCGCATCGCGGCGTTACGGTCCTGCATGGCGCGCAGCCAGTCACCGATCAGAACATCCGGCGGGGGCGCCTCGATCATCGGCAGCGTATTGATGAACAGGCCGATCATCTGCTCGGCGCCGTCGAGACCGGGCGGACGGCCAGCGACGGTGACGCCGAACGTGATGGTCTGCTGGCCGGTGTAGCGCTGCAGCAGCAGCGCCCAGACGCCCTGGATGAGCGTGTTCAGCGTGATGCGCTCGTGCCGTGCGAACGCCTTCAATTCCGCGGTCGCATCCTTGTCGAGCCGCGTGCAACAGCGGCGATGTCCGTGCGCATCGTGGCGCCGCGCGCCGAAGGCATCGGCCAGTTGCGTCGGCTGGTCGAAGGCCGTGAGTTGTCCTCGCCAGAAGTGCTCGGCCGCCTGCGCGTCCTGGGCCAGAAGCCAGGCAACATAGTCGCGATAGTGCGCCGAACGAGCCGTGAGCGCCCGCCCGGCATAGCGCTGCAGGATTTCGGCGATGAAGCGGGCCGAGCTCCAGCCATCCATCAGGATGTGGTGGTAAGTCCAGATCAGGCGATGGCGATCGTGGTCGAGCCGCAACAGGCGGACACGCTGCAGCGGCGGTACCGCGAGATCGAACTCGGCGTCACGCTCTGCGGCCAGGGCCGCTGACAGCCGCGCCTCATCGACGGCCTGTCCGCGCCAGTCTTCCGTCGTGAACGGCACGCTCGCCTCGCGATGGACCGCCTGCAGCGGTGCGCCGGACAGCTCGCGCCAGAGGAAACCGGTGCGCAACATCGGATGACAAGCAGAGACCTCCTGCCACGCGCTGCGCAGCCGCTCGACGTCCAGCCCTCGGATCTCGACGCTGACCTGGTTGACATAGACGCCGCTGCCGGCATCGCGCAGGCTGTGAAACAGCATGCCCTGCTGCATCGGCGAGAGCGGATAGACGTCCTCGATGCGGTCCCAGTCGACACCAAGTCGCGCGAGCTCCTCGCTCGTCAGCCCCGACAATGCGCCGCGCGCGAGGGTGACCGCGGGCTGGTCGTTCCGCGCCACCAGGCAGGCCGGCGCGAGCAGCTCGATCGTCTGCAGCCGGAACACGTCTCTCGGCTCCAGCTCGAGACCGGCGCGGCGTGCGCGACTGACCATCTGCAGCGAGATGATCGAGTCGCCGCCGAGCTCGAAGAAGTTGTCGGTGACGCCGACATCCACCTGGTGCAGCAGCTCGGCCCAGATCGCAGCGAGTGCGGCCTCGGTCGGATTGCGTGGCGCGATGCGCTGCGCCTTAGCGGACCGCGTGTCAGGCAGCGGCAGCGCCTTGCGATCGATCTTGCCATTGGGAGTCAGCGGCAGTTGTGGCAGCACCATCACACGCGACGGCACCATGTAGTCCGGAAGCAAGGAGATGAGCTGCGCGCGCAGCTCAGCACCATCGAGCGCATCGTCGCTGCTGACGTAGCCGACCAGTTGCCGACTACTGCCGAGTTCCTGCGCCACCACGACGCTGTCGCGCACGCCGGGTTGTGATCGCAACCGCGCCTCGATCTCGCCGAGCTCGATGCGGTGGCCGCGGATCTTCACCTGGTGATCGGCGCGGCCGACATAATCGAGCAATCCGTCGGGCCGCCACCGCGCCAGATCGCCGGTCCGGTACAGCCGCGCACCGGGATCGCCGAATGGGTCGGGAATGAAGCGCTCGGCGCTGAGCGCCGGACGGCTCCAATAGCCACGGGCCAGGCCCTCGCCACCGATGAAGAGTTCGCCTGTCACGCCGACGGGCGCGCGATTGAGACCGCCGTCAAGCACATGGAGCGTCGTGCTGCTGATCGGGCCGCCCAGGACGGGTGCGGGATCGCGCGCATCGAGCCGATGGCGCGCCGACCACACCGTGGTTTCCGTCGGTCCAAACAGGTTCCAGACCTCGTCTCCGAGCGCGAGCAGCCGGAGCGCCAGGTCGGGAGCCAGCGCCTCGCCGCCGCTCAGCAACCGGCAGCCCCGAGGCAGCCATCCGTGCGAACCGTCGTCGTGATCGAGCAGCATGCGCCAGCTCGACGGCGTCGCCTGGATCATGGTCACGCCCTGCCGGGCCACGATCGCCTTCAAGGCCGCCGGATCATGGGCCGAGGCGCGATCCGCCAGCACGATCCGAGCGCCACGCGTCAGCGGCAGCCAGAGCTCGAGCACCGCGATGTCGAACGACAGCGAGGTCAAACCGAGCACGCGGTCATCGCGCGCAATGCCGGGCTGCTCAGCCATCGTCGCCAGGAAATTCGTCACGGCGCCATGGCGCACCATCACGCCCTTGGGCAGGCCGGTCGAACCGGAGGTGTAGATGACGTAAGCGAGGTTTTCAGGATGGATGGCGACGTCGAGATTGCCTGCGTCGACCGTTTCTTCTCTAGCCACCTCGTCCAGCAGCCAAGCCTGGGCGTGGCCGCCTGCCAGCACCGGCGCGAGCCCGTCGTGGAGCGTCGCTTGCGTCAGCAACAGCTTCGCGCCGCTGTCGCCCAGCATGTGCGCTAGACGCTCGGCCGGATAGTCCGGATCGAGCGGCAGATAGGCTCCGCCTGTCTTGAGCACCGCGAGCAGCGCCACCATCATCGTGACACCGCGCTCGAGCGCCAGCCCCACCACCACATCGGGACCTACGCCATGCTCCCTGAGCCTGTGGCCGAGCCGGTTCGCGCGCGCGTTCAGCGCGCCATAGCTGATCGTCTCCTCATTGTGCACGAGCGCGATCGCATCGGGCGCGCGCTCTGCTTGCGCCTCGAACTGAGCGACGACGCTCGCTGTCGTCACGGCCCCCGCCGAATCGTTGACCCGCGCCAGCAGCGCGAGGTCTGCGGAATCATCGGCCGCAATGCAGCCGACCGCCTGCTCGGCATCGCGAGTGATGGCCGCGAGCAGTTGCACGAACGCCATCTGCAGCCGACGGATCTCGACTTCGTCGAAATGTTGCTGCTGGAAATTGAACACCAACCGCAGCTCTCTTTCGAGACCGACGCTCACGAACAGCGGATAGTTGCTCGTTTCGAGGATCCTCGTCCGGCTGACGCTCAGGCGGCCATCCTTGGTCTTCAAGGCCTCGTCGACCGGATAGTTCTCGAACACGAGAATGCTGTCGAACAGCGGACGCCCTGCCCGGCCCACGATCCGCTGGATGTCGGCCAGCGGCATCCAGCCGTGATCCCGCAAGGCGAGATTGCGATCCTGCAGGTCGCGCAACCACGCGCCGATCCGCTGCTGCGGATTCTCGGCGTCGACCACCGGCAAGGTGTTGATGAACAGGCCGACCATCTCCTCGGCGCCGGCGAGCCCGGCGGGTCGGTCGGACACCGTCACGCCGAAGCAGACCGTGTCCTGGCCGGTGAATCGACGGAGCAATTGCGCCCATGCCGCCTGCATCACCGTGTTCAGCGTGACCCGCTCGCGGGTCGCGAAACGTTGCAGTCGCTCGCTGAGATCGACGTCCACCGCCATGGTGAGCGAGCCATGGCCCACGCGCCCGTCGACCGCAGGCTGCGCCAGCAGGCTCGGCTCGTCGAGCCCGGCCAACGCCGCTCGCCAGAACTCGGCCGCAGCACCATGGTCCTGCGCCTGCAGCCAGGCGATGTAGTCGCGGTAGCGCGGCGGCTGTCCCTGCAGCGCCGCCTGCTCCTCGTGCTGCATCACCTCGGCGATGAAGCGGGCCGAACTCCAGCCGTCCATCAGGATATGATGATGAGTCCAGATCAGCCAGTGCGCATCGTCGGCGATCCGGATCAGCCTCACGCGCTGCAGCGGCGGCCGCGAGAGATCAAAGCCGTCGACGCGCTCGCGGTCTGCAACCGTCGTGAGCGCAGCATCCAAGGCGGCCGGAGCAAGCCCAGCCGCGCGCTCCCGCCAGTCCTCCTCGACGAAGGAAACGTCGGCGTCACGATGCACGATCTGCTGCGGCGTTCCTGACAATTCACGCCACAAGAAGCCGGTGCGAAGCACGGCATGACGATGGCTGACAGCCTGCCATGCGGCCCGCAGCTTGCCGGCGTCGAGACCGCGGATCTCGGCCGCGACCTGATTGACGTAGACCCCGGTGCCGTCGTCGTGCAGTGCGTGGAACAACATGCCCTGTTGCATCGGCGACAACGGATAGATGTCCTCGACCTCGCGCCAATCCAGCGTCAGCGCCTCGAGCTCGGCCTGGCTCAGCTTCGACAGCGGCACATCGGATGGCGTCACGCCGTGGACGCCGCTCGTGCAGTGATCGACCAGCTCACGAAGCGCCGCCTCGAAACAGCCTGCGACGCGGGTCACGGTCTCGCGTCGATAGCGCTTCCTGCTGAAGCCGAACGATAGCTCCAGACGACCGTCGAGCACCCTCGCATTGATGGCGATATGGTGGCGCAACGGGCTCGATGCCGCACGCGACGGGCCGGCGCTCTCGGGCGCGATCGAGAACAGCGCAGTCTCGTCCGTGCTGCCATCGACCTGACCGAGATAGTTGAACCCGATGCGCGGCTGCGCTCCCGTCGTCAGCGTCGCACGCTGGGCATCAGAACCCAGATAGCGCAGGACGCCGTAACCAAGTCCCCGGCTGGGGACTGACCGCAGCATCTCCTTGGTCGTCTTGATCAGCACCGCGGGTGGCTGCGATCCAGCTATCAGATGTACCGGAAACGCAGTCGTGAACCAGCCGATGGTTCGCGACAGATCGAGCCCGCCGCCCAGATCCTCGCGGCCGTGGCCTTCGAGCTCGACCGTCATGATTTCGCGGCCCGACCACCGCCACACCGCGCGCGCGAGCGCCGACAGCAGCAGATCATTGACCTGGGTTCTGTACGCGCCGTGCGCCGTACCCAGCAGACGCGCGGTCAGCTCGGCGTCGATCGCAAGCGGCACGTCGTCGGCGTCGGCGATCGTATCCCGATCCGCATGATCAGAATCGCATGGCACGTCGTCCGCCCGCCGGAGCCCTGACCAGTAGTCCAGCTCGGCAACCAGCGCATCCGAGGCCGCGTGTGCGCGTAGCGCTGCGCCCCATTGGGCGTAGGCGTGCGTCTTGGCCGGCAGTGTCGCCTCTTGCCCGCGCATGAGCTGCTCGTAGGCAGCCGCGAGATCCTCCAGCAGCACGCGCCACGACACGCCGTCGATCACGAGGTGATGGATCACCATCAGGAGGCGCTGCTCGCCCTCCGGCAGATCCATGCCGACCATCCGCACCAGACGACCATGCGCGAGCGAGAGGCTCGCCTGGACCTCTGCGGCGAGCGCGGTGACCGCCTCGCCGTCGGCGAGCTCGCACGACCGCAACAGGTCCGAGACAGCCGGCCCCGGCCCGTGCTCGGCGCGCCAGACACCGTCGATGCGTTCGAAGCGCAGTCGCAGTGCGTCGTGATGCGCGACGACGGCCACCGCTGCGCGTTGCAACACGTCCCAGTCGAGCCGCCGCCGCGGCCGCAGCAGCAAAGCCTGATTCCAGTGATCAGGGGCGTCCAGTTCCTGCTCGAAGAAGCGGAGCTGAATCGGCAGCAACAGAAGTGGCCCGGCGATGCGCCCCTGCTCTGCCGTCGTCTCCGGCCGGACGATCACCCGCGCGTCGCGCGCCAGGGCTTCCAACGTCTGGTGCTTGAAGACGTCTCGCGGCTCGATCAGAAGGCCGGCCCGCCGCGCACGACTGACCATCTGCAGCGAGATGATGGAATCGCCACCGAGCTCGAAGAAATTGTCGGTCATCCCGACATCCGGCTGATGCAGCAGCTCGGCCCAGATGGTGGCCAACGCAGCCTCGGCCGGCGTCCGCGGCGCAATCCGCATCGCTGCAACGGGCGCCTCCGGCGCCGGCAGCGCGTTGCGATCGACCTTGCCATTCACCATCAGAGGCAGGCGGTCGAGGACCATGATCCGCGCCGGCACCATGTGGTCCGGCAGCGTTGCGGACAGGGCCTCACGCAGCGTCGCAGCATCGAGCATGCCGTCGCCGCAGACATAGCCGACCAGCTGCCGGCCCACGCCGAAATCCCTGGCGATCACAACGGCCGCGCTGACCGAGGGCTGCTGCAGGAGTCGCGCTTCGATCTCGCCGAGCTCGATGCGGAAGCCGCGAACCTTCACCTGGTGATCGGCCCGGCCGACATAGTCGATGGCGCCGTCGCTGCGCCAGCGCGCCAGATCGCCGCTTCGATAGAGCCGCGCGCCGGGAGGTCCGAAAGGATCGGGAATGAAGCGCTCGGCCGTCAGCGCCGCGCGCCCGAGATAGCCGCGCGCCAGCCCGTCTCCGCCGATATGGAGCTCGCCCGTCGTTCCCTCGGCGACCGGATTGAGATCGGCATCGACAACGCGCAGGATCGTGCCCGGGATCGGGAATCCGATCGGCACGCCCGATCCGCTCGGCCCGCGACAGTTCCAGAAGCTGGCATTGATGAGCGCTTCGGTCGGCCCATACCGATTGTCGAACCGGATCGCCGGGAACACCGAATAGACTTGGTCCTTCAGCTGGACCGGCAGGGCCTCGCCACCGGAGAACAGGCGCTTCAAGGTCACGCACCGCTGAACCTCCGGCTCAGCCACGAATTGCGCGAGCATCTGCGGCACGAAATGCAGCGTGGTCACGCCATGCGCAGTGACCGCATCGATCAGCCGCTTCGGCTCGCGATGTGCGCCTGGCGCTGCAATCGCAAGCCGCGCGCCGACGATCAGCGGCCACAGGATTTCCCACACCGCGACGTCGAAGCTGAACGGCGTCTTCTGCAACAGCGTTTCGCTGGGATCGAGCCCGTACTCCTTCTGCATCCATCCTAGCCGTGCCGCCAGGGCGCCGCGCGTGCAGGCCACGCCCTTGGGCACGCCGGTCGAGCCGGACGTGTAGATCACATAGGCGAGGCTCTCGGCATGAACCGGAATCCGAACATCGGAGCCATCAGTGGCGCGCAAACCGCGACCCTCACGGGCGCCGTCGACCACGAGCAGCTCGGCGCCCACCCCTGCCGTGATCTCGATCAGCCGATCGCGCAGTTGCGCCTGCGTCAGCACCAGCCGGGCGCCACTGTCGCACAGCATCGCGGCGAGCCGCTTGGCGGGATAGTCCGGATCGAGCGGCAGGTAGCCGGCGCCGGCTTTCATAACGGCCAGCACAGCCACGACCAGGTCGGCGCTGCGCTCGAATGCCAAGCCGACCGGAGCATCCAGAGCGACGCCGGCCTGCCTGATCTGTCGCGCCAGGCAGTTCGCCCGCGCATTCAGTTCGGCGTAGCTGATCCTCTCCTGATCGGAGATCACGGCAATGGCCGCAGGCGACCGTGCGACCTGCTGCTCGATCTGCGTCACGACGTCGACGAAGTCGTCATTCACCGTCCGCGCGACGGGTCCCGAGCCCCAGCCGAGCACTCGATGCAAAGCGGCGGCGTCCAATCCATGCAGCTCTGCGACCGGTCGGCTGCTGTCGTCGGCAATGCGCGCGAGCAGACCGGCGAAAGCTGCCTGTATCCGCTCGATCTGCGCCTGGTCGAACCGGCTGCGATCGTAACGGAATCCAAGCCGGATGCCCCTGTCCGTCACGAACACCGCGACCGTGAGCGCATAGTTCGTGATCGAGATCTGCTCGGCGCGGCTGGCACGCGGCCCCTCGCCGGCCTGATCGCGCAGCGCCGCGTCGACCGGATAGTTCTCGAACACGAAGATGGAGTCGAACAGCGGCCGGCCGGCGCGGCCCGCAAGACGCTGGATCTCGTGCAGCGGCATCCAGCCATGCTCGCGCAGGTCGACGTTGCGATCCTGCAAACCGCGCAGCCAATCACCGACCGACGTCTGAGGTCTCGCATCCTCGAACACGGGCACGGTGTTGATGAACAGGCCGACGGTCTCCTCCACGCCCGCGATCTCAGGCGGCCGGCCGGAGATCGTGGCGCCGAAGCAGACGACATCCTGGCCGGTCAAGCGCCGCAGCAGCTGTCCCCAGGCCGCTTGCAGAACCGTGTTCAGGGTCACCCGCTCGCGCCGCGCCACGACCTGCAGCCGCTCCGTCGTCGCCGCATCGATGACGAGATCGATCGAGCCATGGCCGTCGGCAGGCGCGGGCGGCCCGCCCAGCGCATCGGCAAGCAGGCTCGGCTCGCCGACCGTCGAGAGCGAGCGTGCCCAGAACGCACTCGACGCATCGCGATCCTGCTGCTGCAGCCAGGCAATGTAGTCGCGATAGCGGCCGCGTGGGGCGGACAGCGACGCGCCACCGACATGCTGCATGATCTCGCCGATGAGCCTTGCCGCGCTCCAGCCGTCGAGCAGGATGTGATGATGTGTCCAGATCAGGCGGTGCACACCGCCGCCGAGATCGATGAGACGGACCCGCTGCAATGGCGGACGCGACAGGTCGAAGCCGGCCCGCCATTCGGCTGCGGCCACATCGGCCAGCGCCGCGTCACGCGCGGCCTGATCCATCGAGTCCACACGGTCGCGCCAGTCCTCCTCGACGAAGGGGACAGGAACCTGCCGATGGACGACCTGCTGCGGCGCGCCCGACAATTCTCTCCACACGAACACTGTCCGCAGCACCGCGTGTCTCGCCGTCACCGCCTGCCACGCCGCGCGCAATCGCGCCGCGTCCGCACCGCTGATGTCGACGGCGATCTGGCTGACATAGTTGCCGCTGTCACCATCGCGCAGCGCGTGGAACAGCATGCCCTGCTGCATCGGCGACAGCGGATAGATATCCTCGATATCGCGCCAATCGCGCGACGCTCCGAGCAGGTCGAGCTCCGGCTGGCTGAGGCCTGAGAGCGGAACGTCCGACGGCGTGAGGCCGTATACGCCGCTCGTGCAATGCGCGACGAGTTCGCGCAGGGCCGCGGAATAGCACGCGGCCAGCCGCTCGATCGTCGCGCGGCGATAGCGTCGGCGGCCGAAGCTGAATGTCAACCTCAGCCGACCATCAAGCACTTGACCGTTGATGCTGAGCCAGCGCCCGAGCGGCGCGCTGGCGCTGCGTGACGGCCCCGCGCTTTCCGGCGCGAGCGCGAAGGCAAGGTCGGAGCCGGCGCCGAACTGGCCGAGATAGTTGAAGACGATCCGCGGCTCGGCTCCGCCCGTCAGGGCGGCGCGCTGCTCGGGGCTGCCGCAATAGCGCAGCACGCCGTAGCCGAGCCCGCGCGCCGGGATGGCCCGCAACTCCTCCTTGATCGATCTGATCAGCGTGGCGTTATCGCCAGCACAGCCGGCGAGTCGAACGGGAAACGCGGTCGTGAACCAGCCGACCGTCCGCGACAGGTCGAAGCCCTCGAAAATGTCTTCCCGGCCGTGACCTTCGAGCTCGACCAGACATTCATCGAGCCCGCCCCAGCGGTTGACGGCGCGGGCCAGCGCCGCCAGCAGCAGGTCATTGACCTGGGTCCTGTAGGCAGCGGGCGCCTGCTTGAGCAGTTGCCCGGTCATGTCGGCATCGAAGGACACGACGACATCCTCGCCATCGGCGACGCGATCGGTCTCGCCGCGATCATCGTCGCATGGCACGTCGCCGGCGGCGGTCCGCTGTCTCCAATAGTCGAGCTGACCAGCCAGCTCCTCGCTGGCGGCGTAGTCTTCGAGACTGATGCCCCATGACGCCATGGACCGGCTCTTGGAAGGCAGAGCAATCGCGGCCGCGCCCTGCGCCACCTGTCGATACGCCGAGGCGATGTCCTCGAGCAGCACGCGCCAGGACACGCCATCGACGACGAGATGATGCACGACGATGAGAAGCCTCTGGCTGCCGTCGGCAACGTCCATGCCGACGAGCCGCAGCAACGGTCCCTGCAGAGACAGGCTTGCCTGCGCGGTCGCGCCAGCCGAGGTGATCTCAGCCGCATCGGCGACGGTGCGGATCCAGAGCAGATCGGCGCTCGCCGGCATCGCGCCGTATCTCGCCTGCCACTCTCCGTCGCTTTGCCGGAATTGCAGCCGCAGGGCATCGTGATGCGCCACCACGGCCTCGACCGCCTGCGCCATCACCCGCCAGTCGAGCCGCGCCGACGGCACGAGCATCAACGCCTGATTCCAGTGATGCCGTTCGCCGGCGTCCTCGGCAAAGAAGCGGCGCTGGATCGGCAACAGCGGCACCGGATCGCCATCACGCGCAAGCGGCTCAGCGGATGCAACGACGGCCCGATCGCGACGCGCGACCCGCGCCAGCTCCTGCAGCGTCTGATGCCGGAACAGATCGCGAGGCTCGATCGACAGGCCACGCTGGCGCGCGCGTCCGACCACCTGCAGCGAGATGATGGAATCGCCGCCGAGCTCGAAGAAATTGTCGGTCAGGCCCACCCGCGAATGGCCAAGCAATTCGGCCCAGATCGCCGCCAGCTCCAATTCCGCGGGGGACTGCGGCACGACGTAGTCGGTCTCGGCAGATAATTGCTCGGGCGTCGGCAAGGCGTCGCGATCGACCTTGCCATGAGCGGTGAGCGGCATCTGCGGCATCAGCACGATCCGCGCCGGAACCATGTAGTCCGGCAGCGCCTCCGAGAGCGCCGCCCGCAGCCCGGTCTCGTCGAGGCCGTCCCCGCCGCAGACATAGCCGACGAGCTGCTGGCGTCCGCCGATCTCGCGTGCCACCACCACCGCCGACTGAACACCCGCCTGCCGCGTCAGCCGTGCCTCGACCTCGCCCGGCTCGATGCGGAAGCCGCGGATCTTGAGCTGGTGGTCGGACCGGCCGACATAGTCGATGACGCCATCGGCGCGCCAGCGCGCCAGATCGCCGGTGCGATACAGCCGCGCGCCAGGCGCGCCGAACGGATCGGGGATGAAGCGCTCCGCCGTCAGCGCCGGCCGATTCCAATAGCCGGCCGCGAGCCCCTCGCCGCCGATATGAAGCTCGCCGGTGACGCCGACCGGAACGATGTTGAGATCGCCGTCGAGAACATAGGCCGAGCGCCGGCCGACAGGACGGCCGATCGGCGCATAGCCGCAGTCGATCTCGGCATCGGCGTCGACCTTCCAGACCAGCGGTGTGACCACCGTCTCCGTCGGACCATAGCCATTGATCAGCTTGCGCGGCCGCAGCGCCTGCCTGACCTTGTCGAAGCCCGATTTGGGCATTGCCTCGCCGCCGAACGAATACAGCGACACGGGCGGCGGATCGCCGCGCCACGCCGCGAAGTCGGCGAGCTGCTGCAGATAGGCCGGCGGAAAGCCGGCATTGGTCACCCGCTGCGCGCCCATCACGTCGAGCGTCTTCTCCGCCGACCAGAGATCGGCATCACGCATCACCAAGGTCGCGCCGCAGCCCAGCGCGGTCCACAACCGCTCATGCGCGCCGTCGAACGTAAAGGAGAGGAAGTGCAGCTCGCGCGACTGCCGGCCCATCTCGTAGAGCTCGGCGGTGGCCTCGCAATGCATTGCGAACGATCCGTGAGCGACCGCAACGCCCTTCGGCACGCCGGTGGAGCCGGACGTATAGATCACGTAGGCGAGGCTCGAGGGATGGACATCGACCGCCGGGTCGCTCTCCGTCGTCTCAGCCGCCATCGCGCCGAGATCGACGACCGCGATGCCCGGCATCGGCGGCCATTGCGATCGTCCCGTCGCATCGACCAGCACGACGCGCACGCCGGCATCGCGAACGGTTGCAGCGAGCCGCGCCGGCGGATGATCGGGATCAAGCGGCAGATAGGCGGCGCCGGCCTTGAGGACGGCAACGAACCCGGCGACGAGATCGGGCGAGCGCTGCATCGAGAGCCCGACGAGCTCGCCGGGTCGCACGCCGAGCGCCAACAGATGCTGCGCGATAGCATTGGCGCGGCGATCGAGCGCCTGATAGGTGATCGTCTCGGCCCCAAACACCAGGGCCGCTGCACTCGGCGTCTCCTTTGCGTGCCGGGCGAACATCCGATGCACCGGCTGGAACGGCACGAGCGCGGGAGGGCAAGCGTTCCACTGTCTGACGTCGTCGCGTTGCCCGGCCGACAACAGCTCCAATGCCGCGATCCGACGTGTGGGATCCGCGACCATCGCCTGCAGGATCGTGAGCCAATGCCCGGCGAACCGTGCGATGGTCGACCGGTCGAACAGCGCGGTGGCAAAGGAGAACAGCGCCGAGACGTCTCCCGACGGCGTCTCCTCGCTGTCGAGAGCGAGGTCGAATTTCACCGTGTCGATCTCGGCCGCGATCGTCTCGATCTGCAATTCGGACGCAGCCGGCGCATGCGCCGGCTCGCGCCGATGCTGATGGTTGTAGAGCACCTGGAATAGCGGCGTCTGGCTTAGGCTGCGCTGCGGCTGCAGCACGTCGAGCAGCCGCTCGAACGGAAGATCCTGGTGATCCTGGGCCTCGAGCGAGGCCTCGCGCAGGGCGTGAATGACGTCGGCGATCGTGCTCCGGCTGTCGATCCGTGTGCGCAGCACCTGGGTGTTGACCAGCAGGCCGATCAGACGCCGCGTCTCCGACCGGTCGCGATTGGCGAGCGGAACGCCGACGCTGATGTCGGGCTGGCCGCTGTAGCGATAGAGCACCAGCTTCAGCGCCGCCAGCAGCACCACGAACAGCGTCGTGTGCTGTCCCCGCGCCAGCTCGCGCAGGCGATCGGAAAGCTCCGCCCCGAGCGACAGCCGTATGGCATCGCCAGATTGATCGGCCTGGGCTGATCTGGGCCGATCGAATGGCAGCGGCAGCATGGCCGTGTCATGGAGACGGCCGGTCCAGTAGCGAAGCTGCCGCTCCTCCTCGACGGCACCGAGCCACAGTCGCTGCCAGGCGGCGAAATCGGCGTAGTCGATCTCGAGCGCCGGCAGCGAGGCCACCTCGCCGCGGGCGGCGGCGTGATAGAGCTGCCAGAACTCGTCGGTGAGAACCTGCATCGACCAGCCGTCGGCGACGATGTGGTGCAGCGTGACCGAGAGGACATGGTCGTGCTCGCCAAGACCCAGCAGCGCCGCGCGCAGCAGCGGTCCGGATTCCAGATCGAACGGCAACGCCGCTTCCTCACGCAGCAGCCGGCGCGCCTGCTGCTCGCGATCATCGCCCGCGATCTCGATGCGGCGAAGCGCGACAGGCGCCGGCAACCCTACGATCTGCTCCGGCTCGCCGTCGTCCTGCCGGAACGTCGTGCGGAGCGCGGCATGGCGCATGACGAGTTCATCGAGCGCCCGTTGGAGCGCACCAACATCAAGCCGACCCCGCAGGCGGATCGCGACCGGCATGTTGTAGGCGGAGCCGCCCGGATCCATCCGCCACAGGAACCAGAGACGGGCCTGCGCGAACGACAACGGCGCGCGCTGCAGATGCTGCCGGGCGATCGGCAAGATCGACAGATCGATCCCCTTGGCCGCCAACT
The DNA here is from genome assembly GCF_032381235.1 of Bradyrhizobium sp. SZCCHNR1053. Taxonomy (NCBI): domain Bacteria; kingdom Pseudomonadati; phylum Pseudomonadota; class Alphaproteobacteria; order Hyphomicrobiales; family Nitrobacteraceae; genus Bradyrhizobium; species Bradyrhizobium sp. SZCCHNR1053. The sequence goes on from NZ_JAUHJM010000006.1 coordinate 311,859, forward strand.
GCGTCAGGAACGCGCGCTGCTTCGACGCATCGAGACGCACCAATCGACGCGCGATTTCGCCGAGCTGCTGGGCCTGGAGTCCGGACTGATCATTCATTGGCAAACTCGACTTCCTCAAGCAGATCGAACATGGCGGCAATGTCGTCGCTCCGCCTGCTCATCGGCGGGTCCGCGGCGAGCACAGACGCCGTGGCCTCGATCGTGGTCAGCTCGAACAACCGCTTCAGCGGCACCTCCCGCGCGAGATCGCGCTTGATGCGGCCGACGAGCTGGACGGCCACCAGCGAGTCGCCGCCGAGCTCGAAGAAATTGTCGGTGACGCCGACGTCCGGCCTGTGCAGCAGCTCTGCCCAGATCGCCGCGAGTGCGGCCTCGGTCGGATTGCGCGGGCCGATGCGATGCGCTTCGGGAGCCCCGACATCGGGCCGCGGCAGCGCCTTGCGGTCGATCTTGCCGTTCGGCGTCAGCGGCAGCTCCGGCAGCACGATCACGCGCGACGGAACCATGTAGTCCGGCAGCGCTGCTGCGAGCGCAGCGCGGAGGCCGCCGCCGTCGAGCGTATCCTCGCCGCTGACATAGCCGACCAATTGACGGCCGCCGCCGAGCTCCTGCGCCACGACGACGCTGTCGCGCACGCCCGGCCGCTCCCGCAGCCGCACCTCGATCTCGCCGAGCTCGATCCGATGTCCGCGGATCTTCACCTGATGATCGGCGCGGCCGACATAGTCGAGCACGCCGTCGGCCCGCCAGCGCGCGAGGTCGCCGGTCCGGTACAGCCGCGCGCCGTCGCTGCCGAACGGATCCGGGATGAAGCGCTCCGCGCTCAACGCGGCGCGTTTCCAATAGCCGCGCGCGAGCCCGTCACCGCCGATGAAGAGCTCGCCAGTGACGCCGACCGGCGCCAGATTGAGTTCGGTGTCGAGCACGTACAACCGGGTGTTGCCGATCGGGCTGCCGAGCAGCGGCACCGGATCGGTCGCATCGAGGCGGTGACGCGCCGACCACACCGTGGTCTCGGTCGGCCCATACAGGTTCCAGACCTCGCTGCCCAGCGCGCCCAGCCGCCGCGCCAGGTCCGAGGCCAGCGCCTCCCCGCCGCTCAGCAGGCGACAGCCCTTCGGCAGCCATGGAGCCGTCTCGTGTGTATCGGCCGCGTCGTGATCGAGCAGCATGCGCCAGCTCGACGGCGTCGCCTGGACCATGGTCACGCCGTGCCGTGCCACCATCGCCTTGAGCGCCACCGGATCATGGGCCGCGGCACGGTCGGCGAGCACGATCCGGGCGCCATGGGTCAGCGGCAGCCACAGCTCCAGCACGGCGATGTCGAACGACAACGAGGTCAACGCCAGCACGCGGTCGTCGGCCGCGATGCCCGGCTGCTCGGCCATCGTCGTCAGGAAGTTCGTCACCGCGGCGTGACGCACCATCACGCCCTTGGGCCGACCGGTGGAGCCGGAGGTGTAGATGACGTAAGCGAGGCTCTCCGGATGCACGTCGACAGCAAGATTATCGGTCTGGCCGAGGCCCTCGCCAGCCGCCACCTCGAGCAGCCATGCCTCGGCCTCGCTCCGGGCCAGCACCGGCGCGAAACCGTCGTGCAGCATGGCTTGCGTCAGCAGCAGCTTGGCGCCGCTGTCGTTCAGCATGTGCGCGAGCCGCTCGGCCGGATAGTCCGGATCGAGCGGCAGATAGGCCCCGCCCGCTTTGAGCACCGCGAGCAGCGCAACCATCATCGTGACGCCGCGCTCCAGCGCCAGCCCGACCACAACATCCGGCCCGATGCCGCGATCCCTGAGCCGCCGCGCCAGGCGGTTCGCCCGCGCATTCAGCGCGCCGTAGCTGATCGTCTCCTGCCCGTGTACGAGCGCGATCGCATCGGGAGTTCGCGCCGCATGCACCTCGAACTGCCGGTGCACGCAGAGCGTATCCGCGAAGCTGACAGCCGTCGCATTCCAAGCGCGCAGCAGCCGCGCGCGATCATCCACTGGAACGACATCGAGCTGGCGCACCGGCGTGTGCGGCGCCGCTTCGAGCGCCAGCGCCAGCCGATCGAGCGACTGCTGCATCATCGCGCCGACCCGCTCGGGCGCAACCGGCGCCACGGCCTGGACCGTCAGGTGAAGTCCATGACCGTCGTCATCCACCGCCAGCATCAGCGGATAGTTGGTACGCTCCTCGCCACCGAGCCATTCGACGCCACGCAGAGCCTGGATGGGCTGCGCGTCTGCCCGCGCGTCCTGCCGCTGGCCGTGCCGATAGTTCAGGATCGCGGAGAACAGCGGCGTCGGTGGCGCGACGCCGCTGCAGCGCTGGGCCATTGCCAGCGAGGCATGCTCATGCACCATCAGCTCCGCCAGCCGCGCATGCGCTGCGCGGACGCTGTCCTCAACGGACGTGCCGTCGAGATCGAGCCGCAACGGCAGCGTGTTGATGAACAGGCCCAGGCTGCGGCCGGTATCGTGGCCGGCCTGCATGCGGCCGAGCAGCACGGTGCCGAACACGACCTGCTCGCGCCCACTGCTGCGCGCCAGCACCTGCCCCCAGGCGACATGACAGAGGCTGGCGAGGCTCGCCCCCAGGCGGCGCGCCTGCGCGCGCAGCCCTGCATCGAGCGCAGCCGGCAGGGGCAGCTTTGCCTCGCGCACGCCGGCGCCGTCGCTGCGCACCTCGATCAATCCGAACGGCGCCGTCGGCGCATCGATGTCGGCAAGCATGCTGCGGAAGAAGCGCTGCTGAGCATCCTGTCCGCCCGGCTTGCGAGTCTCGGCGACGAGATTGCGGAACGGAATCGGCGGAGGCAGAGCAGTACGGCGTCCCGACAGGATCAGTTGCACCTCCTCATGCAACGCCTGCAGGGTGGAATGGTCGCCGACCATGTGATGCAGCACGACCAGCAGCAGCAGGCGATCACTTCCTGGGTCGCGGGCGACAACGAGACGCAGCAATGGCGCCTGGGTCAGATCAAGCCGGCAGGAGTTCGGATCGAAGCGGCGCGCCAGCTCGACCTGGGCCGGCTCGTTGCCCTCGAGCGTGACTTCGGTGACGCTTAGCGGTGCCTGGCGCCAGACCACCTGCGCCGGCACCGACAGCCCATCCCAGAGGAACGACGTCCGCAGGACGTCATGCCGGTCGATCACGTCCTGAACGGCCGCAAGATAGCGATCCAGCAGATCACGGCCCGCAAATGCCATCTGCGCGACCAGCACGTAGGGGTCGCCCTCGGTCGCGAGCAGATGATGGAACAGGATGCCCTCCTGCAACGGCGACAGCGCGTAGATGTCCTGGACGTTGGCGACGCCGCCCGGCACACGGCCCACCACGCGGTCGATCTCGCCCTGGCTCAGCGCGATCAGCGGCAGCATGTCCGGCGTGATGGCCGGGCTCTCCGCCGTGACCAGATTGGCGGGGATCGCGATCTCCTCGCCGTGCCGCAGGCTTGCCGCGAGATCGCGCAGCACCGGCCTTGCAAACACCGCTTGCGCATCGATCGTCAGCGCATGGCGCTTCAGTCGGTCCAGCATGCGGACGACGAGCAGCGAATGGCCGCCGAGCTCGAAGAAATGATCGTTGCGGCCGACGCGCTCGACGCCAAGCAACTCGCGCCAGATGGCAGCGAGCGTCTGCTCGGCTTCGCCCTGGGGAGGATCATAGGTGGCGTGCGAGAACGCCTCGTCGTCCGGCGCCGGCAGCACCTGCCGGTCGACCTTCCCGTTGGGCGTCAGCGGAAACGCATCGAGGTGAACGATCGCCGACGGAACCATGTAGTCCGGAAGACACGCCTGCAATTGCGTGCGCAGGCGCGCAGCCCATGCGCTGGGATCACCTGCATCGTCCGCCGGCACCACATAGGCGACGAGCGTGAGATCGCCCTGCGCATCGCGCCGCGCCAGGACTGCCGAGTCCCGCACGCCGGCCTGCGCATTCAGCCGATGCTCGATCTCGCCGAGCTCGATGCGGAAGCCGCGGATCTTCACCTGATGGTCGTTGCGGCCCAGGAATTCGATGTTGCCGTCGGCGAGATGGCGGCCGAGATCACCGGTTCGATACATCCGCGCGTCGGACGACAGCCCGAACGGATCCACGGCAAAACGCTGCGCCGACAAATCGGGACGGTGGAGATAGCCGCGGGCAACCCCTGCCCCGCCGATCCAGATCTCGCCGACGGCACCGCGCGGCACCGGCATGCCCTGGGCGTCGAGCAGATAGATCCGCGCGTTGGCGATCGGGCGACCGATGGAGACGACGCCGCCGGCGAAGCCGGGCGGACGGCGCCATGCGGTGGCGCAGACGGTTGTTTCCGTCGGCCCGTAGGCGTTGAAGACCGCAATCTCGGGCGGCAGCGCTTCGAACAGCTCCGGCCTTGGCAACTCGCCGGCGAGAACCAGCACCTCGAGCCCGGAGAGCCGGGCGAGGTCCGAGCGGCCCTGCAGCATCGCGGGCGGCAACGTGGCATGGGTGATGCGATGTTCGGCGAGATAGTTCACCAGCTCCGCCGCGTCGCGGTGCTCGCGGCTTCCGAGCAGATGCAGCTCGGCACCGGCACAAAGCGCCATGACGATGTCCCACACGCTTGCGTCGAAGCTGAAGGAGGCGAATTGCACGATCCGGCTGTGCGGACCGGTGTCGAACAGCCCGATCTGGGCCTGCGCGAGATTGACCAGGCCCTGGTGCTCGATCATCACGCCCTTCGGCTGTCCGGTCGAGCCCGAGGTATAGATGACATAGGCGAGGCTGCGCGGCGTCAGGCCACGGGCAACAACATCCGGTGCGCCCTCCGGCAGCCCGCTCCAGGCCGGCGCATCGCTCTCCACATCCACTACCGGACATGCCACGCTGCCGAGCGTACTGGCGCTCGCGCCGTCACAGAGCAGCATCGTCGGCTGAGCATCGGCCACGGTCTCGCGCAGACGCTGCGGCGGATAGGCAGGGTCAAGCGGCAGATAGGCCGCTCCCGCTTTGAGAACCGCGAGCACGCTGACGATCGCATCAATGCCGCGCTGCTGGCAGATCGCGACCAGCCGGTCCGGACCGGCGCCCAGCGCAACGAGATGATGCGCGAGGCGATTGGCGCGCTCCTCGAGCTCGCGATAGCTCAAGCTGACCGCGCCATGCACCAGCGCCACGGCGGAGGGGCGGCGGCGCGCCTGCTCTGCGACGAGCTCCTGGATGCAGCAGTCGGCTGGCGTGAACGACTGCGTGCGGTTCCAGACATCCAGCAGCAGCGTACGTTCCTCGGCCGGCAGCAGCTCGATCCGATCGACCGGCTGGCTGGTGTCGGCGACCATGGCGCGCAGCGCAGCCAGCAGATAGGTGCGATAGCGCTGCACGGACTCGGCGTCGAACAGCGCCGTCGCGTAGTTGAGCTTGCCAGAGATGCGGCCGCCGCTCTCGCTGAGATCGAGCTCGAGATCGAACTTGATCTTGTGCTGCTCGATCGCAAGGCGTTCGACCGCCAGGCCGGGCAGTGCGAACGAGCCGACATCGTTACTCTGCCACGCGAACACCACCTGGAACACCGGCGTGTATTCCGGATGCCGCGGCGGCTGGAGCGCCTCGACCAGGTGCTCGAACGGAAGATCCTGATGATCCTGCGCCGCGAGGACCGCCGTCTTGACGCGGTCGATCAGCTCGGCGACAGCAGGACCATGCGAGAGGTCGAGCCGCAGCGCCAGCATGTTGACGAAGAAGCCGGCTAGGCCTTCGAGCTCCGAACGCATCCGATTTGCGCTCGGCGTGCCGATCACGAGATCCTGCTGGCCCGCCAACCGCGACAGCACGATGGCCCAGGCCGCCAGCACGATGACGAACGGGGTGGCGCCGAGAGCGTGGCCCAGCCGCCTGATGTCGGCCGATAGACCGTCGTCGATCTCCACCGGCACCGCGGCGCCGGCGTTGGATCGCGGCGCAGAACGCGCACGGTCGGTCGGCAATGTCAGCAAGGATGGCGCATCGCGCAGCACGGCGGTCCAATGATCGAGCTGCCGCCGCAGCCGATCTGCCGTCAGCGAATGGCGCTGCCATGCTGCATAGTCCGGATACTGGATCGCGAGCGGCGGCAACGGATCATCGCCGCCTGCGGCGAAGACGCCATACAGCGCCGAGAGCTCGCGGACGATGACGCCCATCGACCATCCGTCGGAGATGATGTGGTGCTGGCTGAGCAGAACAACGTGATCATCATCGCCCAGACGGATCAAATGGCTGCGGATCAGCGGCCCCCGAGCGAGATCGAACGGCGCGCGCGTGCACTCATCCAGCACGTCGCCCAGCCGCTTCTCGCGGTCCGGCCGGCCGCGAAGATCATGCATCTCCAGCGGCAGGCTGGTGTCGGACGGCAGCAGCGCAATTCGCGGCTCGCCGTCCTCGGCGACAAAGACCGTCCGCAGCACCTCGTGCCGGGAGAACAGGCGCTCGAGGCTGCGGCGCCATGCGCCGATGTCGAGCCGGCCGCGCAACCGCAGCGCCACGTCGATGTGATAATTCGCGCTTCCGCCATCGAGCTGCGCCAGCAGCCACAGCTGCTGCTGCGCGAAGGAGAGCGGCAGCCGGCCCCCGCGATCGACGATCGGGATCGTGTTTGTGTCGCGTCTGGGGGCGTTGCGGCCGCGCTGTCGCGCGCGCGATGCCAACCGGCGCAGCGCCTCCGGATCGAGGTCACGCAGAAGAGGCTGTCCTGATTGTCCGCTCATGATAGCTCCGCCGTCATCAGTTCCTGGAGCTCACCTTCGGCGAACTCCTGCTCGATCAGACTGATCGAGAGGACGCGCGCGAATTCCGCCAATTCCGGATGAGCGAACAGCTCGGACAATTGCACCGACGTGCCGAACTCCTGCGCGACACGGCCGAGCAGCCGCACCGCCAGCAGAGAGTGGCCGCCGAGCCTGAAGAAGTGATCGCCCCGCCCGATGCGATCGAGGCCGAGCAGCTCCGCCCAGATGCCGGCCAGGATGATCTCGATCTCACCGACCGGAGCCTGATAGTCGTCTCCCGCTTCGCCTTGTGAGGCCAGCGGCAGCGCCTTGCGATCGACCTTGCCGTTCGGCGTCAGCGGCAGCCGCGGCAGCACGATGACGCGCAACGGCACCATGTAGTCCGGCAGCATGGCCGTGAGCATCGCGCGCAAGTCGCCGCCGTCGAGGGTGCTGTCACTGCTGACATAGCCGATCAGGTGTCGCCCGCCGCCGAACTCCTGCGCGACCACGACGCTGTCGCGAACGCCGGGCAGTGCGCGCAGCCGCGCCTCGATCTCGCCGAGCTCGATGCGATGTCCGCGCATCTTGACCTGGTGATCGGCGCGGCCGACATAGTCGAGCGTGCCATCGGCACGCCAGCGCGCCAGATCGCCGGTCCGGTACAACCGCGCACCGGGGCCGCCCAACGGATCGGGAACGAAGCGCTCTGCGCTGAGCCCGGCGCGCCGCCAATAGCCGCGCGCCAGTCCCTCGCCGCCGATGAACAGTTCGCCGGTCACGCCGGGCGGCGCCAGATTGAGATTGGCGTCGAGCACGTAGAGCGTGGTGTTGCCGATCGGACCACCCAGCACCGGCATAGGATCGTTGGAATCGAGCCGGTGGCGCGCAGACCACACCGTGGTCTCGGTCGGCCCATACATGTTCCAGACCTCGCCGCTCAGCGCGACGAGCCGCCGTGCCAGATCGGGAGCCAGCGCCTCGCCGCCGCAGAGTACGCGACAGCGACGAGGCAGCGCGGTCCCGTCATGATCGAGCAGCATGCGCCAGCTCGACGGCGTCGCCTGAATCATGGTCACGCCGTGCCTGGCCACGATCGCCTTCAGCGCCGTCGGATCCTGCGCCGAGGCGCGATCGGCCAGCACGATCCGGGCGCCCCGTGTCAGCGGCAGCCACAGCTCCAGCACCGCGATGTCGAACGACAGCGAGGTCAATGCCAGCACCCGGTCGTCGGACGCGATCCCCGGCTGCTCGGCCATCGTCGCCAGGAAGTTCGTCACTGCGCCGTGACGCACCATCACGCCCTTGGGCAGGCCGGTCGAGCCCGAGGTATAGATGACGTAGGCGAGGCTCTCCGGATGGATGGTGCTGCCGAGATTGTCGGCGTCGCCCGCATCATCGTCGCGATCGAGCAGCCAGGCCTCGGCTCCGCTATCGGCCAGCGCAAGCGCGAACCGATCCTGCAGCCCAGCTTGCGTCAGCAGAAGCCTCGCGCCGCTGTCGCTCAGCATGTGAGCAAGACGCTCGGCCGGATAATCCGGGTCGAGCGGCAGGTAGGCCGCACCCGCCTTCAGCACGGCGAGCAGCGCGACGATCATCTCGGCGTCGCGCTCCAGCGCCAGTCCGACCACGACATCGGCGCCGATCCCGCGCGCGCGCAGTCGCCGCGCCAGCCGGTTTGCGCGCGCGTTCAACTCGCCGTAGCTGATCCGGCGGTCGCCGCTGACGATCGCAACCGCGTCCGGGACAACCTTCGCCCGCGCCTCGATCTGCGCCACCACGCCGGGCGCTGCGTCGATCAACGGACGTGGGGATGACGTCTCGCCAATCGCAGCTCCACTCCAGCGCAAGAGCCACGCCAGCGCCTCCCCATCGACCATTCGAAGGCTGCCGGTCGGACGGGTGGCATCCGCCGAAATCTGCATCAGCCAGTCCCGCAACGACGCGCTCACCCGTCGAATCGCGTGCTCGTCCAATTGCGCACGATCGTAGTTGAAGTCGAGGCGCAGGCCCTCGGGTCCGTCGAACACGATGACCGCGATCGGATAACTGGTCGGCGTCACATGTTCGACCCGCCCGATCTGCGGCCCAGCACCGTTGCGCGCGGTGAGCGCCTGATCGATCGGATAGTTCTCGAACACCATCAGGCTGTCGAACAGGGGCTGCCCGGCCCTGTCGGCGAGGCGCTGGATCTCGTGCAGCGGCAGCCACTCATAGTCGCGCGCCGCGACGCTCTGCGCCTGAAGGGTTCGCAGCCAGTCGCCGGTCGCGGTCTGCGGGTGCGCGCGGTCGATCAGCGGCAGCGTGTTGATGAAGAGGCCGACCATGTGCTCGGCGCCGGCAAGCTCGGCCGGACGGCCCGAGACCGTCACGCCAAAGCAGACCGAGCTTTGTCCCGTATACTGCCGCAGCAATTGGGCCCAGGCCCCCTGCAGCAGCGTATTCATCGTGATGCGCTGTTGCGTCGCGAACCGCCGCAGGCGGGCAGCGAGATCGACGTCCACGCGCAGCGTCAGCCGGCCGTGGCCGCTCGCAGCGTCGATCGCGCAGCTCGCACGCAAGGCGTCGGCGAGCGGCGTTGGCTCATCGAAGCCGCGCAGCGTCTCGCGCCAGAAATCCACAGCCGCCGCGTGGTCGCGCGTCTGCAGCCAGGCGATGTAGTCGCGATAACTGGCTTGCGCCGCCGACGGCGCAGCGCCGCCGATCTGCTGCAGCACGTCTGCGAGCAGCCGCGCCGAGCTCCAGCCATCGATCACGATGTGATGATGCGTCCAGATCAGCCACAGCCTGTCATCGCCGAGCCGGACCAGCCGCAGCCGCTGCAGCGGCGGCCGGGTGATGTCGAAGCCGAGCTCACGCTCGCGCCGTGCCGCCTCCGCAAGCGCCGCCTCGATATCCGCCGCCGCGACCCCATCAGCAATACGGCTGCGCCAATCCTCCTCGACGACGGGCACCTCGAGCTGACGGTAGACGATCTGCTGGGCCACTCCGGACAATTGCTGCCAGACGAATCCAGTCCGCAGCACCGCATGCCGCGCACTCGCCGTCTGCCATGCCGCACGCAACCGCGCCGGCGTCACGCCCCGGAGCTCGATCGAGAGCTGGTTGACATAGACATCATCAGCGCCATCGCGCAGGGCATGGAACAGCAAGCCCTGCTGCATCGGCGACAGCGGATAGATGTCCTCGACGGAGTGACAGTCGATCGTCGCGCAGAGCCGGTCGAGCGCCGCCTGATCGAGCCCCGCGAGCGAAACGTCGGACGGCGTGAGACCGCCGGCGCCGCCGAGGCAATGATCGACGAGACCGTGCAGCGCCGCCCGATAGAGCTCCGCGAGCCGTTCGACGGTCGCGCGCCGATAGCGCCGGCTGCCATAGCGGAAACCGAGACGCAGCTGCCCGTCACGCACCTCGCCGTTGATGGTGAGCCAGGCCCGCAACGGCGTGTCGGCGGCTCGCATCGGTCCCGGGTTTTCCGGCGCAATCCGGTACGGCGCCGACGCGCCGAGCTGGCCATCGAAGCGGCCGAGATAGTTGAAGACGATACGCGGGTTCGGCACCGCGGCCAGCGCCTCGCGATGCTCCTTCGCACCGAGATGGCGCAGGACTCCATAGCCGAGCCCGCGATCGGGCACGGCGCGCAGCGTCTCCTTGACGCGGGTGATGAGCGCGCCGTCGGTCTCGCTGCCGCCGTCGAGACGGACCGGGAATGCGGTCGTGAACCAGCCCACCGTCCGTGTGAGGTCACAGTCCGCAAGGACATCCTCGCGGCCGTGGCCTTCGAGCTCGATCACGACGCCATCGATCCCACGCCAGTTCCAGACCGCACGCGCCAGCGCAGCCAGCAGCAGGTCGTTGACCTGCGTGCGATAGGCCGCAGGCGCGGCATCGAGCAGCCGTTCGGTCAGCTCCGCCTCAAGCTTCAGCACGACCTCCTCGGCGTCGGCTTCGACGTCGGTGCCACCATGGTCGTCGTCGCAGGGCAGCTCGCTGCCGTGGGAGGACGCCAGCCAGAACGGCATCTCGCCGACCAGCCGATCGGAGGCCGCATGCGCGCGCAGTCGCTGCACCCAGGAGGACGGCGTGGAGCTCTGGGGCGGCAGGTTGACGGCGCCCGCCTGCCCCGTCAGCTGCTCGCAAGCCGACGCGATGTCCTCGAGCAGAATCCGCCATGACACGCCATCGACGGCGAGATGGTGAATGGCGATCAGCAGCCGCTGGCTGCCGTCGCGCATGTCGAACCCGACGGCGCGCAGCAGAGATCCCGATGCCAATGACAGGCTCGCCTGCGCCGCCGACGCGTTCGTGCTGATGTCGGCCGGCTCCACTGCGGTGCGGAGCCAAAGCAGGTCAGGCGCGGCAGGCAGGTCGGACGGCACCGCCTGCCATTTACCCGCGACCTGCCGATACGTCATGCGAAGCGCATCGTGATGCCCCACAACGGCAGCGAGCGCCCGCTGCAACACGCTCCAGTCGATCCGGTCCCGCGGGATCAGCAGCACCGCCTGGTTGAAGTGATCGCGGTTGGAGATATCCTCCGCGAAGAAGCGCAATTGGATCGGCAGCAGCTCCGCAGCGCAGGCGTTCATTGCGTTACGTGCTGCTGCCGGCGGCGTGATGGCTGGCGCGGAGGTGGTCGCAACCACGCCGGCCAGCGCCGCTATCGTCTGCTGCGCGAACATCTGCTTCGGCGTCAGCATGACGCCGCGCTTGCGCAGCCGCGCGATGATCTGCAGGCTGAGGATGGAGTCGCCGCCGAGCTCGAAGAAATTGTCACTGCGGCCGATCCGCTCGCGGCCCAGCACGTCCTGCCAGACCGCGGCGATTGTCTCCTCCACCGCCCCGACCGGGGCGGCATAGGATAGCACGGCGTCCTCGTCCGGCTGCGGCAGCGCCGCGCGGTCGAGCTTGCCGTTGGCGGTCAGCGGCAGCCAGTCGAGCACGACGATGCGCGACGGCACCATGTAGTCCGGCAGCATCGCCGAGAGTTGCTGCCGCAGCGTCTCCGGCTGCAACACGGCGCCCGCTGCAGCGACACAATAGGCCACGAGCTCCTGACGCTCCTGCTCAGCATCGACGGCGCGGGCCACGACGGCCGCATCGGCGATGCCTTTCAGCAATGTGATCGCGCGGCTGATCTCGGCGGGCTCGACGCGGTAGCCGCGCAGCTTCACCTGATCATCGCGCCGGCCGAGGAACACGATCCGGCCCGCTTGATCACAGCGCACCAAATCGCCGGTCCGGTAGAGGCGTTCGCCTGCGGGTCCGAACGGATCGGGAATGAAGCGCTCGGCCGTCTGTCCAGGCGCACCGCGATAGCCGCGCGCCAGCCCGGCGCCGCCCACATAGAGTTCACCGGTGACCCCGGCCGGGACGATATTCAGCGTATCGTCGAGAACGTAGGCGCGCAGGTTGGCAAGCGGCAATCCGACCGGCAGCACACCTTTGGCCTCGGCGTCCGTCCACTCATGGGTCGTCACGCCGACCGTCGTCTCGGTCGGGCCGTAGTGATTGACGATCCGGCAGTGCGGCCGCAGCCGGCGGACCTCTTCGATCAAGCCGGGATCGCAAGCCTCGCCGCCGAGAATCAGCACGTCGCGCGGCAGAACGTCGGCCGAGCGCCGCGCCCGCAACAGGCCGCGCAGATGGCTCGGCACGATCTTGAGAATCCCGACCTCGCCGTCGCGCATCGCTTGCGCAAACGCATCCGCATCGAACGCGGCATCGGCCGGAAGAAGATTCAAGGTTGCGCCGCTCGCGAGCGCGCCGAACAGCACGGTGTGGCCGAGATCGGCGGCAACAGTCGAGACCATCGCCATGCTCGCGTCGGCGCGTGGCCGCAGCCGGGACAATAGCGCCTGCACATAGTTGGCAAGTGCACCGTGTGACACGGCGACGCCCTTGGGCGCGCCGGTCGAGCCCGACGTGTAGATGATGTAGGCAGTCTGCGCCGGATGAACGTGCGGGCGAATGAACTCGCCGCGAGACGCATCGCTGCGCGACTCGCCATCCAGCGCGACGCATTGCAACGCGCTCGCCGCAGCGAGGCATTCGCCGGTCGCTACCAGGGTGTCGATGCCACCATCGTGAAGAATACGGTCAACACGCGCCACCGGCCACGCCGGATCGAGCGGCACGGCGGCGCCGCCCGCCTTCAGGACGCCGAGCAGCGCCGCGACGAAGCTCGGCGACCGCTCGATCCACAGCGCCACCGGCGTCTCATGCGTGACGCCCGCCGCAACGAGCGTGCGCGCGATCTGGTCCGACCAGCCCACGAGCTCGGCGACGCCGACGGTGTCCTGTCCTTGGCGCAGCGCGATCCGATCGTCGCGGCCCGCGAACGCAGCGTCGATCAGATCGAGGATGTCCATCGATGGGAAGCTCTTCACCTCCGCCGCGACGACCTGCCTGACGGCTCGCGAGATTGCGAAGTCGCGCAGCGGCCGGTCGATGCCCGCCGCGATCTGCCGCAGGAAATCGACGAGCTGGCTCCCGATCCGCTCGACCGTGGCCGCATCGAACAAATCAGTTGCGAAATTCAGGCTCGCATTCATGCCCGTTGGGCCGTCGATGATGTCGAGCGCGAGATCGAAATGCGAGCCGGCGAGATCGACGATGCGCGGCTGGGCGTGCAGGCCATCGCCGAGCGCAAATCCGGCCGGCGCGGCCATGTAGTTGAACTTGACCTGGAACAGTGGATTGTGGCCGCCGGAGCGGGTCGGCTTCAGCGCATCGACGAGACGGTCGAACGGCAGATCCTGATGTGCAAGCCCGGAGATGACCTCCTCTTTCGCCTGCCCCAGCAGCTCGGCGAAGCTCATGCCGTCGGCCACGTCGGCCCGCAGCACCAGCGTATTGACGAAGCAGCCGATCAGCGACGCCAGCTCGGCCTGGCGGCGCCCGGCGACGGGCACGCCGACGCGCAGGTCGGAGCGGCCGGAGTAGCGGAACAGCAGCAACTGATAGGCGGCGAGCAGCAGCATGAACATGCTGACGCGATGCTCCCTGGCGAGCGCGCGGAGCCTCAGCGCCAGATCGGGCTCGATCTCGACGTGAATGGTGTCGCCGCGATAGCTCGGTAATGGCGGGCGCGGCCGGTCGAACGGCAATGCAAGCGGCGTATCCGCGTCGCCGAGCCGCCCGCGCCAGTAGGCGAGCTGCTGCGCAGCCTCGGGGCCGGAAAGCCAATCCCGCTGCCATGCGGCGTAGTCGGCATATTGGACGGCGGATGGGGACGGCGGCGCCCCTGCCCCGCGCCGGAGCCCGTCATAGAGCGCGGCGATCTCCGCCAGCAGCACGTCGAGCGAGAGGCCGTCGGCTACGATGTGATGCGCCGATAGCAGCAGCACGTGGCGGTCGTCCGCGAGCTGCATCAGCACGGCGCGCAGCAGCGGGCCATTGAGCAGATCGAACGGCCTTGCCAGCTCCTCGCGTGTCCGCGCCGCGACCCGCGACGCGCGCTCCGCCGCCGGGCTGCGCCGCAGATCCTCGACCGCGACCGGAATGTCGGGCGCCGCATGGATGACCTGCACGACGCGGCCATCCGGGGCGGAGAAGGTGGTGCGCAGCGTCTCGTGGCGGGCGACGATTTCGGTCAGCGCCTGCACCATCAGTGCCTGATCGAGCGGGCCGTCGAAATGCACCGTGCAGGCGATGGTGTAGGCCGTGCCGGCCGGATCCATGCTCCAGAGAAACCACAGCCGCTCCTGCGCGGGAGACAGCAGCTCGCGTATGCCCGCCGGTGCCGGCTGCAGCGGCGGGAGCACTTTCGCGTCCGCGCCGGCCGCATCGATAAGCTCTGCGAGCGCGGCGAGCGTAGGCGCATCGAAGAAGCCGCGCAGCGCGAGCTCGATTCCGAACTGCTCGCGCACCATCGCCGTGATCTGAGCGGCTGCGACCGAGTTGCCACCGAGCATGAAAAAGTCGTCGTCGCGATCGACGGTCTCGCGCCGGAGCACATCCCGCCAGATCAGCGCAAGACGGCGTTCGGTCGCCGTCGCGAGCTCCGGGGACGGCGATGGGTCCGCCGCCTCGCGTCGCTGCTCGAACACCATGAAGCTATCGAGCGTGCCCTGCACCCATCTGGCGCGACAGGCGGACCGCTGCAGCTTGCCGCTGGTGGTCAGCGGCATGCCTTGCGGGTTCAGCAGCACGACCACCGCCGGATATTCCTGCGTCTGCCGCATGACCGCGTCGCCGATCGCCTTGATCAGCACGTCGGCCGGCGTTCGCCGCAGCACTGCCCTGCTGAACTCGGCAGCTACGCCGATGCCTTCGACGCCATCGATCTCGACCGGGAAGGCCGCGACACGTCCCTTCCGAACCGAGGCCACCTCGGTCTCGACGGCCTGCTCCAGATCGAATGGATAGATGTTCTGGCCGCGAACGATCAGCAGATCCTTGAGCCTGCCGGTGACGACGAGATCGCCGTCGCGGACGAAGCCGAGGTCGCCGGTCCGCAGCCAGCGCGCGCCGTCGCGAACGACGAACGTCTGCTGCGTCGCCCCGGGATTGTTCCAATAGCCCTGCGCGACGCTCGGGCCTGCGACCCAGATTTCGCCGACCTCATTCGTCCCGGCGCCGGCGGACGCATCGACCCTCATGATGCGCACGGCATGGCCGTCTGCCACGGCGCCGCACGCCATCAGATCCGTGCCCTCGCCGGCGTCCGCAACGCGCCCGCCGGCGAGCGCTGCGGGATCGAGCGTGTGACAAACCGCCCGGCTCGCGCGGTCGCCTGCCGTCACCAGCAAGGTCGCCTCGGCAAGGCCGTAGCACGGCGTCAGCGCGCGAGGATCGAAGCCCGCCGGCCGGAAGCGCGCGGCAAATCGATCCAGCGTCGCGCGGCGCACGAACTCCGAGCCGGAGAACGCGAACCGCCATCGGCCGAGGTCCAGCCGCGCGATCGCTTCGTCCGAGATCCGGTCCGCACAGAGCGCGAACGCAAAGTCCGGCCCGCCGCTGCAGGTGCCGCCGTGGCGATGGATGGCGTCGAGCCAGCGCCGCGGCTGCTCCAGGAAATTGCGCGGCGACATCAGCACCGCCGTGAAGCCCGTGAACAGCGGATTCAGCAATCCGCCCATCAATCCCATGTCGTGATAGAGCGGCAGCCAGCTGACGAAGACGTCATCCTTGGTCCCGCCGAGCACCGCCTCTATTGCGATCTCATTGGCGACCAGGTTCCGGTGAGTGACGCAGACACCCTTCGGCTGCGACGTCGAACCCGACGTATATTGGAGGAACGCGATCGCTTCGCCGTGCAAGTCCGTCTCGCGCCACGATGCGGCGGCATCGACCGGCACCTCGTCGACGGCAACAACATGAGCATTGGTCTCGCCGAACGCAGCGACGACGGCGTCGCGCAGACGCGCCTGGGTGAGAATGAGCCGTGGCGCCGCATCGCGCAGGATGCCGTCGAGCCGGCTCGTGTAACGCTCCTTCCCGGTTTCCGGCGGATAGGCCGGCACGGCAATGACCCCGGCATAGAGGCACGCGTAGAACGCGACGGCATAGTCGGGACCGTTCGGCAGCAGAATCACGGCGCGCTCGCCTGCGCCGGCAAGCTGCTGCAGATGTGCGGCCGTTGCGCGAATGCGTCGATCCAGCGCCGCGAATGTCAGCTCGTCGACGACATCGTCGCCTTCGATGAAGCGCAGCGCCGGATGATCGGCACGCGAGGCGGCATGCTCGCGGAGTCGTTCGACGAGGGTCTGTGTCGGCATCTTCCGAAGGTCCGATAACAATGTGAGGATCGATCGCGCAGGCTCAATTCACGCGATGGGCTTGCGCCATCGCGACGATCACCCTGCGCGGCCCCTTGAACGGCTCGCGCGCGTGCGCCGTCAGCATGTTGTCGAGCATGACGACGTCGCCGGTCTGCCAGGGAAAGACGATCTTATGCCGGTCGAGCACGGCTCTGACCGTGGCCAGCGTCTCATCCTCGATCGGCGAGCCGTCGCCGTAGAACGCATTGCGCGGCAGCTCGAGCGGATCGCCGACGATGTCGAGAAGACTTTCCCGCACCTCGGGTGCGAGGCTGGAGACGTGGAACAGATGCGCCTGATTGAACCACACCATGTCCCCGGTCACGGGATGCACCGCCGTCCCCTGGCAGACCTGCCGCGTCCGCAGCTCGTCGCCATCCTTCCATTCGCAGGCGATCGCATGGGAGGCGCAATAGGCCTCGACCTCGGCCTTCGACCCGGTGCCGAACACCTGCCGCCAGTCGACGTCGAGTCCGCTGCCATAGTTGCGGACATACATGACGCCCCGCTCGGCGAAGCGGTTACGTATCGCGGCCGGCATGTCGCGATGG
This sequence comes from Bradyrhizobium sp. SZCCHNR1053, assembly GCF_032381235.1. Lineage (NCBI taxonomy): Bacteria > Pseudomonadati > Pseudomonadota > Alphaproteobacteria > Hyphomicrobiales > Nitrobacteraceae > Bradyrhizobium > Bradyrhizobium sp. SZCCHNR1053. Next base: position 328,863 of record NZ_JAUHJM010000006.1, read on the forward strand.
ATCGACCGGCTGTCGGCGACCGGCGTCTCGCCGCCCTGCTGCGCCGCCTGCTCGCAATAGAACCAGATCTTCATCGGCCAGTCGCGCGTATAGGCCTGCTCGTTGTGCAGCGGGATGCTCTGGTGCGGCGGATATTCGGTCGAGGTGTAGACGCCGGCACTGACCTGCGATCGCGGCGTCGAGCCGAATTCATAGGACAGCAGCGGATGGCCGAAGCTCGCGGCGAAGCTCCTGAACGCCTCGGCGCCGTCGAGATGGAAGCCACGGAAGAGAATTCCGCCGCACGCATAGAGCTGGCGCTCGACCATGTCGCGGACCTCGCTGACCGCCTCCATCAGCGGCTGCTGCGTGCGGCTGGCCCGCAGAAGGAACGGCAATGATTCCTGTTCTATTTTAGATTGTATCGCGAACATGACCTCTCCCCGTCTCCCGTCGATTTCAGCATTGAAGTCTCTTCACCAGCCGGCTTCCCGGCTGGGTCCTGCTTTCGACGCGCCGCTCAAGGCCCCGCGCGAGCAACGGCGAGCTCCGGCCATGCCCGACGTACCAGCAATGCGGCAACAAGCTTCAGCAGATCCGCCTGCCGGCTGTGGATGAAGAAATGGTCGCCCGGCAGCATGTCGCGGCCGAACGTGCCGGAGGTCTCGGCCCGCCATGCCTCCAGTGCCTCGGCACGCGTTTCGTCGAGCTCTCCGCCGAACACGTGCAGCGGACACGGCAACGGCTGGCGCCGCCGATACACGTAGTTCCCGCACATCAGGAAATCGGCCCGCAGGATCGGCAGCGTGCTGCGCATGATCTCCATGCTCTGCAACGCTTCCGGCGGTGTGCCGTTCAGCCTGAGAAGCTCCTCGCGCAATGCGGCGTCACCGAGCGGCTCGCGCCAGCGGCTGCCGTCGCGCACGGCCGGCGCTTCCGTTCCGGACACGAGCAGCATGTGCGGCCTTGGTGCGCCGAGCGCGAGCAGCCTGTGCGCGAGCTCGAAGGCGAGCAAGCCGCCGAGGCTGTGCCCGAACAGGACGTAAGGCTCCGCCAACGGCGTCCCGATCAGTTCGGACGCGAGCTGATCGACCAACGCCGTCGCATCCGTTTGCAGCGGCTCGTCCATCCGTGCGCCCCGTCCTGGCAGCTCCAGGGGCTGGACCTCGATCCAGGACGGAAGACCTCTCCTCCAGCGCGCATAGACCATGGCGCTGCCGCCGGCATAGGGCAAACAGATGAGCCGCATCGCAGCGATCTCCTTCGCGTCAGGATTCGGCTGATGCGAGAGCGTTGTCCTGCATAAATTTGCGCAGCGAGAGCGGCCGCATGTCGGTCCACACCTGCTCGATATGGTCCAGGCATTCCTTCTTGCTTCCGGTCACGCCGACGGCCGTCCATCCGTTCGGAATGTCCTTGAAGGTCGGCCAGATCGAATATTGCTCTTCGTGATTCACGACGACGGTGAAGGTGACGTCATCTCTGTCGAAGACCATCATGCCCGGCTACTCCTACTAACAATCGACGTTGATGAACTACGAGTAATGCAGTTGATAATGACAGTCAAAAGGATACCGCCGATCGAAGTTTTTAATCTCTCCAAGGTGACACGCAGGTGACGATTCAACACGAGGATGTATCGGCTCCAACTAGATGATTTGCTGACCCGACCGCTTTGTCATCGCGGAGATGATCACGCCTCGACGCAATCGATGAACTACGCAAATTTTCATCAGATTGGAATTGAACGCCGTCCGCATCGCTCAGACTAACAAGGCCGCCGCACAACGGCCGTGCGGCGGCCCCATCATCGCCAACGCGTATCGACGTCCTAGAAATTGAACGTCGTGGAAACGAGATAGGTGCGCGGCGCCCCCAGGGTGATCACACCGCTATAGGCCGACGCCCAATACGCCTTGTCGAAGACATTCTCGACGCTCGCCCGCAGCACGATCGGCTTGCCGTTCCAGGGCGAAGTGAAGGTGTAGCGGGCGCCCAGGTCGACGCGTGTCCAATCCGGCAGCGAGAGTTTGTTGGCCGCGTCGACATATTGTGCACCGGTGTAGACGACCCGCCCCGTCAGCGTCAGATCCCGCACGAACGGTGTATCCCACTCGGCGCCGAGATTCACGGTGAGTTCGGGCACGCCGATCGCCCGCTTGCCGTCCGTCAGGCCGCCCGAGGTCTTCTCCTGTACGCCGTGAATATACGCGACGCCCCCCAGCAGCCGCAGCGTCGGCGTGACCTCGCCGAATACGTTGAACTCGGCGCCCGTATTGCGCTGCCGGCCATTCAGCTCTTGAGTCAGCACTCCCCCTGAACTCGTGGTAATCACGCTGGGGCGCGAGATATCGAAGGCGCTGACCGTGGTCGTGATTCGGCCGAAGTCGACCTTGATGCCGGTCTCGACCTGCTTGGTCTGCCCTGGCGGGAAGACCGTGCCGCTGTTGGCATAGCCGGCGGCGACGACGGTCGGGGTCTGCAGGCCTTCGATGTAATTGGCATAAAGCGACACAAACTCGACGGGCTTGACCACGAGTGCATAGGCTGGCGTCCACACCGACGTGTCCTCGAAGGGGCGGCTCGATGCTGGAGTAACGAGATTCGTGACTTCCGTTCCCGCGGTTTGTCTGCGCACACCGACGGTCAGTTGAATCCGCTTGTTCAGCAGCGACATCGTGTCGGAGACGCCGATGCTCCAGAGATTGGCGCCGACGGTCTGATTGGCCTGGAGCGTCGCAAAGCTTGGCAACGCGATGTTGGTCGGCTCGCTGTAAAGGCTCCACGTGGACGATCTGCCGACAACCACCTGCTGGTTGTAGGTGCGGTCGGTAACCGAATAGCCGACATTGATGGCATGGTTGATCGGGCCGGTATCGGCCGTCATACGCAGGCCAGCCTCCCCGGCGTACGTCTTGTACGTCTCGCTTCCCGTTCCAGGAGTCCCGGACAACAGGCCAGCGTTGCTCGAGAGCACCGGCGATGGATAGCGGTAGTTGATGTTGCTGTCGTGATAGCCGAATCCGCCATAGGCGGTGATACGATCGTTGAGATCGACTTCGCCTTTCACCGTCGAGAAGAAATCGGTCGGCGCATAATACGCCCACGGCACCTGGAAATTGGTGCCGGACGACGGTGGCGACGGAATGCTGGTGACAGCAGTACCCACGCCGAAAAATCGCAGCGGCGGATTCAGCTTGTCCGCCTGATAGCCGACATCGGCATCGATTCGGACATTCTCGCCATGATAGTCGACGGCGAGGTGGGCATTGCCGAACTCGTCGGTCTGCCGGTTCCAGGGGGTATCGCCGTTCGAATACTTGCTGTTCAGCCGGACGCCCCACTCCTTGTGCTCGCCATAGCGACGGCCGACGTCGATCTGCTCGCCGAATTGCGTCTTGGACGCATAGGTCGCCGTTAGCTGCGTGATGTCGGTGTCGAGCGCGTGCTTGGTGACGAGATTGACGCTACCGCCGACCGCGCCGCCGCTTGAGGCGCCAGTGCCGCCGACCGTCATGCCGTTGAGCAGAGCTGCGGGCCCCTTCAGCAATTCGACCCGTTCGATGAAATTGGCGCCCGTCGAATAATATGGCGCGATTCCGGCCAGCCCGTTCAGGGCGTAGTCACCGCTGTCGTAGTAGAAGCCGCGGATGAACAGGCTGTCGGCGCCGCCGCCGGCGGCTTGGATCGTGCGCACCGAGGGATCATTGATCAGCACGTCGCGGATCGTGCGCGCCTGCTGGTTCTGGATCAGTTGCGATGTGAAGCTCGTCTGATTGAACGGCGTGTTCATCACCCCGCGGTTGCCCAGCAGCCCAAGGCCGCCGCCGCTCGCGACCTGGCCGCCGGCATAGGGCGACGGCGGCGCGCCGATCGTGCCCGTCGACGGCGTCACGTAGGCCACCGGGGCGGTCGGCGGCAGGTTGCGCGGCGCGACGCGGCGCTGCTGAGCGGTCCGCGTCGCGGTCGTCTGCGGTCTCGAAGCGGTCTGCCGGACTTTCGGCTTCGGCGCGTCGACGGTCACATCGGGGAGCTTGGTCTGCGCGAAGGCCGATTGAACGCCTCCGACATTCAGCGAGAGCGCCAATGAGCTCACAAGTCCCAACGACATCGTCAATCCAACGTCTTTATCCCAAATGCGACAGACCATCCTGACACCCCGATCATTCCAAGTTCCAACTCGGCTCGTCGGTGGTCCTAACACACAGGTATTTGAGGATGGCGCCGCGCGACGTAGAACTCGTCTAACGAGCGACAGCTTCGCCGAATCGATCGGATCAACAGATTGTCGCTACTACGAGATTCTTTTCCCTCCGCTTCTTTGAAGCCTTCAAAAGAAGCGCATGTCGCGGGGAAGAGCGATGCGATCGCGTCGGCTGATACAACTCACGACACCGATCGTCTCGAACTCATCGAAATAATTTCGATCAATCATACGATGATAACTAATCACATTGCCACTTTTGAATCAATCTTTGCTTTCAAATGCGCCACATCTCCGCCGCGCCGCGCGCAGATCGGAGAAGGCATCGAGACATTTGTATCTGCTTGTTTCCAGGCCGGAGTGACGCCGCTCGCGTCGGCGCTCGCTGCGCGAGACCGATCACGCGCCGCCGACGCAGCGCGCTGCCATCGCAATGAGGCGCCGCGCGAGAGAGGACGCGTGAGAGAAGAGATGCGTGGGATCGTTGGCCGGCCGAGCGCATCAGGGTCGTCGCGCGGAGCGCGTCGTCCAGCAGCGCGGATCGAGGTCAATGATGCGGGGTATCTTCCGCCGACCGACGGAGGCGCTCAGAGCGGCAGATCCTGCGTCCCGGCCTGAGCGCCTTGCGCTCCGGCCTTCGCGCCGCGGCTTAGTTTCGTGCCGTACGCGAGCGACAGCAGAATCGGAATCGACAGTCCGAGCCAGCACAGGCCGTCCCAGAGCCCGTCGCCGAACAGTCCGAAGATGAGCCCGGCTGCGGCGACCAGGCCGATCAGCAGCGGCGCACGAAACACCTGCCAGGTCGAGAGTTGCGCGACGCGGGCAGATGGCGTCGCCGATGCGGCCGAGGAGCTCATGGCGACACCACCGCGGGCGCTGCCGACCTAACGACGCCGGACACCCTCCTGCGGAAGCCCCAGCGCTTGGCGGCCCACAGATAGAGTCCGCTGCACAGCACGATGATCGTGATGACATCGAGAACGGCCCAGATGATCTTCAGCGGCAGTCCGCCGTAGTCACCGAAGTGCAGCGGCCGCGACACCTGCAGCGCGGTGAGATACCAGGCGAGCTCGGGCGCGACCATCTTGCTGCTGTCCTGGGCGTCGACCAGAACCGGCTTGAACATGCGCGCGGCAAATGGCGTGCGGCCCTTGGTCCAGATCATCAGATGCTGCGGGCTGCCGAACCGCGTCGTCGTCGGCAGGGTGATGGACGTCACCAGCCGGTCAGGAAACGCGGTGCGGACGGCGCCAACGGCGGCCTCGATCGATTTTGCTTCCGCCAGCGGCTTGCCCCGATAGGGCGCGAGCAGTGCCGGCATGGTCTTTGCGCGCCAGAGATCGAACAGCGGCACGGCAAGCGTGTTGATGGTGCCGGTCAAGCCGACCGCGAGCGCCCAGCTCACCGTGACGATGCCGAGCAGATTGTGCAGGTCGAGCCATTTCAGCCGGGCCGAGCGATCCCGCACGGTGCCGAACTGCAAGCGCCGCATGAACGGCCAGTAGACGACGACGCCAGAGACGATGGAGGCGGCGAACACCAGTCCCATCAGTCCGAGAAAGAGCTCGCCCGGCAGGCCGGTGAACATGTCGCGGTGGATGCGCAGGATCACGTCCATGACGTCCTGATGCGGCGCCTCCTCGCCGAGAACGACGCCGGTGCGCGCATCCACGGTGAGGCGATGAAACTGCCCGGGCACCGGAATGGCGGTCGGCGACATCGCGACCACAATCAGCGGCTCCGCCTGCCTCAGGCTCACGAACAGCGCATGCTGCTCCGGCAATTGCTGCTTGGCCGCCGAGATCAGGCGGTCGAGCGGCAGCAGCGGCGTGTCGGCCGGCATCGCCGGCGCGGCGATCTCGTCCTCGAAGAGATGATCGATCTCGTCATGGAAGATCAGCGGAAGCCCGGTCAGGCACAGCATCAGCAGAAAGATCATGCTGATCAGCGACGTCCACGTATGGACCTGAACCCACAGCCGCATGCGCTCGAACCCACCCTTCTTCATCGACGTTGCACGTGATGATCCGAACGTCCGGCAAGAGAAGGGCCGCAGCAAACTGAATCGATCTAAAACCGTTGGAATTTCTTTAAAGTAGCGCGCCTGTCTGCCGCAACCAGCGGAGCTACAACGTGAATTTCGATCGCGCCTCGCACCATCGACACATATCGAAAAGCTGCCGCGCATGGCCGCGCGGAATGCAACCGGCTCTGGCTGCATCCGACGATGCGCCAGGGCCGGGCCGCAAACGCCGTCTCAGAATGGATAATGCCGCTCGCCGGTCTGCACCGTGATCCAGCGCAGCTCGGTGAACTCGTCGATCGCGGCCTTGCCGCCGAAGCGGCCATAGCCGGAGGCCTTGACGCCGCCGAACGGCATCTGCGGCTCGTCATGCACCGTCGGCGCGTTGACGTGGCAGATGCCGGACTCGATGCGCTTGGCGACGCCGATCGCGCGGGCGATGTCGCGGCCGAACACCGCCGACGACAGACCATATTCGGTGTCGTTGGCGACGCGCACGGCCTCGTCGACGCCGCCGACGCGCACGATGGTGACGACGGGGCCGAAGCTCTCCTCGCCATAGATGCGCATCGCCGGCGTGACGTGATCAACGATGGTCGCGGGCATGATCGTGCCGGTGCCGCGGCCGCCGGCGGCCAACACGGCGCCCTTGGCCACCGCGTCCTCGATCAGGCCGCCGACACGGTCGCAGGCGGCGGCGCTGACCAGCGAGCCCAGCACCACATTGCCCTTGCGCGGATCGCCGTAAGGCAGGCTGTTGGCCTTGGCGGCGAACTTTGCGACGAATTCATCCGCCACCTTGTCGTCGACCACGATGCGCTCGGTCGACATGCAGATCTGGCCCTGGTTCATGAAGGCGCCGAACGCGGCGGCGTTCACCGCGGCGTCGAGATCGGCATCGTCGAGAATGACCAGCGGCGCCTTGCCGCCGAGCTCGAGCAGCGCGCGCTTCAATTGCTTGGCACAGGCCATGGCGATGAGACGGCCGACGCGGGTCGAGCCGGTGAAGTTGACGCGGCGGATCGCGGGATGGGCGATCAGCGCCTCGACCACCGCCTGCGCATCCTCGGGCGCATTGGTGACGACGTTGACGACGCCGTCGCCGAGACCGCCTTCGGCCAGACACGCGCCGATCAGCCGGTGCACGCCCGGGCTCATCTCCGAGGCCTTCAGCACCACGGTGTTGCCGCAGGCGAGCGGCATCGCCACCGAGCGGACGCCGAGGATGACTGGCGCATTCCACGGCGCGATGCCGAGCACGACCCCGACCGGCTGGCGATGCGCCAGCGCGATGTTGTCGGGCACGTCGGTCGGGATCACCTCGCCCGCGATCTGCGTCGTCATCGCCGCGGCCTCGCGCAGCATGCCCTCGGCGAGATGCACGTTGAAGCCGGCCCAGCCCGCCGTGGCGCCGGTCTCGGCCATCATCAGCGCGATGAACTCCGGGGCGTTGCGCGCCAGCGCATCCGCAGCCGCATTGAGCCGCTTGCGGCGCTCGCCCGGGCCGAGCCGGGACCACGCCGGAAATGCCGCCGCGGCGGCATCGGCGGCGCGCAGCGCGTCATCGATCGACGCCGCCGCAACGATGGTTGCGATCTCGCCGCTGATCGGATTGAGCCGCTGGAAGGTACGCTGGTTGGTGGCGGACTGGTCCTTGCCGCCAATCAGGAGATTGATCGCGTTCATGGGGCGCTCCTAGGTCGATGGGGTTGATGCGGTTGCGGAAGCCGGCGCGCGCGACTGGCCGAGATAGGCGCGCTGGATGTCGGGATTGTTCTTCATCTCGGGCGCCGGCCCCTCGCCGGCATTGCGTCCCTGCTCGATCAGGTAGACGCGGTCGGCGATGTCGAGGCTGGCGCGCGCGTTCTGCTCGACCATCAGGATGCCGACGCCATCGCCGCGGATCGTCCTCAGCGCGCGGAACACCTCGCGGCTCAAGAGCGGCGACAGGCCGAGCGACGGCTCGTCGAGCAGCAGCAAATCGGGCCGCGACATCAGTGCGCGGCCGATCGCGACCATCTGCTGCTCGCCGCCACTCATGGTGCGCACCGCCTGCCCCATGCGCTCGGTGAGGCGCGGAAACAACGCGAGCACGTGCGCGAGCCGCGCGGCCTCGCCGTCGCGGGCGCGCGAAGGATAAGCGCCGAGCTGGAGGTTCTCGGCGACGGTGAGATCGCCGAACACGCCGCGGCCTTCCGGGACCAGCGCGATGCCGCGCTCGACGATCAGATGCGGCGCGAGCGAGCCGATGTCCGTCCCGCCGAGCCGGATCACGGCTCCGGGCGACGGCTGGATCAGTCCCGCGATCGCCTTCAGCAGCGTCGACTTGCCGGCGCCATTGGCGCCGAGGATGGCGACGATCTCGCCGCGCTCGACCTCGAGCCCGACATCGGTGAGCGCCTGGTGCTTGCCATAGGCGTGCGACAGCCGCTTGATCTCAAGCATCTGGCTCTCCGAGATAGGCTGTGATCACGGCGGGATCGGCCAGCACCTCGCCCGGCGTTCCGCGCGCGATCACGGTGCCGGCGCTCATGACGACGCAGCGGTCGCACAGCGCGCGGATCGCATCCATCACATGCTCGACCATCACGATGGTGATGCCGCGGTCGCGCAAGGAGGCGATCAGCTCGATGCCGGTCTCCAGCTCGGTCGGATTGAGCCCAGCCAGCCATTCGTCGAGCAGCACAAGACGCGGATGCAGCGCCAGCGCGCGGGCCAGCTCCAGCCGCTTCTGGTCGATGTAAGTGAGGTCGCCCGCCGGCATCTCCGCCATACCATCGAGGCCGACCAGGGCGAGCAGCTCATGGATCGATTCTGCGGCCGCACCGGCCTGGCGCGTGCGGAACAACGCCGCCGCCGCGACATTCTCGGCGACCGTCAGGTCCGGCATCACCCGCACCAACTGGAAGGTGCGGGCGAGGCCAAGCCGCGCAATCCGGTGTGCCGCAAGACCGCTGATGACGATGCCACCGAAGCGGATCGTGCCGGCCGAGGGCACGAGCGCGCCCGAGAGCATGTTGAGCAGCGTCGTCTTGCCGGAGCCGTTGGGACCGATCACGCCGAGGATCTCGCCCGCGCGGACGTCAAGGCTCACACTGTCGACGGCGCGCAGGCCGCCGAAGGATTTGCCGACGGCCTCCGCAACGAGCAGCGGCCGACCGTCCTGCTCGGGCTTCGCGGGCACGACCCGGCGCTCCCGCCGCCAGGTGCTGTCGACGAGGCCGATCACACCGCGCGGCAGCGCCATCACGATGCCGATGAAGATGAGGCCGAGCACGATGCTGAAATGATTGGGCAGCGCCGCGGTCAGCACCTCGAACAGCAGCACCAGCGGGATGACGCCGAGCACCGGGCCGATCAGCGATCCTGCGCCGCCGAGCAGCGCCATGATCACGACCTGGAATGAGATCATCGGGTTGAACGCGATCGCCGGATCGATATAGGTCCAGCGCGGTGCCATGATTGCGCCGGTCACCGACATGAACACCGCGCTGAGGATGAAGACTCCGAGCTTCACCGCGGTCGCATCGATGCCGGAATGGCGCGCGGCGGTCTCGTCGGCGCCGATCGCGCGCAGCGCGAGGCCATAGCGCGAGCGCGTCAGCAGAAAGCCGGCGAGGAAGACCAGCGCCGTCAGCGCGCAGAGCTGCCAGTACAGCATCTCCTGGGTGATGTCGCTGAACAGATAGCGGCCGACCGATTTGTGAATGTTGACCTCGTACCAGATCACGAGCTGGCGGATCAGCTCGGCCAGGCCGAACGAGAAGATGATGAAGTAGATGCCGGACAGCCGCAGCGTCGACAGGCCGGTGATGGCCGCGACGACAGCGCCGACACCCGCAGCGGTCATCAGTTGCAGCGGCCAGCTCAGCGTCTCGCCCGTCACCGCCGCCGTATAGGCGCCGATGCCGAAGAACGCAGCCGTCGCCAGCGAGACGTAGCGGGTCGGTCCGGAGAACATTGCCCAGGCAGTTGCCAGCACGGTGAAATAGAGAATGCTGATGCCGAGCGCGAGATAGTAGCCGTTGGCGTAGAGCGGCAGCGCAACTGCCGCGGCAACGCCGACGAGCCCGATGCACCAGGCGAGAATCTTGCCGGGGCTGATCACGACGCCGCCTTTCCGAACAGTCCGGTCGGCCGGATCAGCAGCACGGCCAGAAACATCGCAAACGTCGCCGCCAAGGTCAGCCCAGGATCGACCAGCCGCGCCACCGCGGTCTCGACGACGCCGAGCAGCAGCCCTGCGGCCAGCGCGCCCATGACGTTGCCGACGCCACCCATGATCACCACCACCAGCGCCTTCATCGTGAACACGACGCCCATCGAGGCATTGAAGGTGAGGAACATGCTGACCAGCACGCCGCCGGCCGCGACCAGTCCACCGCCGAACGCAAACGCCAGGCCTGCGAGCCAAGCGACATCGATGCCGACCAGCCGCGCGGCATTGGCATCGACCGCGACGGCACGCACGGCTGTGCCGATCCTTGTCCGCGTCAGCGCGAGATAGACGCCGGTGCCGATCAGCGCGGCGAAACCGAGCGCGACCAGCCGGTTCACCGCGAGCGTCGAGCCGAGCACCGTCACGGGAATGGAGAGATAGCTATAGCTGTAATACTGCCCGCCGAAGGCCACCAGCATGACGCCCTGGATCACGAACAGCACGCCGAAGGTGACGAGGATGCTGTCAACCTCTTGCGCGCCGGCGTCCTTGCCGCGGCGGATCAGGCGCTGCAGCAACAGCCTGTAGAGCAGCCAGTTCAGCAGTCCCGCGGCGGGCATCGCGAGCAGCAGCGCCAGCAGCGGGCTCAGCTGCAGGCCGGAATAGAGCGACAGCGCGCCAAAGGCGGCCGCGACCAGCGACTCGCCATAGGACAGGTTCATGATGCGCGCGACGCCATATTGCAGCGTGAGTCCGAGCGCAATCAGGGCATACATGCCCCCCAGCACCAGGCCGGGCAGCAGGATGTCGAACATCAGCATGGGGCGCGTGCCTCTTGCGCGAATCCCGCGGACGCACGCCGGATCACGCGCGCCCGCGAGCTCACGACCTCGTTCCGGCTATTTCCATTCCGGCTTCGGCACGACAGCGGCGCGTGCGCCCGGCAGCGAGGCCGGCGCCAGCGCATAGAACTCGCCGTTCTGCCACTGGCCGACGCCCCACACCTCCTGCAGCAGGCCGTCCTTCAGCTTCACCTTGCCGATGATCGTGTCGAAGGTGCCTTCGCGGATCTCCTTGGCGACCGCGGCGCGATCGACCTTGCCGACCTTCTCGATCGCCTGCTGCAGCACCTGCAGGCTCGCATAGGTGATCGGGCTCGCCCAGCGATCCGGCTCCTGCCCGGTCGCCGCCTTGTGGCGGGCGAGATAGTCCTTGAGCGCGGGCGCGTCGGCATTCCAGCCGCCAATGCCCATGACGCCGTCGCTGCCCGCGCCGAACTTGCCCTTGAACAGCGGGAACGCCGTGCCGACGCCGACATAGAAGACCTTCGGATTGTACTTCAGCAGTTGCGCCTGCTCGGTCAGCCCGATCGTATCCGGCGGATAGCTGAAGGCGACGAAGGCATCGGCGTTGCTCGCGATCGCATCCTTGAGCAGCGGCTGCAGATCCTGCGACCCCATCGGATAGGTCTTGTCGTAGGCGACGGTCAGTCCGGCCTTCTTGAAGGCCTCGCGCCCGGCGGCGGCGAGCTCGATGCCGAACTGGTCGGCGACGCTGACCATCGCGACGGTGCCGCCGATCTTGCCCTCGCTCTTGAGCTTGCCGAGCAGCTCGGCGAGCGCATTGGAAATCTGCGCCGACGTGCCGAGCCAGAAGGTGGCATTGGCCCAGCGCTTGGCGAGCTCCGGCGCCTTGTCGGTCACCGACGTCACCGCGAGATGCGGATAGCCGAGCCGGTTGAGAGTCGGACCGACCGCGAGGTTGAGACCGGTGCCCCATGGCGGCAGGATGAAATCGACCCTGTCCTGATTGGCGAGGCGCTCGATCGCCTTCACGGCTTCTTCCGACGAGCTGCGGTCGTCATATTCGACGATCTCGACCGGCAGGCGCTTGTCGCCGAGCTTGATGCCGCCGGCCGCGTTCACGTCCTTCACCCAGAGCTGATAGTTGGGCAGCGTGGTGATGCCGGCGCCGCCGGCATAGGGGCCGGTCTTCGAGATCGCATAGCCGATGCGGATCTTGTCCTGCGACTGTGCCTGGGCGGCCGATACGGCAAAGCCGGCTGCGATCGCCGCCGCTCCCGCGATCCGCAACACCTGACGACGGTTGGTCGAAGTCATCTGTCTGTCCTCCTCCCATGTTCACGCGCGCGGACCGCGCGGGTGAATCGGTGACGTTCCTCTGCCCCGACGTCGTCCGCGGTTTTTGTTTGCGGTCGTCGGGACTTGACGAGGGAAACACCGCAGGCTTGGGTGGCGCAATGGACAGTTCCGGTAAAAGAGTGCACTTTTCTGGGGCGGCGATTGCGCGTAATGCCGCGCCTCGGACGCTGCCGCCGACGGCCCGTGGCACCCCGGCGGCGCTCGGGGCCGAAGCCATTCCCTCGCATTTCGAGGCACGGCGCTGGGCCCTGCGCTCGGATGCCGCGCGGCCGTTCGTCCACCTGCTCTGCCTGACCGCCGGAACGGCCTCGGTGCGCTTCGCCGAAGACGAAATCCAGATCTGGGCCGGTGCGGCGCTGGTCTGGGTACCGGCGGGAGGGGCCGAGCATCTCGACGTCGCGGCCGGTTCCGCCGGCCATCTCCTGCGGCTGCGCTCCGGGCTCTGGCACCGCCACCTGCCCTCCTCGGCCGAGCCCGCCTATCTCGACCTCGCAGGCACGGAGGCCGTCCTGGCCTTCTCCGTCACGGCCGAGTTCGCGGCGATCATCGCGCGCTCGATGGCGGCGATCGCAGCCGAGATCGAAAATCCCTCACGGCGCGGCGCGGCCTCGATCATGTCATCGGAGCTGACCCTGTGCGTGCTGCGCTTCTGGCGGCTGTTTGCCGACGAGAGCGCCGGCGAGGCGCAAGGCTCCAGCGCCGAGATCTTGAGCCGCTTTCGCCGGCTCGTCGAGGAACGCTTTCATCAGCAACTGCGTGTCGCCGACTACGCTGCGCTGCTCGGCGTCACGCCGGATCGCCTGCACGCGCTGTGCACCCGCATGCTGCAGCGGTCACCGAGCGCGCTGATTCAGCAACGCGTCATTCAGGAGGCGGCGACCCGGCTCGAAACCACCACCGCGACGATCAAGCAGATCGCCTTCGCGCTCGGCTTCAAGGACAGCGCCTATTTCAACCGCTTCTTCGTCAGGCACACCGGTCAATCACCGGGCGCGTGGCGCAAAGGTGTTTCGTCGCAGCGGACCAAAGGCCAGTCACGGGCCATCCTCAACTTCGCCGACTGGCCGTGACAGAGCGGCGCAGCCAGGCGCCTCGGTCGTCCTCTTTGTCAGTCCAGGACGACGTGTCAGCGTCGGAGCAGCAAATCTCGAGTTCGGACGAGCGGCGCAACCGAAGGATGCTCAATGCGCCGAGAAACTGATTTCCGCTGCGCGATCAAGCTGATTTGGCCTGTCCAGTCCCCGCGCCAAAAATATTCTACTTTCGTTTTTCCGGAAATCATGGTTCTATCCCCCATCCCGTCTCGAGCTGAGGGGCGTATCGCGGTCGTCACGAGACGCGAGGCGGGGAGCGGTGGGCGTGGTGGATTGCAGCGCGGGTTGCTCGCGCCGACGAACAATTCGCCACGCACGGTCAAGTCGCGCGGTCCTGATATCCCGATGCTGATGTCAACTCACGTTGAGGCTTCGCTTCGCGTGGGGATGGTGGCCAGAAAGCCCGGCGCACCAGGGAGAAAGCGAAGCAGCCGTTCAACCATCGCGCAGGGAGGGCCGGATTTCCGGCTGACCTGTGGTACCTGCCGCCTGCATTTTTTTCGCAGGCGGGCCACGGGCCTCAGTCGAGGTCCGGCCTTCCCTGCGCCCTCACGCTTTCCCGGGGGCCTCACGATGTATCACCCGGACGGGCCATCCGCCGCGGGATCGCGAGATCATGCGCGACTCTCTCCGCAGGAGAGGCGACCTGTTGTGCCCACATCGAAGGCAAATCGTCGCAGCCTTGAACGGTCCCGCCAGCATCGAGGACTCCTGAGGGAGCCGTCCGACATCGTTCCCGCTCCCCGGAGCGATCGCGAGTATTGCGGCACCGTTGCTACCTTGCCACGAATGCGCTATGAGTTGGACATGATCAGCCGGTCCTGGTCGCGCTCAAAATGCCAGTACCGCAAACCGATGCATCGCGCTCGGCGCGCGACGTCGGTCGATACGGACGCCGTGACCGCGCCCGCATCGCCAGCTCCGCGCTTCGCGCTCATTCGCATTCCGTAGCCGTGTCCGGGAGCCCGAACGCAGATGGATTGTGAAACCTGTGGTCGCCCCAATCCACCGGGCTCGGACGTATGCGGCGGGTGCGGCGGGGTGTTGCGGCAGCCGTCATCCGATACGACGACGAGTTCGCGCCTGCTCGGCATGCATCGCGCCGAGCGGCGGCAGGTCACGGCGCTGATCTGCGATCTCGTCGGCTCCGTCTCGCTCACCGTCAGGCTCGATCCGGAGGATATGACCAGCGTCATCGACGCCTTCCTGACGACCTGCGAAAACGTCATCGGCCGCCATGGCGGCGCCATCACGCAATATGCCGGCGACGGCGTGCTCGCGTATTTCGGCTATCCGCGTGCCGGGGAAGATGATGCGGCCACCGCGATCCGCGCCGCCATCGCCCTGCGCGACGCCGTCGGCCGGCTCGAGGCGCCGCACGGACAGGCGCTGCGTCTGCGCATCGGCATCGCCACCGGCCTCGTCGTGGTCAGCGACCTGCTGCCCCGCGCCGACGGCCGCCCGGTCGACATCGTCGGCGAGACGCCGAACCTCGCGGCGCGGCTGCAATCGATCGCCGCCCCCGACAGCATCGTCGTGGCCCGGACGACCGAGCGCATCGCGCGCGGCATGTTCGACTTCCGCGATCTCGGCACGTTCGCGCTGAAGGGATTCGCCGCACCGGTCGAGGCGTTCGAGGTGCTGGAGGAAGCCGCCGTCGCGAGCCGTTTCCACGCCCGCATTCGCGGCGAAAGCTCCCCTCTGGTCGGACGCGACCAGGAGCTGGCGCGTCTGTTCGATTGCTGGGCGGCGGCGCGGTTCGGCAGCGGACAGGTGGTGCTGCTCCATGGCGAGCCGGGCATTGGCAAGTCGCGGCTGGTCGAGGAGCTGCGCCGGCGCGTGGCCGACGTCTCCCAACTGCAGATGATCTGGTACTGCAGCCCCACCCGCTGTGACAGCGTGCTGTATCCGATCTCGGAACAGCTCGCGCTCATCGCCGGCTTCGACCGCTCCGACGGCGCTGCGACGCGTCGCGACAAGCTCGATCGCTTCATGAACGAGCACGGCGTCGGCGACGCCACGGCGCGCGCCGTGCTCGCCGATGTCCTGGGCGTCGCTCCCGAGCCGGACGGTCCCCTGCAGACGATGACCGTCGAGAAGCGCTCGGAGGTCACGCGGGAGACGCTGCTCCGGCTGATCGACCTGATGGTGCCGACCGGGCCCGCGCTGCTGGTGCTGGAAGACGCGCATTGGAGCGACACGACCACGCTGGAGCTGCTCGATCGGGCGATCCGGCGCGCCGGACAACGCCGCTGGCTGATCGTGGTCACGGCGCGGCTCGAATATGAGCCGCCCTGGGCCGCGAGCCCGCAGGTCACGCGGCTCCAGCTCGGACGATTGAGTCACGGCGACGCCGAGCGGATCTGCGCCCATGTGGCCGCTTCGGCCGCGCTGCCCGCGACGACGCTGCACCAGATCGTGAGCCGCGGCGAGGGCATCCCGCTGTTCCTGGAAGAGCTCGCGAAGTACGTCATCGAAGCCTCGGCGGCGCCGGCTTGGGACGGTCATGCGAGCGTGGCCATCCCCGCCTCGGTGCAGGATTCCCTTGTGGCGCGGCTCGACCGATTGGGACCGGCGCGACGGATCGCCAATCTCGGCGCCGCCATCGGCCGCCGCTTCAGCTACGATCTGTTGTCGGCCATCGTGGCGGAGCCCGAAGCCAGGCTCGGCGAGAGCCTGGATCAGCTCGTCAAGTCCGGCCTCGTGGAGAGCAGCGGCGCGCCGCCCGACAGCCTCTACACGTTCAAGCACGCGCTGATCCGCGACGCCGCCTACGAGTCCCTGCTCCGGCGCGAACGCCAGACATTGCACGGCCGGATCGCGGCCGTGCTGCGCGATCGCTTTCCCGAGACGCGGGACACCGAGCCGGAGTTGCTGGCCTACCATTTCACCGAGAGTGGCGCGATCGCCGAGGCCATCCCATTATGGGCGGCCGCGGGTCGGCGTGCCGCCTCGCGCGCCGCGCATGTCGAAGCGGCACGACATCTGCAAACGGCGCTCGACCTGCTGCGTCATCAATCCGCCGAGGGCGAGCGCGCCGGACTGGAGCTCGAGCTCCTGATCGGGCTTGCCGTCAGCCTCGCCGCCTCGCGCGGCTACACCGTGCCCGAGGTCGGCAAGGCGCTTTCCGAGGCAAGGGCGATCTGCGACGCGCTCGGCAACACCGCCGGTCTGTTCGCCGTGCTGCGCGGCATCTGCAGTTTCCTGATCATCGCGGGCGATCTCGACGGTGCCGAGGAGATGGCGCATCTGTGCCTGGGGATCGGCGAACAGACCGGCCTCCCCGAGCACCGGATCGAGAGCGGCATTGCCTTGGGCTACATTCTCTTCGCCAGAGGCGACCTCCCGGCCGCGCGCCGGCTCCTGGCCGCCGCGGTGCAGCTCTATCAGGTGTCGGACGGCGCGCGGCTGCCGCAACTGTCCTCGCAGGATCCGCTGGTCGCCGGCCAGGCCTCGCTGCTGCAGGTGCTGCATGCGATGGGAGACGATGCCGGCGCGGCCGCGATCGCCAGCGATCTCATCGCGCATGCGCGCCGGCTCGGACGCCCGTTCGACCTCGCCTGGGCGCTGTCGTGGCTCGCCTTCTATCAGCTCGCACGCGGCGACTATGAGGATGTCCTCCTCGCGACCGAGGAGGCCCTGAGCATCTGCCGCGACCATGGCTATCCGCTCTATCAGCTGGTGGCAGGCAGCCTGCAGGCGCACGCCCGCGGCCATCTCGGCAAGAATCCAGACGAGGCGCTCGCGGCTGCGTGCGAGGCACTGCCGGCGTTCCAGACGCTCGGCATGATGCATTTCTCCTGCTTCTATCTCGGCGAGGTCGCCGGCCTGCAACTGATCGTCGGCAAGACGGCCGAGGCGATGCAGACGATCGACGCGGCGATCGACGCCGCGCGACGCTATGGCGACGGCTATTTCCTGTCGCCGCTGCATCGGCGGCGCGCCGAGATCCTGGCCGCCCTCCCCGACACCGCACCGGGGCAGGTGACGGCCGCGCTACGCGAGGCCGTCGCGGTCGCCGAGGCGCAAGGCGCGTCGGCGTTCCTGCGCCGGGCAGCGGCGCGGCTCGCCGCCATCGACGATGACGCGCCGAGGCGACAATCGGCGTGACGACCTGCTCAGGCCATGGGGCTGGCCCTGGCGACGGTGAAATCGATCTCGGCCCAGATGCGCGTGGTCGCGGTCAGCACGAGCTTGCCGTCGACGGGCGTGCCGAGCCCGAGGTCGCGTATGAACGGCAGGCTGTCGAGAGCGCTCATCTCGATCGACCAGCTGCCCGACTGCAATTGCCAGCTGCGCAGCCCCGTCAGGTCGAGCGCGCCGTTCAACAGCGTCTTGTAGCTCGCCGCGGTGAGGCTGTCCGCCGACCGCGCCTGCTTGAGATAGAACACGGGGATCGGCAGGCCCCAGACGCCGCCCAGGAACGACGCCATGCCCGGCCCGCTCGTGAGCTGCTTCATTCGCTCTTGGTCGGCCCCGGCACAGAGCTGCCGGAATGCATCCGCCGGAGAGGCCGCTGCCGTCGGGGTCGATCCCGCCGAGCCTTCGATTCGGATGATGCGCTGCTGGGAGGCGTGGGCCTCCGGCCCGTAGCTGGCAATCGCCAGCCCCGAGACGTCGAACGGATCGTTCGATGGTGCGCTGGCGGGCTGGGCGATGGTCGCGTGATATTTGGGAAAGCCCCAGAGCTCCTGCCCCGCAACCACCGACCAGGCATTGTCCACGAACAGATAGGCCGGCACGAAACCGATCGATTTCGGCAGCAAAGCGCCCCGCTCGTAGCTGCCCACCAAGAGCCACAGCCCGATATCGGTCTCGGACATCGTCCCCTGCTCCGCGAACGGCGGCGTGGCGGCCTGGCTCTTGCGCACCTGGATGACGTTGACGAAGGCCATGTCCAGCATCACGCGGAACTGGTCGCGGCCGGCGACGCGGTTGAAGGAGCGGTCGAGAAATCGCTGGCAGGCGCCGAGGTCGGCCGGCACGGCGAAGCCGTAGAAGGTCGAGTCGTTGCAGAGGTAGGGAGCCGGCGGGAGCGTGATCCATCCGGCGTAGTTGACGTAGGCGTTGGTGATGTAGGGTTCGGGACTGGTCGAGACGATCGGAATGTAGACGCCCGACAGCGCCGAGGCGGCGGCAAGACCGGACATCGCCGCGACCTCCACGCATCCGGCGTTGATCTCGGGCACGCGGGTCCAGTCGCCGGCGAGGAAGAGATTGTCGTAGCCGGACTTGCCGGGCTCCATCCGATGCCGCAGCGTGCCCGGCAGGCTCAGCACGTAGCGCTCGCTCGGATTGATGTTGGCGCGCCAGAACTGAAAGTCGAGCCGCGCCGATCCGCTGATGTCGCTCGGCGCGTGCAGGAGATCCCATCGGAACGTGCTGCCGCTGTCGATGTTGGTCCACAGCGTGTCGAGCCACGAGGTCATCCAATCGTTGGATGCGCCCTTCACATAGTCAGCAGCCAGCTCTTCATTGTTCGGCGCGCTCTCGTCGCTCATGATGGCGCAATAATAGGCGACCGAGCGCGGCCCCGGCGCCGGCCAGTCCTCGGCCGGCAGCAATTGCGACATGTCGGAATAGGTGTCGAGCGGCGGCTTGCAGGTGGTGACGATCGGCCCCATCGTCTCGAGCGACGGCCCAGGCGCCACATAGGGACCGCCGAGATCTGCGACCGCGCAGTCGAGCCAGAGCTGCAGCGCCATGGTGCGCACGGTTGGGAGATTGTCGACCATGTCGGCCCAGGCCGGCTTCTGCTGCACCAGAGACTGGCAGATCTCATTGAGCGCGCCGACCGAGATGCCGAGGACCACCTTGTCGAAATCCTCGCCGAGCTGCAGGCTGAGCCGCGCCGCCGGGGGCGGCTGCGGCGGGTTGGGAGGACCATAGGCGTTCTCGAAATTGTAGCCTTTCAGCGCGTAGTACTCGCCGTTCTCGATCTCCTTCCATTTGGGCTCGGACGGCCAGCACCAGTAATCCTTCACCAGGACCAGGGGATCATATTTGCCATCGACGAACTCGACCTGCTTGTCGATGTGGATGGTCGCGATGTTGCTGCCGTCCTCGGTCGGCTCGAGACTCGTGACCTTGTGAAAGAACTTGAAGCTCACGCCGCGCCGCGCCAGCACCTGGTAGATCGGCGTGCAGATCGTATCCCCCATGCCAACGACGGATTTATAGAAGAACGCGCCCTTGTAAGTGAAGAACAACCGCAGCAGTCCCTGAACGGCCGAGCAGGCCGACACCTGCTGCTGCGCCGGCTCGCGGGAGCCGTTGCGAAAGGCGAAGATGTATTCATAGAGAGCGGTCACGATGGCGTTGTTGGCAGCCTCTTCATCCTGCTGCGCCAGAAAGCTACGGAATTCGTACCGGTCGAGAACCTCCAGGCCGTCCGTCAGGCAGTCGTTCTCGATGATGCCGAGCAGCATGCAGATGCCGAGATTGGCGAGGATCAACAGCCGGCGCAGGCCTTCCTCGATGCCGTCGATCGTCTGGTGCTCCTTGACGATGCCGCGGAACGCATGGAGCAGCGCCGCCATGTCGCCCTGGGCATCGCGGCGGATCGCTTCGACGTCACTGTGCAGCTTCTCGCCGACGCGGTGGGCCAGCAGCAGCAGCGGATGGCCCTTGCCATCAGGCGAGACGGCCGCCAGCCGGGCCCGCCGCTCGGCGGGCATGGCGGCGATCACCTTCGCCAGCTCGGCATTCTGGTCGCCCGGCCAGTCGTCGAGGTAGTAGTTCAGGTTGAAGATGATGCTGGCGATGGTCCGCAGCAGCAGGGTCGAGAGCGGCGGCACGATGTTGTCGGCGGGTGCCCACAGGCTGTCCCGGCCAGGATAGACCGATTCATCGACATCCGGCTGGAACCAGAACGGCCAGGGCAACCATTGGCCATCAATGTCCTCGGCGTAGAAGATCTCGTTCTGCCGCTTGAACGCATCATCGATCGTCCTGATCGGATCGCTCGGCGGCGCATCGAGCGCCTTCAGCGCTGCACGCAGGATGGTGAAGGCATTCTCGTAGAAGCCGGCCCAGATATGCAGCCCGTGCTCCTCGATGCGCTGGCCCTGCTTGGCGTTGCGTCCGCTGGCAGTCTTGCCCCCGAGGCGCCAACCGAGCTGATACAGGGTGATCTCGTAGCGCTCGCCGCGCGGATCGATCTCGCTCAAGGCAAAGGCTGCGCTCAACGCGCCGATGCCGCCGCCCAATATCGCCACGCGGGTTTTTCTTGCTGCCATGTCGATGATCCTGCCCTGACCTCGGACGTTCGTGCCCGGGCGAGCCGGTACGACGTCGTCCATCGGCGCACGGGTCCGCGGTCCGCGCGGCCCGTGCGGTTGAATGACATTCGGTACTATGGGTTTACAAAATCGGCGCCGCGCCCAGTTCAATCCGCGTGGCGATGCAATGAGGATGCATCGAATACCTATCACAATCTCCACGCGATCATCAAGCGGCGCAAGGCGCATCGTCGACCTCACGTGAGGCGACGACGGAGGCCATGGCATCCTTCCCGCCGGCTACGTCGTCATCCTCAACTTTTACGAGAAGAACGGCGGATTGCCACCGCTCAAAGACAGCGCCCCGATCACGCCGCCGTCGATCACGCCGGATCGGAATGCACGTCGCCGGGTCCGTCGAGAAACAGCGGCAGCCGCACGACGATGCGGGCGCCGCGCGGCGCGTCGGTGATCTCGATGCTGCCGCGATGGGCCTCCACCAGCGTCCGCACCACCGCCAGCCCGAGCCCGGCTCCGCCGGTGCCGCGATTGCGCGACGTGTCCAGGCGCGTGAACGGCTCCAGCATGGCCTTGCGCTGGTCGCGGGGAATCCCAGGCCCCTCGTCATCGACCGTCAGCACGGCGTGCTCCGGCTGGCGTTGCAGCGAGACGTGCGCCGCCTCGCCATATTTGAGCGCGTTATCGATGATGTTGGCGACGATACGGCGCAGCGCGACGCGATCGCCCAGCATCAGCAGCTCGCGTCCGTCGCCTGCATTGTCGAAGCGCACCCGCGCCCGATGCGCGCGGCGATCCTCAACCTCGGCGCGCACCAGCTCGTCGAAGGCGATAAGCTCTTGCGGCAGCTCGCCGGCACCCGCCCTGCTCGCGAGCAGCGCGTCGTCGAGCAGACGGATCATGTCGGAGATATCGACCACGGCGCGCTGCCGCTCGGCGTCATCCGGAATCAGGTCGGCACGCAGCCGCAGCCGCGTGGCAAAGGTGCGAACGTCGTGAGCAATGCCGCCGACCAGCGCCATGCGCGCCTGCATCAGATCGGCGAGCCGGTCCTGCAGTCGTCCGAACGCCGTGACCACGGCGCGAACCTCTGGCGCATTGCGGCGGACGTCGGGCAGCGGTACCGGCGCCCCGCCGGGGTCGACCCGGTCGACGGCGGCCGCAAGGCGCACCAGCGGCCGCGTCTCACGCTGCATGATCAGGAGCGCGAACAGCGCGACCACCGTTCCGAACAGGCCCGCGCCGAAGCCGATCGGCAGCCCCTGCTGGGTCAGCACCAGCGACGAGCGCGAGTCCACGACGAGAACATCGCCGCCGTTCAGGCCAATGCGAAACTCCAGGGCATTCTGCGGCGCCCGCGCGAGCCGGGGCAACCACCGACCCTCCGGCTCGGGCACGGAGGTGATGGTCAGCGGGCGCGCACCCAGCGCGCGGGCATAGGCGTCGCGCAATCCGGACCGGACCGGCGCGGGCTCTGTCCGCGGAGGCCGGACCGCCGCGTCAGCCCCGACCAGCCGGACCTCGAAGCGGTCGGAGGACACGGCATCGACGACCCGGCCCCGCTCCGTCCCGGGCGTTCGTTCGATCAGCTCGGCGAGCGCGGCCAGCCGCGTCGGCGGCGGCGTCGCGCCTTCGAGCTCGGCGGTACGGGCGCGGTAGAACCGCGCCAAGGTGACGATCCAGATCGCCAGCAGGCCGATGATGACGATGAGGCCGATACGCATCGCAAGCGTCAGCCGCATCATCACGCCACCGGCCTCACCGTCGCCGTGAACAGGTATCCGCCGTTGCGGACGGTGGTGATCAGGTTCGTTCCCGGGCTTGCGGCATCGAGCTTGCGCCGCAGCCGCGAGATCAGCATGTCGACGGTGCGATCGAACGGGTCGGCGGAGCGGCCGCGCGTCCAGTCCAGGATCTGGTCGCGGCTCAACACCCGCCGTGGCCGCTGCACGAAGCAGGCGAGCAGGTCGAATTCCGCCGAGGTCAGCTGGATCGGCGCGGCCTGGGCATCCACGATCTCGATGCTGCGGGCATCGACATCGACCACGAACCGGTCGAAACCGAAACGCCGGCTCGCGTCACGCGGCGGGCTCGCCTGGGAGCGCCGCAGCAGCGCGCGAACGCGGGCCAGAAGCTCGCGCGGTCCGAAAGGCTTGACCATGAAATCATCGGCGCCGAGCTCCAGCCCGACCACGCGATCGATCTCGTCGCTCTTGGCCGACAGCATCAGGATGGGAATGTCGTCGATCTGCCGCAGCCGGCGGCAGATCGAAAGCCCGTCCTCTCCCGGCAGCATCAGGTCGAGAATGATGAGATCAGGCCGCAGCCTTCGCAGCACGGCATCCATCGCCGGCGCCGTGGCGGCGACCTCGATCTCGAACCCTTCCCGGCGCATGAAATCGCTGACCAGCCGGCTGATCTCCGGGTCGTCCTCCACCATCAAAAGCGTGGCCGCAGGCATGCTCATCGCCAGGACTGATGCCCAAAACCCGCGGCTTGGCAATGGGCCGGGAGCGACTGTTACAAGCCGTTACGCGGCAGCCAAATACCGGGATGCGGACGACCAGGACGCCGCCATCCGGCCGGCCGAGAAAGCCGCCGCAGGCGCAAGGCACGCCCTCCACGCAGGCGACATTTAATTTTGCAGAGCCACTTGCTGAGCAAAATCAGATTTAATATAAATTAAATCGCGCGGCACTCCAATATCATTTAATGGTTATAAAACAAGATCCTCGTTCTCGCAGGCAACCGGGCGGCTCCGACGTCCGAAGCGCAACTGAAAAGCCTCACAAAAATGCTGCACAATCCTAACGCGAGCACGGTTGCCTCCCCCTCTCCACAGGAGCAAGGTTGGGAACGTAGCGGACCCGGACCGTTCGACATGGCGCTGGGATTCCTGCGCCGGCACTATCTGGTGATCGCGATCACCACCGTGCTTTCGCTCGTGGCCAGCTTCGCCCTGCTGAAAATCCTACCGCCCACCTATTCGGCGGACGTCAAGATCATGCTCGGCACCTCGAAAGCCGCAGTTGTGCAGCCGCAACCGCCGGTTCAGGACGAGCCGCCGCTCGACATGGAATCGCAGATCGAGATCCTTAAATCGAAGTCGATCGCGACAGCGGTCATCGACAAGCTCAACCTGGCGGACGATCCCGACTTCAACGGCAAAGCCAGCCCGCTGCATGGTGCGGTTGATGCGGTTCGCCGCCTCGTGAGTTCGGCGCCGCAGCCGAACGGGCCCTCGATGGACGATCTCCTCGACGAATTCCAGCGCAGGATGAACGCCTTCAGAATTGGCACGAGCACGGTCGTCGAGGTCGATTTCAGCGCCAGCGACCCCAATCGGGCGGCGATGATCGCCAACGCCATCGTCAAGGAGTATTTCGATCAGCAGTTGAAGGCGGAGGCGAACGAGCACCGCACAATCACCGCCTGGCTTCACGACCGCCTGCAGGATCTCGGCAACGACGCGACCGCCGCCGAACGCTCCGTGAACGAGCTGAAAAGCCGGTACAACATCGTCTCGGCCGACGGCAGGTTCATGGACCAGCAACAGGTCACCGAGCTCACCAACCGTCTGGTGGCGGTGCGCACGCGTACCGCCTCGCTGATGACCCGGCTCAATCGGTTCGACGACATGCTCGCGACGAGCAATGCCGATATGACGATCGACCGCGTAGCCGCGGTCTCCGACTTCTCCCCGGCAGAGCTCAGCGGCAACGTCAATCCGCCCGACGGTCTCTCCTTGAGCAATTCGAACAGCACGCTCATCATCAACAGCTTGCGTCAGCAATATCTCGATAGCGCCAAGCGCGAGTACGAGTATTCCGCCAAATATGGCAAGGATCATATCGCGGTCGTCAATATCCGCGCGACGATGAAGAGCATCCGCCAGGCCATCGTCGACGAGGTGCGGCGCCTTGCCGACGTCGCCAAGCACGATTACGAGGAGTCCAAGCAGCAGCAGCAGGAGATCGAGAAGCAGCTGGCGCAGGCCGTTGTCCGGTCGCAGGATACCAGGGCGGCCGAGCTCAGCCTCCGCGAGCTGGAGACCAGCGCCAAGAGCTATCGTTCCCTCTACGACACCTTCCTTCAGCGCTACATGGGCTCAGTCCAGCAGGGCTCCTTCCCGATTGCGAAGGCGCGGGTGATCTCAACGGCCACACCGCCGAAGAAGAAGATCAAGCCGAAGTCCATCGTGCTGATGGCGATCGGCCTGTTCGGCGGCCTGGCGCTCGGCGGCGGCCTGGGCCTGCTCGCAGAAGTCAAGGACCGCAGCTTTCGGACGACCGACCAGGTCGAGGATCGCCTGCGCCTGCCCTGCCTCTCAGTCGTCCCTCTGCTCAAACGAGGCGAAGTCGACAGGTTCACCAAGAAGGCGACGGTCAACGCCGTTGCCAAGGCCGACCCCAACAAGGCCGAACCCGACAGCAGCCAGCGTATGGTCTCGAGAGGCCCCGGGACCTGTTGGGCCGCATCCGCCATGCCCACCTCGCGCTTTGCCGAATCCATCCGCTCGTTGAAAGTCGCCATCGACCAGGATCCGAGCCGGACGTCGCGGAAGGTCTTCGGACTGACGTCCGCCCTGCCCAACGAAGGCAAGTCGATCATCGCCGCGTCGCTGGCTCAGCTCATCGCAAATTCAGGCAAGCGGGTGATCGTGGTCGATTGCGACCTCAGGAATCCGTCGCTTTCCGCCATGCTGGCCCCCGATGCCGGCACCGGGATCGCCGACATCGTCCTGGGAGGATGCCAGCTCGCAGACGCAGTCTGGACCGACCCGGTGACGCGCCTGGATTTTCTGCCGGGAATGGGCGCCGCACAGCGCGACACCAGCGATATCCTCGGCAACGAGCAGATGCGCAAGCTGTTCGAGCAGCTGCGGGCATCCTATGACTACGTCATCGTCGATCTTCCGCCGCTCGCGCCCGTTGTCGACGCGCGCGCCATCTCCGCGCTGCTCGACAGCTTCGTCCTCGTCGTGGAATGGGGACGCACGCCGGCCGAGGTGGTCGAGCACGCGCTGAACACAGCTCCCAACGTCTACGATGCCCTGTTCGGCGTCGTGCTCAACAAGACGAACATGAAGGCGCTGAAGCGCTACGCCAATCACTTCGGCGACTACTACAACCATAAATATTACGCTCGTTACGGGAGCGTGATGGCCGAGTAGGTCTGTCAGCGCGCGCCATCGAATGAGCCGGTGACAGAGAAGAGATCGGCCGTCAGCGCTGGTGCTCGGGGCGAATGGAGGGATGGGCGATGCCGGCACGCTCCAGAGCGCTGCGGACATAGACGCCTGAGAGATAGCCCACCTGGACTGCAATCAGACCGGCGCCGGCATACAGCGCGGCCGACAGCCCGCTGACGATCGAAGCCGCGATAGACTCCATGAAGACGATCGCGGCGAGCGCCAGCAGCGTGCGAACCGTGAACATCGTCCCGGCAACGACCCCGGCTGCAAAATGAAGCGTTATCACCCACATCAGTTCATGCCTCCTCGGGCGTCTCGAGAGGCTAGCGGCCAATGGTTAGCGATGAGCTAAGCCGCCCGGGAGGATTCGAGCAAGCGCACTGGAGCAACACTTCCAGGCGAAAGACGCCGCTACGGACCGCTGAGCGGGTGCAGCACTGTCTGGCGGTTCTGCCAGCGTGCCCGGTAGAGCCAAAGCACCGCGGTCACCAGGACCACATCGAACAGGCCCATCATTGTCTGGCCGTAGACCTGCGGGTGAACGCCCCCCAGGAGGAGCGCGAGTTTGACCGCTTGCCGCACCACCTCCGACCCCAGGAACGCGATCAGCGAGTTCTGGCCGACGTTGAGGATGAGCGCGACCGCCGGCGATCGCCGGGTGCGCGCGAACACCGCCCACAACATCGCCAACAGCAGCGGCAATGTCCAAAGCAGGTTGAGGAGCTTGTCGAACCGATAGGGGTATTTTTCGCCATTGCTGGGAAAGCCGAGTCCGTAGTCGAGCAGCAGCCCGAAGATGAAGATCCCCGCCAGCGCCGTGTAGAACGCGGGTCCGATCAAGCGGTTGGACCGATGGAGATCTCCGAGCCAGATGCCAATCATGAAAAACATCTGCGCCTGGAGCGAGAACAGCAACAGAATGACGGCTGGATTCTCGAACTCGGTTGCCGTGGTCGTATTGCTGAACCAGGTGCAGGCCACGAAGATCGCAGCCGACAACGCCAGCACCAGGAGCCTGCGGCGCTTGAACACCAGCAGAATCAACGGAAGCAGCAGGAACATCAACCCGTAGAATTTGAGGATCGTGATGCAGGTCGGCTCGGACTGGAACGTCAGAACGTCGAAAATCGCCTGCCCCACCGGTTCTCGCTTCTTCCCCAGGACAGCCATGCCCATCGCGACCGGCACCGAGATGACGAAATAGGCGGCGAGCACCTTCAACCCGCGGACAACGAGCTCTCCGTGTCTCTCCTTGTGCAGATAAACGTACCCGACCATGAACCCCGAGATCACGACGAACAGTTCGGCGAAGGGGTTGAATTTCGTGAACAGATCGACGGAGTCCGGAAAGACGTTGGCTGTGTGATGATAGAATACGAACAGCATCGCGCAGCTTCGATAGAAGTCGATCAGAAGCTCGCGTCCTTTTGGACTTGCAGCGCTCAACGCTCAATCTCCGAACACGATTCACTCCATGGGCGGCGATCAGCCGAGGGGCGCTGGTCGGACTCACGGCTCAGGCAATCCTTCGCAACGCCGGCGAGCGCCGCGGCGGCGATCATCGAACCACCGATTGCGGGAGCTGTGATGCGATCGGTGACGAGCCTCCCCCTGTCATTGCCGGTCCAGTCCGCCGAAGCGGAAGATGCGGGCCATCAGCGGCGAAACGCCCACGAACGTCGCTATGCAGCCGTGGGCTTCCAGTTGCTTCCTCAGCATCAGCAGCAATCCGAGGAAGCGCGCATCGATGGCGCAGACGTTCGAGAAATCGAGCGTGACCGGCTTGCGGGACGCAGCAGCGGCACGGAAAACCGGGATGGCCCTGTCCACGTGGCGCGCATCGGCGGGCCCCGACAGGCTGAGCGTGACCGCTCGCGCTCCATGGTCCTGCGTGATGGTCAGCGCCTCACCCCGCTCGTGCGTGCGCCGCATCCACCAGGTCCAGACCACGAACGGCAGCACGTGGGTGAGCATGAGGCCGAGCATCGCCGTCCCATCGTTCCAGTAGCGACGCCAGAGATAGGGCTCCTCCTTGATGCGCCACAGCCATTCGAAGCCTGATCGACGCAGGATTGCAGGTGCACGCTTCACCGTCCCGGCCTGGAAGTTGAGCGCGGCGCCGAGGTGGGCGCGGACCGGAATCTCGAGACGCTCATGATTGCGCTGCAACCATGATTGTCCCTTCACGCTGCTCAGAGAGGCAACCAGGAAGTCGGCCCCACTGGCATTGATCTCGTCGATGATGTGATCCCGGCTCAACTCCTCGGCCGACAAGTAGCCGGGGTTCGACCAGCCGACGCATTGCAATCCCGCCGACTGGCCGTTCAGCGTCCGGGCGGCCCGTTCGGCGGCTCCCTCCGGGCCGCCGAAAAGAAAGAGCTTCAGCGCGTTCGCTGCTCCGGCCTCCGACTTCAGCGCGTCGAAGATGTCCGCGCCGGCCGTCCGGCTCTTGATCGGAATCCCAAGCAGCCGGGCGATCCAGACCACCGGCATGCCGTCCACCGTACAGAGATCGCTCAGGATCAGCGACTCCCTGAAGCTCCTGTTCGACTGGCTGGCGACCAGGAAGTTGAGATTGGGAGTCGAGATGAGAAGCCGCGTTCTGCGTCGGGCAGCGTCGCGGATGCGGCGCAGCACGCCGCGCATGCCGATGGCATCGACCGGTATCCCGAGGACGCAATAGACGTCGCGCGCGAGGTCGTCGGGAACTGCGGGGTCGGACATGGCTGCAGCATCGGCCTCCGGCCGACCGCGACCCGTCCCGGAGCGCCCTACGCGATAGAGGGCGGATCCCGGCTCCTGCAATTCATGCGTGGTCAGCATCAGCCGCTCTCCCTCAATCTGCCCCGCCGCACGAAGATGCCGGGTTGCGGACCCCGGCCGCACCTCCCTGACGGAGGCGGGTGACCAAAATATCACTATTTAATTTTAAATCACACGACGCATTTAATACGATTTATTTGTGAATACCAGAGCAGATTTGCGGCGCAGTCGCAGCAATGTCTCCCAGGCGCACAACGAGGCGCTTTTATTTAATTGCATCTCTGGATAATATCGCTCGACAATATTCCTGGCGGCTGCCGGCCCGGCCGCCCCGTTCGAATGTCTGAGCCAGATTGTGATGCCGAGAATTTCAGCGACGACGTCGATGTCGGCCGGGCCGCGGGCCTCTGCGGGGACGTTCGACGTCTGCGCGCTGATACCGGTGCTGGCCTTCGCCTACTCGTCCCTCATTCAGCCGCTGATCTATTTCAGCTTCCCACCGTCGGCGGGGCTCCAGGGCCTGCTCGAGAGCCGGATTGAGAACCGGGTCTTCTGGCCGGTCCTCGCAGCCGTCGCCATCGTCGTTGCGATGCAACGCCTGGCCCGCGGCGACCGGCTTGCCCTTCCGCCCAACATCATCGCTCTCTGCGCTTACTTCGGATTGGCAGGCGCCAGCATCGGATGGGCATTCAAACCCGAGTTCGCCTTCGTCCGCTTCGTCCAGGAAGCGATGGTTCTGACCGCCGTCGTGCTGCCCGCCTTGTTGTCGAACCCGAACGCCAACATCATGCACGGGGTGTTCCTCTGCTTCGCGGTCGGCGTGATCCTCAACATACTGTTGCTTCCCGGCGGCTATGCGACCTACGCGCTATACGGCAACACGCTGGTCGACATCGGCTACCAGGGCTATTTCTCAGGAAAGAACCTGCTGGGCGAGTTTGCCGCCATTGCGTTCCTGCTCTCGGTTCACGAGTTGCTCTATCCCGGAACGCGCCGCGCGCTCGGGATCGTCGTTGCCGTCGCTGCCATCGCCCTGATCTTCTTCTCGAGCTCGAAGACCGCGCTCGGTCTCGCTCTGGTCGCTCCCGTCCTCGCCATCCTGACGCTCGCGATCGCGAGAACGCTGCGGCTTGCGCCGATTCTGATTCTCACCGCGATGATCCTTGGCTACTTCATGTTCGGCGAGCTCGCGGGCTTCACGACCGGCCGCATCGCCTATCTGCTGACGGGCGATTCCAGCTTCACCGGCCGGACGACCATATGGGCCTTTTCGGAGATGGAGATCGCGAAGAGGCCGCTCCTGGGATGGGGCTATCAGAGCTTCTGGCTGGTCGGGGCAGACGCACCGAGCATCACCGAGGCACCTGGCTGGGTGAAGGCCATGCCGAACTCCCACAACGGCTATTATGATGCGATGCTCGAGCTGGGCTATGTGGGTCTTGCCTTTCTCCTCGTCTTTCTGGCGGCCACCGTTCACGTCATCGGTCGCGTGGCGCGCTACGACTACAAGCGAGCGTGGATCCTGCTGTCCGTCGCCTTGTTCGTCATGTTGTATGATTTTCTCGAGACCTTGTGGCTGCGCGCTTTCGACGTGTCCTGGGTCGTGTTCGTGCTCGTCACGGTCGAGGCCGCGCGATACTGGCGGAGGTCGCAACAGAGCATGCCCGCCTCTCCTCAGCCGGTGAGCTGGCGACCGGCTCGTTGGAGCCGCACACGACCGGCATGGCGGCCGCGACTCGGTGTCCGCACCTGACGGAACCCCGTTGAGGCCTCACGCCAGCTCTATTGCGTTGTTCCCGGCGCCGCCGCGAACGGCGTGCCCGCATCGAATCTCGCTTTGGCCGGCAACGTATGCAGCTTCGTATCGCCGGTCGGATCCACCCAGGGCCACGGATGATTGCCGAAAAAGCCCGGCTTGGCGCTCAGATACAGCGACGCCGGGAGCGGCTGCGCCGCGAGGCCGTCGGTCCAGACCACCGTGCTGGTGAGATAGTCGAAATTGCCACCGCGGATCACCGTGGCCAGCGTCTTCGGGTCTGGCGCCATGGTCCATCGCTCCGGATCGTAACCAAGCATCCAGACGTTGCCGACACCGCCCTGCCCCCAAACCGCCGTGCCGACCTGCATCGAAGGATCGTCGTAGGTCCAACCGCTCATGTGTCCCGGCCGACCCAGCACGTTGCCGGCGAACGAATCCCACCACGAGCCATATGCGAGACCCACGGCTCGAATGCCTGAACGATCGACGAAGCGCTGGCGTTGCCCCGTGAGATGGTTGCGGAAAAAGGTCAGATAGATCGCGTTGCCATGGGTGTAGTCGCTGTCGGCATTGTGGGACAGATTGCCTTCGAACAGGACGTGATGGGCGCCGGCCATGTGCGATGCGTTGATGCCGACCTCGACCCAGCCGGGGTTGTCGAAATCGAACGAGTCGTCGACATAATTATAGCCGACGACGCTGCCGGCGCCGGACGACCGGAACACCATGTTCTTGCAGACGTCGACGAGGATGTTGTTCTCGATCAGGACCTCCGAGGAGCCCGCCGCCAGGCTGATCGCGTATCCGGCGCCGCCCGGCTGCGGCCACGAGCCGGTATGAATGTAGGAATCGCGGAGCTCGACCCGGAACGAATTATTGATCGCCACGCCCTCGCCGAGCCACTGCGTCACCTCGACGGATCTGGCCCAGGAGTAAGCGGCGGCTTCGAACCGCAACGCGCCGTCCGCTCCACCTACGATGCTCAGATCTTCGACGCCCACATTGGCAACGTGGATGTCGCGATGATTGGCGGCGTGGCGACCGCTGTTCGGGTCTGTGCTGTAGGGCGTGAGCTGCGCCTGGTGATCCCTGCGATAGCTGATCGTGAGCGGCGAGGTGAATGTCACCGCGCTCCCGGTCACCGAGGCGATCTCCTTGATTTCGGCGGTCGCCCGGTCGGCGCGGGCGAACCACGACATCGGCTTCGGCAGCACACCAGGGGTCTGGTCAAAGGGACCTCCGGCATTCGCCCCGCCATTGTCATCGCCCGGCTGAACCGGATCGTGCATGTTCCAGGCGACGCGATCGCCTTGCCAGACCTTCGCTCCCGCCGGAAAACCGGCAGGCGTCGCCTGCCACGATGCGCCTGAGACCTCGTCGAGCAGGACGAAATCGCCCGGCTTCATATTCGCGGCGCTGGCGAGGGTGACGGTCGACGTTCCCTGATCGCCGTCGGCCAGCAGGTTCTGCGACGCGCTGCTGTCGGGGCCATTGTTCCAGCGCGAAGGTCCGACGATGATGACAGGCTTGGGATCATAACTGTACGAGCTCGGGTCGACCGGCGTGAGGATTCCCTTCGTGCCGGCAATCACGGCTGACGTTCGTGCGCGTGCGCCGTTGGTTTTCACCAGCCTGGTCGCACCTGCGCCCGCGCCGCGCAGCGTGACCGGGCGACTGATCAAGAGCGGCTCGTTGACGATGAACGTACCGGGGTTGAGCATCACCACCCGGCCGGCGGGCGCAGCGTTCAAGGCGGCCTGGATCGCGCCGCTGTCGTCTCTCCCGCTCGGAGACAGCGTGCGATAGATGATGTTGCGGCTCGGAATACCGCCGGCTGACATCAACCCCGGATTCCAGGCGGCCAGGCGCTCCGCCGGCAGGAGACTGCCGGCCAATGCCGGCCGGATGGACGCGGCCGGCTCGGCGGCCTCGGCAGCTCCGCTGAGGATCAGCAGGGCAAGCGCGGCCGTGCAAAGCGCCCGGATGCCCACGGCATCGATCCGGCGCGACACCCGTGCAGACGACCGGGACGGAGCCTGAGTGCAACCGGGGATCACGAGGCGGACGCTATCCATGGGACCTTCTCGCAGGACCGACCACACATTGAAATGGCGCGCCGATCTAAAAACACCATGACTTTGACACGCGACATGACATAATATTAAATCACGATTTAATTTATTGAAAGGCGACCGGTGACTCCCCTGCTCGCAGCAGCTTTGCATCGGTCCTTCCATCTTCCGCAAGGGATTCGATACGTGACGCCATCGCGCCGCTACCTGCTCGTCTCGCCCTGCCGGGATGAGGGCCAGTACCTCCGCCGGACTCTCGACAGCGTCGCTGCGCAATCGGTGCCGCCGGCGCTATGGATCGTGGTGGACGACGGATCGACCGACGACACCCCCGCCATTCTCGAGGAGTACGCCCAGCGCCTGCCCTATCTGCGCGTGATCCGCCGCGCCGATCGCGGCGGACGCAAGGTCGGTCCTGGCGTGATCGAGGCGTTCTATTCCGGCCTGGAGACAGTGCGGCTGGAGGATTTCGACTATCTCTGCAAGCTCGACATGGACCTCGATCTGCCCGAGCGCTACTTCGAGCTGCTGATGGAGCGAATGGAGAGCGATCCGCGGGTCGGGACCACCTCAGGCAAGCCGTGGTTCGTCCACCCGCAGACCGGCGCCCTGGAGCCTGAGGTCTGCGGCGACGAGATGTCGGTCGGGATGACCAAGTTCTACCGCGTCGCCTGCTTCCAGGAGATCGGCGGCTTCGTGCGCCAGGTCATGTGGGACGGTATCGACTGCCACCGCTGCCGCATGCTCGGCTGGATCGCCGAGAGCATCGACACCGAAGCACTGCGCTTCATCCATCTGCGGCCGCAGGGCGCCAGTCACAAGGGCATCTGGACTGGACGCCTGCGGAAGGGCTTCGGCCAGTACTTCATGGGAACGTCGCCGCTGTACCAGTTCGCGGTGGCGGTCTATCACCTGCCGGCCTATCCGGCCTTGATCGGCAGCACAGCGATGCTGTGGGGCTATTTCCGGAGCTGGCTGGCGGGCCTGCCGCGCTACGACGATCTCGAGTTCCGGCGCTTCCTCCGCGCCTATCAGCACGCCTGCCTGCGCCTGGGCAAGCGCGCCGCGACGGCCCGGATCGATGCGGAGCGGGCTCAGCTCTGGCGGGCCAGCCACGCCGCAGCCGATACGCGATGACGCTCGGCGGACAGATCGCCGCGGTACTGACGCGAGAATTGCGAAGCTAGGTGTTTCTCCGACTCCATTTGGACAGCATGGCCAACATTCTCGAGTTCAGCCGCCGTCGTGATGCTTCCGCCGTGCCGCCGATGACGTCTGTCGACGGCGGTGGGACCGCGCCGATAGCGTCACACGGGATGAACGCTCATGGCAGCGCATCCCTGCTCATTCCATCACTCGACGGCATCCGCGCGCTGTCGGTGCTGATCGTGGTCCTGGGCCATTCCGGACTTCAGGCCATGGTACCCGGCGGCTTCGGCGTGACCATCTTCTTCTTCCTGAGCGGCTTCCTGATCTCCACGCTCATGCTCGCCGAGCATGAGCGCACCGGCGCGCTCGACGTTCCCAGCTTCTATGCTCGGCGCGTGTTCCGGCTGATGCCGCCTTTGCTGCTGTCCTTGGCGATCGCTTACGGTCTCACCGCCGCGGGCCTGCTGGACGGCGGAATGACCGCCAAGGGGCTGGCGGCCCAGGTCCTGTATTTCGCCAACTACTACGGCCTGTTCTTCGATCCAGGCAATACGGTTCCCGACGGCACCGGCATTCTGTGGTCCCTGGCGGTCGAAGAGCACTTCTACATCGTCTATCCCTTGCTGATGACCCTGCTGCTCGGATCGGTGCTGCGGCCGCGCACCATCGGCGCGCTGCTCGGGCTCGTCTGTCTCGGCGTCCTCGCCTGGCGCATCCATCTGGTGCACGCCCCGGAATTCTTCTCCGACCGCACCTATTACGCCTCGGACACCCGCATCGACTCGATCGCCTATGGCTGCATTCTGGCGCTGGTCATGAACCCGGTGCGGCAGCGCTCTTCCTCCGGACGGATGTCGGCGGCTCAATGGGCGCTGCTCGTCGGCGCAGCGGCGGCGCTGCTGGTCTCGCTGGTCTACCGTGATGCGGTGTTCCGGGAGACCGCCCGCTACAGCCTTCAGGGACTGGCACTGATGCCGTTGTTCTTCTTCGCGGTCCGCTTCGCCGACGCACCGCTGTTTCGTCATCTCAATCACGCCTGGGTGATGACGCTCGGCACCTATTCCTACGCGATCTATCTGATCCATAACGTCGTGATCCGAACGATCGACAAGAACTTGCCGGCGATCGGCGCCAAACCCTACATCCTGTTTCCGCTCGCGCTCCTGATCTCGGTCCTCTACGCGGCGGCCATCGAGCGCTTCATCGAGCCGTATTTCAAGCGGCTCCGGCACAAGTTCAGGCCGGTGCCTGCCGCAGGCCGAGCGCAGGATAAGTCCGGCGCAGACTGGCCGCTTGGCGACCGTCTCGTCGAGAGTGCGACGACACGCGCATCCTGAGCGCATCGGCCCTCGTCAACGCTCACCGGCTGCTGCAGCCGGCACCAGGAGCGCGTGCACGGCGCCCTTATGAACCGATCGGTGCACCCACCCGAACAAATGCGGCAAATTGTGCAATTCAATTTATTTAATCGCGCATTTAATACTCGACCCGAGCCAACGAATACTTTCGGGGGACGGGTGGATGCGGATCGCGAGCGCAGTTGCACGACGAATTCGACGAAATACGCTCGGTCCCCTGCCGGACGATCCGGCGCTGAGACCGTTGAGGTCACCGCTCCAGATCGATCTGTCGGGCAAGGTCGCGCTGGTCACGGGAGCGGCCGGAGAACTCGGCCGTCCGATCGCCCGGACGCTGGCGGCCTGTGGTGCCAAGGTCGCCATCCACTATCTGACGGCACGCGCTGCTGCCGAACGACTCTGCGATGAGCTGAACGAGCTTCAGCCGCAGCACGCGTGTACGATGTCGGGTGATGTTGCCGTGCTTGAAGATGTCCAGGCGATGCGCCGCATCGCCGAGAGCACGCTCGGCCCCGTCGACATCGTCGTGAACAATGCAGTGACATGGTTCGACGAACGTCCCGTCGTCGAGCAGACACCCGACCAGTTCGACAAGGTGTTTCGCTCCTCGGTCCTGCAGGCCTGGGCCACCGCGCGGGTGTTTTCCGGCCCCATGATCGAGCGAAAATGGGGACGCCTGATCTCTCTCGGCACGGAGATGACGAGCCTGGCTCTGCCCAACCGAGCGCCCTACACGGCAGCCAAATGCGCCACGGACGGCATGCTGCGGTCCCTGGCTCGGGAGCTCGGACCGCATGGCATCACGGTCAATCAGGTCGCCCCGGGCTGGGTCATCTCCGACAAGGACCGTCGTGACCGTGACGAGGTGCAGCCGCTCTACGAGCGGTCCGTGCCGCTCGGACGGCGCGGCTACGATCAGGACGTCGCCAACATGATCGCGTTTCTGGCTTCGGACCTCGCAGGCTTCGTGACCGGCGTTCGCGTGCCGGTGTGCGGCGGAAGCGTCATGCCGGAGGCCTGAGCACGCGCATCTGGCGCCGGCTCTTCTGATGTCGGACATCAGCGGAAGACGCGGTGACGGTGGCACCAACGCACGAACACATAGATCGACCATACGCGCGACCAATAGATCCCCGGAGCGCCATCGAGGAAGGCGCGCCAGAGGCGCTCCACGGCCGTGGGGTCCAGCCCCACCGGCGCAACGGCCTGCGGGTCCCGCAGGGTCCGGTCCATTGCATCCTGCAGGCCGCGCCGGATCCAGCGATCGAGCGGCAGCACGAAGCCGCTCTTCGGCCGGTCGAACAGCGACGGATCGAGGCCACGCAGGCCGATCCGCCTGAGCATCGCCTTGCTTCGCAGCGGCTGATAGCGCGTCGCATCGGGCAGCCGGTCGACGCTTTCGAACAGCACCTGATCGACCAGCGGCACCCGCTGCTCCAGCGAGGCCGCCATGCTCGCCACGTCATTGTCGCGCAGCAGACGCTCGCCCAGAAACAGGCGCTGCTCCATGACGCTGATCGCCGACAGCGGGGCGCGTGCGCGGGTCTCCGCGGTGATCTTCGCTCTCATCGCGGCCGGAAGCCCATCGCTCAGCGTATCGACGAGGTCCGGCGCGAGCAGCTCGCGCTGAAAACCGGGCAGGAACAGCGCATAGGCCATCTGGTAGAGCGCCAGAAGATCATCGCCGCGTCGAACCATCTCCGGGAGCTTGGCCCAGCGCGTCTGCGGCGCGACCGTCCCGCCCGAGGGTGACAGCATATTGGCAGCCAGCTTCGCCGCAGCAACCTTCAGGCCGGCCGGCACCCAGGCCGTATGCTTCGACCATTGCTGCAGGACCGGCAGGTCGCGAAACGACGTGTAGCCGCCGAACAGCTCGTCACCACCGGTACCCGACAGCGCCACCGTGAAGCCTGCGCCGCGGATGGCATGCGACATGTAGTAGGAGTTCAGGCCGTCGAAGGTCGGCTGGTCCAGGCTGTCGAGCGCCGCTTCGAGGTTGTCGACGAAGTGCTGCTCGGTCAGCACCACCTCGTGATGCTCGGTCCCGATCGCGGCGGCGATCTGCCGCGCGATCGGCCCCTCGTTCAGCTCCTGCTCCTCGAACGCCAGCGTGAAGGTGTGGATCCGGCTCTTGGCCGCACGCTGTGCCAGATTGGCCATGACCGAGGAATCGACGCCGCCCGAGAGAAACACCGCAAGCGGCACGTCGCTGGCGAGATGCAGCCTCAGCCCCTCCTCCAGGATCGCGGCAAGCTGATCCTCATCCATCGTCGGGTCCGGGGCGCGCTCGGGGATCGACCAGAAATCCTCGTCGCGGATGGTGTTGCCGACGCCGTCGAACGCGGTGAGATGGCCGGAAGACAGCAGCTCGACCCCCTTGACCGCCGTGCCGGGGCCGACCACGAAGCCGTTCCAGACGCCGCTGGCGACGGCCTGCGGATCGAGCTGGGGCCTGCCCAGAAGACCGGACGCCAGGAGAGCGCGCAGCTCGGATGCGAAGGCCACCGACCAGCCCGCATCGGGCTTCGACGCGCGGGCGACGTACAGCGGCTTGATGCCAAGGGGATCGCGCGCCAGCAGCAGCCGGCGCTCCTTCGGGTCCCAGCAGGCGAACGCAAACATGCCGCGCAACCAGGCCACCGCCTTTGGCCCATGCAGGCCGAGCGCGCGCAGCATCACCGCGGTATCGCCCGTCGAGCTGAACTGCTGGCCGTCGTTGACCAGACGCTGCCGCAGATCGGCAAAATTATAGATCTCGCCGTTGAAGACGATGACGTGCCCGGTGACCGGATCGATCATGGGCTGCACACCGGCGGGCGACAGATCGAGGATCGCGAGCCGGCGGTGCGCCAGCAGCGCGCCCCAGCCACGCTCGTCCGCGGCCGAGGCCCAAATTCCCCCGGCATCCGGACCGCGATGGAGCATGGCGTCGTTCATCCGCTGCAGCGCTGCGCGGTTGTCGTCGTCCACCCGTCCGATGATCCCAGCGATGCCACACATCAGAACAATCCGCTTGAGACGCGCGACGTCAAAATGGCGGACGCGGCCCTCAAATGGAAGCAGCCGTTCCAGACGACCAAGACGCCGGCGCTGCCGCCAAAGCCGGCAACGGACCATAGGTCCGCGCCAGACATTGTTCGTAGTCGAGCGGCGGCGTCCAGCCGAGCGTGTCCCTCAGCTTGCGATTGTCGAAGCGCAGCGGCTTGAGCATCGCGTCGAATTTCTTGGGCGTCAGGATCGCCGGCACTTTGGTCGCCCGCCTGAACACGGTCGCAAACGCCAGCCGTACGGTGCTGCTGGCGAGCCAATGCGGGATGGGCAACCGGAGGCCGCGCTCGCCGGTGCCGCGCATGTAGTCTGACAGATAAGTCCAGACCCGCTCGCCGGGACCGTCGACGACGTTCAGCGTCTGGCCGATCGCCCGCGGATCTGCGGCGGCCAGCGCGAAGACATCGGCGCAGTTCTCGACGTGGGTCATGGGGATGCGGGTCAGCGGCCCGATCACGACGTGGTGGCGCCCGATCTGCTGGCCGAGCGCCGCAAGATAGCCGTGACCGCGTCCCCAGATGAAGCCGGGACGTAGGACGGTGAGGTCCCAGCCGTGCTTCTCGACGTAACGGCGTGTCACCCGCTCCTGCCACCATTTGGCGACGGTGTAGCCGCCGCGGGTGTAGACATCAGGTGTCTGCTGGAGCGGTGCGCTTTCGTCGAGGATATCGCGCGTCGCCGTGTAGTCGTACACCGAGAAGCTGCTGCACAGCACGAGCCGGCGGCAGGCGCTGCCCGCCATCGCCTCGAGCAGCCGCTCGGTGCCGCCTACCGTGCCGGCGAATTGCGCATCCTCGCCGCCGGCGACCACCGCCGCCAGATGGATCAGCACATCCACATTCTCGAACGCGCGAACAAGGTCGCGCGAGGTGCGCAGGTCGGCCCTGACGATGTCGACCGACGACGGCCAGCCCAGCGCGTCAACGCGCGTCGCCGGACGCACCATGGCGCGAACCTCGATGCCGCGGGCCAGCAGCGCATCGACGACATGCCGGCCGAGAAACCCGTTGGCGCCCGTGACCAGGGCTTTCATATCGCCAGCTTCCTCATGTCCGCCTGCTCCGTCGGCTTCATCGCTTCGACCATCCGATTGACGGCCAGGACGTCCTCCATCGTGATCGGCAAGGCCGTTCCCGAGCCTAGCGCCTGATAGGTGCGTGCCAGGCACTCCCACAGCCCCTCATAGGCGCCTGGGCCCTTGAACTTGCGCAGCAGGGTCGACAGCGCCGCGCGGCGGATGTCGCGGCCCTCGTCCAGTCCGCTGAAGAACGGGCGCAGCGGCTTCGGCACGTTGCGGGGGCCGTCGAACGTCAGCCGCGTCTCGAACAGATTGGCGGTCGCCTGCATCCGCTCGCCATAGACCCGCAGCCAGAACGCGTCGGGCTGAGTGCTCGCGCTGAAGCCGAGCGTCGCCGTGCCACGCTCGGCCTCGACGACGCTGCGAAACTCGTCGAACGGAAGCGGCGACGGCTTGCGCTTGCTCCAGACGGTATGCGCGTTGCGATGCGGGCCGACGAATGCATGTGACAGCGAGGCGAGATGCGGCAGGAAGTCGGCGATCGCACCGCCCGCAAGGCTGAGCGCCGGATGCGGCGAGTTCGGATCGGCAAAACCGTCGGGACCGAGGATGTCGAGGCAGATCTGCACGTCGACATGGGTGACGGCGCCGAACTCGCCGGTCTCGATGCGACGCAGGATCTCCTGCGGTGCCCGGTTGAAGACGTAGTTGTAGTCCTCGACGACATGGCGGCCGGTCTGCTTGGCGCGCAACGTCAGGGTCTGCAGCTCGTCGAATGTCGAGGTCGCGGGCTTCTCCACGATCACATGCGCGCCGGCCTCGAGCGCGTCCATCGCCAGCCGAAAATGCGAGGTCGGTGGCGTCGTCACATGCACCACATCGGGCCGGACAGTCTGCAGCATCGCACGATGATCGGTGAACCAGGACGGAATGGCGTAACGCTCGGCTGCGGCCTCCGCCGTCGCCGGCGACAGATCGCAGATGCCGGCCAGTTGAACGCCCGGCAAACTGTTGAGACAGGCCAGATGCTGGCGGGCGATCTGCCCTGCCCCGATGAGCGCGGCCTTCATCACGATCTTGTCTCCAGGATCTCGCAGTAGAAATCTTCAAGCGCCTGAGCCGCCGAGCTCCAGGCATACTTCTCGACCGCCACCTGCCGCGCCGCGCCGCCGATCCGCGCCGCGAGATCGGGCTCGGCCAGCAACCGATCGACCGCATCCGCAAAGGCGTCGGGCTCGTCTGCGATGAGGATGTCGCGCCTGGGCATGGCCTCGATGCCCTCGGCACCCAGGCTGGTCGAGACGATCGCCTTGCCCATCGCCATGGCCTCGACGATCTTCAGCCGCGTGCCGCCACCGAGCCGCAGCGGGACGATCACCGCCGCGGCCGCGGCGAGGTGCGGCCGCAGGTCCGGCACGAAGCCGGTCAGCTCGATCCGCGGCCCGGCCAGCGCCGTCAATGCCGGCGGCGGCCGTCCGCCGATGATCTTGCAGCGCGCATCCGGGTGCCGGGCGGCGATACGAGGCCAGATGTCGTGTACGAAATGCGTGACCGCATCGATGTTCGGCACCGTCGACAGCAGGCCGAAATAGACCAGCGTCCGGCCGTCGGGCGCGGGGTCGGTGCTGCGCGGCTGATAGAAGTCGATATCGGCGGCGTTGGGAATGACCGCAGTGCGGGCGTTCGGAACGTCGTCATGCAGACGCTTCTCGTCGTCCGCGCTGCAGAGATAAACGCCATCGGCTTCGCGATAGGCCGCGATCTCCTCGCGGCGCAGCTTGCGCCAGTTCGCACCGGCGTAGAGCCGGCGGCCCAGACTCGCGCCCGTGGCGGCGAACTGCCGCGCCAGGTCATAGGCGATCTCATGCGAGTCCACGATCAGCCGCGGCGGCGACGCGCCGGCCGGCGCCTGACGGAACAGGCAGTGGCCGAGATAGGGAAATTCGAGATTGACGATGTCGAACGGTGTCGTCCGCAGCACCCGATCCAGCGCCCGCTGCAGCTCCGGCAGGGCCACGCGCAGCCGATCGAAACTACGCAACGAGACCAGCGAGCGCAGCTGCAGCAGCCGCTTCGCCAGACCGTCACGGCCGTAGGGGTTCGGCACCAGCACCACGTCGCGGCAATAGGCCTGCATGGCCCGCCGACACTCGTCGATGTCGAAGGCGTCATCGACCAGCGTCACCGCCGTGAGGTCGTGGCGGCGCGCGAGCTGGGTCATCAGCCCGTGCATGCGCGCCTGTGCCCCGAACCGCGGCGGGCTCGCCGGCATGTGCGAGACGCTGAGGATGCTGAGCCGCCGTCGGTCGGCGAAACCGGCTGCGGACCATTCGGGTTCGCGCTGCGCCGATGGCGCAGGATCCGCCTCCATCACATCCAAGTCCGGGTGGTTGTCGCTGGCCATGACCATTTAAAGCATTTAAATCACGGGATGTTTTATATGGGGTATTCAATGATTGCGATAGTTAATCGCGACGTGCGGTGCTGTCCGAGCCTCCTTTCGCTCCCTCTCAGCGCTTGCCGGCGAAATCCTGCACGATCGTACCTGCGATCCTGAGCGGCTCGCGGACCCGAAACACGCCGACGACGATCGCGAGATAGAGACAGCCGCAGAAGCACCCGGACAGGAACATGCGCAGGAGGACGGGATAGGCCCCTAGAAGCGCGGCTTGCAGCCACCAGCCGGCAGCTGCAGTCGCGACGGCGCCGATGGTCTGCGGTCCGACGGCCCGGATCACGACCTCCGCACCGATGCCGATCGGACGTCCGGCGTACATGACCGACGGCAGGGCGATCAGCGAGTATCCGACCACGACGCCCCAGGCCACGCCGACCGGCCCAAATGGCAGCCCCACCAGCACCGCAACGACCTGCGCGACGAGCGAGATGATCCCCCAGGTCTGCCACCGGTCCGCCCGTCCGAGCGACAGATGCAGCCAGCCCTGCGAGCCCTCGACGACGTGCGAAATGCCGCGCAGCGCGATGATGCTGAGCAGCGCTCCCGCAGCCTGCCACTTCTGCCCGAGCAGGACGACGGTCAGGTCCTCGGCGGTGACGGAGAGGATCGCCGCCGCCGGCATCACGAAGAAGGCCAGGATCGAGAGCGCCGCCTCGTACTTCTGCCGCAGCGCGACCGGATTGGTCTGCAGCTTGCTGAGCGCCGAGCTTCCCACCGCATGCGTCTGATTGAGCGCCGCATAGATCGAGTTGTCGTACAGGTTCATCGCATTCTGGTAGTACCCGACCTGATCGGGCCGGTAGAGCAGACCGAGCGCGATCCGGTCCACCGCCCGTGACAACGTATAGGCCACGGTGAATCCGACCACGTGGAGGCCAAAACGCACCATCGATCGCACCTCGGCGTCGAACACCGGCGCGCTGGGCCGCCAACGGCATGCCGACCACGCGGCGACCACGACGCAGATCGATGTCACGACGGGGCGAATGACCAGCGCCCAATAGCCGTAGCCCTCGAACGCCATGGCGACGGCGGCAACCGTCCCCGCCAGCGTGCCGAACAGCTGGATCCGACCGATGCGGCCGAATTGCAACGTGCGCCGGAGCAGCGCCATGTGCTGATTGGTCAGCCCGGACAGCACGAAGGTGATCGCGACGCAGAGCGCGATCGGCTCCAGTCTCGGATCACCGTAGACCCAGGCAATCAGCGGACTGGATGCAGCGACGACGATCGCCACCGCCGCGCCGATGCCGGTGCTGACCCAGAACAGGCCGCTGACCTGGGCCGGTGTGATCCTGCTGCGCTGGGCGGTGGCGTCGAGCAGGCCGAAGTCGATGAGGAGCGGCGCGAAGCTCGTCAGCACGGTGATGATGGCGACGAGCCCGAAATCCTCCGGC
This sequence comes from Bradyrhizobium sp. SZCCHNR1053, assembly GCF_032381235.1. NCBI lineage: Bacteria > Pseudomonadati > Pseudomonadota > Alphaproteobacteria > Hyphomicrobiales > Nitrobacteraceae > Bradyrhizobium > Bradyrhizobium sp. SZCCHNR1053. The sequence goes on from NZ_JAUHJM010000006.1 coordinate 371,938, forward strand.
GCGAGCAGCCGGGCCAGCACGATGGCCGCTCCGATCTGGAGCACGGCATTGCCGTATTGGATGACGATGGAAATCAGGCCGCCGCGCAACGCGCGGCGTCCGAGATCGTTCAACTCCCGATGTTCCTCGAAATAGGCGGCGACGGCTTCCGACATCTTCGTTCAATCGCTTTCAAACATTGCAACCAACTTTCCTATTCCCAGTCACGGCCAAACAGATCCGTACAGGGCAATGAAACATCCGATCGTCGAAATGCAGCCGGTATAAAATCGTCTGCAGCCGAAACATGGGCCGCCGGGGCGCGATGACGCCAATTTGTGGCGGAGAAACGGATTGAAACATCACTGCGCCAACAATGCCGGCTCGCGATCTAATTCATGCTCGCGCGCCACCCCCGGACCGGCCGCCATCTCGGCCAGCCTCTTCAGCCGATCCTTGCGTGCAGCGACGCCCGGCATCGGCTGCAGACCCGTGGCCTCCAGGATCGTCTCCCACCGATACACCCAGTCGTGCCGCATCAAGGTCTGGGCCATGCCGCTTCGCCGCATCCGGTCCTGCCGGACCGGGTCACCGTCCAGCTCCCTGATGACCCGGTCGATGTCGGGCGACGTGTGCGGCACGTCGACCATCGCCTCGGGCCAGTCGAACAACCGCGGAAAGAGTTCGTTGTCGGGACGCTCACCGAGCATGATGGCTCCCGATGCCGCGCCCTCGAAATACCGGTAGCCGAACTCGACCTGCCGCCCGGTCTCCTGCGGCTCGTCGAACTTGCCGGGATTGACCAGAAAATACCTGCTCCTCTTGGCGAGGTTTGCCATCTGGGCCCGGTGTTCCCGGAGGTCGATGGCCTGGCTGCCGCCGATCGTGTCGTGGAGATAGAACAGGCCGCTGTCCCGCGCCATCGCGAGCAACGTTTGGTGCGTGACGCGGGAGCGGCGCCCCATGCTGAAGACGTCGATGACCCTTTCGGGGGGATCGGGATAGGGACAAAAGCGGATCGCGTCGATGGCGAGCGGGAGATGCACGCAAGCCTGGCCGATCTCCTCGCTGAGCGGCTGCACCGTACTGATCTGGAACGGCATCACGACGTCGAACTTGGCGAGTATCTTCAGGAAATGCCGGTGCTTGGCGATCTCCTTCACCCATAGCTCGTCCAGCAGACACACCGAGGTCCTGGACGCACCTCTCAGATCCTCGATCGCATCGAACATGATCAGGTCCTGCGGGAATCCACAGATCGCGAACAGAACGTCGTATTGCTGCCGCGGCTGGATCCGCGCGATCCCAGGATTCAACAGCACGGGCGCGTGGTAGCCCAGCCGGGTGGCGAAGCTCGCCCGTCTGCGCGACGGATCGAGCTCGGGCGCGAACAGCTCGGCGGAATCGACCTCGCAGATGATGTCCTCGAACTCGACGTGGGGGCCGCGATTGAGCGCCTTACCGAAGATGTTTCGGAGTGAAAAAACGGCGATGCGGGGCTTGCCCGGTTGCGAACTCATGACGCCTCACTCTGGTCTTGTCGGCTCACATGCTCCGGTGCTGACGGAGAGGGCGATGACGTTACGATAACGAGGCCGGCGTCCAGCGCGATCCGTGCGGCGGCCTCGATTCGCGCGAACGGAACGTCGGCCCGGACTGCCATGTCGAGCAGGCTGTGCCTGCCATCCGCCAGATTGAGGACCCAGAGGAGGTCCATCTGCGTCGCGCCACCTGCCTCGCGCTGACCGGCAATCGCGCGATACAGACCACGCCGTCCCAGTTGCGGCTCCCCTCGCCCATCGACGCGCTCGTAGATGCAGTCACGATCGAGCAGATCCAGCACCTCCTCGATGACGGCGTAGGATTGGTCGAGACAGTCCGGCTTGACGAAATTCAGATTGTCGGCCGAGGTGTGATATTCGGGGAATGTGCCGTGCACGCCGCGCATCAGGCACCCGACCGGTAGATCGAATCCCGGTGAGCAGAACTGCCGCTCGTCATATCCATAGGGACTGAATGGCAGAATCTCGTGAGGATGCCCTGATTGCTTCAGGACATGCGCGACGACGCGATCGATGGTCGCGCCCCGCCGGCTTTGCTTGTAGTGAAATCCACTGGGGTCGCCGAGACAGGTGAGGACGAGGCCGTGTTCGACACGGTCGAGATCCCGCTCGTTGCGATCGAGCCATGCAAGCGCGCCGATCGTTGCCGGCAGGAATAGAAATCGGTACCCGAGCCGGCGGGGCCGTTGCGCTTGCCGCATCGCCAGCGCCGTCATGACGGCAATCCCTGAGAGATTGTCGTTGGCGAGGCTCGGATGGCAGACGTGGCAGGTGATCAGGACTTCCTTGTCCGTCTGTCCGGGGACGAAGAATTCGCCGTAGGTCAACGATCCCTGCAAGAGCTCGCTGTCGATCTCGACGTGGTAGCTGTCGTCCGTCATCTCCCGCCAGAGACGATCCGGCAGGCAAAACCCCCAATCGTCGGCATAATAGCCGGTCCGGTATGGAATGAGATCAGGCTGCTCCGGCAAGGTATGAACGTGCTTCGCAAGCTCAGCGCGGCTGAGCACCGCCTGGACCGGCCTGCTGTAGCCCATCACATGCAGATTGCTGTCGGCGAAGTCGACGAGACGGCGACCGGACAGGGTCGAGATCGTCGCGCGACGAATGTTCCACTCCGCCGGCACATGCCAGTCGAGGACGGGCGTTCCGGACGGCACCTCGTGAATCACGAGGTCGACATAGCGTGAGACGATCTCGAGCGTCTGACGGACCCCAGCTCCCGTGAGGCTACGGTTGATTGGAAACAGCTCCGTAATCAGATCATGGAGATCGATCGCCGGCGCCCGCGGCCCAATCGATGATGTGAGGATGTCCAGCATGACCTGCGAACCTTGCATCATCCGTCAGGCCGATGCCTGCGCGGCATCGGCTGCGAGACCGCCTGTCGCCAGCGGCACGATCGTCGGCTGATAGATCAGATGATCGCGGGGCGCCTCGACCTGATCATACGGCGCGACGACCTCCTCAGGCAGCCGCGCGAGATCGGTCACCCGCAGGAAATCGCGCAGGTTCGTGCCCGTCGACTCCGAGTCGACGTTGACGGCGCCGCGCCTGCCGCTGACGTCGGCAAAATGCACGGTACGGAAATCGATGCTGAACCGCGTCACGCCCGAGGTATTCGGCACCGACGAATGCAGATGCGATCCGGAGAAGATCGTGACACCGCCGCTCGGCGCGATCACCCGGATCTGCGGATCCAGTGCAATCTCCTGCTCCGGCTTCGGCTGCACCCGTGTATCGGTCTTGATGTGCTGCGCCGCCGATGCCCGCGAGGTCCGGTTCCACTCGTAATAGTTATAGTTTCTGGAGCCGTTCTTGATCGCTTCGTCGAAATAGCGCGGGTGGAATGCAAGGCCGTTGTCTGGCGCGATGTCATACACCGGCAGCCACCAGTTGAGCTGGCACGGCGGCGCCGAGTACCAGGTGTCGCGATGAGGGTGGAATGCGAATGCGATCCCGGTGGTGAGATAGTCATCGCTCGTTGCCGACCGCAGCCGCGGCACGTCGAAATAGGTCAGCTCGGGATCGCAGCCAAGCTCGCGGAGCGCTCCCTGCACCAGCTCCTTCGACCGGGCGTGATGAATGAAGAATGGCTTCAGCCTGACGAGAATCTCGACGTAGCGCTCGACAGGAAGCTCGAATTGCGCCGTCCGCGGATCGTAAGGATGAAACGCCTCCTCGATCAGCTCCCTGGCAAACGCGACCAGCGCATCGAGCGAGGGCGTCGGCGAGTACAGGAACAGCGCACCCTCGTACAGTTTCTGGCGCCGCTCGTGATCGGGCATGATGGCATCAACGAAAATGTTCGTCATTCCGTGATCCTCCTCGACAAATAGTCAGAACCTTCGAGGCGATCGGGCCGCTCCGGGGCCGCCAGATTCCTCCCCCAAGACACCGAGCTGCCGTCATGCTGCTTCACCACAGCTCCCGCTCAGCAAGCGAGGGCCAGGCGGCATCCTTGGCCGACAACACCGTCACCGGCTGCGGCCATCGGATGCCGATCATCGGATCGTCGTGCCGGAAACCGTCCGAGAGCTCCTCGACATAGTCCTCACCCATCAGATACTCGACCGTCACGTCGTCGGTCAGCGTCTGGAAGCCATGGGCAAAGCCCGCGGGGACGTAGAGCATCCGCGCCGTCGAGGGACCGAGCTCACAGGCATAGACCTCGCCGCGCGTCGCAGAATCCGGTCTGATGTCGACGATGACGTCATGGATCAAGCCGGCGCTGCAGCGGACGATCTTGGCGTCGGGCTTCGGCGCGCGCTGGAAATGCATGCCGCGGACGGTGCCGCGGAGACGGGTCACCGAGCTGTTGCCCTGCACCGGGATAAACGCGACGCCCTGCTCCGCAAAGGTCTTCGCGCACCAAGTCCGCGTGAAGCTGCCGCGCTCGTCGGAGCGAACGGTAAGCTCGATCAGCCGCGCATCCGACCGTCCCAGCTGGACAAACCTCATGGCTCAAAACTCTTCGCGCAATCGTGCGGCAATGCCCTGCTCTACTCCTCGATGGTCGCCTTGGGGACCGGCACGATGAACCGGCCGCCCCAGTCGCGGATGGCCGCCATCTGCGCCTTGATCTCGCTCTTGATGTTCCACGGCAGGATCAGGACGTAGTCGGGCTTGGCTTCGAAGATCGCTTCCGGCGGCAGGATCGGAATGCGAACGCCCGGCATGTAGCGGCCCTGCTTGGACGGGGCGCGATCGACCGTGAAGTCGAGGAAATCGGTGCGGATCCCGCAATAATTGAGCAGCGTCACGCCCTTCGCCGGGGCACCGTAGCCGACGATCTTCTTGTTGTCGCGCTTCAGTGCCGTCAGCAGCTCGAGCAGAGCCCGCTTCGTCTCTTTGACCTGCTCGTTCCAGGCCATGTAGATCGCGTCGTCATGCAACCCATAGGCCCGCTCTCGTGCCAGGACGTCGGCGACGTTCGGGCTCTCCGCATGAGCGGCGCCCTCGTGACAGACGAAGAACCTGATCGAGCCGCCATGCGTTTCCGGGAGCTCGACGTCGAAAACGCGCAAGCCCGCCCGTGCGAAGATGCGCAGGCCCGCGATCAGCGACAGATAGGAGAAATGCTCGTGATAGATGGTGTCGAACTGATGCCGCTGCATCAGGGTCAGCAGGTGCTGGACCTCGAAGGTCGCGACGCCCTCCGGCGCCAGCAGAATTTTGACGCCACCGACGAAGTCATTGATATCAGGAACGTGCGCGAGCACGTTGTTGGCCGTGAGGAGATCGGCCGACCAGCCCTCCTCCCGGAGGCGGGTCGCATAGTTGCGGCCAAAGAACTCGATGCGGGTCTCGATGCCCTTGGTACGTGCAGCCAGCGCAACGCTTTCGCAGGGTTCGACGCCAAGGCAGTCGATCCCCTTCTGGAGGGAGTATTGCAGCAGATACCCGTCATTCGACGCGATCTCGACATGCCGCGAGGCCGGACCGAGCTTGAAGCGATCGGCCATGGCTTCGACGTAGCGCCGCGCGTGCTCGAGCCATGAGGTGGAGTGCGAGGAGAAATAGGCATAGTCGGCGCGGAAGATCTCGGACGCGGCCAGGAGGTCGCGTGTCTGCGCCAGACGGCACTCGCGGCAGACGAAGGTCTCCAGCGGATAGAACGGCTCCGCGCGCATGTAGTTGGCCGGATCGATGTAGTCGTTCGCGACCGGCGAGGCGCCGAGGTCGATCAGCTTGAGGGTCAGGTCGTCGCCGCAGTGCCGGCACTTGGGCGCGACGCCGACGGCGGTGGGAAGGGTCAGTTCCATGGTGTCTCCGTCACTGTCTTTGCCGGCAGAGGCGAGCGTCTGCCCGGCGCAATCACGTCCATTGCAGCCTGTCGTTGATCCTGGCCGTCTCCATGTGGTCCTGCAGGACCTTGAGACGGATCAGATCGGACGAACGAAACTCGGCATCCTTGAACTGCATTCTCTTGAGACCCTCGACCAGGTTCTGGATCGACTGGTCCAGGGTGACCTGCGGTTGATGATCGGGTGCGAGGGAGCGGTACAGGCCGAAATCGACCTTGTAGGAGCGGCTGTCCACGGGCGCGGAGGTGTTGATCGATACGCTGGTCCCGGGCACTCGCGCAGCCACCGCATTGGCGAGATCCTTGACTTGGTAGTTGCGGTCGTCGGAGCCGGCATTGATGGTGAGGAAGCGGCCGCCCGTCGCCGCCGGCCGGTCAATCGCCCAGTCGATCGCCCGCGCCATGTCGGCGACGTCGATCAGAGGGCGCCAGGGGGTGCCGTCGGAGAGCACGCTAATCTGGCGACGGGTGAGCGCGCAGGCCACGAAATCGTTGAGGACGAGGTCGAGCCGCAGCCGATCCGACATGCCGCAGGCCGTCGCAAAGCGCAGACAGGTGATGGTCATGCCGGTGTCGATGGCGGCGAGCTCCTGCTCCGATCCGATCTTCGACTTGGCGTAGGCCGTGATGGGATTGAGCGGATCGCTCTCCTTGCGCGGCGGTCCGTCGGCGATGCCGTAGACGCTGCAGCTCGACGCGAACACGAAATTCTTCACACCAGCCGCCGCAGTCCTCCTGGCGAGCGATACGGTGGCGTTCTGGTTGACGTCGAGCGTCACCTCCTGGAAGCGATTGCCCATCGGATCGTTGGAGATCGCCGCCAGCTGGACCACGGCGTCATAGCCACGGAGGTCGAGCGACATGTCGCGGACGTCGCCATGGATCTGCTCGTCGAGACATCGCTCCGGAACAACCGGCGCTCCGGTCAGGCAGTGCGCGAAATAGGCGTTGTCGAAGCCGTGTAGCGTCGCATCCGGGCGCTGCGCCCGCAGATGCCGCGCGACGACCGGACCCACATAGCCCATGTTTCCGGTGATCAGTACCTTCAAAATCGCACCCTCTATGTCACCAACCAAAACGAGAATTTAAATCACCCTCCAATAGATTATAATTTAATTTTCTAGCCAGCGTCCAGTGAATCCGTCAGCAAGCGACGTCGCCAGCCGTTTTCTCCGGCGCGCACATAAAACTCCGTGAAAACCCGTGTATTTACCCCGATCCGCCTGATGTCGCGACCATCCGGCCGGCGCGGCATCAGGCGCCCTCTTGATTTAATTAATTGGCTCAAATTAAATAACGCCACAAAAGGGACAAATGTTGACCGCAGATCTCGGCAGCTTTAATTCGATCACTGGCAAATGAGGCGTCCCGCGCGGGATGCCCCGCCCGCCTCGATGACGCATTGATTTAAGCATTGAAAGACAGAGCATGACATTATCCGCCGGCGACTGGGTCGAAGTGCGCAGCAAGGAAGAGATCCTAGCCACTCTCGACGCAAACGGGCGCCTGGAAGGGCTGCCGTTCATGCCGCAGATGTTCAAATGGTGCGGTCAACGCTTCCAGGTCTACAAGCGCGCTCACAAGACCTGCGACACGGTCACCGGATACAACACCGGAGAATGGCTCGGCCGGCGCCTTCCCAACGCGGTGCATCTGGAGCACCGCTGTGACGGCGAGGCTTATGGCGGCTGCCAGGCGGCCTGCCTGATCTTCTGGAAGGAGGCGTGGCTCTCCCCGGTGGATGCGGCCAAACCCGCACCGGCCGGCCCGGACCGCGCGGCTGCGCCTCAGCCGTCCGGCGGATGCACGGTGCGCGCGGTGTGGGACGCGACGAAGTCGCCGGATCAGCAGCCGGGAAAAGGCCCGCGCTACGCCTGCCAGGCAACCGAGCTGCCGACCTACACCCAGCCGCTCAAATGGTGGGACGCCCGGCAATACGCCGAGGATGTCGCGTCCGGCAATGTCTCGCTCGCGAAGATGTTGAAGGGCTTTCTCTACTTCGCCTATGTCGGCGCCACCATGGCGCGCCGTCCGCGGCTCGGCCGGCCCGCGCGCTGGATCTACGACCGCGTCCAGTCGCTGTGGGGCGGCATACCGTTTCCGCGCAAGCGCGGAGATCTCCTGACGGACAAGGACGCGCCGATCGCCGATCTCGGGCTGCAGCCCGGCGATCTCGTCCGCGTCCGCCCGCACAAGGACATCCTGGCCACCATCGACAAGCAGACCAACAACCGCGGCATGGGCTTCGACGCCGAGATGGTGCCCTATTGCGGAAAGGTGTTCCGGGTGCGAACGCGCGTCGAGAAGTTCATCGACGAGCGCACCGGCTACATCCGGCGGATGAAGACACCGGCCGTCATTCTCGACGGCGTCTATTGCCAGTCGCGCTACAGCGAGAACCGATTGTTCTGCCCGCGTGGCATCTATGCGTGGTGGCGCGAGGTCTGGCTGGAGAAGGTGCCGGCCACCGCAATCGAGCGTCCGCCGGCAGAGGAGATCGTCGAACTTCCCCGACGGGCGGCCGGCTGACTGCCGGCCGCAGCCACGCATCGCGGCCAAGCGCCGATCATCTCCTCGCAGATCGGACATCGCCGATCGGACATTGATGCGGCGTCCGCGAGGACCTCACGGCGAGCGGATTCGGCCGCCGTTCACCCCAAGGACAGCTTGCGCACGACGAATGCTTCGGCATAGCGCTCGGCGGCGCGGCACTCCATGCCCCGCAGTCGCGCCAGACCCATGAACGTCTCCGGATCGAACCACTGCTTGGAGCGCTGGCTGCCGAAATGCGCCATCAGCAGCGCGACCTTCCGCTTCATGATCCGCTCGGAGACGGGCATGTAGACATTGGGCCGTCCGAGATCGCCATCCCATTTCGGAATCTCGTACTCCAGGACGAGATGATCGCGGAACGTGTTCCAGACCAGGCGGTTGACCTGCCGATGATCCTGATGGGCGTCGTCGCGGCGGTGAGCGAGAATGACGTCCGGGTTGATCCGGCCCTTGAGCTGCTCGAACCAGGCCTTGATCTCCTCCCCCTGCTCGGGGAAGAAGCCGTCGCGGAACTGCATGATCTCGAGATTGCGGCCGGCGGCTTCGGCAAGGAAATCGTCGGCAGATGCTCGCGCCTCGACGCCGCGCTCGCCATTGCCGCTGAGCACGCACCAATGGACATCCAGGCGGACGCCCTGATCGAGCCAGGACAGCAGCGTGCCTCCGGCCCCGATCTCGATGTCGTCGGAGTGCGCACCGAGACACAGGACCGACAGCCGGTCGCCGCGACCGGCGAGCTGCAGCGCCCTCATCCGTTCACCACCGCCGGAAGGCTGGCGCCGAGCTGCCAGGGCGTGTCGCCGCGCTCGATCATCTCCTCGAGCACCTGGCGGTCACGGAGCGTGTCCATGGCGCGCCAGAACCCTTCGTAGCGATAGGCCATCAGCTCGCCGCGGTCGATCAGCCGCTTGAACGGCTGCACGACGAGCTCATCACCCTCGTCGATATAGTCGAATATCTCCTTGCGGAAGATGAAGTAGCCGCCGTTGATCCAGATGTTGGAATCGTTGCTCGCTGCCATGCGGCCCACGGTGCCGTCGGCGTCGAATTCGGCGAGGTGAAAGCTGATCGGCGGGTGGATGGCGATGAAGCAGCCGATCTTCCCGCTGCGCTTGAAACGATCGATCATCTCCGGCAGCGGCGCGTCCGTCAGGCCGTCGCTGTAGTTGGCGAGAAAGATCTCCTCGCCCTCGACCATGTGCCGGACCGCCCGCAGTCGCTGACCGATGTTGCGCCAGATGCCGGTGTCGACCAGCGAGACCCGCCAATCCGGGGGGCGATCGCCCAGCAGCTCGACCTTCTTGCCGAACTGCGAGATCGTGCAGTCGGTGGTGGACGCCTGATTGTAGTTCAGGAAATAGTCCTTCACCACATTGGCCTTGTAGCCCAGGCACAGAACGAAATCCCGGTGCCCGTACTGGCTGTAATACTGCATGACGTGCCAGAGGATCGGCTGGTGGCCGATCGGAATCATCGGCTTCGGAATGCTCTCGGAATATTCGCGGATCCGCGTCCCGAGCCCTCCACAGAACAATACGACCTTCATGGCGCGACGTCCTTCGGGTTCTCAATCTTTGAAATGAGCATCATGATCTTCCAATCTCGCCGGCCGGCCTCGAAGACAGCTCGCCGTGCCCTCGCTTCGCCCTCTCGGCTGCACGAGGAAAACCTCCCCCTGCATTCGGTCGGCTGCGGACGCGTCACCCGCGTCGCGGGCGCCCGGCACCGGATTAATAATCCAATTATATCTCTTTTTAAATGCCATTCTTGGCCGCCCGCATTGAAATATCCGTTTCATGAACATTAAATCGTCACGCGGGCATTGCCAGGGCCGACTTGGAGGGGGGCGAGCGGCCTCGTTCCGTCCTCCAGAACCGGCATTCCGGCGTCACCGGCCTCGTCGCGGTATCGGGAGACGTCCGACGGCGCGAATAAATCCCAATGGCAGTTTTTAATTGTTTAAATTAAATACCAAAACATATAATGACGGCTAACCGCTATTTAACCGAGTTTCGAACACCGACATCCCATGCATTACGTGGATCAGCCCAAGACTCTCGATCGAAATGGCATGCCGGCCGTCCTCTTGGAACGACAATTCCAAGGGCGGAAATGGCCCGTCCACTACGACTCGGTGGAGCCCTTCGCGATCGTGGCGGACATTGCAACGATTACCATGTCGAGCGTCCTGTCCGGGTTTCTGTATCATCTGCAGGATCCGGCGGGAGCCAACGACGTCAGTAAATCGCTCGGGTTGGCGATCCTCGTGTCGGCGCTGTTCGTCTCGCTGATGAAGATCCGCGGGATGTACCGGCCGGCCGAGCTCCTGATCCTGCCGCGCCAGATCCGCGCGGCCTGCCTGACCTGGGTCACGGCGTTCCTCGTGCTGGCCGGCGCACTGTTCGCGCTCAAGATCGGGAGCGAATTCTCGCGCGGCACCAGCATCGTATTCGCGATGTTCGGGCTCGCGGCGCTGATCCTGCATCGCCGCACCACCGCATATCTGCTGGCAAAGGGGCTGGCAGAGAGACGATTTTCCGGCCGAAACATCGTTCTGATCACCGATGAAGCAAGCAAGGACAACGCCGGGCTGACCCAGGTGCTCACCGACACCGGCTTTCGCGTCCAGCGACACTTCCTGCTTCCTGAGCCCGACGCGGATCCGGATCAGCGGCAGCGGATCGTTTCGAGCGTGATCGATTATGTGCGCGGCTCCGATATCGAAGAGATCGTCGTTGGCGCCAATCCCGAACCCTGGTCCGATCTGCGAACGCTCGGCGCGGAGCTGAGAGTCCTGCCGTTTCCAGTGAGTTTCGTGCCGGTCGGAACGGCTTCGGACATCTTCAAGCGGCCGTGCCGCGAACTCGGCAATGCGGTCTGCATCGAGCTGCAGCGCGGCCTGCTGAGCCCGCTCGAACACGCCACCAAGCGGCTCATGGACGTCATGCTGGCGGGCATCGCGCTGGCATTGATGTCGCCGTTGCTCCTGCTGGTGGCGATCGCCATCAAGCTCGACTCGGCCGGGCCGGTGCTGTTCCGGCAGCAACGCTGCGGATTCAACGGCCGATCTTTTCAGATCTACAAGTTTCGCACGATGTCCGTTCTCGAGGACGGGCCTTCGATCGTCCAGGCCCAGATCGGCGACAGCCGGTTCACCCGGCTCGGGACCTGGCTGCGCCGGACCAGCATCGATGAGCTGCCGCAGTTGCTCAACGTCCTGGACGGCAGCATGTCCCTGGTCGGCCCCCGCCCCCACGCATTGGCGCACGACAATGAATTCGACAAGCTCGTGCGCAACTACGCGTTCCGTCGCCGTGTCAAGCCCGGACTGACCGGCTGGGCGCAGGTGCATGGCTGCCGCGGCCCCACGCCCACGCGTGCGTCGATCGAACAGCGCGTCGAATTCGACCTCTGGTACATCGACAATTGGAGCCTGTCGCTCGACGTCGCGATCCTGCTGAGGACGCCGATCGAGCTGATCCGCGGCAACAATGCCTATTAGGCGCATTCGCAACAGATGATGATCGCGAGCCAATCGGCGGAGCCGTGCGGGGCAGATCGGACGGGCCCACTTCGGTCAGGTCTTGATCGGCGGATCGCGACGTTGCGGCGTCAAACCGCTCACATGTCGTTCGTGGATGCTGAGAGGGCGAATCAGGCCCAGTATCGACGCGCAGCGTCGCTCAACTATCGGCTCGGCGAGCTTGATTGAAGCTACCCCGATCAGGCGCGCTGACGGCGACTTTTCGAAGCGCCAGCCCCATTGATCGCAAATTCCTCGATCCGATGCCCGGTCTTGATCGCCGCCACCAGCCAACGCGGCTGCTTGCCTCGGCCGGACCAGGTCTCGGAGGTCTGTGGGTTGCGATACTTCGGCAGGACCCGGGGATATTTCCGCCGCGCCTTGCCGCTGGTGGTGTAGGACTGCCCACCCTCGCTGCCGGCGCCTTCGATGGCACCGCGGCTGCGGTTGAGAACCGCCAGACGACGTTCGAGTTCGCGCTTCTCCGACGTGATCCTCACAGCGAGGATCTGACTGATCTGCTCATGGAGAGACCAGAGGTCATCGAAAGACATCGCCTCGAAATCGATCTTCTTGGTGGACATGCAGCGACCTTTGTCTGTGATCTCTATCCTGCCGAATTAACGTCATATAATTCGGTATTTCGTTCCGCAAGTGGCTCACGCTCGGAAAAACTGAATATTTGAGTTTATACCAATCCGGCTAGACCTAATGGTTGTAACTCAAACAATTATCAACCCGCAACCCCCTTTTCCGAAATTATGTCGCACCGCCCCCAGATTGTGGCAACATTCGTATGCACGCTGGAAGAAGTCGCCGAATCAACACGATTTGCAACGGATTCGCTGCTTATTGAGGCAAGATCGCGTCAAAGTGACGTAGGTTTGATGATCAAACGGTGCCGAATTCGGTCGCTGAACATTTTCACCGCGCCATGTTTTTCAAAGCTGCCGCGAGGGCTTACAACCTATTTGGGCGAGCACCCCGATAACCCGGATCGAGATATTTTTGCATGCGCACAAAATGTCGCGAGCTGGTTTAATTGAGCCCGCATCGTGAACATGCCGCAAAGCCGCCGACATCGATTCGGCGAATCAAGCGCCTTCGCCAAACACGGGATCCTTCAGGCGCGCTCATGCGAATCAGACTCAAACACGTCGCGCCGACGGCATCCGGGGTCGCGCGGCGTGAGACAGGCACACCACCGGCAGCGGAAACTGACTGCCGCGCGATCGGCTGTGGCGTGGAGGACGGCTGCGGTCACCCGGCGGCCCGATCCCCCGCCCACCGGTGACATGGGTTCCGGCCGGCACTGTCGCGGGGCGCCGTCTTTGCGCGATACGACGGCTGAAGAACGTTCCGATGACATCCGGCCGTCGCTGCCAGCGACAGCAGCACTGGGCGATCTGATGTGCCGTCGGGGTCGATGCTGAGCGGCTGTCGCCCCGCGCCGGCAACCGGCGCGACCATGACGGCCGGCCGCCGCGCCGATCAATTTCCGATGCGATTATTTCTGCTGCCTGGTCCGACCCGGCACCGCCGGCTGGGGCGCGATCAAATGAGCCGTCCCGCGGCGGCGCCGCGTGGCCATCGGGCGACGCCTGGGAGCCGCGGACTTCTTCGCGCGCTTGCCCAGGCTGCTGCTGATGGATTGGATCTCCTCGAGCAGGGCATCACAAAGCTCGATCTGAGACCGCAGCGCGGATTGCGGCGAACGGCCCGACGATGGCCGGCCGAAACGTGATTTCGCAAGGCGCATCTTATTCAGCGATTTCAGGACAGCATTCAGAGCGCCACCGCCGCCATCCGTCTCAATATCCTCGATCAACGCGGTACCAAGCTCGTCACACAAGGACGGACCCCACTCATTGGCGAGTTTTGAGGGATTTTTCTCGACTTCCGGCAAACCGTCATCGCGACGATGCACGGATTCGATTTTAGAAATTAAATTAACCACTCGCGACAAGTTAATTTACCATCTGGCAGCAAGACATTAAATACCTCTGGCACTCGCTACGGTTTGCAGTAAAATGCTACCGCATTGCCAGAAAGGACTTATTAAGCACCTTTGGTCCGGTACAATTGAAGCTTTAGTTTGTTCAGTCTACCGTTTTATGTCTCCGACCGCGCGTAATCGTCTGGACACGATTAATTTAATTTCAGATCACGTAAAAACACGGTGCGGAACTACCCATTTAATCGTCTGCGCGATGATCGACACTCCCGAACACGGCTGGGGCGGGCGCCAGCCGTCGGAACGAGCACGGCCCGCATCAACCATCGCGGCCGCCATCTCGCGCCAAGCTTGACCATGAAGCTGCCGAGCAGAGCGTCCAGCGCCCTTCGGAGACGCCGAGGAAAGAGCCGAGGTTACCACATCATGGGCCGTTCCGGCGCTCCGCACACCACCGCGCGGCGGTACAGCACGCCCCGGGGCGTCTGGACGGCGACACGCCGAATGCACCCGGGATGAATCGCGAGATTGTAATGAAACGGAGTGGCCTCGAATGCCCCGTGCAGCCGGCAGAGTCTGCTGAGATCCGGCCCGCACTCCGTCAGCGGATAGAGGCCGCGCGCGGACGCGGGATCGGATAGGCCCGTGAAGGCGATCGCGAAAGCAGCTGCGGCGATCCTGATCACGTTCGACAATTGCGTGCTCCGTTGCAAAGAGCCTCAAGGGCTGGCGCAGCAGCATAGACTTGATCGGCGGCCTTGGACAGCCGGCCGCCCGCTTGCGGTCCCGGCGCCCCGTCCGACGGCCTTGGCTCACCGACTCGTTGCGCGGCCTGCGATGTCGTCGCCCCCTGCCTGAGCGAAGCGACTCAGGCTAACCGTTGCGCAACGGCTTTGTGCTTAAAATTGCTGGGCTCCTGTTAGGTCGAACGGATCATCCGTCCACCATGGACCTCCGGCGGAGTTGACAGCTCGTTGCGGTAATATGGTAAGGTCAGACTGTGACCTAATTGGCACGGCCGGGCAAAAGCGGACCAACCCGCCCGGCGGTGCGCTTTCGTCCAGTATGGCCGCCGGGTAGGTTGAAATATGTGGGACGTTCTCCCTTCTTGGTGGAGGGAGCAGCGTGGGGAAACGTATTTTTGCTGTATTCGGGGATGGGTTTGAAGGCCTTGATCAATCCGCGCGGGTCGACCGGCGGCGGGGGGTCTCCTGTGCGCAACAGCGCAGTGGACCCGAGCGGCTTTCATAGCCTTTGCCGTGGCTCGCGCGCGCTCCTAACTCTGGTGATCTTGGCGCTTCTGCCAGCTTGTTCCTTGCTCCCCGGAACAGGACCGACCAGCGACGCAGTGAACGACAATGCCACGGCCAGCGTGCGGTCGAACACGGCGCTTCCCTATGCGCTGGTCGACATCAGCCCCGAGACGATCGGCTTCCTGTCGCAGCCCAACATGGTCACGTTCCAGGGCGTGTTTCCGGACAAGCGGCCGAAGCCGGTGCAGGTCGCCGGTATCGGCGACGTGCTGAACGTTTCCATTTTCGAAGCCGCCCCAGGCGGACTGTTCACGCCGCCCACGGCCGCCGGCGCCCGCCCGGGCAACTTCGTGGATCTGCCGGCGCAGGCGGTAGACCAGCAAGGCAATATCCGCGTTCCCTATGCGGGCGAGATCGCCGCCGCCGGCCGGACTCTGCCGCAGATCGAGCAGGACATCGTCTTCCGGCTCCAGAAGCGCGCCCTCGAGCCGCAGGTCGTCGTCAGCCTGAACCAGCAGCATTCCAGCGTGGTCAGCGTGCTCGGCGACGTCAATACGCCGGGCGTGCTGGCCCTCAACAGCGTGGGCGAACGCCTGCTGGCGGTGATTGCACGTGCGGGCGGCCCGAAGCACGAGGCCATCGAAAGCTACGTGACCCTGCAGCGGGACGGCAAACGTGTGCGCGTGCTGCTCAGCCGCGTGGTGCAGGATCCGCGCGAGAACATCTTCATCCGCCCGAACGACGTCGTCTACATCACGCGGGAATCCCCCACCTTCACGGCCCTCGGCGCCCTCAATCAGAACGTCTTCGGCTTCAATTCCGAGATTTCGTTCGATACGGAGACGCTGACGCTGGCCCAGGCGATCGGCAAGGCGGGCGGCCTGAACGATCAGCAATCGGATCCAGCCGAGGTCTTCCTCTATCGCTACGAGGAACGCCCGCTGCTGCAGAAGCTCGGCATCGATACCAGCCGCTTCATCTACGACCGCATTCCGACCATCTACCACGTCAACCTGCGCGACCCCTCCGGCATGCTGCTGGCCTCGGGCTTCCAGATGCGCAGCAAGGACGTGATGTACGTCGCCAACGCCAAGGTCGTCGATTACTACAAGCTACTGACCCTGATCAACAACACGGCGACAACCACGTCCAACACGGCCACGGCGGTGATCAACGTCAACACGGCGACGAAGACCAGGTGGTGAAGCACACCGACGGGCCGGTAGCGGCCTGAACAGGCGCCGGAACGTCGAGGGTGCGGCTGGACCAGAGCCCGCCGCGCCGCTCGATGTTGCGGTATCGGACGGCGATCGCGTGACAAGCCGTTACAATCCGGCCAATCACCGCGACCAAACGACACCGGCGGTGCATCCGCCCGCGACATCCAACGCACAGTATCCCTCTGCAGGCGACGCGATCGCCGGCGCGAACGAATTGGGAGACTGACGTGAAGACATCCATCGCGACCTTTTTGCTCGTGGCAGTCCTTTCGGCGGCAGCCGCGGTCGACGCGAATGCCTGGACCCGCAGCGGCTCGGTCGCCGGACCGCGCGGCACCACCTCATTTGGCGGCTCCGGCAGCTGCTCCGGCGGCGCCTGCGCCTGGCAGGGTGGCGGCACAGGTCCCGCCGGCCGCAGCTGGTCGCGCTCCGGCTCCGCGAGCTGCAGTGACGGCAGCTGCACCCGGCAGGGCCAGGGCACGGGACCGCGCGGCAACTCCTACAGTTACAGCCGCACCGTCACGCGCTGAACGGACGCCGTAGCGTTGCTGCTCGCGGCCTCCCTGAAGCATCGATGTCGCCGGTCCGCCTGCCTCTCCGGGGCGGACCGGCGCGCCGCCTCCATTCGATGAGGCCGGATGCGCGCCATGCCCATCTTCTCTTCCCTACCGCCGTCGACGCGCATGATCGTGCTGCTGACGGCGCTCGGCTTCATGACGCTGGAATATGGGCTCGGCCGGCTAGCAGGCCGCGAGACTCACGACCTGCGCGAGACCGCAGCCTCGTTCGCCATCGCGATCGGACAGCATCTGATCCGCGCAATGGTCGCGCTCGTCGCGGCCTTTCCCTTCACCATCGCCTATCGCCACAGGATCTTCGATTTCGACGCGAGCCGGCCGCTCGCCCTGCTCGCATTGTTTCTCGCCAGCGAGTTCGTCTACTACTGGCACCATCGCGCCTCGCATCGGGTTCGCTGGCTGTGGGCCACGCATGCCGTGCACCACTCTTCGACGCATCTGAACCTGACCGCCGCCATTCGTCTCGGCTGGACGAGCGAGATCTCCGGTCATTTCCTGTTCTATCTGCCGCTGGCGCTGCTCGGCTTCCATCCGCTCGCCATCATCGGCATGCTCGGCGTCAATCTGCTCTACCAGTTCTTCATCCATACCGAGCTCGCGCCGCATCTCGGTCCACTCGAATATGTGCTGAACACGCCGCGACATCACCGCGTCCACCACGCTGCCAACGAGTCCTGTCTCGATCGCAACTACGGCGGCGTGCTCATCATTTTCGACCGGCTGTTCGGTAGCTTCGCCGAGGCCCCGGCCGGCGAAACCTTGCGCTACGGCCTCGTCGGCGTTGCGCCGAGCTTCAATCCGTTGCGGATCGCATTTGGCGAATGGATTGCGATCGCCCGCGACCTCGCGGCAGCCCGGAGCTGGGCGATGCGGCTGCGCGTGCTGGCCGCTGCGCCCGGAGAGAAGCCCCACTGCGGGGAGTCACCCGACAGCCGAGAAGGATGCTCATGACGTCACATCTCCGATCGTTCATGGCCGCTGTGGCGGCCGCTCTGCTCGTCTCGACCACGGCGGTCGCCGCGGAGCGCGGCATCATCATCGACACAAGCGACGGTCCGCGTCATGCGCTGGTGATGACCACGGGCAAGACGCCGCAGCCGACCGTGATCGTGCTCCATGGCGCGCTCGGCAGCGGCGCCGGCACCGCGCGCACGACCGGTTTTGCCGAAGCCGCGAGAGCTCATGGCTTCGCCGCGGTCTTTCCCGATGGCCTCGACCGGCAATGGAATGACGGCCGCGACGGCCGCTCCGGCGGTCCCGATGATGTCGGCTTCATCCGCGCCTTGGTGCGGCAGCTCGTCGCCGACGGCACGGCCGCCCCCCGGCGCATCTATCTTGCCGGCATTTCGAATGGCGGCATGATGAGCTTCACCCTGGCCTGCAAGGCGCCGGAGCTGTTTGCCGGGATCGGCACGGTGATCGCCAACATGCCGGACGGCATCGCGCCCTGCGCCGCGCGGCCGGTGCCGGCGGTCATGATCAACGGCACGGCTGATCCGATGGTGCCCTATCGCGGTGGCGAGGTCGGGCTGCGCGGCGGGCGCGGCCGGGTGTGGAGCGCTGAAAAGACGGCGGAGTTCTTTGCGCGGCGCGACGGCTGCGGCGCGCGCCAGGCCGCGGCGCTGCCGCATCGGGATCTCGCCAGCGACACCTCCGTCACGCAACTCAGCTGGCGCGATTGCCAGGTGATCGGCGGCGTGTCGCTGTCTCGCGTCGAAGGTGGCGGGCATGCCCTGCCCGGCCGCCGCCCGCTGGCGCCGCGCCTGCTCGGCCCGAGCAATTTCGACATCGATGCCGCCGAGGTCATTCTCCGCGCGTTCGATCTCGCGCGCACGCTGTAGTCCGGCAAGTCCGCCCAGGCTCCGACCGTGCGGAGACGGCGCGGTCACCAGTGCGCGCGCGAGCTCAGGCGGCGATCGTCGGCGTGGTGTTCGGCTCGCGCGGCAGCTCTGCCTCGCCGTGCGAGGGAAGATTCTCGCCGCGGATGCCGAGCGGCTGTCCGATCCACAACGCGTGCGCGGTGTGATCGGCCAACGGCTCCGTCGTATTCGGATGCACCAGCACGCTGAGGCGGCCATGATTGAGCATCAGCCATGGCACCAGCACTGGAAACACGTCGACCGCGAAGGCGACTTGATACATCGGCCGCTCGTGAGGCCCGACCAGCGCGTCATGCCAACGCCCGAGCGTCACAAGGAAGCGGTCGGCAATCCACTGCCGCAGCTGCGCGGCTTCGGTTCGGGTGGCATCATCGAAATAGATGTGGGCATGAAAGTTCGCAATTGCGCTCAGACGATGCGGCTGCCCCGCCGAGGTCGTTTCCATCCGCGCCTCTCGATCATTTTCAATCGCGTTGGCCGCGCGGGCGAACCGATGCGGCATGGTCATCCTAGCATCGCTAGCCCGGCCTCAGTCGCAGCGCGAGTCACCGCCGGCGGACTCTGGCCTCGAGAGCTCCGCGGGGCTCGAGCTTCGACCCCGGCAGCATGTCGCCGCCCGAGCTGACGCACCAAGACAAACGACAACGCCGCGCTGAGGTTTCAGCGCGGCGTTGTTGTTGTTGGGGTGTGAAGAGGGGATGTCCTTTGCAGGCCTGGCAGCGACCTACTCTCCCAGGGCTTGAGCCATAGTACCATTGGCGC
>NZ_JAUHJM010000007.1:0-311966 GCF_032381235.1 Bradyrhizobium sp. SZCCHNR1053
GCGGCTGCGCTTCATGCTCTGGTCCTCGTTGGGCCAGAACGAACTTCAAACTGGATTAAGCCCCAGGGGCAAGGTCAGGGTGATCCATGATCCGTGATCGGATCAGGCGGCTATCAACTGATCAACAAGAATACGGAAGCGCGGCCTCAAGCCTATCGTTGCTTACTTGTGGAGTCACGAAATGAAGGACCTGTTTGAGATTCCAAAGATGATGCCGTCGGTTCGTGGTTTGACTTCCATCGAAAATGGCCCGGCCATCAATGGGCTCGGAGAGATTCCAGCGATCAATCAATTTACGGACGGTGACAAGTCAGGGCTTCCATCGTGGTTTCCGTTCGCTCCCCTTGGCCCGCTGCCAGCCGGGCGCGATCCGTTTTGACCGATACCGCATGCGCCAAACAACCAGGGGCAGCCGACTAACATTGAGCCGCTGATGGTTCCCGATCAGCCGGGGCTTCCGCAATGGATGCCGTCCGGCCCGATGGCCGCTTCCAGCCGGACCCAAACCCTTCGGGCCGGTCCCCGACAGACCACGCATCGAGCGGCGGCCAATCGATGTAGATCCTCCGTCTCGTCCTCCCGAATGGATGTTCGGTCCACCTGAGCTTGCCGAAGCGCTGACACAGTCAGCTTTGCGTCATGCGGCAAGACATGGTGATGTGTTCAATTATCCTGATCCACGCTCGAAGGCCGTCGAGGCGCTCTCATCAGAACTCGCGGCACGTCGACAAGCCGTCCCTACGAGGCGACTTGTCAGTCGTCTGGCAAAGTAGCGCTGCTTGCGGGCAGGAAACGTGACGCCCAGGGACATCGTGAACGTATCGACGCGGGCAGCGCCGGAGTCCGATTTCGATTGAGCTCGCAACAATCGTCATTGACACGTCGGGCAAATCAACTCCATAAAGGCAACATCGCAAGACTTGCACGAGCCCGCGCCGGACACACCGTCGCGGGTTTTTTCGTGAGCCGTGACTTGGTCCGGCTCACGGCCAATGTGCCGTGCTGTTGGACGTCACCGCGCCAAACAAGGTGCGGTCGTGACAGGCGGTTCTGCCGACCCCGTTCATCACGGGCGCCACGGCATCGACGTCTCGCAGAAGCCGAACCGGGAGTGATCTCTCGCGCCAACGCGCCAGCGGGACCTGAAAGTGTCAGACCATCTCCAGATCTGCGCAGCGTCGATCGGCGCAACGCGCGGTCGTGACCTCCAAGCGGCGGCACGATCGCGGCGAACGCCGCGTGCCGTGCAAGCCAACATCAAGGATCATCGATGACCACACCCACGTCCACTTTCGTCACCTACCAGGCGGTCGGCAACCGCGAAGATCTCAGCGACATGATCTATCGCATCGATCCGGTCGACACGCCGTTCATGAGCGGCGTCGACAAGGAGAAGGCGACGGCCGTCAATCACGAATGGCAGACCCAGGCGCTGGCGCCCGCCGACGGCACCAATGCCCAGCTCGAAGGCGACGACCCCAACACCAACGTGACCACGCCGACCGTTCGTCTCGGCAACCAGTGCCAGATCTCCTACAAGGTCGCCCGCGTCTCCGGCACCCAGCAGGCGGTCGACCATGCCGGCCGCGACAATGAGCTCGCCTATCAGGAAATGCTGAAGGGCCTCGAGCTGAAGCGCGATCTCGAGACCATTCTTTGCGGTACCAACCAGGCCAAGCTGATCGGCAATACGACGACGCCGCGCAAGACGGCTTCGATCCTGTCATGGATCGTCTCCAACACGTCGAAGGGCAGCGCCGGCGGCGCGGCCGATCCGGCCGCGGCCGACGGCTCGGGCACGCGCACCGACGGCACCCAGATCGCCTTCACCGAGGCGCGGCTGAAGACGGTGCTGTCGTCGATCTGGATCAACGGCGGCAAGCCGGGCACGATCCTGACCGGTGCGTTCAACAAGCAGGTGTTCTCGACCTTCACCGGTCGCTCGACCGCGATCGAAGAGGCCAAATCGAAGAAGATCGTCGCCTCGGTCGATGCCTACGAATCCGATTTCGGCAAGCTCAAGGTGGTCGCCAGCCGCTTCCAGCGGCCGCGTGACGTGCTCGTGCTCGAAATGGACAAGTGGGCCGTGGCCTATCTCAACGGCCGCAACATGATCTCCATCCCGCTCGCCAAGACCGGCGATTCCGACCGGCGCCAGATCCTCGCCGAATACGCGCTGGTCGCGCGCAACGAGAAGGCCAGCGGCGGCATCTTCGACAACACCACCGCATAGCCCGATCTTTCATCACCCTGATCTGCAGGCGGCTCTCGGGCCGCCTGTTTCTTTTGGAGGTTCATTCATGCCGCTTCCCGACAATCGCCCACTGAACACGGCCGATCTGACGGCCTACACGCCTTCCTGCGGCGCGAATCCTGTCGCCGCCTATGTCCGCGCGCCGTTCCGCGGTCGGCTGCTCAAGGTGGCCGGTATCCTCGGCGGCGCCATCACCACGGCCGACGGCACCGTCGCCGTCACGGTGAACGCCGCGCCGGTCGCAAGCTTCACTGTGCCGCAATCAGGCTCCGCGGCGGGGCAGCTGTTCTCAGTCGTGCCGGCCTCGCCGGTCTACCTCAACGAGGACGATGTCGTCGCACTGACACCCTCCGGCGCGTCGGGAACCTCAGTGCCGATGCATTTTTCGCTTGCAGTTAGGGGAGCCTGAGATGTCGTTCTTTCCCAAACAGCCATCATCCCGGATCGGCAGCACGCAGACCATCGCCTATGACGGCAGCGTCGGGGCCACCAACAAGTTCGGTCCGGGCACGTTCCAGCTTCGGCTCGCCGCGAGTTCGGCCTGCTGCTACCGGATCGGCGACGGCGCCCAGGCCGCGACCACGGCCGACGTCTTTCTCCCCGCCAACACGGTCGAATACGTCACCGTGACACCCGGACAGAACATCGCGGCCATCAAGGCCGCCAGCAACGGCCTGGTCACGGCGACGGCCGGCACGCTGTGGATCACGGAGCTGTCGTGATGGATGGGCTGACCTTTCGCCCGCATCTCGATCGTGATGGCTCCGGTCTCGTGATCGAGCATCTCCAGGATGTCGCGCCCATCCTGGAGTGGAACAGCGAAGCGCGCCGCGACGAGCAGCACAGCGACTGGGGCCGCCACGTCGCGCGCATTCCGAACGTCATCTACGTCAAATGGCTGAACGAGGAATATGCCAGGGGGAACACCCGGCTTCGCCTGTTCACGCCCGAGTTCGACGCGATCGTGCAAGAGAAGCTCAATGATCCGGATTGGGCCTATCTGCGCACCGACAAGCCGGCTCTGCAGAGCGGATGGAAGGCGGGACCATCATGACCCTGATCTCGAACTATTCATCGCTGCAGGCTGCCGTGTCCGAGTATCTAGCGCGCGACCAGGACACCACGCTGGTGGCTCGGATACCGAGCTTCATCCAGCTCGCGGAAGCCAAGTTCAACCGGCAGCTGTTCGTAAGGCAGATGGAGCAACGGGCGATCGCGGTGGTCGATGTCGGCTCGTCCGAGCCGGAGTTCATCGCGCTGCCGTCCGACTTCCAATCGATGCGGCGGATCCGACTGACGAGCGTGCGCGGCCAGCCTGCGCTGGAGTTCAGGTCCGGAGTGCAACTCGACGAGTATCGCTCTCGTGTCTCGGACGTCGCGGGCCAGCCGCGTTACTTCTCGGTTTTCGGCGACCAGATCGAGCTCGCGCCGCGGCCTGACGCGGCCTACACGATCGAGATGGTCTACCGACGGACCGTTCCGCCGCTAGCATCGAACGATTCAAACTGGCTGCTCACGCTGGCACCCGATCTCTATCTCTACGGCGCTCTGCTCGAGTCGGCTCCGTATCTCAAAGAGGACGGGCGGATTCAGACCTGGGGTCTCGGCTTCACCAGCGCTCTCGCCGATCTCAATGCTCTTGGCCTGACGTCGACCTTCAACGCCGGTCCGATGACGATGCGGCTCTCCGGCCAGGTCGTCTGAGACGCTGTCCAACACAGAGGATCACATGGCTGCCTTCAACAAATTCAATTGTTTCGTTCAGGATGTCGCACATGCCCTGCACGACATGCTCACCGGGACATCGCATGTCTACAAGATCTATCTCACCAGCACGGCGCCGGTCGCAACCAATACGGTCTACAACACGCCGGCCGACCTGGCGACGGGGAATGGCTACACGGCAGGTGGCGTCTCGATCGGCGCGATCACCGGCGGGCAGACCTCCGGCACCTTCCGCTTCATCGGCGGCAGCGATCCGTCGTGGACCGCGGCCGGTGGCTCGATCGGGCCTTTTCAGTACGCCGTGCTCTACAACGCGACATCGGCGACCAAGCCACTGATCGGCTGGTGGGATTACGGCACCTCCGTCACCCTGACCAACGGCAACACGTTCACGGTCGACCTCGACCAGGTGAACGGCATCCTGACGATCACCTGACATGGCAGCTTTTCTCGACATCTGCAGGTTCCTGCCCACAGCCGGCGGCACGACGGACTGGACCTATGCCGCGGCCGTCCAGGGCTATCAGAGCCCGGCCGCGGCCGGCGCGGTCAATGGCCGGCTGTACAAATACAGAGCCGAGAGTGCCGACCTGACGCAATGGGAAGTTGGCGAGGGCGCCTACGCCTCTTCGACCGGCACATTGGCTCGGACGACGATCCTGTTCACCTCGGCCGGCACGACGGCGAAGGTCAATTTTTCCGCTGCGCCGCAAGTCGCGATCGTCGCGCTGAAGGAGGATCTCATTTCGATCGAGGAGGCCAACGCCTTCACCAGCACGCAGCAGGCGCAGGCGCGGAGCAATATCGCCGCGGCTGCAGGCCCCGGCAATTGGACGCGCTCCGTCCTGACTTCAGGATCTGGCACCTACACCCTCAAAGCCGGATGCAAGGCGCTGCTGGTCCGCATGGTCGGCGGCGGAGGCGGTGGGGGTGGCGGCGGCACGACGGGAGCGACATTTGGTGGTGTCGGCGGTGACACAACGTTCGGCTCGTCGTTTCTGACCGCCTCGGGAGGAGCAAACGGCGGCCCGTACGGCAACGCTTACGCGAGTGGTGGTGGTGCGGCGGGCGGTGACCTCAATATCAGAGGTAGTCACAGCACGCCGACCGATGGTGCGGGCGGTTCGACAGGCGCGGTGCTTCAAGGAAGGAATGGCGCTAACTCTGCATTCGGCGGCTGTGGAGCAGGCGGATGGATTGGCTCTGCAGGAAGTGCCGCGGCGCCAAATAGCGGCAGCGGCGGCGGAGGAGGCGGAGGCACTGACGGCGGTTCGGGCGGGCGCGGTGCTGCCGGCGGCGGCGCCGGAGGATACGTGGAGAAGTACATTGCTGCTCCGGCCGCGACATACGCGTATTCGGTCGGCGCAGCGGGCAGCGGCGGTTCCGCGGGGTCGAACGGCACTGCTGGCGGCTCTGGTGGCTCCGGCATCATCATCATCGACGAGTACTACTGATGTCACTGCTCGGATTCGACGCCGTCGGTAGTCTGGCGATCGCGCAACTCCCGCGCGGCTCCGCAACGAATACGATCTTCCTCGCGAGTCCGGCCGCCGTCACGCTTGCAGGTCGTGCAACCAGCTTCCAGTCTGCGCTCACTCAGATCACCGCGTCGCTCGTCTATGCCGGCGGCTCGGCGGCTGCGCGCATCGGTCTTCTCAGTGCGCAGAACGGCTGGCTGACGGCGGGCACCACGGTCCTGTATTCGTTCGGTGCTTTCGCCGCCCCCGGCGATTTCGTCGCGGCGGGGAACTCCATCACGACGGTCGGCAAGATGCAGGCCGCGGGGCGGACTCATATCGTCAGCGGCCAATCATCGGCCTTCGTTGGCGCAATGACCGGTGAGAAGACCTCATATCAGCTCGTCGGATACGACGTCGGCTACGGGCGCGGCTTCGAGGCCTGGTATCCTCTCGGCACGGGGACAATCGGTTGGAGCGGCAGCAACGCTCCTGAGCAGTCCTGGTCGCCGAAGCCAAGTATGGCCGACCATTGGCTGGGTGTCCCGGCATTGTCATTTTCGTGGAATGCGTTGTCTCCTCCGACGCCGCGCTGGACGAGCGATTGATGTCCTCGTCGTGGCCATCATCTGTTCGAGCCTGATGCGCGCGGCCGTTTGAAGGCTCGGGCCCCATCGACGTTGTCGATCTTTTCTGTTTCCTCTTGACCGCGGCGGAAGTCCGCCGGCGGCAATCGATGATTGGAGGTAACATGCCTCTTCTTGCCTTTGGCGAATATCGGCCCGACGTGAGCGACTACGAAGGTCAGGCTACCCGGAACATTCAGAACGTCGTTCCGCGTGGCGATGGCTATGGCCCCTTTCCAGCCTTCTCGGCCTACACATCGGCTCTGCCGGAGCCGTGTCGCGGTGCGTTCTACGCCCTGAAATCGGACGGCACCGTCGTGACCTTCGCCGCGACCGCGACCAAGCTCTACCGCCTCAACAACACGGACTTCACTTGGCTGGATGTCTCGAAGGGCGGCGCCAGCTATTCGCAGCTCTCCGCGGCAGCACAGTGGCAGTTCGCACAGACCGGCAATCTCGTGTTCGCCACGCAGGCCAATGCGCTGCTGCAGGTGTTCGATCTGACGTCGTCGACCGCGTTCGACAATGCCCTGGGCTCGCCGCCGCAGGCCGCCTATATCAGCGTCGTCGGACGCTTCCTGGTGCTCTCCGGCCTGCTGTCGACGCCCTATCGCATCCAATGGTCGGGTCTCAACAACTTCAATTCGGCGACGTCCTGGGATGGCCTGACGGCGGGGTCCGATCATCAGGACTTTCCGGACGGCGGCATCGTCCGCGGCGTTGCCGGCGGGGAAGCCGGGATCATCTTCCAGGATCAGGCGATCCGGCGCATGTCCTACGTCCCGGGATCGCCGATCATCTTCCAGATCGATCGCATCACCCAGGACAAGGGTCTCTACGCGCCATACTCGATCATCCGTGCCGGCGAGCGGATCTTCTTCTATGCCGGTCAGGGCTTTCACAAGATCGAGCCGGGCGGCCTGCCGCAGCCGATCGGCCGCGAGAAGGTCGACCGCACTTTCCTTGCCGATCTCGACAAGGGCAATCTGCAATTGCTGATCGGGGCGGCCGATCCGCGCTCGACGCGGGTGTACTGGTCCTACAGGTCGATCTCCGGCGCGATCGGCACCTACGACAAGCTGCTGGGCTATGATTTCCTGCTCGACCGCTTCTTTTCGATCGCGGCAACCGGCGTGTATCTGCTCGGCATGTCGCAGACGGGCCTCACGCTCGAGAATCTCGACAGCATCTCGTCGTCGATCGACGCAATGACCTTGAGCCTCGACGCCTACGCGACGGCCGTCCAGCCCGAGATCGCGCAGTTCTCCGCAAATCACGTGCTGGGCTTCTTCCGTGGCAACAATCTCGAGGCGACGATGGAGAGCGCAGAGCAGGGCACCGACGACAACCGGATCATGATCCGTGGCTTTCGGCCGGTCACCGACGCGACGACGCTGTTCGGATCGGTCTCCTCACGCGACAGGCCATCGGCCGCCGCTGTCGCGGGGGTAGAGGTGTCGGTCAACACGCGCACGGGCCGCTGCGACCTGCGCAAGGACACGCGCTATGCCCGCTTCAAAGTCCGGATTCCGGCCGACGCGTCATGGAGCTTCTGTGCAGGCGTCGTGCCTGACCTCACCGTGAGCGGCACGCTATGACGGCCTATGTCCCCGGCATCACCGAAACCGATCTCAAGAAGGTCATCCTGGCGCTGCAGCAGCTCGCCGCCGGCCGCTCCAACGCCGTCGGCAGTGTGACGCTGGCGCCGGGAGCGTCGACCACCGTGGTGGCCGACAAGAACTGCTCGGCCGGCTCGACGCCGATCCTGACCGCGACGACACCGAGCGCCTCGGCCGAGCTCGGCAACGGCACGATCTATGTGAGCGCGGTCGCCAACGGCGCGTTCACGCTGACGCATGCCAATAGTACTGCAGCCGCGCGGACGTTCCTCTATGCGCTGCTCGGCTGAGCTCGCCTGCGTCGATCCCCGCCAGGTCGGACAGGTCTGGCCGCACGTCGCGCCGCGCTTGCGGCGGGCGATCCGCCGCACTGGCCTGTCCGCCTTCGCAGATATCGAGCGAGACGTGCTCGCGGGACGGGCGCTGCTATGGCTTGCACTGAGTGGCGCCTCCGGTGCCGCCACGATCGATGCCGTTGCGGCGACCAGGCTGGAGCTGACCGAGACAGGCATGGTGTGCGTCATTACGGCCTGCGAAGGCCAGACCATGGCACGTTGGCTGCCGCTCATCTCGGGCATCGAAACCTACGCCAAGGCAGAGGGCTGCCGCGGCATGCGCATCTACGGCCGCAAAGGCTGGCTTCGCGCGCTCGATGGTTATCGGCAGACGCATGTGATTATCCAGAAGGAGTTGAGGTGACGCTCAGCTCTGATGATGTCGCCAGGGGTCTTTCATATGCTGATCATGCAAAGGGATCTGACAACTGGATAGATTAGCTCTGCCGCCAGTTGCGGCACGCGCAGAGGGGAACGTTGCGCTTGACAGGTATGTTCTTGATATGTTCCAGTCACGCGGGCGGCATTATTTCCCAAATCGCGTGGTTGCCGGGCAAAACGCATGTTCTATCAGACAAGTGCAGATCGCACCGAAACAGCAGGAGTCTCAGCGCGCCGTGTGCCGTGGGGAGCAAAAGCCGCTCTCGTGGCGCTGGCCCTCACGATGAGGATGAACGCTCCTCGTGCCGAGGAGATCGACTTCGGCCCTTATCGCGCTGCTGCACAATACTGCGCTGGCGAATTCCCGCTACGGCTGGCGCTTTCGCCGGATCGGCGGATTCTCTGCTTCGACGGCCTTGTTCATCGCGATCAGGATCTGTCGCTCGTCAACCGGCTGCAACCCGGTGGACTCTTTGTTGTCCGCAGTCAAGGTGGTGACGACGTTGCAATGATGAGGCTTGCCGATCGCTTGAGTGATCTCGATGCAACTGTCGTAGTTCGTGGCTACTGCTTGATCGGGTGCGCCAATTATCTCGTGTTTGCTTCCCGAAAAACCATCGTACTACGAGATGGGTTGGTTGCATGGCGACCTCGAATGGTAGACGGATTTTGCTTAGGTTTTCGGACGGCAAGGGACGGAGGTTTGCCGCGCTTTGACATCGGACACTGTCGCTCCACCTCCCCGGCGGAATCGCTTTCTCAGGAGCTTGACACAATCTATGCAACGAGACGCAAGTTCATGAGCCTGCGGGTCGTCAATCGTCAATTCGAGGAACCGCCGGAGAGCATCTATATCAGGAGAACTCTAAGCAACATCAACCGGTCAAACCCCAACGGATTAGCGGGTTTGATGTGGACATGGCATCCTCGCTATCACCAAAGCTCGGTCGCGACAGAAATCGTTTACGAACGTTATCCCGAGAGCCAGGAGGAAGTTGCGGCTCTTGCCCAGCAATTGCCGTTCGATGTACGGGTTATCTACGATCCATGAGGGCTCCCTTCGTAATGTAAGTTGAGCTGCTCTTGATATCCGAAATTTTGATCGTTGACGGCGCGCCGACTTGGCGCGCCTTTTTTTTGTCTTGGGGGAGTGAAGATATGGTGGGAAATTCAAGGGATGAATCGAGTGATTGGCCAAATATCTTGCGTGAAGGGATCGTGCCAGATTGGAGAAGGTATCTTGATGGCAGAGATTATGCCAAGCCTTTCCCAGACATTCCGCTACCAGGGTCGAGGACACCAGGATTGCCGTCATGGTTCAAAGATCCAGCACAGCCGGGCTTGCCGCGATCGTTAAAATACCCGTCCCCCGGCAACAATAGCCCGAGTTTTCCTCCCATTCCGGCACCTGTCCCTGGACCGTCAACTACTCCCAAAGGCCAGATCCGCAGAGGCATTCCGCGACCAGGGTCGGGGACACCAAGATTGCCGTCATGGTTCGAAGATCCATCACAGCCGGGCTTGCCGCCATCGCTACAATACCCATCGCCCATTCCGGCACCTGCACCCGAACCATCAACTATCCCGCAAAGCCAGATCCGCCAGTGGCTGCTTGACTATCTGCTCGGAGACAATCTCCAGGACCAACGGCAGCTTCAGCAGACGTCGCAGTCGGTCCTGAGAAAACAGGCCGGTCGCGATGTACTTGATCCGGGCATGAGACTCGTTGCCTCACAGCAGGCCGAGCAGGGTTATCCGACCTGGGCATCGCAAACGGGTTCAAACGACGAACCATCGGAGACTCGGATGCGCTTCTTGCGATCGCGCGTTGAGGAACGTTAATCGGAACGGGATGTGATTGAACTCTCCGTGTGCTGCTGCCTCCGAACGGAGCGAAGGCATGCTCACAGGGCTGCCTTTTTCGAGGACTGCGAGCTTGCAGTTGCGCCAACTCTTAACATTGTCAGATCAAGGAACGTGCCCAATGGGCGGACAATCATCCAGCACCCAGACTCAACAATCCCAGACGCAGCCGTGGCAGCCGGCACAGCCGATGCTGCAGGGTATTCTGTCTCAGGTCGGCAATGGGCTGAACAATACCGGGCTGACCAGCGCCGAGGGCGGCGCGCTCGATACGCTCAGGCAGAATGCGGCGCAGGGCAATCCCTACGCCGGCGGCATCGGCTCCTACGCGCAGTCGCTGCTCAACGGCGGCAATGCGCTGGCGCAGGCGCCCAACGTGCAGTCCAACCTGCAGACGCTGCAGGGGCAGCTGTCGCCCTACGCCAATGGCAGCATGATCGGCAACAATCCGGCGCTCGCGGCGCAATTGGCGCAGATCCAGAACGATGTCGGCACGTCGATCAACGGCCAGTTCGCGGCTGCTGGGCGCGACTTCAGCGGCGCCAACCAGATGGCGTATGGCCGCGGCGTGGCGGCGGCGGAAGCGCCTGTGATCGCGGCCCAGTACAATCAGGACGTCCAGAACCAGCTGAGCGCGGCCAATGCGTTGTACGGTGCCGGCAACACGACGGCCAACATGCTGGGCGGCATGCAGCAGCAGTACCTCACCAACCAGGGGCAGGGGCTGACGGCGTCACAGGCCGCGCTCGATGCGCAGAACTATGGAGCCAATGCCACGTTGGCGGAGGAGGCGCAGCGTCGCGGCATTCCGGTGCAGGCGCTTGGACTACTGGCGCAGATCGGGACGCCGATCGCACAGCTCGGTCAGCAGACCAACGGCACCATGACGGGAACACAGGAGCTGTCCGGTGCCGACCAGTTTGCGAAGATCGCCGGCGGCATTGGCAGTCTTCTCCAGCCGTTCAGCGGCGCGTTTGGCAAGAAGTAGTTCGGTGCAGCGTCTCGAGGGAGCGGTCGTGAATGTCAGATGAATCAGAGCATCTCGTAACGGGTGCAGCATTCGAGCTGGAGAATGCCGGCTATCGGCCGATGCCGGATCCGGAGGAGCGGCCGGAGCGCGAGGCGCTCGGCGGCGACGTTGCGTCGCTGCGCGACGCTGCCGAGCAGCGCACCGATCCCCGTCCGCCGGTGATGGTCCGGGAGTATGTCGACGAAGCCGGCAACGCAGTCGATCGCGGCGAGTCGGTCACGCTCGAACGCGCGGCGCGTGATCACGCGCGCGTTCGGGCCGCTGAGGTGGGTGAGGCATCTCGCGGGACGCCGGATTCCGATTCGAGCGACCACTTGGGTTCGCCGGCAAATGGTGAGCCCGACGGTTTCGAGTCGGCTTCGGGCGAAGCCGAGTCCACTGCCGAGACCGGCTCGACGCAGCACGATGCTTCGTCGCGGCTTGCGCCGGAGTTGGAGAAAGCCCTGCAGCATCCGCAGGTGCTGCAGGCGATCGAGGAGAAGATCGGAGAAGCAGAGCAGGCCCGCCAATCCTACCGAGAAGGCCTGGCATCGGCCGTCCAGATTGCCCAGGCGAGCTTCCTCAGCCAGTTTCCTGAATTTGCCGGCATGCCTGCCGGGCAAGTCGCGGCCGCGCTCGAACGGATGTCGCGCGAGGATCCCGGAAGGTTCGGGCGCATCCAGGCGGCTGTCGCGATGTCGGATCAGTTGCTGGCACAGCAGGCCGAGGCGCAGCGCCAGCACGCCGAAGTGGCTCAGCGGAGCTTCCAGTCCTTCGCGCAGGAGCAGGACGACCGGCTCGAGGGCATGCTGAAGAGCGAGCCGCGCGCCGTGCGCCAGGCCGTTGCCGCAGAGATCGTGGCGTCGGCAAAGGAGAGCGGGATCCCGGCGTCCGAGCTCAACCGGCTGTTCCAGACCGAGCCGCTGATGCGCCATGCCACGTTCCAGCGGATGATGTACGACGCCGCGCGATATCGACTGATGATGCGGGCAAAGGATGCCGCGGTGACGAAGGCCGTCCCGCCCGTGGTTCGGCCAGGCGTGTCGGTCTCGTCGGGGGAGCGGGGACGGACGGATCTGCGCGCGCTCAACGCCCGCCTGACATCGTCGGGTGATCTCAAGGACGCGGTCGCCCTCTATCAGGCCCGCATGTCCAGGCGGCCGTGAGGCCGGTCGATGACAAACCCCGTTCTGGCTGCGCTTGCCGAGGCGCGCAGGCAGCGCGCTCCGCTGTTCGCACGCTGGTGTGAGCGGGAGCACGAGACGTTCTGCCCGGCCTCGCCGGCGGCGGTCGCCCGCTTCGCCCGCGAGCACGCCGGCATGGGTGCCGAGCAGGTCTGGGAGGCGATTCTCGACATCTCCAGAACTCACGCCTCGTTGGGGCTGGCTGATCCCACAGCGGCAGAGCCGGTCGCGATCGTCCTCGACGACATCGCGAACCTATCGCCCCCGCAATCCTGGCCGGGTCCCTGGAAGGAGCGCTTCAGGCTTTTGCCGCACGATCTGAAGCGCTTCATCGCGGACCACGAGACGAGGCGCGAGAAGAGCTTGAGACGCACGCAGCACGCCCTCGCGCATGCAAACAAGATACTCGCACGGCTCCGATCCGCGGAGCGTACGATGAAGGAGGATCAGACCGATGAAGCAGAATCGCAGCAATCCGACCATCGAAGACAGGATTCAGGAGCTTCGGGGTGAGATCGAGCGCGTCGTGCAGACTCGTGTCGACGCGATCGCAAGAGAGAGCCCCGGAGTGCCCAAGGGGGTGATCCGCAATCTGCTGATCGCCAGGGCGCCGTCCTGTGCCTGTGAGCAATATCTGACGCTACGGCGAGAGACCTAGTCATGTACGCGTGATCGATCATCGGGCCAGTGCCGCGATGCGTCGGCATCGAGCAGCCAGAAACAGGTCCCCGGCAGCCTGGGTGGCTGCCTTCTTCATGTGAGGAACAGAATGACACTCTATCGATGGTCGCAGACCGCATCGGCCGATGCCACGGCCGATCCAACGATCAACTGGTCCGAAGGACAGGTCCCGTCGAGCATCAACGACTCCGCTCGGGCCATGATGGCCGCGACCGCAAAATATCGCGACGACATCGCGGGGGCGATCGCGACGAGTGGCACGAGCACCGCCTACGCCGTGATCAGCAACCAGCAGTTCGACACGTTCTCGCATCTCAACGGCCAGATCATCGCGTTTACGCCGCACGTCACCAATGGCGCACCGGTGACGCTCAACGTCGATTCTCTGGGCCCGAAGCCATTGCGCAGCGCGCCCAATGCGGACCTACCAGCTGGAACGATGGTCCAGGGCACGCCCTATGTAGCGGTCTATAACAATAACGATGGGGCATTTTATCTGCACGGATTCTACGGCAATCCGTACTGTATTCCGATCGCCGGGGGTATCGACTATTGGGCGCCGACTGCGCCGAACAGTTCGTTCGCATTTCCGTTCGGCCAGGCGATCAGCCGGACAGCCTATGCCCCGCTGTTCGCCTTGGTCGGCACCACCTATGGGGTGGGGGACGGAACGACCACGTTCAATCTGCCTGACCTTCGCGGGCGCGTGACTGCGCGCCCCGACAATATGGGCGGCACGACAGCGAACAGGCTTGTAGCCGGCGCGTTGGCAAGTGTGCGGCATAGCGTCGGTGGAGCGGGTGGCGAGGACGCGCATACCCTAACGGTCAACGAAATGCCATCGCACGCCCATGCTGGTACTACCGGTAACGATACGCCGGACCACACTCACAGCTACAACGTTGCGAATGTCTCTGCCAACCAGCTCGGAGGAGGAAGTTTTCCCGCGGCGACAAGTACCGGCGGGTCCTCGACGGGCGGCGCAAGTAGTCGCCATGTGCATCCGTTCACGACAGATGCATCCGGTGGCGGCGGCGTACACAACAACGTTCAGCCAACCATCCTTTGCAACTACATTATGCGTATCATCTGAACGACGGCGCAAATGACCGCGACTGCCATCCGAAATCTGCGGTTGCCTCGGAGGAATCGAAGGCCAAGTCCTTGACCATGCGCTTGCCCATGGCCGGGGTAACGCCAGGATAAAGCGGCCGCGCGATAGCGAAGGCCGCATTCCACGCCAACGGAGGCAACGACACGAAGCGTCGGCGCATCGCGAGCGCGTCAAAGATGCGGCCTACCATTTCCCGATATGTGATCGTCTCGCCTGTTGTTGAATAGGCGCGGTTCGCTGCTGCGGGGCTGATTGCAGCGGCTATAGCGCCGCGTCCGAGGTCCTCGGCGTGCACCGGTTGGCGCAGGCCGTTCCCGCGCCCATAGAGCGGCATGAAACGCAGTTTGCGGACGATGCGCGCAATCTGCGTCACGTTCTGGTCGCGGCCTTCGCTGTAGATCAGGCTGGGCCGCAGTATGGTCCACTCCACACCGGCCCTCTCGCATGCGCGCATGATGCGGTCTTCCGCAGCTCGAAGACTCGTCATGTCTGCGCGCTCGCGCGCATCCTCGGAGTGCAACTTGGAGAAAACACTCGTTGACGTGATGACAACGATGCGACGCGGTTTACGCCGGAGCACTTCAGGCATAACCGTTGAAAACGCTACGGGGCTTGTGGCGCAAAAAATGACTTCCGCTTCGGGAAGGTTGATCGTTTCCCGGCGCCCAAGGTCAGCAACTACCCATCCTGGTCTCGGTTGCCGCGAAACGCAAATAGCCCCGGGTAAGCCTTGGGCGATGCGGCTTCCGACCATCCCACCCGCCCCGAAAATCAAACTTGCCACAGTTGTCAGTCCGAACGGTCTAAATCTGTAAGTGAATAGGAGACCACACTTAGGCACCGTTTGCAATATCTGGAGACGTCTTGCGATTTATTCCCGTATTCCGGTCATTTCTCAATGCCGCGCTGCGCCTCCGGGAGTCTGCGACCAGCAACGTCCCTGAGGATATTTCATCAGGGCGCGCGATGAAGACGAGGCACAAGCTTGCTATCGGAGCCGCCGCGGTGATTGCGGTGGCCGTGCCTCTCACGGGCCGGCCAGTTTTTGGGGGCGAGCGAGTGACCGACAACGAGGCAATCGAGCGGCAATACAGTCGCGCAAGTTCTGAACTGAGTAAGACGCACGCTGCCAGCCATGGCGGCTTTTTTGTTTGGAGTCATGATGGACCTGAAACGGCTCACGAACGCCAACGGCCGACGCTGGGCGCAGGCGAGGCTCACCCGATCGTTTGATCTGGCCGCCGGGCGCTTGATGGCCGCAAGATCGCGCTATCAGGCCGTGACCAAGCGTACCGGCGTCCCCTGGCCGATCATCGCCGTCATCCACGAGCGCGAATCGTCGCAGAGCTGGGCCCGGTCGCTGGCGCAGGGGGATCCCTGGGACCGAGTGTCCGTCCACGTGCCTGCGGGACGAGGACCGTTCGCCTCGTGGGAGGACGCCGCAGTCGACGCGCTCGTCAATTGCGCGCCGCATGCGGCGCGGTGGCGGGACTGGTCGATTGGCGGCGCGTTGACGCTTCTCGAGCAGTATAATGGGCTGGGCTACGCGCGCCGGGGCGTGCCGTCTCCCTATGTCTGGGCCGGGACCGATCAATATCGTGCCGGCAAGTATGTCCGTGACGGAGTCTACGATCCCCAGGCGGTCGACCGGCAGCCGGGTTGCGCCGGGCTGCTCAAGACCATGATGCAGATCGATGCGACCATCAGCTTCCCGACCGGCCTTGTGGAGACGGAGCGGCCGCCCGACACCTGGCCTCCGGCGCCGACTCCCGCATCCATCAGGCATCCGGCAAAGGGCTCCATTGGGGCCCTTTTTGCTGCCCTGGTGAAACGCCTTCTGGGCAACCGCTGACCGGCGCAGCCTCGTGCTCCTGGCCGGCGTACCGACGGACGGTCGATCTCGGCCAAGACACAACGATCTGCGGGGCACCGAGCGCGGCTCGCGAGAGCCGGCGGCGCGTCTGCGCAATTTTTTGGAAAGGATTCATCATGTGGACGAAAGTCAAGGCTGCGTGTCGTCATTCGCTGACGATCGCCTGGGGTTACGTGCTGGCGGTCGTCGGGTTTCTGCTGTCGATCGTCGACAACGTCAGCGACGCTCTCGGGGACCCGAGCCTGAAGGATCAGATCAGCGCCGCCGTCGGCGATACCCGTGCCGTCGGCCGGATCTTTCTCGCGATCTCGCTGATCACGATTCTCGCACGGCTGCGCTCGCTCAAGAGGGCATCGTGACATGTGGATGAGCATTCTGGGCTTTCTGGGCGGGCCCGTGATCAAGGGGCTGATCGACGCCTACCAGGCGAAGCTGAGGGCGGGCAACGCGGATGCCAAGATCGCGGCAGACCTCGCGGCGACGGAGATCGCCGCGCAGGTCTCCGAAAGCGACGCGCAGCTTCGGCTGCGTGCGGCGGAAATCGGCTGCTGGTACGAGCCGGACAAGCTCATCGGCTACTGCGTCTCGATCTACTTTGCCAAGCTGCTGGTGTGGGACAAAGTGCTCGGGCTCGGCTCGACGGATCCGCTCGCGGGCTTCGCGTCGACGACCGCGAATCTCGTCATCTCCTTCTATTTTGCCAAACGCGGCTTCGAAAATGTAGCGAGGATCATCAGGCGATGAACATCAGCCATGACGAAATCACGGCCGTCGTCGCCGAGACCCTGGCCAAGCAGAGCCAGCTTCAGCGCGACGAGATCGATGCCGTCGTGATGAGAGCGATCGCGACCATTCTCACCTCGTTCGGCATCGAGGAGGAGGATCGGAAGGAGCTGAGAGCCGATTTCCAGCACCTGCGGCGCTGGCGCAAGAGCGTGGAGCAGGCCCAGAGCTATACGTTCAAGGCCGTCATCACGGTCATCGCGACCGGTCTGATCGGTGCGATCTGGCTCGGCATCAAAGTCGTGCTCGGAAGGTGATGCCGTGCCAGCCTGGATCTCGCGGCGAGGCCGCCACTTCCGCATCAGAGAGGTCGACGCTTGCGAGCCTGACGTCCTCGACACCTTGAAGGAGCTCCATGCGCGCACATTCCTCGATTGCGCACCTCTGCCCGATTTCGAGAGCGGACAATGGTGGATATCGACCGAGCTCGGACGGCCCGTCGCCTTTGCCGGAATGATGCCGTCATCCCTCGGCAAGGGCATAGCCTATCTTTCGAGGGTTGGCGTTCTCCAAGAGCGGTGTGGTTACGGCCTGCAGCGACGGCTGATGCGTGTGATCGAGCAGCGCGCGCGTCGCTCGGGCCTGGATTGCATTGTTTCGGATACGACTTGCAACATCGTATCCGCGAACAATTTCATTCGGTGTGGATATGTGCTGTTCCAACCGGTCCGGCCCTGGGCCTGGGTGAACTCGCTCTATTGGCGCAAGATGATCGGGCGGTGAGCTGTCGATCGATGCCTCATGCAGATTGCATTGCGCTGCAGCAGAATTGGGCCGGCTCGACAGCTCCGACCCGGGCTTTTTTTGCGGCTGCCGTTGAGCTAACCATGCATTGTCGGACGTTGGAGACAATGCCACGCCGGGCAGTCA
Source organism: Bradyrhizobium sp. SZCCHNR1053 (assembly GCF_032381235.1). Taxonomy (NCBI): domain Bacteria; kingdom Pseudomonadati; phylum Pseudomonadota; class Alphaproteobacteria; order Hyphomicrobiales; family Nitrobacteraceae; genus Bradyrhizobium; species Bradyrhizobium sp. SZCCHNR1053. The sequence goes on from NZ_JAUHJM010000007.1 coordinate 17,775, forward strand.
ATGGAAGATCGCTTCAGACGATCAAAGCAGCGGGAAGGACTCTGGGATGCCGGCCGAGGTCACCCTGCCAGAGCGTGCGCCACGGCCGCCTGACGCGCCAACCGCGCTGGCTGGTCTGCTGGTGATCGATTTCACGCGGGTCGTCGCAGGGCCGGCGTGCACACAGACGCTGGCCGATTTCGGCGCCGAGGTGATCAAGATCGAACAGCCGCTCACGGGAGACGATACCCGCGCATACGAGCACGCCGAGCTCGGCGGAGAGAGCGCAGCGTTCCTCAGTCTCAATCGGAACAAGCGCGGCATGGTGTTGGATCTCACGATACCGCAGGCCAGAGACGTCGCGCGGGCGCTGATCGCCAAGGCCGACATCGTCGTGGAGAATTTCTCGTCGTCCGTCATGGAGAGGTTCGGGCTGGACTATCAGACACTGTCCAGCACCAATCCCGGGCTGATCTATTGCTCGATCTCGGCCTACGGACGCTCCGGTCCATTCGCGTGGCGATCAGGGTTCGATCCAATCACCCAGGCGGAAAGCGGGTTCATGTCCCTCAACGGTTTCGCCGATGGTCCGCCGGTGCGGACCGGTCCTCCGATCGTTGATCTGGCCACCGGCATGTCCGCCTGCAATGCCATCCTATTGGCACTCGCCGCCCGGCAGCGGCTCGGTCGCGGGCAGCACGTCGAGGTGGCGCTGTTTGACATCGCCTTGGCGATGACCGGCTTCTCCGGAATGGCGTATTTGATGAACGGCGTGAACCCCACGCGGACGGGCAATTCGCCGAACGACTCTCCGACGGTCGGCGTCTTTGAAGCGTCAGATGGTCCGCTCTACATCGCATGTGCCAACGATCGGATCTACCGCCGGCTGGCTACGGAGGTGCTTGGTCGTCCGGATCTCCTGAGCGATCCCCGCTTCGCCACGCGAAGGGCGAGATGGGTCAACCGTGCGCAGCTGCGCGGCCTCATCGCCGACATCCTCGCCACGGAACGGATGGATGTCTGGACCTCTCGGATGAACCAGGCTGGAGTTCCGGTTGGACACGTTCGTACGGTCGAGCAGGCGTTCAACGCGGCCGAGGTCCGGATGCGCGACCGCACCTGTCGTATTCCGCACCCGACGGCAGGCTCGATACCCAACATCGAGCCGGCAATCGCCATGGAGCTCACGCCGACCGTCGAGCCGACGGCGGCGCCGCGGCTCGGTGAGCACACGACCGCGATCCTGCGCCACAGGCTTGGGTACACTGAGCAGGAGATCGAAGCCCTGCGTTGGGCGGGGGCGTTCGGACGCAACAATCCGGGAACCTAAGGCATCGTCACTGGTGCCGGACACGAGGCAGGAAGAGCGGCAGCGTCCTCAGCAGCCATCAGCCGGCTTTGGCCATCTCGTCGTCTTCCGGTGAGTTCAGGTACATGCCCGACATGGTGTCAACCCAGCACAGATGATCATGCACCTTCTTGACACCAGAGATGTTCTCGGTGGCAACGATTGCCGCCTGCCGCGAGCGCTCTTCGGTAATGACGCCGCTCAGATGAACGATGCCGTCCTTGACGATGACGGACAATCCGAACGGGCACCAGTCGTTCTTCTCGAGAGCGTCGATCACACGGTTGCGGATGTGATCGTCATCCGCCGTCGGATCCGGGACCTGCCGCCCGAGCGCGGCGACCGCTTGCAGCAGGTTCGCCCGTGACACGATGCCGATGACCCGGTCTCCCTTGACCACGGGCAACCGCTTCACGTGGTTCTTTTCCATCAGTTCCACGATCTCCGCCAGCGCGGCGTCTTCGGTGATCGTTAGGGGAGACTTGGTCATTACCTCTGACACTTTGCGACCGTGCTCGTGGACGAAGTCGGCGGCCGACTTCCCGGGCCCGAGAATGAAGCGCAGCCAACGGCCGCGCTTACGCCCTGTGCCGATCTCGGATCGGCGGATGAAATCGCCTTCCGAGACGACGCCCACGAGTTTTCCGCCGGAATCGACCACGGGAAGGCCGCTGACGTGCCGTTGAAGCATGATATTTGCCGCATCCACGATGGAAGTGTCAGGGGTGACGGTGATGACGGGACGGGTCATGATCTGGTGGGCGCGCATGGCGAACTCCAATGTCAAAGGCTGAGAAAACGTAATCCGTCGCCACGGTCTTGAATTGACGCAGGTCAAAGGAGGTGCCGCCGCGTCATTGACGCAGCTCAAGGTCCTGGCATTGAATTGCAGCTATAAGGCATTTTGATCTAGCGAGAGGAGAGGTGCCCATGTCCGAGTTCTCCGGGACCAAGGTCCTGGCCGACGAAACGGCCGAACTGTCCGAACGTGTCGCTCTCTCCAACAAGCACGCACTCGAGCTGCTCGTTGGTTCCCAGCAGATCGTCATGGAGGAGGTTCTGTTTGCCAGCAACGAAGTGCTGGATCGCGCGCGTACGGAGACGCATCTGCTGGCTGAGTTTGTGTCGAAGCTGGCTGGCGTGCATTCCGTGAAGGGAATCCAGGCGATGGTCCAGGAATGTGGACGGCATCAGATTGATTTCGTCAGGCGGGATTGCGATCGACTCTTCAAGCACGGGCAGCGCCTGATTGATGCTAGCGTGAATCTCATGGGGCAACGGTGGCGAAACTGAAGAGTGCGGGGGCGTCGCGTCCCGATCGACGGGAACGCGAGGGAACGATCGTTAACGACCGGAGCAGTGCCGTTGTCTCTGCAGAGACCTCTTTGAAGCCGGAGGGTGCGCTCGCCGCACCCGACGCAAAGTTGCTCTCCCGAGAAGCCGACGCGACCTCCGGGGAGCTTCGACGCGAGGATCACGAGCTGGACAGGGCCTTCAGCGCGATGCTGGCTCGGCTCACCGGTGGAATTTCCCCGGCCGCTCTATCAATGGCGTATCTGGATTGGGCTTGTCATCTGGCCGCTGCACCTCAGCGTCAGATCGAAATCGTCCGAGATGCTTGGCACGGCGCTAAGCAGGTCGCTGAACGGTCATTGCAGTTTGCAGACCCGAATCGCAGTCCTTGGGACCTGATCAAACCGCAGGCCAACGATCATCGCTTTTCCAAGCCGCAATGGGCGACGCACCCGTTCAACTTGTTCGCCCAGGCGTTTTTGCTCGGGGAAGATTGGTGGCACAAGGCGACGACCGGCATTCGTGGTGTCGACCCTGCCAACGAAGCCGTCGTCGACTTTTCAATTCGTCAACTGCTCGACATCTTCGCGCCATCGAACTTTGCAGCGACCAACCCGGAAGTGTTGGAGAAGACGTTTCAAAGCGGTGGCGAGAACCTGATCTTCGGCTGGCAGAACTGGCTCGCCGATCTCATGCAGGTGATGCAGCCGGGGAAGATACCGATCAATGGCGAGTTCGTCGTCGGCAAGACCGTCGCGGCCGCGCCGGGCAAGGTTGTGCTTCGCAATCAGTTGATCGAGCTGATTCAATACGCGCCGACGACCGAGAAGGTGAGACCAGAGCCGGTCCTGATCGTACCGGCTTGGATCATGAAATATTACATCCTGGATCTGTCGCCGCACAATTCGCTGGTCCGATACCTGACCGACCAGGGCTTTACGGTTTTCATGATCTCCTGGCGAAACCCCGGAGCGGAAGACCGGGATCTTGCGTTTGACGACTACCGCTCGCTGGGCGTCATGGCTGCCCTGGACATGATCGGAAGGATCATTCCGAATACGCTGGTCCATGCCGCAGGCTATTGTCTCGGGGGAACGCTTCTTTCGATCACGGCGGCGGCCATGGCACGCGATGGCGACCAGCGCCTGAAGACAATCACGCTGTTTGCGGCCCAGACCGATTTCACGGAAGCGGGAGAGCTGACGCTCTTCATCAATGAAAGCCAGGTCGCCTTTCTCGAAGACATGATGTGGGAGCGTGGATATCTCGACACCACCCAGATGGCGGGCGCATTTCAATTGCTGCGCTCCAACGATCTGATCTGGTCTCGTGTCTCGCGCGACTATCTTCTCGGCGAGCGCGCAAACCCGAGCGACTTGATGGCATGGAACGCAGATGCGACGCGGCTACCGTATCGGATGCACTCCGAATATCTGCGCAAGCTGTTCCTGAACAACGATCTCGCCGAGGGGCGGTATCGGGTCGAAGGGAAGCCTGTTTCGCTCTCGGATATCCACACGCCGATGTTCGTCGTCGGGACGCTGCGTGATCACGTTGCGCCTTGGAAGTCGACGTACAAGGTCCACTACGAGGTTGATGCTGACGTCACTTTCGTGCTCGCCAGCGGCGGCCATAATGCCGGCATCGTGGCGCCGCCGGGCGAGCAGGGGCACTCCCATCAGTTGCGAACCAAGGCTGCCGACGCTCCATATCTCGGACCCGACGAGTGGCAGGGCACATCGCCAAAGCTGGAGGGATCGTGGTGGCCGGCCTGGACAGAGTGGCTCGGACAGCAATCGGGAGCGCCGGGCGCACCGCCGCAACTCGGGACAGATCGTTCGAATGATCTCGGAGACGCGCCGGGCGACTACGTGCACACGTGATCGCCGCGCGTTGCGGCCAGGGGGCCATCCCACCGGACTCAGGCGCTGATCCGGAGCAATGAAAGGCTTCGCTCCAATGTCGTCTCAGCCGTGCCTGACGCATCGACCTGGAGCCAATCCAGAGCGCCGATGTCGTAGCGTTCCTGATCCTCGGTAACTCCGATCGTTGCATCGGACGCATCGGCGACTCGATGGTGAATTCGCTCCTGCCGGCTGCGCAAATCTGCGACGAGGAAGAGGCCGGCAAAGGGCGCCTTCAGCCGCTTCGCGAGATCATGGATCTCCTGTCGTTCATCCGGACGTGCAAACACGGCGTCGACGATCACCGTGAAGCCTTGTGAGAGCACGCGGCCGGCCAGCGTCGTCAACTCTCGATAGACCCGAGCACTCGATTCCGGCGTATAGGCCGCAGCTGGGAGGCGTTCGGTTTCCTTCACGCCAGACAGTTGCTTGCGCAGCACGTCGCTGCGCAACACGATTGCTCCCGGTGGAGGCACCAAGAGAGGAGCGAGAGCCCGGGCGAGCGCAGATTTTCCCGTTCCCGACAGGCCTCCGACCGCGATCATCCTCGGCTCTGCCGGCCGGATCAGGCTGCGTGCAAGTTGAAAGTAGCTCTCTGCGGTCTCGATCGTTGCGGAGCGATCAGCGTCCGAGTGTTCGGCATCACCGCGGTCGCGCCTTGCGACAAAGACTTGCGCACGGATGGCGGCCCGGATCGCCATGAACAGAGGCAGAGCAGCCAATCCTCCGGTCTGGTCAGGCGCTGCGGTCGAGAGGTAGCGGTTCAAGAGACGGTTGGCGGCGACCGGCTGCTCGAAGTGCAAGAGGTCCATCAGTGGAAAGGCGAGATCGTAGAGGACGTCGATCGTGGCTATCCGGTCGTCGAACTCGATGGCGTCGAACAGCACCGGCTTGTCGTCAATGAGGACGATGTTGGCCAGATGGAGGTCGCCATGGCAGCGTTTCACGTGCCCCTCATTTGCACGTTGCTCGAGCAGGGGCCGGAGACGCGCGAAGGCCGAGTGGCAAAGGACGCGGAGTTCTTCGACCTCCGTTTCGCCAAATCGCGAGACTGTCCGAAAGCTGGCGACGAATGCGTCGATCCAAATCGGAATGGACTCCGTCCATCCATGGGAGGAGCTCCGAACGGCGACTGCATGCGACGCTGCGATCGTCTCTGCCAGACGCTCGCCCAATCCGGCGTCCAGCTGCTGGCGGCGAGAAAGATGATCAAGCGTCTGGCTGTCATCGAAGCGACGCATCTCGACGGCATATTCGACCGGAGTGCCGGATCCACCGACATCGAATGACCCGTCTGGCGCCTTGGTGATGGCGACGACACGCAGATAGATGTCCGGAGCAAACGGGTGATTGATCTCGATTTCCTTTGCGCACGCGGCCTTGCGCTGATCGAGCGTCGAATAGTCCAAAAATGGCAGCCGAACGGCGCGCTTGATCTTCAGGGCGCGGTCACCGATCAGAAACACGGAAGCCGCGTGCGTGTCGATCCGGCGGACACCTGGATGTCGGGTGGTATTGCCCAAGAAGGAGAAGACCAGTTCCTGATCGGATGGTGATGCCATGGGCGGTGTTGCCACGTTCACTTCAAAAGTCCGGGATAAGCACCGCCGCGCCGACGACGTCACCCCGCCTCAGGCGGGCCAGAACGTCATTTGCGTCGGACAGCGGATAGGGCGTCGTATGGGTCCGTATTTGAGCCTGCTGCGCGACCCGCAGGAAATCGAGACCGTCTTGTCGCGTCAGGTTGGCGACAGACACCACCTGGCGTTCCCCCCAGAGGAGGGAATACGGGAACGTCGGAATGTCGCTCATATGAATACCTGCGCAGACCACCCGGCCACCCTTCCGAACAGCCTGCAGAGCGGCCGGAACAAGCTCGCCAGCCGGCGCGTAGATGATGGCCGCGTCCAGAGCAACATCGGGACGCTGGCCCGCCGCTCCGGCCCATGTGGCGCCAAGTTGGCGCGCGAAATCCTGCGCAGCTTGGTCGTGCTCGCGGGTGAACGCATAGATCTGGCGCCCCTGCCAGCGGGCCACCTGGGCAACGATGTGACCGGCCGCGCCGAATCCGTAGATGCCAAGCCTCTCGGCTTTCCCTGCCATGACCAGAGACCGCCAGCCGATCAGGCCGGCGCACAGCAACGGAGCGATGGCAATGTCATCCTCCAAACCGTCGAGCGGGAATGCGAAATTTGCGTCCACGACGGCGTGGGTTGCATAGCCGCCGTTGCGTGTGTAGCCGGTAAACGTGGGCTGGTCGCAGAGATTTTCCATACCTCGTGCGCAGAACATGCAATGGCCGCACGTATGCCCCAGCCATGGAATTCCGACGCGCGCGCCGAGCTTGTGCGTCGTCACACCAGGACCAATCTGGTCGACATGACCGACGATCTCGTGTCCGGGGACGATCGGATACCGAATGTCGGGAAGCTCACCGTCGTACACATGCAGGTCAGTGCGACACACGCCGCATGCCCTGACCTTGACGCGGATCTCACCGGGACCAGGATCGGGGTCCGCGAGCGTCTCGGGCTGCAGAGGCGCTCCAGGCTTTCGCAGAACCATCGCTCGCATCGGAGAGCCTCCCGGACGAAGTTGCAGGGTAATAAGATAATCAGCCCGGCAATCGTTTGATGCTCATCAAGGACTTGGTACGAATACTGCGGCCTACCGAGCAGAGCCGGCAGGTGCAGTCAGGGAACGGAGCGGTATCGCCTCCGTGACTATGCTGGGATGATAAGTCGCGCTAGACCCGCTGCGGATTGAAACTAAGATCAATCCTCGGGATTCACCCGCCTTTCACCAACTGATGTTGGACGTGCAAATGTCGACCTACCGATTGCGGAACCTGCTTTTGCCACGCTCCATCGCTCTGATCGGAGGGAGTCCGCGACCGAACTCGGTAGGGAAGGCCATTCTCGACAATATCGTCAAGGCGCGGTTCGAGGGCAAGCTTGGCCTGGTCAATTCTCGCTATCGGGAGATATCCAATATCGCAGCCGTTGGCAGTCTCGCCGAACTGGCGTTCGTGCCGGAACTGGTGGTGATCACGACGCCACCCCCTTCGATCCCGGATCTCATCGATCGCGCAGGTGCGTTGGGGACGGCAGGAGCTCTGATCATTACCTCGGGTCTGGGACACGGAGAGGGGTCGCTTGCCGACCAGACCGAGAAGGCAGCGCAGAAATACGGCATGCGCCTCATTGGACCGAACTGTCTCGGCATCATGATGCCGACCATCAAGCTCAATGCGAGCTTTTCGGCGCACATGCCGGTTGTAGGCAGCCTGGCGCTCATTTCACAGTCCGGCGCTATCGCGGCGGGGATGGTAGATTGGGCTGCTCAGCGCGGTGTTGGGTTTTCCGGAATCGTCTCGATCGGCGACCAGTTGGACGTCGATCTCTCAGATCTTCTGGACCATTTCGCGTTGGACGGTGGGACCCGCGCGATCCTGCTCTACATCGAAGCTGTCAAGGACGCTCGAAAGTTCATGTCCGCGGCGCGAGCGGCGGCAAGGGTCAAGCCGGTTGTGGTCGTGAAATCGGGCCGCGGTGCCGTCGGTGCGCGAGCTGCGGCGACACATACGGGCGCGCTGGCGGGAGCGGATGCCGTCTACGATGCGGCTTTTCGCCGGGCCGGCGTTCTGCGGGTCTCCGATCTGCGCGAGCTGTTCGACTGCGCCGAAACGCTGGGGCGGGTGGAGTCGCCCATGGGCAAGAGGCTCGCCATTCTCACGAATGGCGGCGGGATCGGCGTGCTCGCCGTGGATCGACTGGTCGAGCTCGGAGGCGTGCCTGCCGCACTTTCGCCGGTCGTCCACGACAAACTCGATGCCATCCTGCCGCCGACCTGGTCCGGATCCAACCCGGTCGACATCGTCGGCGACGCCGATGCCGCACGCTACACGCTCGCGCTCGAGGCGCTGCTCGCCGATCAAGCCAACGATGCAATTCTCGTCATGAACGTTCAGACCGCGATTGCATCCGCGAGCGCCATTGCCACGGCTGTCACCGAGTTCGTCAGTACCTATCGAAAGCAGCACCAGCGCTGGGCAAAGCCGGTTCTGGCGGCATGGGTCGGTGCGGAGCAGCCGGTCATCGAAACCTTGAGCGGGGCAGGAATTCCGAACTACCCAACCGAGGATGATGCCGTTCGTGGCTTCATGCATCTCGTTCGTCATCGGGAGGTGGTCGAATCGCTTGCCGCTGTCCCGCCGGCGATGCCGAGCTCTTTTGCGCCCGACGTCGAGGCAGCCCGCAAAATTGTAGCGACGGCCCTCGCCGACGGGAGGACTTGGCTCGATCCGGTCGAGATCAGTCGCCTGCTGGAGGCCTACGATATTGCGATGGTGCCGACGTTCGCGGCGTCTTCGGTCGACGAGGCGGTCGGGTATGCGGAGCAGTTGTTCGCTCAGGGCACAACTGTCGTGCTCAAGATTTTGTCGAGAGACATCATTCACAAGTCCGACGTCGGCGGTGTCGTGCTCAATCTGACCACGGCCGAGGCCGTGCGTAACGCGGCGAACGAGATCATGGCCCGCGCGAGGGCCGTTCGGCCCGACGCACGGATTTCCGGCGTGATCGTGCAAGCCATGATCGTCCGCGCCAAGGCGCGGGAGCTGATCATGGGCATTGCCGACGATCCAACCTTCGGAACCGTGATTGTGTTCGGCAGGGGCGGTACCGCCGTCGAGATCATCAACGACAAAGCGCTCGGTCTGCCTCCGCTCGATCTCCATCTGGCGCGCAACCTCATCGAGCGGACGCGCGTCTCACGATTGCTGCACGCCTATCGTGATGTCCCGGCGGTCAAGCCCGATGCAGTCGCACTGGTGCTGGTCAAGCTTGCGCAGCTTGCAGCAGATGTTCCCGACATTCGCGAGCTCGATATCAATCCGCTGCTCGCGGACGAGAGCGGCGTCATGGCCGTCGATGCGCGCGTCGCCGTCGGCAGGGTTCCGCCGAAATTCAAAGGCTCTGGTCCGTCGAATTTCGCCGTTCGGCCGTATCCGAGCCAATGGGAACGGCATCTCCAGGTCAAGGACGGCTGGCGAATCCTTGCGCGACCGATCCGACCCGAGGATGAGCCAACCATTCATGAGTTCCTCAAGCATGTCACCGCGGAAGACCTGCGTCTTCGATTCTTTGCCCCCATGAAGGAGTTCACGCACGAGTTCATCGCGCGCCTGACACAGCTCGACTATGCGCGCGCGATGGCTTTTGTGGCTCTCGATGAAGCGACCAACGAGCTGGTCGGCGTCGTGAGGATTCACTCCGACTCGGTTTACGAGAGCGGGGAGTACGCGATCCTGTTGCGGTCGGATCTCAAGGGACGCGGACTCGGCTGGGCGTTGATGCAGCTGATCATCGAATACGCCAAGGCCGAAGGCCTGAAGATGATTTCCGGCGACGTGCTGCAGGAGAATGTCGTCATGCTGGAGATGTGCAGGAACCTCGGTTTCGAGGTCAAAACCGATCCGACCGAACGCGACCTCTGCAACGTCAAGCTCAGGCTTTGAGCTCAGGCTTCGATTGCCTCTCACCTGATTCAGCAGGATGGGTTCAAGTCGCACGGCGGTCGTTGGGCGGCGGGCTCGCCGCCTCGCCTTCGGAGCCGCCATGCGAGCGGAGAGTTCTGATGATCATCGTCGCAATGGGAACGATGAGCAGCGGAATGAGGCTGTTGAGCGGATGATTGACCACGCTCGAGATCTGGGCCTGCAGAGCTCGTGCTTCCAATTGCAGCGAGTCCATGGACGAGGAGTGAATCTCGTTGGCTAGTTCGAGTTCCCTGCCGGACGGTGCACGGGATGCGATGATCAGCAGGATCACCGCAATCGCGACATTGCAGGCTCCGAGTGCTGCGGCTGCCACGACCGCGGAGGTGATCTGGACCAATGCAAGATAGGCCGCCAGCTCAAACATCAGGAGGCCAAAGACGGCAATCAGCGCCGCAAAGGCCCGGAGGCCGAGCCCGACGAGCAGGTGCCGGAGCCTGATGTCGGCAATGACCCGGTCCGTCCGCCAGAGAAGGCGCAAATGTTTAACGACATTCTCGGTATCCACTTAAGTTCTCCGCAGTAGGAGGCCAACGGCAAGACCGAGGGCGAAGGCCGAAGCTGTCGCCACGATCGGACGGTCCCTGATCATCCGCTCCACCTGAACGTCTGTCTCACTTAGACGCATGTCCAGCGCCTCGATCGCTGCAGCGAGCATTCCGGCGGCTGGTTGCGCGTCCGGGTTGCCAAGCGGCACCCCCGCGCCCCGCAGCAGCTGGCTTAGCTCACGCGTCAGGCTGTCCAACTCGGTCCTGAGCGTCGTCGGGTCGATAGCCATGTTTTGTCCTCGCACCAAAATCACTGTAGAACGCAGTCCGGCGGGATGCTTGATTTCGCTCAACCCGTTGCGCTGACGGCATTGACGCAGATCAAGCGAGGCAGATCGGCCGGATCTAGGAACGGGTGTGCCTCGGCGCGCCGACTGAGGGAGACATCCAATTGCGTGCTCATCCGGGACTGACGGCCGCGACGACGGAGGATGTGCTTGAGCTTCGTCCGAGCGGATCATGGGTGTCCCTCAACGTGGCGGAGCTCGAGAGTTTGACCAGCTCTGCCGGCACCAGGGTCAACAGTGCGAAAGCCGTGAAGCTTGATCTGGGTGCCGTGAGCGAGATCGATACCGTCGGTGCCTGGTTGCTCGAGAAGCTCAGCCGCCGTGCCGCCGCTGGCGGTCGTCGGGTCGAGATGACCGGGGTGGCAGAAAACTACATCGGCCTGGTCGAGGAGGTCCGGCAGGTCAATCGACGAGAGGTCGAGCCGGCACCGAGACTGAATCCGGTCCTCGCCAAACTCACGGACCTCGGTCGTTCGAGTCTGGGGGCAGCCCAGGACGTCAAAGTGTTCCTGGACATGTTGGCCGCGCTGTCCTTTGCTCTGCTGCGGACGCTACGCCGGCCGCAATCTTTGCGCGTGACCTCCCTCGTCTATCAGATGTACCGCATCGGATGGCAGGCTATTCCAATCGTGGCGTTGATCACTTTCCTGATCGGCGCCATCATCGCCCAGCAGGGGATCTTCCATTTTCGACGTTTTGGTGCCGAATCCTACGTGGTCGATATGGTGGGAATTCTGGTCCTGCGCGAGCTTGGCGTTCTGATCGTCGCGATCATGGTGGCAGGGCGATCGGGAAGCGCCTACACGGCGGAACTTGGATCGATGAAGATGCGCGAGGAGATCGATGCGCTGGTGACGATGGGGCTGGATCCCGTCGAGGTGCTGATCCTGCCTCGCATCGTTGCGTTGATCTTGACCTTGCCAATTCTCGCCTTCATCGGCTCGATGGCTGGCCTGTATGGGGGAGGGCTGGTGGCCCAGCTCTATGGTGGCATGGGACCGGCAATCTTCATCGCCCGGCTACACGATGCCATCTCGGTCACCCATTTCGAAGTGGGAATATTGAAGGCCCCGTTCATGGCCTTGGTGATCGGCATTGTTGCCTGCAGTGAAGGACTTCGTGTGAAAGGTAGTGCCGAATCGCTGGGGCAACAAACCACGACATCCGTGGTGAAATCCATTTTCCTGGTCATCGTGCTCGATGGTCTGTTCGCCGTGTTTTTTGCGTCCATTGGAATGTAGCAATGGATGATCTTGGAGTGTCCAGCGCGATCCGCGTGACCGATCTCGTCGTCGGGTTCGGCCGGCAGCTCGTTCTGAACGATCTTTCGCTCGACGTTCGTCGCGGTGAGATTCTCGGTTTGGTTGGCGCGTCAGGCGGCGGGAAATCCGTCCTGATGCGGACGATCATCGGCCTCATTCCTCGGCGCAGCGGGACCATCGAGGTCATGGGGACACCCCTTGGTGGCGCCGAGGAGCGGACGACGCAGGCTGCGGCGAGGCGCTGGGGAATTCTGTTCCAGCAGGGAGCCCTGTTCTCGTCACTGACGGTCAAACAGAACGTTCAATTTCCGCTGCGCGAGAGCCTGCAGATGTCGCAGGGCTTGATGGATGAGATCGCGATAGCCAAGCTCGAAATGGTCGGCCTTCGCGCAGAGGACGGTGATAAATTCCCAGCCGAACTATCCGGCGGCATGACGAAGCGCGCCGCGCTGGCGCGGGCGCTCGCTCTCGATCCGGCGATCGTATTTCTTGACGAGCCGACCTCCGGCCTCGATCCGATTTCCGCCGGCGATTTCGACGCCCTGATCAAGACGCTCCAACTGACGTTGGGATTGACGGTGTTCATGGTGACGCACGATCTCGCCAGTCTGAACACGGTCTGCGACCGGGTCGCTGCTTTGGCCGACGGCAAGATCGTGGCAATTGGCCCTATGAGCGATCTCCTTCGATCAGAACACCCTTGGGTCAGAGCCTATTTTCACGGCAAGCGATCCCAGATGCTGCAACCAAAAGCGAGTTGAAAGATGGAAACCCGTGCGCCTTTCGCTGTCATCGGCGGCTTCGTGCTGGCGGCCATCGTCGCGATCTTTGGCTTCGTTTACTGGCTCAACAACACCGGAGGACTCGGGCCTCGCACGACCTATCACGTGCAGTTCGAGGGCTCAGTGCCCGGCCTGCTGGTCGGAGCTGCCGTTCTGTTCAACGGAATTCGGGTCGGCGAGGTGACTGAGCTGGGCCTGGCGCCGAACGATCCGCGTCGGGTCAACGCAACGATTTCCGTGGCGTCGACGACTCCCGTGCGCGCCGACACCAAGGTGGGTCTGGAATTCCAGGGGCTGACAGGAGTGCCGGTGATCGCGCTGGAGGGCGGCTCGTCGGCAGGAGCGGCGAGTGCCATATCGACACTGATTGCAGAACCGGGCGCCGGACAAAGCATGACGCAGGCCGCCCGGGACGCCCTGCGGCGCGTCGACGCAGTGCTTGCGGAGAATGCCGGGCCGCTCAAAGACACGATCGCCAACCTCAAGACATTCTCGGACGGCCTTGCGCGGAATACCGGCAAGCTCGATGGAATCGTCTCGGGTCTGGAAAAAATGACGGGAGGCGGCGCTCCAGCACAGAAGGTCACCTATGATCTGAGCGCGCCGCGAGAACTGGGGCCGGTCAACAAGACCATCAAGGGTCAGCTCGCGATTCCTGAGCCCACGGCCGTGGCGATGCTGCAGACTCAACGCATGCTGTTCACGCCGACAAAGGACTACCCGGGGTTCGGTGATTTCCTGTGGGCTGACAGCATCCCCAAGTTATTGCAGTCACGTCTGATAGATGCCTTCGAGAATTACGATGTGGCCCACGCTCCGCTGCGGACATCCGATCTCGGCCAGCCGGATTTTCAGCTGCTGATCGATGTCCGCCGTTTCCGGATCAATGGCGACACCGCCGCGGCGGAGATTGGTCTGTCGGCTCGCCTCGTCGACAAGAACGGCAAGGTCATCGCGTCACGGCTGTTTGACGAAAACCAGCCCGTTGCCCGGCTTGATCCTGCTGGCGCCGTGTCCGCCTTCGACGAGGCCTTCGGCCGGGTTGTCAAATCGATTCTGACCTGGACGATACAGGCGCTCTGAATCGACGGGGCTATTCCAAGCTCTTCAAATACGAGAGCAGATCGTGGATCTGCGGCGGCGCAAGCTGGAATTGGGGCATGGCCGGGTGACCAGTCACGATCCCCTCCGCGAGCGCTTCGCCCAGTGATTCGATCGGGTAGCGGAGATGCAGGTTTCGGAACGGGGGTGCCGGTTCGAAGGGACTCTCTCCCGTTCGACCGATGGCATGACATCGTGCGCAGTGGGCCTTCGCGAAGGCCTGCCCACGTTGCTGCGACGTCGACGCCGCGTAGGAGGGGGGCGCCAACGCTATCGCGGCGAGAAGGTGGCACAGAACAAGCCGCTGCATTCACAATGTCCGTTGGCGCTGGCAATGGCGGCCACGATAGGGCCCGGATTGTTGGTTCGTTTGATTTGAATCAATCGGAACTTCGAGCGTCCGTTAGAATGCAATCATTATATCCTTGCGCTTGGCCCAGCGGAGCCCCGTATGAAGACGTCTCTTGTTGCAGTCGATTTCCATGGGCAGGCCTGTGCCGATTGTGCCGTGCGGGGATTCAGTGTCTGTGCGTCGCTCGACCAGTTCGAAATGCGTGAATTCGAGCAGCTCAGCCGCCGGACCCATTTTGCGACCTGCGAGACGGTTTTCGCGCAAGAAGATACGTCGTCCTGCTTCTACAACTTACTGGATGGAGTCATGAGGCTCTACAAGCTTCTCCCCGACGGACGCAGGCAGATCGTCGGATTTGCGCTGCCTGGCGACTTCGTCGGCATGACGACGGAGGAACGGCATGGATTTTCGGCCGACGCAATCGGTCCCGTCACCGTCTGCCAGTTCGCAAAGGGACCGTTCGGACGCTTTGCCGAGGACAAGCCGAACCTGCTGCGGCGGATGAACGAACTGGCCGTGCAGGAGCTGAATCAGGCGCGTGATCACATGGTACTTCTCGGACGCCGATCAGCCGAGGAGAAGGTCGCGACATTCCTCGTTGGCTGGAGGGACCGGCTGGTGGAGCTTCGGGGACCCTCTAACATGGTACCGTTGCCGATGAGTCGGCAGGATATCGCCGACTATCTCGGGCTCACCATCGAGACCGTCAGTCGAACGTTCACGAAGCTCGAACGGGAGGGCATCATCGCGATCCTGCCCGGGGGCGTCTCGCTTCGAGATTCGGCGCGAGCTGAAGCTATGGCTGCTGCCTGACGTCGCTGGCGAAACCCGCATTGCATTGATCTGGATCAAGGACTGTCGCGCAGCCGATAGGGAACTGTGTCTCAAACTCGAACAGGGGAGAGAGACATGCCGCTCGACGCTATGATGGTCAGCTTTGCAGTTGTGGGGGTTTTTGTCGGGTTCGCTGCGGTCCTGCTTTGGGCTGATTCACAGACAAGACATCGGGTGTGAGGTACAGGCTGCCCTTGGGCTGCGGCATCTTGCGCTCAGAAGAGTAGCGCTGCTGGTCCGACGGGCGGCTGGACGACTCTCACGCGCTGCACAATGTATGCCGGGCCGCCTCTCGGGGGCGGAAACGCCTCCGGCGTCGATTGGCAGATGGCTTCGCCTTGAGCGTTCGCCGCATTTTCCTGGACAATCCGCCGATCTGCCGTATTCCGAAGTGCAATGAAATCGAGGATCGGTGGTCGCAAGTCCGAGGGATCGTCTTTGCTGGTGGCTGTAGGCGTGTCCATAGTCCCCTGACATCCGCGGGGGCCTTGGCCACCGGCTTTGGACAGCTCCCTTGGGCGGCGGTATTCGGACGCCTGGGAGATGCGGTGTGACTGAGGAAAAGCGGGCGAGCGTCCGACCTACCAACAACGGCAAACTGTCGGTGCTGCGTCAGCATCCGATTTTTCGTGAACTCGAGGCCGATGCGGTCGATCAGCTCTGCCGCTACGCCAAGCCGACATCGCTCAAGCGCGGTTCAACCATCTTCTCAAAAGGCGATCCTGGCTCAAGCTTGTATGCCGTGATCAGTGGCACCGTCAAAATCAGTGTCTCGTCGCCCGACGGCCGCAATGCCATCCTGAACCTGATCAGCGCGGGTGAGATATTCGGCGAAGTCGCCGTGCTCGACGGCCGAGAACGCACAGCCGACGCAACGGCCAATACGAACTGCGAGATTCTGGTCATCGATCGGCGCGAATTCCTGCCGTTCGTGAAGAGCCAGCCGGTGCTGGCAATGAAATTCATCGAGCTGCTTTGCGATCGGCTGCGCTGGACCAGCGACCAGGTCGAGCAGGTCATCCTTCAGGATCTCCCCCGCCGCCTTGCCAGTGCGCTGCTCGGCCTGACCGACAAGCGCAAGCTGGATACCGCAAGCCGCACCATCGCCATCACTCAGCAGGAGATCAGCGAAATGGTCGGCATGACGCGGGAGAGCATCAACAAGCAGTTGCGTGCATGGGCCGCGCGGGACTGGGTCCGCCTCGAGCACGGGGCGATCGTGCTTCTGAATCCCGAGCCGTTACGCGGATTGGCGGAGGCCGGTCAAGACGAAGACGAGTAGAGGCGGCGAGGCATTTTCCGACGTCCTACCTAGCCGGTGATGGCCGTATCCCGCCGACGGCGAGCTGGATTTCCCCGGGGGGCGGACATGAACAGCGCGCTGATCGAGATCGTCTCGCCGGCCGCGAGCGCGTGAAGGACGGCGTTTATGGTTTGGTGGCACCAGCACAACAGGACGGCCATCGCTTCGGGTCAGGAAGCCGCGCTGTTCAGGACGTAGCGGGTGAAGACCGCCCAAGTGATGACGGCTGAGATCAGCATGAGCGCCGTTACGCCCACGATGACGCAAGCGGGATACAGCGCATCCATCGCCCGGCGATAGAGTCCGGCCATCGTAAGCCTCTTGATCGTCCGAACCGAGCGTGCGGTCTATGCGATGTCCTGAATGCGCTTGATCATTTCTTGGTACTTCGGACCGTATTTGTCCCAGACCGGCTTCACGGCCTTTTGGAACGGCGCCTTGTTGGTGATTTCGACGATCTCGGAGCCACCGGCCTTGGCCTTCTCGATCGCTTCCCGCTCGTAGGCCTTCCAGAGTTCGCGCTCCTCCATCTGCGCTTCGCGCGCGAACTTCTTGATCAAGGTCTGGTCGTCGGTCGACAGGTTTGCCCAGGACCGCTTCGAGAACGCGAGGATTTCCGGAATGACGAGATGCTGGGTGAGCGAATAGTACTTCGCTGCCGTGTAATGATTGCTGAAGACGTAGCTCGGCGGATTGTTTTCGGCCCCGTCGATCACGCCGGTCTGCAGCGCGCTGAAGACCTGATCGTAGCCCATCGCGACGCCGTTGCCGCCAAGCGCGTTCATCATGTCGATGAAGATGGGATTGCCGATCACACGGATCTTCAGCCCCTTGACGTCCTCGACCGTCCTGATGGGCTTCCTGGTGTTGTAGATGCTGCGCGCGCCCGAATTCATCCAGCAGAGTGCGACGAGATTTGCGCTGGCATTGGCGCTGACGCGGTCCAGAAGGTCCTGACCGATCGGACCGTCCATCATCTTTTCAGAATGTTCGATGCTCTTGAACAGGAAGGGCATGTTGACGACGTTGACGTCGTCGACGATCGGGCCGAGTGCGCCGGCGCTGACCCGCAGCATCTGGATCGCCCCGATCTGGGTCTGCTCGATGGTCTCTTTCTCGCCGCCGAGCTGAGCGGAGGGATACATCTGGATCGACAGCCTGCCGTTGGTTGCCGCTGTAAGCTTTTTGCCGAGGTTTTCTGTTGCTGCAACCGTCGGATAACCCGGCGGCTGAACGTCGGATGCCTTGAACACCGCCTTCGATTGCCCAAGGGCGGCCGAGATCGGCGGCAGCGTTGCAACGCCCGCAAAGCCCACGCTCAATCTGATGAAATCGCGTCTTTTCATGGCGTCTCTCCGACGGAATGATCGTGTCGCCGCAAGGTTCGATGCGATCATCTCGTTAGCTTGGTTGATCGAAATACTCTGGATTCTTGGTCTGAATTTCAGAGATGTCGTCGAGCAGGCGTTCCAGATGACTCGCCATGGCAGCCCGGGCACGATCCGGATCGCGCCGCTCGATGGCCTGAAGGATTGGTTCGTGCTCTGCGATCACTTCGGCCATCCGTCCGATCTGCGGCAGGGTCAGTCGACGATAGCGGTCGACGTGAACCTTGACCTGAACGATCAGTTTCCAGATCCCGGGATAGCCCGCGACCTCGGCGATGCCAGCGTGAAACATCTCGTCCGCCTGGTGGAAGGCTTCGCGATCCTTTGCGGCGCAGGCCTCGCGCTGACGCTCGAGGGTCGCATGCAGGTTGAGCAACTGGCTCGATGTCGCATGCTCGGCGGCCATCCGAGCGGTGGTCTCTTCGAGAGACTTTCGGATGATGATGGTCTCGGGGAGTGCTGCGACCGGAATGCGCGAGACGAAGATGCCGGACTGCGGAAAGATCTCGACCAACCCTTCATCGGAGAGTTTCAGAATGGCCTCGCGGACCGGTGTCCTGCTGACACCATAGGTCGTCGCAATCTGCGCTTCCGAGATCGGCTCCCCCGGCAGGCGCACGAGCGACACGAGTTCGGACCTGAGATCGGTGTAGATGCGTGACGCTGCTGTCGCGCCGCGGGGCCGACCATTGCGGCGCATGCGGGCAACCACAGGCCGTGGCGCTGGGGCCATTTTCCTCGGGGCTCGACTGGACATGTGCGTTTCCTCAACTGATATATTAATATATGAAGCTGGCTTTGCAATCGAAATTGCCGGTCAGCTGAGGGCTGGGCATGGTGCGCTGCGACGTAGATCGTTCGCAGGAGAGCGACCCCGAGCGCGCAACAGAAGCCTATCGTCTTTTGATGCAGTCTTCACCTTGCCCCTGGCGGCGGATCGGTTGTTGTCGATGGTGACTTGCCGCGTCCAGAAGCAGGCCCAACGTTTGCGGTGGAGCAGACACGCACGAATCTTGTTCATGCGAATGCCTCGCGAATGCTCTCGGCGGACGCATTCTTTGGTGCTACGAATCGGGCATGAACCAGCAAACTCGGGTCGACATCCGCCATTCCACCTGCCCGCACGATTGTCCGTCGGCCTGCGCGCTCGACGTCGAGGTGCTCGATCGAAAGGCGATCGGCCGCGTTCGCGGCTCGAAACGGCAGACCTATACGGCTGGCGTGGTTTGCGCCAAGGTCGCGAGATATGCTGAGCGGATTCATCATCCTGAGAGGCTGATGCATCCGATGCGTCGCGTCGGCCCGAAAGGCTCAGGGCAATTTGCACGCATCTCCTGGGACGAGGCGTTGGACGTGATCGCCGAGCGGTTTCTCCAGGTGGAGCGCGACTTTGGCGCTCAGTCGGTCTGGCCGTATTATTACGCGGGCACGATGGGTCTCGTGATGCGCGATGGCCTCAACCGTCTCACCCATGTGAAGAAGTACTCGCGGTTCTACTCCACGATCTGCGCCAATGTCGCGCGCATCGGCTTTGCCATCGGCACCGGGAAGATTGCAGGCGTCGATCCGCGGGAGATGGCGCTCTCGGATCTGGTCGTGATCTGGGGCACGAACCCGGTGAACACGCAGGTCAATGTCATGACTCATGCGGCGCGCGCCCGGAAGGAACGAGGCGCGAAGATCGCGGCGATCGATGTCTACGACAATGAGACCATGAAGCAGGCCGACATCAAGGTCATCCTGCGACCTGGGACCGACGGCGCATTTGCCTGCGGCGTGATGCACGTGCTGTTTCGCGATGGCTATGCCGACCGCGCCTATATGGAGAAGTACACGGATTGTCCTGCCGAACTCGAAGCGCATCTGGAGACCCGGACGCCGCAATGGGCATCGCAAATCTCTGGCGTTCCCGTGGCCGAAATCGAGGCGTTCGCCCGTCTGGTCGGAGAGACGAAGCGGACCTTCTTCCGACTGGGTTATGGTTTCACTCGCAGCAGGAACGGCGCGACGCAGATGCATGCGGCATCGTGCATTCCCGCGGTGACCGGCGCCTGGCAGTATGAGGGAGGCGGAGCCTTCTTCAACAACGCGGCGCTGTGGCATTTCGATGAATCGATCATCGAGGGCCGTGATGCCGTCGATCATTCCACCCGCTTTCTCGATCAGTCGCAGATTGGGCGTATCCTCACCGGGGATCGAGCAGCGTTGTGCGGCGGTCCGCCGGTCAAGGCGATGCTGATCCAGAACACCAATCCGATGACGGTGGCGCCCGAGCAGGAGCTGGTTCGCAACGGATTTGCGCGCGAGGATCTTTTCGTCGCGGTCCACGAGCAGTTCATGACCGAGACGGCGCAGATGGCGGATATCGTGCTGCCCGCCACGATGTTCATGGAGCATGACGATCTCTATTACGGCGGCGGCCATCAGCACATTTCGATCGGACCGAAGCTGATCGACCCGCCCGGCGAGTGCCGGTCCAATCATGAGGTGCTGCAGGGCCTGGCGCGCCGGCTGCGGGCGGTGCATCCGGGCTTCGAGATGTCGCCGCGCGAGCTGATCGATGCGACGTTGAAGAAGAGCGGCCATGGCGATATCGCCGGGCTCGAGGCCGATGTCTGGCGCGACCTTCAGCCGGACTTCCGCACCTCGCACTATCTCGACGGCTTCGCGCACAGCGACGGGAAATTTCACTTCAAGGCCGACTGGGCGCATCCACTATTCGGCCGCGTCATGGGCAATCCTGAACGCATGCCGTCGTTGCCCGACCATTGGGCGGTGACCGAAGAGGTCGATCAGCAGCATCCGTTTCGGCTTGCGACCAGCCCCGCGCGCTCGTTCCTCAACACCTCCTTCAACGAGACGCCATCGTCGCAGGCGCGGGAAGGGGGACCCTCCGTCATGATCCATCCGCTCGATGCAGCCCCGCTCGGCATTGTCGACGGCGATATCGTCACGCTCGGCAACGAGCGTGGCCAGACCTCGCTTGCGGCCCGGCTGTTCGACGGAGTCCGGCGCGGGGTGCTGATCGCCGAATCCATCCATCCCAATCGCGCCCATGTCGGGGGGCGGGGCATCAACGTGCTCACCGCTGCCGACACCGTCGCGCCGATCGGGGGCGCGGCCTTTCACGACAACAAGGTCTGGCTGCGCAAATCGGCCGGGTGACGCCGACCTGGACGGGTCATCGAAAATATTTCTTAGAATCAATGGCTTGATGTCCTGCCTTGGTGTACTGGCCGCGGCCGGGAAGACTTCGTTTACCCAATCGCTCCGCCTTATCGAATCTTCTTGAGCGCCGCTCATTTTTGCGATATCTATTTTGAGCGTTGCTCAAAATCAAAGGAGTGATCCCATGCAGGTTCTCAGCTTTCGCGGTCCGCAGCTTTTTCCCGTCGTCGATCTCCAGCCGTTGCTGAACGGTTTGGCTCGGGCTGCGTCTCACCTTGTGGCGGCACGCGTTGAGCGCATCGCCAACGCCTGTGACGTTGCCGGCCTGCTGGCCGCGCGGCGCGCAAGGCGGGTGCCCGGAGACCGGCTTTTTCGCGCAGCTGTTCGCGAGGGACGCCGGCCTCGCCGCGGTGGCCTGTTCGGCTGCTTCCACTACCTGAGTGAGCTGAGCTGACCACGGCTCAAATCCCCGGCTCATACGCAAGGAAGCGGTCACCATGTCCTCTCGTCCCATAACCTCCGTCCAGCTGCCCTCGGTCTGGATAAGCCTTTTGCACACGACCTTCGGGCTACTCTTCGTGCTGGTCGGCGGCCAACAACAGAACGGCAGACCGCATGACCGCGTCTAACAGGGTGCATCACCGGCACCACCTCATTTCATCACCAACCTTCAAGACTCTTGCCATCCTTGCGGCCGAGCCGCCGCAGCACACCAGGAAACGACCATGATCAAGCAGTTGATGTCGTCGCGCCGTTTTGCCCCGCTGTTCTGGGCGCAATTCTCCTCGGCGCTGAACGACAACGTCCTGAAGAATGCGCTCGTCATCATGCTGCTCTATGGCGCCATGGCCGTGCATGGCGATGCGCTGGTGACCGTGGCCGGTGCGGTGTTCATCTTCCCATTCTTCATTCTTTCGGGACTCGGCGGCGAGTTGGCCGACAGGTACGTCAAGGGCATCGTCGCGCGCAGGCTGAAGTTCGCCGAGATATTCGCTGCCGGCTTCGCGGCGCTGGGTTTCTTCATGCATTCGATCCCGCTGCTGTTCGTCGCCCTCGGCATGTTCGGTGTCATCGCCGCGCTGTTCGGCCCGGTGAAATACGCCATGCTGCCGGACCAGCTGACGGTCGGCGAGCTCGCCACCGGCAATGCGCTAGTGGAAGGTGCGACCTTCATGGCCATCCTGATTGGCACCATCGCCGGCGGCCAGCTTGTCTCCGGCTCCTCGCACATGGGCTGGGTCGCTCTCGCGGTGATCGGCCTTGCCGTCATCTCCTGGGCCTCCGCCTCGCGCATTCCGCACACGGTGCCGTCCGCGCCGGATCTGCGGATCACGGCCAACCCCTGGACCTCGACCTTGCACCTTCTGAAGTCGTTACATGCCGCGCCTCGGCTGTGGGACGGCATGGTGATCGTGTCCTGGTTCTGGCTGGTGGGTGCCGTCGTGCTGTCGCTGCTGCCGGCCCTGGTCAAGGACGTCGTCGGCGGTACCGAGGGCGTCGTCACCCTGTGCCTCGCCATCTTTGCGGTCGGCATCGCGATCGGCTCGCTGTTCGCCGCGCATCTCAGCCACGTCAGGCCGAACCTCGCGCTGGTGCCGATCGGCGCCATCATCATGGGCGTGCTCGGCCTCGACTTGTCCTGGGCGATCGGCACGACGGAGATCGCGAAGGGAATCACGCCGCTGGGATTCATCGGCTCCTGGTCAGGCTCGCGCATGCTGTTCGATTTCGCCTTGTTCGCCTTCGGCGGCGGCCTCTTCGTGGTTCCTGCGTTCGCCGCTGTGCAGGCGTGGTCGGAGCCCACCGAGCGCGCCCGGGTCATCGCCGCCGGCAACGTGCTGCAGGCCGCTTTCATGGTGGTCGGCTCGCTGGGCGTGGCTGGCCTGCAGGCTGCAGGCGTCTCGATCGCCTGGATCTTCTTCGGTCTGGCCTTGGCGAGCTTCGGCGCCGTCTGGTTCGTGCTCACCAAATGGGGCAGGGAGGGCGTGCGCGACTTCGGCGCGATGCTGTTCCGCGCGCTGTTCCGCACCGAGGTGCGCGGGCTGGAGAACCTGCCGCCGGCCGGCACCCGCATGCTGATCGCGCCGAACCATGTCAGCCTGATCGACGGCCCGCTGCTCCACGCGGTGCTGCCGATCGATGCGACCTTCGCCGTCGACACCGGGATCTCCAAGGCCTGGTGGGCGAAGGTCTTCCTGAAACTTGTGAGCCACATCACGATCGACCCGACCAAGCCGCTCGGTGCTCGCGATCTGATCAAGCTGGTCGCCAGCCAGGAGCCGGTGGTGATCTTCCCGGAGGGCCGCATCACGGTGTCGGGCTCGCTGATGAAGGTCTATGACGGCACCGCGATGATCGCCGACAAGGCCGACGCCGTCGTGGTGCCGGTCCGCATCGAGGGCGCGCAGCGCTCGCATCTCAGCTATCTCAAGGATGGCCAGATCAAGCGCTCGTGGTTTCCCAAGGTGACGGTGACGATCCTGCCGCCGGTGAAGCTCACCATCGATGCGGCTCTCAAG
This sequence comes from Bradyrhizobium sp. SZCCHNR1053, assembly GCF_032381235.1. Taxonomy (NCBI): domain Bacteria; kingdom Pseudomonadati; phylum Pseudomonadota; class Alphaproteobacteria; order Hyphomicrobiales; family Nitrobacteraceae; genus Bradyrhizobium; species Bradyrhizobium sp. SZCCHNR1053. The sequence continues at coordinate 41,400 of NZ_JAUHJM010000007.1, forward strand.
GGCAAGACCCGCCGCAATGCAGCTGGCGCTGCGCTGCAGGACGTGATGATCGAAGCCATGGTCAAGAACGCCATGCTGGATCGAACGCTGTTCGAGGCGCTCGCCCATGCCCATCGCGACCACGATACCGGCAAGGTGATGATCGAGGATCCGCTCGGCACCAAGCTGACCTATCGCAAGCTGCTGCTTGGCTCGCAGGTGCTCAGCCGCAAGCTCGAGCAGGGCACGATGGTGGGCGAGAACATCGGCCTGTTGCTGCCGAACTCCGCCGGCGTCGCCGTGGTGTTCATGGCGCTGCAGTCGATCGGACGCGTGCCGGCAATGCTGAATTTCTCCGCCGGCCCGGTGAACGTGCTGGCGGCGATGAAGGCGGCGCAGGTCACGACCGTTCTGACGTCGCGGGCCTTCATCGAGAAGGGCAAGCTCGACAAGCTGATCGCGGCGATCGAGGGGCAGGCCCGTCTGGTCTATCTCGAGGACGTCAAGGATTCCGTCAGCTTTGCCGACAAGATCAAGGGCATGATCGACGGCACCAAGCCGCGCGTCGGCCGCAATGCCGACCACCCCGCCGTGATTCTGTTCACGTCCGGCTCCGAAGGCACGCCGAAGGGCGTTGTCCTGTCCCATCGCAACATTCTGGCGAATGCCGCGCAGGCATTGGCGAGGGTCGACGCCAACGCTAACGATCTTGTGTTCAATGTTTTGCCGGTGTTCCACTCCTTCGGCCTCACCGGCGGCATGATGATGCCCATGTTGGCGGGCATCCCCATCTATATGTACCCGTCGCCGCTGCACTACCGGATCGTGCCCGAACTGATCTACCAGACCGGCGCCACCATCTTGTTCGGCACCGACACCTTCCTGACTGGTTACGCGCGCTCCGCCCACGCCTATGATTTCCGTACCCTGCGGCTGGTCATCGCCGGCGCCGAGCCGGTCAAGGACCGGACACGGCAGATCTACATGGAGCGTTATGGCATCCGCGTTCTCGAAGGCTATGGCGTCACGGAGACCGCGCCGGTGCTGGCGATGAACACGCCGATGGCCAACCGTGTCGGCACCGTCGGCCGCCTGTCGCCGCTGATGGAGTACCGGCTCGACAAGGTGCCGGGCATCGAGGAGGGCGGACGCCTCTCGGTCCGTGGCCCCAACGTCATGCTCGGCTATGTCAGAGCCGAAAATCCGGGTGTGCTGGAGGCACTGCCGGAGGGTTGGCACGACACCGGCGACATCGTCACCATCGACGCGCAAGGCTTCATCACGATCAAGGGCCGCGCCAAGCGCTTTGCCAAGATCGCCGGCGAGATGGTGTCGCTGACGGTGGTTGAGCAGATTGCCGCGACGCTATGGCCGCAAGCGGCATCGGTCGCGGTCTCGATTCCCGACCAGCGCAAGGGCGAGCGCATCGTGCTGATCACGACGCAGAAGGATGCCGAGCGCTCCGCGATGCAGCGCCAGGCCAAGGCGCAAGGCGCGCCGGAGCTGGCGGTGCCGGCCGTCGTGATGGTGGTCGACAAGATCCCGCTGCTCGGTTCCGGCAAGACCGACTATGTCGGCGCCAAGGCGCTCGCCGAGGCGAGTGCGGCAACAGCCACGGTCGAGCGTGAGCCGGAAGAGCGGGAAGTCGCGTGATTACATCGCTGCGCCGGCGTTCTCAGCACATTGGCCCCCGCAACGCGGGGGTCGTTCTGCTGCATGGTATCGCCGGCCGATCATTGATGCTGCGTCCGCTGGAAAAGCGGCTGCAGCGAGCTGGTTTTGCGACGTTGAACCTCGACTATGAAAGCCGCAAGAAGCCGCTCGAGTTTCTTGCCGAGGACATCCGCCCGGCCATCGCCGATTTTGCCGCGGGGATCGGCGGGCCGATCCACTTCGTCACCCATTCGATGGGCGGGCTGCTGGCACGGGTCGCGATCGCGAAGCATCGGCCGGCGCGGCTCGGCCGTGTCGTCATGCTGGGAACGCCCAATGGCGGCAGCGAGCTCGCCGACCGGCTGCAGAATGTCGGGCTCTATCGCACCTATTTCGGTCCGGCCGGCCTGCAGCTGGTGACGGCGAAAGACGTCACGCTCGCCTCTCTGCCGCCCGCCGATTACGAGATTGGTGTGATCGCCGGAAACCGTTTCCTCGATCCGATCGCCGGCCTGTTCCTGCTGCCATGGCCGAATGACGGCCGTGTCTCGGTCGAGAGCTGCAAGCTCGCCGAGATGACGGACTACACCGTGATCAAGGCCTCGCATATGGGCCTGCTGGTGCATCCGACGTCGTTCCGGCAGACCATCGCTTTCCTGCACACCGGACAGTTCGATCCAGCGCGTCCGCGGCTGCACGGTGTCATCGCCGAGATCGGCCGCCGCGCGGCCAGCTGACGCAAGTTTTCCTTGCCCGCGGCGGCTATCCCGCGCCAATCTCGCATCCAACATCAAGCAACGGGCAAGGCGATGACCGACGACAGCGTGATTCTCGACAAGCGCGGGCAGGCCCTCTGGATCACCATCAATCGTCCAGAGAAGCGCAACGCGCTGAATGGTGACGTCATCGCCGGGATCTCGCGCGGCTATCGCAAGGCGCATGACGATCCGCAGGTTCGCGTGATCGTGCTGACCGGCGCGGGAGACAAGGCATTCTGTGCGGGCGCCGACCTGCAGAACTCGGGCGCGGCCTTTGCGATGGATTTCTCCCGCCCCAATGTCGACTACGCCGATCTGCTCAGGCTGTCGCAGAATGCCACCAAGCCCGCGATCGCGCGCGTCGGCGGCGTCTGCATGGCCGGTGGCATGGGGCTGTTGTGCATGACCGACATGGCGGTTGCGGCCGATCACGTCATCTTCGGCCTGCCGGAGGTCAAGGTCGGCGTGTTCCCGATGCAGGTGCTGAGCCTGTTGCAGAGCATCGCGCCACCGCGACTCGTCAACGAATGGGCGCTGACGGGCGAGCCGTTCGATGCCAAGGCTGCACAGGCTGCGGGGTTGCTCAACCATGTCGTTCCCGCCGCCGAGCTCGATGCCAAGATCGAGTGGCTGATCGGCCGCATCGTCGACAAGTCGCCGACCGCCATCCGCCGCGGCAAATACGCCATGCGCGCCATCGCGTCGATGTCGTTCGACGAGGCGATCGCCTATCTCGAAAGCCAGATCGCGCTCTTGGCGATGACCGAGGACGCCAAGGAAGGCCTGAAGGCGTTCGCCGAGAAGCGCAAGCCGGTGTGGCCGGGGAAGTAGCGCGCGGCAGGTGGATCGCTTGACGGCGGCTCTGTTGTTCCAGCTGTCATGCTCCGCGAAGGCGGAGCATCGCTCGTTCCTCGGCTAGCGCGCAGCTTTACGCGCGCCTCGGGGACCCAATTCCCGGCGCTCGTTCATGCACAGGCCAAGCGCTCTGAGCGGGATCCATCGGATCGTGGGTGACGAGATCAAGGATCTCATTGTTGGCGAAGCCGATCGCCATTGGTCGTATCACGTCTGGCACAACGCCCAGATCGTAGAATTCGGCTACCGCCCCATCAATCCGAAACCAGTTTTCGCAGGCACCGGTGTCGAGATTGATCAATTGGATTCCGCACCACGGTTCAGAATCGGTTTCGGCCAACCTGCGATCCAGTGCGAGACCCTCGAAACGCTCATAGCGAGGTTTCGACAAGCCAACGAAGGCATAGTTGCCGAAAAACGCGAGCCCGCGCACGAAGCCGGGACAGAATGCCAGAACGTGGAACGTCGCGCCGGCTGCTGAACGCTCGATCCATCCGATCTCCCCCGTGCCCGAGTTGAGCACCCACAATCTCCCGCGATAGAGCCGAGGGGAATGAGGCATCGAGAGACCATCGATCACTATCTCATTGGAGTGCACGTCGATGACGATGCCGCCATCGGAACGACGGTCGCGCCAGCCGTCGACGGTGTCCGATCTGCTGATCGCCGTAACGTAGCGCGGGGCGCCGTCTTCGATGGCAAGTCCGTTCAGATGACATCGGTCCTCCTTGACGATCTTCGAAATGAAGGAAGGCTTCCACAGCGGCGTGAAGCTGTGCCGTTCCGATGTAGAGGCAAGACAATTGTAAAGCGTGTTGACGAAGACGATGCGGCCGTCGCTCAGCATCCCCACGTCATGAACATCGAGCTCGCCAGTGGTGAAGATCTGGCGCGGGACATAACAGGCATCGTGCAGATCGTTGATCTGCTGCCCGGGCGCAAGTACGTTCCTGAATCTCAAGATCTGGAACATCGTGGCGAGCAGGATCGTATCGCTGTCCACGACGCAGATTCCCATGGCCTTGTGAAAGAGGCGCTCGTGGACCAAGAGCCCGCCGTCGGCATTCTGACCCAGGAAATAGAATTTGCCGGATTGATAGGACGAACCCGCGATGGCGATGCGCTGAGAACCAAGAAATCCGGGCAGTCCGGGTGACATGGAATACCGAACCGCTTCACTGCCGGCCTGGCCAACCTGTTCCGCGGGAAGGCGTACGCAAGTTCGATCGGCTGGCAGAATCTCGTTTGATTCGAATGTCGGTACGTCGTCACGACGGCCCATGGATGCTTCTCCAAACGGCGGTGAACCCGACAAGAGGCAGGCCTCTTCAGCGCGGCCTAGGAGAGTGCCTCGAAAGACGGGAACGGCTTAAGACTTTTTGGTCGATGTGCCATCATCTTCTGGTTGTCCAGTAATTCTTGACATATAAAGGTTGAGTTTCCCAGCCCAAAGGAGGAGGGCGGCGCTTGTCCGACAGGTTTCCATGCCGGCAGTTGGTGCTGTCGTCTTCGATGCTGGTGGGCGCAGTTTTCGGCTATAGCCGCCGGGTCTACGCTGCTTGCGCCAATGTGGGCGGTTCCAATTGGGAATGCTCGGCGGCCAGCACCGCCCAGACGATTTCGGGCGCCAACGCTCACGTGACTGCGCTATCGGGATTCCGCATTACGACCGTCTCCTCGAATGCTCTGACGATCACCGGCGCCGGCAACCTTTCATACACCGATACGAACTTCTCTCCGTTTACTGCGACCGCCGGCAACGGACTCAATATGACGACGACAGCCGGCGTTCCGGGCAGCATCACAGTGAATACCAACGGTGATATCACCGCCCTCAACTACGGCATTCGGGGCCGCAACCAGGGCACCGGCGCGCTCAGCATCACGACCAACGGCGATGTCGTAAGCACGGGCACAACCTCGGTATCGCGGGGAATCGTGGCGATCAATTTCGGCACTGATCTGACCGTGACAACCGGCGCAGGCTCCAACGTCCGCGGCGCGCGCTACGGAATTCTGAGCCGCAACTACGGCACTGGATCGACGACCGTGACGGTCAACGGTGACGTCACGGCCGCCGGCACGACCGGCAGCGATTTCGCTCTTCTCGCGAGAGGGAACGCAGATGTCACGGTGACCACAGCCGCCGGAACTACCGTGAGCGGCCAGGAGAGCGGCATCTTCGCGCGGAGCGATGGCAATGGCGCGGTAAAGATCGCCGTCGCTGGCGACGTCACAGGAACCAATACGACGGGCATATATGCGAGAAGCGGAACGAGCGGATCAATTGCGATTACGATCGGCGCCGGAAGCCACGTGACCTCGAATGGTACGGGAGCGGATGGTTTCGCCATTGATACATCGAGCTTCGTCGTCAGCCCTACCACTCTCACTGTGGCCGGTACGCTAGATGGCGGTGCGGGCGGCGCCGTTCGGTTTCATGGTTCGGCGAACCGGCTTGAGCTCTATCCAACCGCTGCGATCAACGGCAACGTTTTCGGCGGCGGCAGCGACACCCTTGCACTGGGCGGCACTGGTACAGCGAGCTTCAACGTCGCAACGATCGGTGCCGGCCTGCAATACCAGGGCTTCGGGACGTTTCTCAAGGAGGGCAGCAGCCACTGGACGCTTACTGGCACCACTCCGCTCATCTCCAGCTTTACCGTGAATGGCGGCCTGCTTGAGGTCGACGGAAACATGCCAAACACCTCAGTCACAGTGAATAGCGGCGCGCTGCAACTCGGGAATGGCGGCAGCGCCGGCTCGATCGGCGGCAACGTCACTGACAACGGCATCTTTGCGATCAATCGTTCCGACAGCTACACGTTCGGCGGCATCATTTCGGGCACCGGGACATTCCAACAGCTTGGCTCCGGCACCACCATCTTCTCCGGTGCGAACACTTATACCGGCGGCACCATCGTCAGCGCGGGCACACTGCAACTCGGCAATGGCGGTACCAGCGGCTCGATCGTCGGCGACGTGATCGACAACGGAATCTTGGCCTTCAATCATTCCGACGGTTACACCTTCGGTGGAACGATCTCAGGCTCTGGTGCCCTCGAGCAAAACGGCAGTGGCACGCTCGTCCTGAGCGGGCACAGTAGCTACACAGGCCCGACGTTCATCAACAGCGGGATACTAGACGTCACAGGGGAGCTCGCATCGACCGTGTTCGTCAACTCCGGGGCCCGGCTCATGGGCAATGGCACGATCGGCGGCCTCGCTGTCGCGAGCAGGGGAGTCGTTTCTCCAGGCAATGCGATCGGGACGCTTAATGTCTCTGGCGACGTATCCTTTGCCTCTGGCTCCACCTACGAAGTCGAGACCAACGCGTCCGGGGCGGCAGACCGGATCGTGGCGACCGGCACGGCAAGACTCAATGGCAATGTCGTCGTCCTGCCGCAGAACGGTGCCTATGCCTTCCGTACCACCTACAATATCCTCAATGCCGCCGATGGCATTAGTGGTGCCTTCTCTGGGGTGAGCAGCAACTCTGCGTTCCTGTTTCCCAGCCTGAGTTATGATGCCAACAACGTGTTCCTCTCGTTGACCCAGTCGACGTTCTTTCCGAGCGTCGCGCGGACGGCAAACCAGCTGGCCGTAGCCACCGCTCTCCAGGAAAGCTCGCCGGATAGCCGGCTCTTCGGCAGCGTGATCTTCCAGACAGCGCCCGGCGCGCAACAGGCGTTCGACGCGCTGTCGGGCGAACTTCATGCCAGCGCACGGACGTCCCTCGTCGAAGACGGTCATTTCGCCCGGGACGCCGTCCTCGGACGCTTGCGTCAAACTTCCTTTGAGGACCGTTTTGGGCCGTTTGCGAGTTTCGGCTCCGGTGGTCCAGCCGTGATCTACGGCGATGTCGATCTATCCTCGCCGAAGCATCTGGCCTACGCCGCCGATACGGACAGGCGCATTCTCCGCACCGGCAGCATTCCGTCGTCGGCCAACGCGTCCACATCGCGGGATATTGGCTGGTGGGCTCAGGGAGTGGGGGCTTGGGGCACGGCTCATGGTGACGGCAGTGCTGCTGGTATGAGCCGACGCCTGAGCGGTTTCTTCAGCGGAGTAGATGGGCGGCTGGGCGACAACTGGCGGGCAGGCGTCGCGGTCGGCTACACCAATTCGAGGACGAGCATCGATGCCCGTGCGAGCTCGGCCGATATCGATAGCGCATATCTAGCCGTCTATACTGGCTTTGACGTGGGTGCCTGGAACGTCCGCTCGGGGGCACTTCTGAGCTTCAGCACCATTGGGAGCGCTCGCTCGATCAGCTATCCGGGTTTTCTCGAACGGGCGACCGGGCGTTATGGCGCGTTCGGCTCACAAATATTTGGTGAGATTGGGTATGATCTGAACCTCGCGGATGCTCTTGTGGAGCCATTTGCAGGTTGGTCCTGGATCCATCTCCATACCAATGGCTTCGATGAGGCCGGTGACGTCGCCGCACTTTCCGGCTCATCGCGCGAGGAGGACGTAGGTTATACGGCGATCGGGGCGCGCGCATCGGCGCTGATTGCACTATCGGACGGAATGGCGCTCAAGCCGTCAGCATCGCTCGCTTGGCAACACGGTTTCGGCCAGCTCAAGCCGGAAGACCACCTGCTTTTCAGAAGCACCGGCGCTGCATTTGACATTGCAGGGCTGCCGCTCGCTCGGGATGCCGCCCTGGTGCAGACCGCCCTGGATCTGCGCACAAGCGCCAATACTGTCATGGGAGTGTCCTATCGCGGCAATCTTTCGAGGAGCAGCCAGGATCACTCGATCGAGGGGCACATCAAAGTTCAATTCTAGCTCTATCTGGGGAAAGATATCCGGACAGCGGATGCGCGAGGCGATCAGCGTCTCATCGAGACCTGCCTATCATTTGGCTGCGAATGCGCAGCGCACATTTGAGTGCCGCCTGGCTTGTCCTTGCAGCAGATGAACAGCGTGCTTGGACGATCATCATTCGAGACTGAAACCTCACAGCAGTATTGGCCGCGTAGGTTGCCCTGAGGTTCGCGCGGCGTCATAATTGACGGATGGTGCGGCATTCGGATCGAGGGGAACATGACACGATCCGCCGGACATCCCGACGCTGATGGCCTGCACATCCGGCCGATGCGGCCGGACGAGATCGGGCTCGCGATCGACTGGGCGGCAGCCGAGGGGTGGAATCCCGGGTTGTCCGATGCGACGTGCTTCGCAGAGGTCGACCCCGACGGCTTCCTCGTCGCCGAGCGCGACGGCGTGCCGGTCGCGACCGTGTCCTGCGTGAACTATGACGACCGGTTCGCCTTTCTCGGATTCTACATGGTGCGTCCCGAGCTGCGCGGGCGCGGCTACGGCTTGCGGCTCTGGCAGGCGGCGATGGCGCATGCGGGATCGCGCATTGTCGGACTCGATGGCGTGGTCGCGCAGCAGGACAACTATCGGAAATCCGGCTTCAGCTACGCGTATGCCAATATCCGCTACGGGGGACGATCCGCCGCCTTGCTGCAATCGGCGGATCGATCAGGTATCGTCGCTCTTGCCGATGTGCCGCTTTCCGACATCGAAGCGTCAGATGCGACCGTATTTCCCGCCCCGCGCCGGGCATTCCTGCGGGCCTGGATCGACACGCCCGGTCATGTCGGCCGGGCGCTGATCCGCGACGGTACGTTAGCCGCCTGGGGTGTGATCCGTCCGTGCCGTGCGGGCTACAAAATCGGTCCGCTGATTGCGGAAAAGCGTGCCGATGCCGAGGCCGTGGTGTCGGCGCTGCTGAGCGCAGCCGGCGACTCCGAGGTGTTCCTCGACGTGCCCGCGATCAATCCGGAGGCGGTGGCGCTCGCCGAGAGCCTCGGCCTGAAGCCGGTGTTCGAGACCGCGCGCATGTACACCGGGCCGATCCCGCCGCTCCGGATCGACCGGGTGTTCGGTGTCACCACCTTCGAACTCGGCTAACTCACCGTCCGAGCGGCCGCGCGAAGCTCAGTTCGTGGCCGTCGGGATCGGTGAGGTGGAAATAGCGCTCGCCCCATTCGGCATTGCAGGGCGTGGTCGAGGGGGCAAAGCCAGCGGCCAGCGCCTTGGCGTAGACGGCGTCGACATCGGCGACGTGGAAGATGATGCGGCCCCACCAGCTCCACTGCTTCTCCCTGGACATGGCGATCAGGTTGAGGAAGCCGGAGCCCACACGGAAGCTCGTGAACGACGTGTGGGCGCCGCCATGGGCGATGTCGTCGAAGCCGAGCGCGCGATAGAACGCGACCGCGCGCGTCATGTCGTGGGTGGCAATCGTAATCGCGCTGATGCTCTCGATGGTCATGGAGGCGCTCCTCGCCGTGTGGAAGCCGCGCCATAGAGAAGCTCAGATCACAGTTGGCACGCAAGGGCGGCCGGGTCGTGACGAATTCAGCGCCAGCGCCGCCGGCTCATCACAGCGCCCAGCGCGAAGAACACCGCCGCGCCGAGCGCAATGGTCGCCGCGCGCGCGACATCCCCCGGCACGAGCATCGCCCGCTGCGCCGCGCCCTGGCTGAAGGAGCCGCGGGTGCGGTGTAGGCGCGTCACGGGACGGTCGAGATTGTCGGTGCGATCGGGCACCAGTGGTACGTCGGTCTGTTGCCCGGCGATCGCCTTGGCAGCGAGGTAGCGGTCGAGCAAAGCGGGCGCGACGGCGTTACCGAGGATCGTGAGCAGTGTCGGCCAGCCGATCCAATATTCGCGGAAGCCGCCGTCGGCGACGCGATAGACGGCGTCCGCGATCACCTCGGGCTCCACCGGCCGGCCCATTGGTCGTGGCGTATGCGCAAGGTGCGCGCGAGCCCAGTCGAATTGCGGTGTGTTCACCGCGGGCAGGTCGACGATGCTGAGCGTGATGCCTGAGCGCTCGTGCATCAGCTCGGCCCGCAGCGAGTCGGTGAAGCCCCGGATCGCATGTTTGGCGCCGCAATAGGCCGCCTGCAGCGGAATGCCACGATAGGCGAGCGCCGAGCCGATCTGAATGATGCGGCCTTCGCCGTGCCGGCGCATCGAGCGCAGCGCCGCCATCGTGCCGTGCACGAAGCCGAGATAGGTGACCTCGGTGACGCGGCGGAACTCCTCCGGCGTGATGTCGGCCACGGTCGAGAACACCGTCTCCATGGCGTCATTGATCCAGATGTCGACCGGACCCAGGCGCTGCTCGAGCCGTTCGGCGGCCTCGAACAGCGCCTGCGCGTCGGCGACATCGACCGCCTCGTATTCGGCATGGGCAAACCGCGCCTGCAGCTCGCGCTGGACGTCGCGCAGCGCATCCTCGTCACGCGCGATCAGGCCGACGCGGTCGCCGGCCTCGCCGAAGCGTTTTGCGATGGCGCGGCCGACGCCGGCGGAGGCGCCCGTGATGATGATGGTGCGAGCTGGTCTGCGAGGCATGTCCGGTTCTCCACGCGCCCCGTCGTACAAACGTGCTGCGGCCGGCAATGTTTCGGGCCGGTCAAGCCGGCCGAATGAATTCTCCGTCAGCCGTTATCGGAGCCGTGGACTTCGACGCGCGATCCATCAGGCTCCGAGAGGGCAGGCCAGCCCCCCCGGAGATTGTGGGACAGAAAAGCTCGCTGAGCCTTGCCGGTGCGACCGGAGCTCAGCCCGGATTGGCCTTGAGGCCGGCGGCTTCGATGCCGGCGACGGCGCAGATCTCGTCATTGTCCGAAGTGTCGCCGGAGACGCCGACGGCGCCGACGAGCGTCGTGCCGTCCATGATCAGCACGCCGCCGGGCACCGGGACCATGCGGCCCTGGGCCAGCGTGTTCACGGCGTCGATGAAATAGGCCTGCTCCTGGGCGCGCTGGAACAGGGCGCGGGAGCCGAGGCCGAGGGCGAGTGCGCCGTAGGCCTTGCCGTGCGCGACCTCGGCCCGCATCAGGCTGGTGCCGTCCTGCGCGGCGGCGGCCTTCAGGCAGCCGCGCGCGTCGAGCACCATCACAGCGAGCGGCTTGAACTTCTTCTCGATGCCCTTCGCGAGCGTGGCGTCGAGGATCTTGCGGGCGGTGTCGAGCGAGAGATCGGCCATGTCGGTGTCCTTGTGCTTTGTGATGCCAAGTTGGCTAGGTCATCCGTCATTGCGAGCGAAGCGAAGCAATCCAGGGTGAAAGAAAAGGTCTGTATTGCTTCGTCGCTTCGCTCCTCGCAATGACGAACATTGAGATCATGCTCCGCGGCGTTCCGACCTCGTGAATCAAGAACGCATCTGCGTCCGCTCCAGGCTCATCGCCAGGAGCTGCGCAGCGTGCACGGCGCCGCGACCGGCGCCGTCTTGGATCTGGTGGCGGCAGGAGGTGCCGTTGGCGACGATGAAGGTCGAAGCTTCTGCCTTGCGTACCGCAGGCAGCAGCGACGCCTCCGCCATCTGCAGCGAGACCTCGTAGGTCTCCGCGCCATAGCCGAACGCGCCGGCCATACCGCAGCAGGAGGATTCGATGGTCTCGACCGTGAGCTCCGGAATGAGTCGCAGCACCTGCTCGACAGGCTTGAAGGCGGCGAAGGATTTCTGATGGCAATGGCCGTGCAGCAGCGCCTTGCCGGGCAGGGGGGCGAGCGGCAGCGCGAGCCGTCCGGCCTCTGCCTCGCGCGCCAGAAACTCTTCCAGCAGCAGCGCGTGCGCGCTGATCGTCTTCGCGGCGGTATCGTCGCGTAGCGACAGCAGTTCGTCGCGCAGCGTCAGCAGGCAGCTCGGCTCGAGGCCAATGATCGGCACGCCGCGCAAGGCGAACGGCGCGTAGGTCTCGACCAGGCGCTGCAGCTCGGACTTGGCTTCGTCGACCAGACCGGCGGACAGGAACGTCCGGCCGCAGCACAGCGCCCGGCCGCCATCGGCGGGCTTGGGAACGTAGACGCGGTAGCCGCCCGCGATCAGCACGCGCAGCGCGGCGTCGAGATTTTCGCGCTCATAGACGCGGTTGAAGGTGTCGCCGAACAGCACGACCTCACGGCCATCAGCCGGACCGAACGCGTCGGCCTCGACGCGGAAGGTGTCGGTGCGGAAGGCCGGCAGCTTGCGCTTGGCGCTGATGCCCGCAACGCGCTCCATCAGCACGCGCAGGGGCGCAACATGATTGCGCAGGTTCACGAGCGGCGCGACGCGGGCGACGAGATCGGCGTAGCGCGGCAGGTAGGCGACGAGCCGGTCACGCAGCGTAAGACCATGCGTCGTTGCCCGCGCTGCCAGCACCTCGATCTTCATCTTGGCCATGTCGACGCCGGTCGGACACTCGCGGCGACAGGCCTTGCAGGACACGCACAGCTTCAGCGTTTCCATCATCTCGTCAGACGACAGCGCGCCGGGACCGAGCTGGCCGGAGATCGCGAGCCGCAGCGTATTGGCGCGGCCGCGCGTGACATCCTTCTCGTCGCGGGTGGCGCGATAGGACGGGCACATCACGCCGCCGTCGAGCTTGCGGCAGGCGCCGTTGTTGTTGCACATCTCGACCGCGCCCTGGAAACCGCCGGCGGCGCCGGGATAGGCCGACCAGTCGAGCACGGTCTTGAGATCATCGATGCGATAGTCCGGCGGATAGCGGAACAGCGAGCGGTCGTCCATCTTGGGCGGATCGACGATGCGGCCGGGATTGAGCACATTGCCGGGGTCGAAGCGCTGCTTGACCTCCTTGAAGTCGGCGACGATGCGGCTGCCGAACATCTGTTCGTGGAATTCCGAGCGCACGATGCCGTCGCCGTGCTCGCCGGAATGCGATCCCTTGTACTCGCGCACCATGGCGAAGGCTTCCTCGGCGATGGCCCGCATCGCCTTGACGTCCTTCTCCAGCTTCAGGTTCAGCACCGGGCGAACGTGCAGACAGCCTTCGGAGGCGTGCGCATACATGGTGCCGCGCGTGCCGTGCTTCGCGAACACATCGTTGAGCCGTGCGGTGTAGTCGGCGAGATGCGGCAGCGGCACGGCGCAGTCCTCGACGAACGACACCGGCTTGCCGGCCTCCTTCATCGACATCATCACGTTGAGGCCGGCGGCGCGGAAGTCGGCGACCGCGGTCTGCAGGGCAGGGTCTGATATCTCGACCACGCCGCCCCATTTGCGCGGCTCGTTGCTCCAGGCGAAGCCGAGGTCGCCCATCAACTCGGAGAGCTGCTTCAGCTTGGCGAGGTTCTCGTCCGTTGTCTCTTCGGCGAACTCTACCACCAGGATGGCGTCGGGGTCGCCGCGCACGGCGGCGGCGATCACTGGCTGGAACATCGCGATGTCGCGTCCAAGCCCGATCATGGTGCGGTCCACCAGTTCGACCGCGATCGGCTTCAGCTTCACAAGGTGCTGAGCCGCGTCCATGGCCGCGTAGAAGCTGCCGAAATGGCAGACGCCGAGCACCTTGGTGCGGATCAGGGGCCACAGCTTGAGCTCGATGCGGGTGGAGAAGGCGAGGGTGCCTTCGGAGCCGACGAGCAGATGGGCCAGGTTGTTGGCGGCGTTGCGCGGCGTCAGCGCATCCAGATTGTAGCCGCCGACGCGGCGCTGCACCTTGGGAAACTTGTCGGCGATCTCCGCGGCCTCGCGCTCGCCCAGCGCAAGCATGTCGCGAAACAGCACGTGAGCGCTGTCCGGCGCGCTGACGTCACGAAGGTCTCGCGGCACCTCGCCAAAATGCGCCAGCGTGCCGTCGGCGAGCGCCGCGTCGATCGCGATGGTGTTGTCGCGCATCGTGCCGTAGCGCAGCGAGCGGCCGCCGCAGGAATTGTTGCCGGCCATGCCGCCGATCGTGGCACGCGACGCCGTCGAGACGTCGACGGGAAACCACAGGCCGTGCTGCTTGAGCTGGCGATTGAGGTCGTCGAGCACGATGCCCGGCTCGACCACGCAGGTCCGAGCCTCGACGTCGAGAGAGACGATGCGGTTCAGGTGCTTGGAGAAGTCGACGACGATCCCCTCGTTGACGGTCTGGCCGCATTGCGAGGTGCCGCCGCCGCGCGGGGTGACGATGCGGCCGTCGTCGCGGGCGAGGGCGAGCGTACGCAGTGCCTCGTCCATCGTGCGCGGCACGACCACGCCGGCCGGGATGATCTGGTAGAACGAGGCGTCGGTGGCGTAGCGGCCACGGCTGAAGCGGTCGAAGAAGACGCCGCCTGCAATCTCGGCGCGGAGCTTCTGTTCGAGCCTGGACGGACCGGCTTTGGCGTTCGGCATGGTGATCCCTGGTCGGGCCCGGCTGTCGTCTGGCGGGCGCTCTTGAGCCCCGGTCATTCATTTCCGCAAATGCGTTAATCTGATTGCATGCAAATTTGCGCAATCCTGGGCGTCATTCGACCTTGTCCGGCTTACTTCCCGCCGTTGGCGGTTGACTCTCGCCGAAGTAGGCGATCGCGGCCGCGCCCTTGTTGCGCAGATGTTGAAACAGAATGTCGGACAGCTCGCTTCCGGCGCGCCGGCGCAGGGCGTCGAGGATCATCTCATGCTCGCGCATGGCCTCGCTCCAGCGTTCGCGCTTGCGGGCGAAATTGGCCGAGAAGCGCACCCGCCGGATGCGGCCCGCCAGGCTCTCATAGGTCGCATGAAGGGTGGCGTTGGCGGCGGCATCCACGATCGCGCGGTGGATGAGCTGGTTCATGCGGAAATAGCCCTGCATGTCCTGCCGCATGTAAAACCCGTACATATCATGATGAAACTGCTCGATTTTTTCGATCGCTTCATCCGAAATCTTCTCGCAGGCGAGGCGGCCGGCGAGCCCTTCCAGGCCTCCCATCAGGTCGAATAATTCGTGGATGTCGGCGGCGCTGAGCGGGCGCACCCGAGCGCCGCGATTGGGCAGCAGCTCGACCAGGCCTTCGGCCGCGAGCACCTTGAGCGCTTCGCGCAAGGGAGTGCGGGACACCCCCAGCATTTCGCAAAGCTGGCGCTCGGACAGGCGGCCGCCGTCGGCGACGTGGCCCTCGACGATGTAGTCGCGCAGCCGTGCCAGGATCTCGTCATGCAGCGAGGTCTCGTCCCGCGCAGGCGCAGGTCGACCACTTGGATCTGCCAATGGTGGCGTCTCGATATCGGGAATCGTGGAATTCATTTCACCCCATTGTAGCGATAGTTACAGATGTGGTCGACCTTGTGTGTGAATACGTTTAATCTCTTGCATGCTGAATAATTGAATGCAATCATTGGTGCCAGAATGCCGTCGTCGCCCGGAGCTCTGTCGTGACCCGTCCCCAAGGCCGTCATTTCTTGCATATTCCGGGCCCAAGTCCGGTGCCCGAGCGGGTGCTGCGGGCGATGGACATGCCGGTGATCGATCACCGCAGCGCCGAGTTCGCCGAACTCGGCAAGGCGGTGCTCGGTGGCTCGCAGGCGATCTTCAAGGCCACGAGCCCGGTAGTCATCTATCCGTCCTCGGGCACCGGCGCCTGGGAGGCCGCCATCGTCAACACGCTGTCGCCGGGCGACAAGGTGCTGATGGTCGAGACCGGTCACTTCGCCACGCTGTGGCGGCAGATGGCGGCGCGGTGGGGAATCGAGGTCGATTTCATTCCCGGCGACTGGCGCCGTGGCGTCGATCCTGCCGTCATCGAGGAGAAGCTGGTTGCCGACGTCGGTCATCGGCTCAAGGCGGTGATGGTCGTGCACAACGAAACCTCGACCGGTGCGACCAGCCGGATCGGCGAGGTGCGCGCCGCGATCGACCGCGCCAAGCATCCGGCGCTGCTGATGGTCGACACGATTTCTGGTCTCGCCTCGGCCGACTTCCGATTCGACGAGTGGAAGGTCGACGTCGCCGTGTCGTGCTCCCAGAAGGGCTTCATGCTGCCGCCGGGGCTCGGCTTCAACGCCATCTCGGACAAGGCGCGCCTTGTTGCCAAGGCCAACAAGATGCCGCGCTCGTTCTGGGACTGGGAAGACATGCTGAAGCTGAACGCGAACGGCTTCTTCCCCTACACGCCGGCGACGAACCTGCTCTACGGTCTGCGTGAAGCGATTGCGATGCTGCTCGAGGAGGGTCTCGATCAGGTGTTCGCGCGCCACCTCAGGCTTGCGGCCGCGACCCGCGCCGCCGTCGAGCATTGGGGCCTGGAGGTGCTGTGCCAGGAGCCGAAGGATTTCTCTCCGGTGCTGACCGCCGTGCTGATGCCGCCGGGCCATGACGCGGATCAGTTCCGTCAGGTCGTGCTCGACAACTACAACATGTCGCTCGGTTCGGGTCTGTCCAAGGTCGCGGGCAAGGTGTTCCGCATCGGCCATCTCGGCGAGTGCAACGCGCTGACCCTGATGGCTGCGCTGAGCGGTGTCGAGATGGGGCTGCGTGCGGCCGGCGTGCCGCATCGTGCCGGCGGCGTCGATGCCGCGATGGCGCTGCTTGAAGAGCCATTGGAGGGCAATGCGCCGCGCCATCTGGCTGCGGTGAAATGAGGCCAAATCGCGTGCAGCAAGCTGGGACGTCCCGCTATGCCGCACTGCACAGGAGAAGGGGATTCGTGTGCATCTGAGGGATGTCAGCCCGAAGCGATCGGTGCTTGCGTCTTCTTTGTTGACGCCAGCGGTCTGGCGGGAGAAAAGCGCGGCCAGCGCGTGGGATGCCACGCCCGCGCACCAACCAAATGACCGGGGACGGACGCCAATGACTGTGCACACAGGACGGCATTTTCTTCAGATTCCGGGGCCGACCAACGTGCCCGACCGCGTGCTGCGCGCGATGGATATGCCGACGCTGGACCATCGCGGTCCCGAGTTCGCCGAGCTCGGCTTCGCCGTGCTGACTGCATCGCAGCGAATCTTCCGCACCAAGCAGCCGGTGATCATCTATCCGTCGTCGGGCACCGGCGCGTGGGAAGCCGCGATCGTCAACACGCTCGCGCCTGGCGACAAGGTGCTGATGGCCGAGACCGGCCAGTTCGCGGTGCTGTGGCGTGGCATCGCCGACAAGTTCAAGCTCGACGTCGACTTCATCCCCGGCGACTGGCGCCATGGCGCCGACATTGCGGCGATCGAGCAGCGACTGGTCGATGACAAGGCGCACAAGATCAAGGCCGTCTGCGTCGTGCACAACGAGACCTCGACCGGCTGCCTGACGCCGCCGCTCGAGGTGCGCAAGGCGCTCGACCGGGCCGGCCACCCGGCGCTCCTGATGGTCGACACCATCTCTGGCCTCGGCTCGATGGAGTATGAGCACGACGCGTGGGGCGTCGACGTCTCCGTCGCTGGCTCGCAGAAGGGCCTGATGCTGCCGCCGGGCCTCGGCTTCAACGCCGTCTCGGAGAAGGCGCTCGCCGCCGCCAAGGCCAATCCCGGCATGCGCTCCTACTGGGACTGGCAGGAGATCATCACCTTCAACAAGCTTGGTACCTTCCCCTATACGCCGGCGTGCAATCTGCTGATGGGCCTCAACGAGGCGCTGAAGATGCTGGAGGAGGAGGGCCACGACAACGTGTTTGCGCGTCATCGCCGCCACAGCCTTGCGACGCGGGCTGCTGTCAAGGCCTGGGGCCTGGATACGCAGTGTCAGGATCCGCAGGCGCATTCGCCGGCGCTGACCGGCGTGGTCATGCCCGAGGGCCATGACGCCGATCAGTTCCGCAAGACGGTGCTGGAAAACTTCGACATGTCGCTCGGCACCGGCCTCAACAAGATCAAGGGCAAGGTCTTCCGCATCGGTCATATCGGTCACTTCAACGACTTGATGCTGATGGGCACGCTTGCAGGCGTCGAGATGGGCCTTGCGCTCGCTGGCGTGCCGCATCGTGCAGGTGGCGTGCTCGCGGCGATGGATGTCCTGAAGGCGCGCGAGGCAGCGCCGATTCCGAAGGTGGCCTGATGAACGCACCTGTGACCGGCTCCGACGATCTGATCTATGCCGTCGACGACGGCATCGCCAAGATCACCTTCAACCGGCCGCAGGCGCGCAACGCGATGACGTTCGCGATGTACGACCGGATGGCCTCTATCTGCGAGGCCATCAACGCCGATCGGTCGATCAAGGCGCTGATTCTGACTGGCGCGGGCGACAAGGCCTTCGCCTCCGGCACCGACATCTCCCAGTTTCGTGCCTTCAAGACCGCGCAGGATGCGCTCGACTACGAGGCGCGGATCGACCGCGTGCTCGGCACGCTCGAACTGTGCCGTGTGCCGGTGATTGCGGCGATCGCGGGCGCCTGCACCGGCGGCGGTGCCGGCATTGCCGCCTGCTGCGACATTCGCATCGGCACCGAGACGACACGTATCGGTTTCCCGATCGCGCGCACGCTCGGCAACTGCCTGTCGATGTCGAACATCTCACGCGTGGTCTCCCTGATCGGACCGGCGCGCACCAAGGACCTGATCTTCAAGGCCCGGCTGGTCGAGGCGCCGGAGGCGCTCGCGCTCGGTCTGCTCAACGAGATCGTGCCTGACGTCGAGACGCTGCAGACACGCGCGCTGGAGACCGCGAGGCTCGTCGCCTCGCACGCGCCGATCACCCTCGAGGTCACCAAGGAGGCCGTGCGCCGCATCCGCCGGACCCTGTCGCGGGACGAGGGCGAGGATTTGATCCTGCGCGCCTATATGAGCGAGGATTTCCGCGAAGGCATGGAGGCGTTCCTCAACAAGCGGACGCCGAACTGGAA
The DNA here is from genome assembly GCF_032381235.1 of Bradyrhizobium sp. SZCCHNR1053. Taxonomy (NCBI): domain Bacteria; kingdom Pseudomonadati; phylum Pseudomonadota; class Alphaproteobacteria; order Hyphomicrobiales; family Nitrobacteraceae; genus Bradyrhizobium; species Bradyrhizobium sp. SZCCHNR1053. The sequence goes on from NZ_JAUHJM010000007.1 coordinate 60,179, forward strand.
AGGCAAGTAGTCCGATGCCGTGCTTGCGACCTTATGCCGAGGAACATGAGGCCGCATCATGCTTGTGTTCTTGAACTGACCACAATAAGCCAGCAGTATCCTGGTAGGATGCAAGCTGGGGCTTCGAACGGGGAAGAAAGCACGTGCGCAAACTCATCAAGATCGCGGCCGCGACGGCGGCCTTTTTCGCAACTGCGCCGGCCTTTGCCGGCTGGGAGCCGACCAAGCCGGTCGAGATCGTCGTCGCCGCGGGCGCCGGCGGTGCATCCGACCAGATGGCGCGGATGATGCAGGCTGCCATTCAGAAGAACAATCTGCTGAAGCAGCCGGTGGTCGTGTCGCTGAAGGGCGGCGCGTCCGGGGCCGAGGCGCTGATGTACATGAAGTCAAGCGACGGCGATCCGAACAAGGTCCTGATCGCCTATTCGCTGATCTACATGCTGCCGCTGTCGGCCAAGCTGCCGTTCGACTGGCGCGAACTGTCGCCGGTCGCGGTGATCGCACTCGATCAGTTCGTGCTGTGGGACAACGTCAACGGCCCGAAGACGGTGAAGGAGTTCATCGAAGCCGCCAAAGCGTCGAGTTCTCCGTTCAAGTTGGGCGGCACCGGTTCCAAGCGGGAGGATCACGTGCTCACGGTCTTCATGGAGAAGAAGACCGGCGCCAAGTTCTCCTATCTGCCCTACAAGTCGGGCGGCGAGGCCGCGACCCAACTGGTTGGCGGGCACACCGAAGCGAACGTCAACAATCCTTCCGAGAATCTCGAAGTCTGGCGCGCCGGTCAGGTGCGTCCGCTCTGCGTGTTCGACAAGGAGCGCATCTCCTACACGACCAAGGTCACGGAGACGCAGTCCTGGAACGACATTCCGACCTGCAAGGAGCAGGGGCTGGACGTGCAATACCTGATGCTGCGCGGCATGTTCCTGCCGGGCAAGGTGACCCAGGAGCAGCAGGAGTTCTACATCGACCTGTTCAGCAAGCTGGTGCAGACGCCGGAATACAAGGACTACATGGAGAAGCAGGCGCTGAAGCCGATCTTCCTCACCGGCAAGGACATGCTGCAGTTTCTCGAAGAGGATGGCTCGCTCAACAAGCAGCTGATGACGGAAGCCGGCTTCGTCGCCAAGTGAGGCTGGGGCGGGGCGAGGGGATGAGGAGGATCGATGTCCAACGCTGAGCTCGAGATCGCCGTCGACGATCCGACCGCGCCAGAGGAGGATTCTCCGGCCGTCACCTCCACCCGGACCGTCGACGTCGCGGTGTCGCTGCTGCTGCTCGCGCTCGCGGTCGTGCTCGCCTGGGACAATTGGCGGACCGGCGCGTCCTGGGACTCGACCGGTCCGGAGCCCGGCTACTTCCCGTTCTATCTGTCGGTGATCCTCGGCGGCGCCAGCCTTTACGGGATCGGCGCCGCCTTCGTGTCGAGAAAGGAAGCGGTCGAGACCTTCGTGACGCGCGCGCAACTGCGGCGCGTGATGGCGGTATTCGTGCCGACGCTGCTGTTCTGCATCGCAATGCAGTTTCTCGGCATCTACGTCGCGAGCTTCCTGCTGATCGCCGGGTTCATGCGCCTCGTCGGCAAGATCGCGATCTGGAAATCGCTGCTCACGGCGTTGCTGTTCAGCGCCGTGATGTTCGTGACTTTCGACGTCGTGTTCGACGTGATCATGCCGAAGGGCCCACTCGAAGCGGCGTTCGGGTACTGACACCGGTCTCTCCCCCGTCATTGCGAGGAGCAACGCGACGACGCAATCCAGGGCTGCGCACTCGACTCTGGATTGCTTTGCTGCGCTCGCAATGACGAGGAAACAGTTGGAATGAAATCATGGAAGCCTTGGGTCTGCTGCTGCACGGGTTCGCGGTCCTCCTGACCTGGAAGACGCTGCTGCTGATGATGGTTGGGCTCGTGCTCGGCGTCTTCGTCGGCGTGCTGCCCGGGTTGGGCGGGCCCAACGGTGTCGCCATCCTGTTGCCGCTGACCTTCTCGATGGACCCGACCTCGGCCATCGTGATGCTGTCCTGCATCTACTGGGGCGCGCTGTTCGGCGGCGCCATCACCTCGATCCTGTTCAACATTCCCGGCGAGGCGTGGTCGGTGGCGACCACTTTCGACGGCTATCCGATGGCGCAGCAGGGCAAGGCGGCGGAGGCGCTGACAGCCGCCTTCACCTCGTCGTTCATCGGCTCGCTGGTCGCGGTGATGCTGATCACCTTCCTGGCGCCCTGGATCTCGTCCTTCGCGCTGAGGTTCGGTCCGCCCGAGTTCTTCGCGGTCTATCTGCTCACCTTCTGCTCGTTCGTCGGGCTGGGGCGTGAGGACAAGCACAAGACCGTCATCGCGATGGCGCTCGGCCTGCTGCTCGCCGGCGTCGGCATGGACACCGTGTCCGGTCAGTTGCGGATGACCTTCGGCTCGACCGATTTGCTGCGCGGCATCAACTTCCTGGTCGCGGTCATCGGCCTGTTCGGCATCAGCGAGATCCTGCTGACGATGGAGGAACGCCTGGCGCTGCGCGGCCACGCCGCCTCGATCTCGCTGCGCACCGTACTCGCGGTGTGGAAGGACCTGCCGAAATATTGGATGACCCTGCTGCGCTCCTCGGTGATCGGCTGCTGGCTCGGCATCACGCCGGGCGGCGCGATTGCCGCCTCCTTCATGGGCTACAACCTCGCCAAGCGCTTCTCGAAGGATCCGGACAGTTTTGGCAAGGGCCGCATCGAGGGCGTGTTCGCGCCTGAGACGGCGGCGCATGCCTCGGGCACCGCGGCGCTGCTGCCGATGCTGGCGCTCGGCATCCCCGGCTCCGGCACCGCGGCGATCCTGCTCGGCGGCCTGATGGTCTGGGGTCTCAATCCCGGACCGCTGTTGTTCGTGGAGCACAAGGATTTCGTCTGGGGCCTGATCGCCTCGATGTATCTCGGCAATGTCGTCGGTCTCGTGCTGGTGCTCTCCACCGTGCCGATCTTCGCCTCGATCCTGCGCGTGCCGTTCGCGGCCGTCGCTCCGATGATCGTGGTGTCCTGCGCCATCGGCGCCTACGCGATCCAGAATGCGATGTTCGACGTCTGGCTGATGCTCGGCTTCGGCGTCGTCGGCTATGTCTTCAAGAAGATCAAGATCCCGCTGGCGCCGTTCACCTTGGCGCTGGTGCTCGGCAGCCGTGCCGAGGACGCGTTCCGGCAGTCGATGATCATCTCCGGCGGCAACATGAAGGTGTTCTGGGCGAACGGGCTGGTGGGCACCATAACGACGCTGGCGATCGTGCTGCTGTTCTGGCCGCTGATCGATCGTGTGATCGCGAGCTTCAGCAAGTCGGGAGCGCCGGCCGCGAAGGCCGAGGCTTAGTACGGTTGTCGCTGATCACCCGTGCCCTGCCAGCTGGACGCCTGCGGCTCGATCGGCTACGCCGCTCCTACCGCGTGTAGCGCACGCTGCCCTTGCCGGCATAGGAACGGGTGACGCTCGAGAACTCGCCTTCGAACGTCGCCAAGGCGCTCCAGCCGTTCTGCCAGCTCATCTCGACCGAGGTCGTCGTCAGCGCGGAGTCGCGCGCCTGCGCGGCGCCGTTGACGACGAAGCTTGCGCCCGGCAGCGTCTGGAACGTCGCCGCGACCGAACGATCGGGATTGAAGTCGTGCGCCCAGGCGAGGCGGCCGCGCAAGGTGAGGGCGCCGTCTGCCAGCGCATAGGACTTGTCGGTGCGCAGGCCGAACTCGGTACGTGTGTCGGTGACGGTCTTGCCGGTGTAGCTCAGCGCGAAGGTCGACGTGCCGGAGATGGCCTGCTCCACATAGGCCGGTAGGCGCAGGCTCGTCACCTGCGCAGCCGCGTAAGGCGTGAGGCCGATGCCGCCTATGGGAGCGACGAAGCGCGTGCCGCCCTCGATGCGGCCGATCCAGGCATTGGCTTGATAGGTCGCGCGCAGCCGGTCGGCACCGGAGATGGTGACGGTGCGATCCGCGGTGACGTCCTGCCAGCCATAGGCCAGGGCCGCTCTCAGATAGCTCGGGCCGATATGATGATGCAGATAGGCGCCGGCCGGGAACAGATCGGAGCGGCCGGAGCCGAGGCCGTTGACGCTGAAGCTGGTGCCGCCGCCGCCGAGCGCGAAGCCCGCAATCGTGCGCGGTGCGATCCGGTAGTCGGCGCCGACGGCGGTGCCGGCGATGCGGCTGGTGGTATCGTTGGAACCGACGACTGCATTGCCGCTGGTCGTTTGCGAGCCGCCGAAGCCCGCCGCCCAGACATTCCAGCGCTGCGCAAAGTCGGCCGGCCTGTCGTCAGTCAGCATCGCGAAAGCATCGGTGCGCTTGCGGGATGTGTCAGCATAGCTGATCGCGCCCCCGCCGCTGGCTTGACGTTGTGCGAAGGGATCGGTCAGCAGGCTGGCGAACTGGCTCATGGCGTTGAACGTGGTCTGTTGCACGCCGGTGGCGCTCTCGCCGGACGCCTGCGTAAGGCCCGCCTGGTTCAACTTGCCGAACACGACGGGAATATCGCCGGTGCGATCGAAGAACGCCGACAGCGTATCGCCGACCGTCTTCTGATTGCCGTTGAGTCCGCCGGGCACGGCGAAGGCGAGGATCAGATCGAGATAGACGTTGTTGGCGTCGTAGCTCAGGCTGGTCTTGAAGCCGGAGGGCAGGTTGGTCTTCACCACCGATCCGAAGCCGCCCGAGATGCCGCCGCTCGTCGTCAGGATGGTGTAGCGCTTGTCGATATAACCGCCGCCGGTGCCGAACACGGCGTTGACGGTGGCTCCGCCGAGGGTGGCCGATCCGGTGACGCTCGCGAATGAGGCCGTGGTCGGATCGAGCTGCACCAGATAGTACGCACCGGACTGGAAGGCGAGATTGCCGACGATGGTCATCGACGAGCCGGCGGTGCCATTGCCGGGCGCCAGCGTGCCGCCGGCATTGATGCCGACCGTCATCGGCGGATCGACGAGACCCGCACCCGTCAGGGTGCCGCCGGCATTCACGGTCACCCCAGAGGTGTTCATGATCGCACCTTCGACGTCGAGCACGCCGCCGTTGATGGTCGTCGCCCCGGTGTAGCTGCTGGTGCCTGACAAGGTCAGGATGCCCACGCCGACCTTGGTGAGCCCGCCCGTGCCCGAAATCGTCCCGCCGAGTGTCGCGTTGTTGCCGTTGGTATCGAACGTGCCGCCGCCGGCATTGAGGGTCACGGTCCGGCTGGAGCTGAAGCCGGCGAGATATTGCAGCGTGCCGCCACCGAACGACACGCTGCCGGAAGCATCGCCGAGATTGGCATCTGATGACACCGCGAGCGCGCCCTGGTTGATGCTCCACGGCGTAACCTCGGTCGTCGTGCCGGTCAGCGTCCAGGTCGCGGTGCCCGTCTTCACGAAACTCGAGAAGCCCTGGAATTGCGCGGTCGCACCGATCGTGGAAACGTCGAAGCTGCCGTTCGCGGCGCCACCGAGCCGGAACGTATCGGTGCCGGTGCCGACGACATTGCCATTGATGATCGAGCTCGCCCAGATCTCCAGCACGTTGCTGCCGCCGGTGAAGCTGATGGCGGCGGGGGCCACGAAGAATCCGAAGCCGTTACCGCGCGAGATCGTGCCGCTGTTGATGATCGCGAGATTGGCGCCGATGACGCCCGCACCGGCCCTTCCAGCCGTGCCGGAGTGACTAGTATCCGTCGCGCCGGCCACGCCTGCGTCGCCGCCGGTGATGGTGCCGGAGTTGATCAGCGTGCCGTCCGCGGCGAAGGCGACGCCGGCGGCACCACTACCACCGTCGCCACTCGCATTCGGTTGGGTGCTGGATGGCGCCTCACCACCATTTCCGCCGCCACCGCCTTTGATGGTGCCGGCGTTGTTCAGCACGACGCCGCTTCCCGTCAGAAAGATACCGTAACCGCCCTGGCCGCCATTGCCACCCCAGCCATTCACGACGACATTTAGCGAGGCAGCCGCGCCGCCATTGCCGCCCTTGCCTCCCGTGATGCTGCTGCCATTGCTGTAGGTGAGCCCGTTGCCATCGACGACCACCCCGTATCCGCCGGCGCCGCCGCCGCCACCGCCGAAATCCCCGGTGGTGGCGCCGCCACGTCCACCATTGCCGCCCGACACCGCTGCAGAGTTGCTCGTGTCCGTGGTTACGACGGCGCCATGTGCGCCACCACCACCTCCGCCTCCGCTGTGAATCGAGAAGCCGCTTTGACCGCTTATTCCGTTGGCGCCCGGACCGATCCCGCCGCTGCCACCCGGTGCGGCACCGGTCGAATCGCTGCCGCCGGCCCCGCCGAGTGTGCCGGCGCCGCCACCGCCGCCGCCTCGGGTAGGAATAGGTGCATTGGCGCCGACATTTCCAACGGCCGTGGCCGAGCTGGCACCGCCATTGGCGAAGGTGTCCTGGCCGCTGCCGCCGGCGCCGCCTCTGGTGGCCTGCGCAATGGCTGGCGCCGCCGCAAGCACCGGGGTGACCAGCGCGGCCGCTGACAACCAGCACAACCGCCTCGACCGCGAGACCGTATGGGGACCGGATCGGTTTGCGATCAGCACGTCGGCCTTTGCATCTTCGCGATTGAATCCATGTCATGCAGACGCCGTCAGGCGCCTCCAATCGTGCCAGACGGCATTTCGTCAAGAGCAGCCAAGATCGCCTTGGCGGGTACTGTGATTTTTTGGGTGGATTTCGAGATGGCCTAAGTTCGTCGCTGCCTGTGACCGTCGTGCAACACTCGATACGAACCAGCCTTCGCTCCCGGTTGTGCGTGGTCGTTCCGCAATCGAATGGCGCGCATGCGGCGGGCTTGTGCAGCATGGGCTGTGGCATCAGCGATCCTGCCTCAAACGCTGCGGATAGACCGCGACGAGCACCTGAATTGCCCAGATTCTCCCTGCGCGTCAGCCTCGCGGACCGAGCAGACCAAACGCGGCGGGTGAACAGGCCACGCTGAGGCTCCAACGACCATCGGCATCAGTTGCGAGTTTCTGATTGGGACCATGCCGTAATTGGTTTGCGGATTGTGGTGGATAGAGCTTGGCTGGGAACACCAAAACAATCGTACCGATGTTCGAAGCCGTCCGGCGCTTCTCCAGAGGTTGTGTCTTTGCGATGACAGCTTTTTAGGCAGGAGAGTGGTAGGCTTCATTCATGGGCAGTTCTGAACTGCTCACGCGCGGTGCCTGATCTCTGGTCATCGCGCCCTGATGTTTCCTCCCGAGACGATCCCTTGCCCGGCGCTTGCGTCGGGCTTTTTTTGCGTTCGGTGGATCAGAGTTCGCAGCTCATCCCGGTTGCGCCTCGAAATGAAAAAGCCTCCGTCCGGCTTCTCGGAAGGAGGCTTTGGGCAAAGGCGATGTAGGAAAGAGAGCGCGCGAACCCGAGGAAGGTCAGCTTCAGTTGGCCTTCTCGGCCACCGGCATGTGGTACCAGTCGGACTCGTTGTCGAGCATCGTCTCGTCGAACGGCAGAGCGCCGGGGTGATTCAAAGCGGCTCCGTTGACGTCGCGCACGATGTTCATCGCCGTCAGAAACTCGTTCAACTCGGATGCGCTCATGATCCGCTACTCCTCACACGCACGGGCCCCGAGGGGGTCCGCGATCAACTGATGCGAAGAGATTAACCCGATCTTGCCTTGGCCTCAATCCGGCCAAGTCTGAAGTTCCAACGTGGTGACATCTGGGCCACAGCGGCGGGATGCCGCAGCTTGGACATATTGCACCTGCTCACACGACGCGATGCAGTCGGAGATCGGCGATCTCGCCGTCGGTGAAGCCGAATTCGGACAGGATCTCCTCGGTCTGCTCGCCGAATTCCGGCGGCCGCGCCGCCATCCGGCTGGGCGTGCGCGACAGGGTGAAGGGCTGCGCCACCAGCGTGATGTGGCGGCCGTCGTCGTTCGGCACCGGCTGCGCCATGCCGAGATGCTTGACCTGCGGGTCCTCGAACATCTGATCGATGGCGTAGATCGGCCCGCACGGCACGCCCGCGGCATTCAGCTCGGCGACCCATTGCTCGCTCGTCTTGGCGAGCGTGCGTGCGTTGATCTCGGCATTGAGCGCGTCGCGGTTCTTCGAACGCGCCGGTGCCGTCGCGTAGTCCGGATTGTCGATCCATTGGGAGGCACCGAGCGTCTGGCACAGCCGCTCCCAGATTCGGCCGCCGGTCGCGGCGATATTGATGTAGCCGTCGGAGGTCTTGAACACGCCGGTCGGAATGCTGGTCGGATGATTGTTGCCGGCCTGCGGCGCGACCTCCTTCTCCATCAGCCAGCGGGCGGCCTGGAAGTCGAGCATGAAGATCTGCGCCTGCAACAACGAGGTCTGGACCCACTGGCCCTCGCCGGAGACCTCGCGCTCCAGCAGCGCCGTGAGGATACCCATCGCGCAAGAGAGCCCTGCCGAGAGATCGGCGATCGGAATGCCCGCGCGCATCGGCCCTTCGCCTGGCGCGCCGGTGATCGACATCAGCCCGCCCATGCCCTGCGCGATCTGGTCGAAGCCGGGCCGCTTGGCATAGGGACCATCCTGGCCGAAGCCGGAGATGCTGCCATAGACGATGCGCGGATTGACCTTGCGCACCGCCTCGTAGTCAATGCCGAGCTTGGTCTTCACGTCGGGCCGGTAATTCTCGATCACGACGTCGGCTTTTTCGGCGAGCCGCATGAACACGTCGACGCCCTTCGGATCCTTCAGATTGAGCGTCATCGCGCGCTTGTTGCGATGCAGGTTCTGGAAGTCGGCGCCGCGGCGCGGGCCGCCAAGCGCTTCGCCGCCATCCTCCATCATGGCGTCGATCTTGATGACGTTGGCGCCCCAATCGGCGAACTGCCGCGCGCAGGTCGGGCCGGCGCGCACCCGCGTCAAATCGAGCACCGTGAAGCGGGACAGGGCTTTGGACGCGCGCGGGAAGGCCATGCGGACGAACTCCGAGAGAGGCGACATGGCTGTATAGGAGAGCGCGCGCAGCGCGACAATTGCGCGGACAGTGGTGCGTGCCGCGCTGCTCATGCCGCTGGTGCAGGGCTTCTACTTGAGCGGAACTTGCGCGCGCTCACCGCTCGTCGGCGATCACCTTGCCGTCGTTGGGCAGCGTGCCCGGCGCGACCAGCTCGACTTGGCCGCTGAGCTTGGTGACGCTGCGCAGGCTGGCGGCCAGCGCCTCTTGCAGGTCGGTTGCGGGCGCCGCGCACTCGGCCTTCAAGGTCATCGCGTCGGTCTCGCCGGCACGGGTTACGACCAGGCGGAGGCGGCCGAGCTCCGGGTGGCGCTTGCCGATCTCGGCGACCTGCTCGGGGCGCACGAACATGCCCTTGATCTTGGTGGTCTGGTCGGCGCGCCCCATCCAGCCCTTGATCCGCATGTTGGTGCGGCCACACGGACTGAGACCCGGGAGAGCGGCGGTGAGATCGCCGAGTGCCAGGCGAATCCAAGGATGGTGGGGATCGAGCGAGGTGACCACGATCTCGCCGACATCGCCCTCTTGGACCGGATCGCCGGTGCCGGGCCGGGCGATTTCGAAGATCAGGTCCTCGTTGACCACCATGCCCTCGCGCGCGGCAGTCTCGTAGGCGACGATGCCGAGATCGGCGGTGCCGAACGCCTGATAGGCGTCGATGCCGCGGCCCTTGATCTCGGCCTGCAGCGATGGCGGGAACGCCGCGCCCGACACCAGCGCGCGCTTGATCGAGGAGACGTCGCGACCGGCGCTGGCGGCGCCGTCGAGCAGGATCTTCAGGAAGTCCGGCGTGCCGCTGTAGCCGATCGGCCGGTAGGCCTCGATCAGCTCGAACTGCGCCTCGGTGTTCCCTGGCCCCGCCGGGATCACCGCGCAGCCGAGCGCGCGCGCCGAGGCGTCGAAGATGAAGCCGCCGGGCGTGAGGTGATAGCTGAAGGTGTTCAGCACCACATCGCCACTGCGGAAGCCCGAGGCGAACAGCGCGCGGGCGCCGCGCCAGGGATCGTTGTGAGCTGCTTCCGGCTCGAAGATCGGTCCGGGCGATGTGAACAGGCGCGAGAACGCGCCGGGCGCCTGCGTGACGAAGCCGCCGAATGGCGGCGCCGCCTTGTGCAGCGCCGGCAGCTCCGACTTGCGCAGCACCGGCAGTTGCGCGAGCGCGGCGCGTGTCGTGATGTCCTGGGGATCGATGCCTTGCAGCAGCGCGGCATAGGCCGGCGCCTTCATTGCGGCACGCAGCACGTCGGGCAGGCGGTCGAACAGATCCTGCTCGCGGGCTGCGGGATCACGGGTTTCGAGGGCGTCGTAGTGGGTCATCGTACCCAGTCCTTGAATCTTGCGGTCGTCATGCCCGGGCTTGTCCCGGGCATCCACGTCGTTCGTCGTTGCGGCTCGCGCGTGGATGGCCGGGTCAAGCCCGGCCATGACGAGGAGAGAGTTCGGCTACAGCCACCGCTTCCGCCGCTTGAAGCTCTTCAGGTTCTTGAAGCTCTTGCGCTGGTCGCCGGCGCCGCCGAGGTAGAACTCCTTGACGTCCTCATTGTCGCGCAAGGCATCCGCGGTGCCGTCGAGCACCACCTTGCCCTGTTCCATGATGTAGCCGTGGCTGGCGACCGACAGCGCCGCGCGCGCGTTCTGTTCGACCAGCAGGATGGTGACGCCGAGATCGCGGTTGATCTCCTTGATGATCGCGAACACCTCCTTGACCAGCAGCGGCGACAGGCCCATCGACGGCTCATCCATCAGGATCATCTTCGGCCGCGCCATCAGCGCCCGTCCGATCGCCAGCATCTGCTGTTCGCCGCCGGAAAGATAACCCGCAAGGCCGGTGCGTTCCTTCAGCCGCGGGAAATAGTTGAACACCATCTCGATGTCACTGTTGACCTCGCGATCGCTGCGCGTGAACGCCCCGAGCTTGAGGTTCTCCAGCGACGTCATGTCGGAGACGATGCGTCGGCCCTCCATGACCTGGAAGATGCCGCGGCGGACGATCTTCTCCGGATCGATGCCGTCGATGCGCGCGCCGTCGAACATGATCTCGCCGCGCGTCACCTCGCCGTCCTCGGTCTTCAAGAGGCCGGAGATCGCCTTCAACGTCGTCGACTTGCCGGCGCCGTTCGCGCCGAGCAGCGCGACGATCGCGCCCTTGGGCACGTCGAGGCTCAGCCCGCGCAGCACCAGGATGACGTCGTCATAGACGACCTCGATGTTGCGGACGGAGAGCAGGGGGGCGGGTGCCCCAGCAGTTGCGGCCGTCCGCAGATTTTCCAGTGTATCGGTCATGGCGACACTCTATCCGTCGTCATGCCCGGGCTTGACCCGGGCATCCACGCCTATCAGCGTGTGAAGCAAGACGTGGATGGCCGGGAGATTGTGCAAAGACGCGCTTCGCGCTTCTGCCCGGCCATGGCGCTGGTGTAAGGAACTACCACCCAGCCCATTCGGCTTTGCGCGGCAGCTCGATGGTCTTCACCTTCTCGAGCTTGATCACGCCCTTGGCCATGAGCTCGTTGAGGTCGCCATCCGTCGGACCCGTCACGCGCGCGCGATAGAGGTCGACTTTCATGGTGCCGCGGTGGTCCTTCTCGGTCCAGGTCGAGGGGCTGCAGACGCCTTCCATCCCTGCGGGCACCCAGTCCTTCTTCTGGTAGAAGCCCTTGGCGACGTTCTCGCCGGTGGCGCCGCCGTTCTTCGCAGCCCACTCGATCGCCTCCTTCATGTAGAGCGACGAGCAGACTGCGGCGACGTAGTGCACCGGGCGGTAGACCTTGCCGGTCGGGTCGGACATCTTCGAGATCTCCTGCACCGTCTTCATGCCCGGCGCATCGCCGCCCCAGGCCACCGAGGTGCGCAGCGGAAAGACGACGCCGTTGGCGGCATCGCCCGCGGTCTTGGCGGCGTTCTCGTCCATGCCCCAGACGTTGGACAGGAACTGCACCTCGACGCCGGCATTCTTGCAGGCCTTCATCACCGAGATGTTGGACGCCGCGGTGTTGCCCAGATAGGCGTAGTTCGCGCCCGAGCTCTTCAGGCTCAGGCACTGCGCGCTGTAGTCGCCGGGCGCGAGCGCGAACACCAGCGGCGGCAGCACCTCGAAGCCGAGCTCGGTGGCGAGCGCTTCGCCCGCAGCCTTCGGCGCGTTGGGATAGGGGTGGTTGGCGCCCATGTGGACGAATTTCGGCTTGCCCGGCTTGCCCTTGGCCTTCCAGTCCTCGGCCGCCCAGGTCAGCTCGGCGCGCAGCGCGTCCGAGTAGCTCGGGCCGTAGAAAAAGTTATACGGGGCGGGCTTGGCCTTGCCGCTGGTGCCTTCGGGGTCGGTCAGCGCGGCGGCGTAGGAGCCCGACATGTCAGGGATCTTGTCGTTGGCGAGGAAGCCGGTCAGCGCCTCGGTGTCAGCCGTGCCCCAGCCCATGATCGCCGCGACCTTGTTGTCCGGCGCCGACCACTTCTTGTACAGTGCGATCGCGCGCGGCACCTGGTAGCCATAGTCGTTGCTATCGACCGCGAGCTGCTTGCCGCCGATGCCGCCGTTCTTGTTGACCCAGGCGAAGCTGTCGACGACGGCCTGGCCATAGGGTGTACCGACGTCGGACGTGCCGCCCGACAGATCCTGCAGATGGCCGATCGCGATCTGCTGCGCCTGCGCCGTTGAAGCGAAGGCGCCTGCGAGCAGCGCGAGAGCCGCCGAGCCCAGCAATGATTTCATCGTCATAGTGCTTCCTCCTGTGGTGCGTTCGGGCCGGATTGTCGCCGGTCCCTGTTGGTTGAGTTCAATGTGAGAACGGATAAAGCTTCCAGTATGTCTTGATCTGTCGCCAGCGATGCGCCAGCCCGTCCGGCTCGAACATCAGGAAGGCGATGATGATCAGGCCGATTGCGATCTCGCGCAAAAAAGTGATGTTGTTGTTGAGCGCGAGCGCCTTGTCGATGGCACTGCCCTTCAGATTGTGGCTGAGCCACTCCATCGATTCCGGCAGCAGCACGACGAACGCGGTCCCCATCAATGTGCCCATGACCGATCCGGTGCCGCCGATGATGATCATGGCCAGGAAGAGGATCGAGCGCTCGATGCCGAAACCCTCCTGCGAGATCACGAGCTGGTAATGCGCGTAGAGCGCGCCCGCGATGCCGGCGAAGAAGGCGGCGAGGCCGAACGAGAGCGTGCGATATTTGGTCAGGTTGATGCCCATGATCTCGGCCGAGAGATAATGGTCGCGGATCGCGATCAGCGCGCGGCCGTCGCGGGTGCGCATCAGGTTGGTGACCAGGAGGTAGCAGACCACGACATAGGCCAGCACGACATAGAAATATTGCCGGTCGCCGCGCAGCGTGTAGCCTAGAATCGAGAACGGACTGGCCGAGGCCGGCACCGAGCCGCCGGAGAACCATTCGGCGCGGGAGAAGAAGTCGAGCAGGATATATTGCGCAGCGAGGGTGGCGATGACGAGATAGAGCCCCTTCAGCCGCGCTGCCGGAAGGCCGAAGATCAGACCAACGAGGGCCGTGATCACGCCCGCGAGCGGGATCGCGAAGAACACCGGGATGGCATAGGTGTTGTTGATGTAGGCCGAGGTGAAGGCGCCGAGCAGGAAGAAGCCGGCCTGGCCGATCGAGATCTGGCCGGTGAAGCCGACCAGGATGTTGAGGCCAAGCGCCGCGATCGCGAAGATGCCGATCTGGATCGAGACCGACAGCCAGTATTCGGAGAACGCCTGCGGCGCGAAGCACAACAGGATCACGCCCGCAATCGCGAAATTGCGGCTGGTTCTGGTCGGGAAGATCGTGGTGTCGGCCGCGTAGGAGGTGCGGAAGTCACCGGCGGGGATGGTGGAACGTGCGACCATGGCGGGCTCTATCTCGCCTGAGGCTTGAATTGCGTCATGGGCTCGCCCTTCCTTTTTGTTTGAGCATGATCGTTCCCGAAAACCGGCCTCCACTTTTCGGCGATCATGCTCATATCCGCTCGATGTCTTTGGTGCCGAACAGGCCATAGGGCTTGATCATCAGGATGATGATCAGGACGTAGAACGGCGCGATCTCGTAGAGATTGCCCCAGTGCAGATACTGGCTGTCGACATATTGCGCGATGTTCTCCAAGAGGCCGATGATGATGCCGCCGAGCACGGCGCCGCCGACGGAGTCGAGGCCGCCGAGTATCGCCGCCGGAAACACCTTGATGCCGTAGGCCGACAGGCCGGAGGAGACGCCGTTGACCACGGCGACGACGACGCCGGCCACGGCGGAGACAGTCGCCGAGATCGCCCAGGCCATCGCGAACACGTTCTTCACGGAGATGCCGAGCGACTGCGCGACCTGCTGGTTGAAGGCGGTGGCCCGCATCGCAAGGCCGTATTTGGAAGCCTTGAAGAACCACGCCATGCCAAGCATCATCAGGACCGACACCACGAGGCTCATGACGTAGACCGTTTGGATTTGCAGTCCGAACAGGTCGACGGACGTGCTGGCGAACACCGGCGGGAACGGCTGCGGGTTGACGCCGAACATCCATTTCAGCGCCGCCTGGAACACGGTCGACAGACCGATCGTGACCATGATGACGGAGATGATGGGCTCGCCGATCATCGGCCGGAGGATCACGACCTGGATCGCGATGCCGAACGCGAACATGAAGACCAGCGTGAGCGGCATGCCCACCCAGAAAGGCACTTGATATTTCGTCAGCAATGCCCAGCACACCCAGGCGCCGATCAGGAGCAGCTCGCCTTGCGCGAAATTGACGACCTGCGTCGCCTTGTAGATCAGCACGAAAGACATCGCGACCACGCCGTAGAGCGTGCCGACCACGAGGCCGTTGACGAGGAGTTGGAGGAGGAAGGCGGTGTTCATGATCGGTCTCACTCGTCATCGCCGGGCTTGACCCGGCGATCCATCGCATCAGAGATTTTCGCAATAGGATGGATGCGCGGGTCGAGCCCGCGCATGACGATCTCATGTGACGGAAGACTCATCACTCCGCGGCCTCCGCCATGGGTCCATGGTCGCCGAGGTCGACGACCTTCAGCGTGGTGCGGATGCGCTGGGTGGTGCCGTCCTGGAAGCGGATGATGGTGTCCACCGGGATGTCCGGCTTGCCGCCATAGATCCCGTCGATGATGCCGGCGTATTTCTCGTTGATGACGCTGCGGCGGACTTTGCGGGTGCGGGTCAGCTCGCCGTCGTCGGCGTCGAGCTCCTTGTAGAGCAGGAGGAAGCGGGCGATGCGCTGCGCCGGGGGCAAGGTCGCGTTGACCGTTTCCACTTCCCGCTGCAGCAGCGCATAGACCTCGTTGCGCGAGGCGAGATCGGAGTAGGTGGTGAACGCGATGCGGTTCTTCTCCGCCCATTTCGAGATGATCGAGTAGCGGATGCAGATCATCGCCGCCAGATGCTCGCGGCCGGCACCGAGCACGACGGCTTCCGCAATGTAGGGCGAGAATTTCAGCTTGTTCTCGATATATTGCGGCGAGAAGCGTTCGCCGCGTGCGGTCTCGGCGAGATCCTTGATGCGGTCGATGACGACGAGTTGCTTCTCTCGGTTGAAATAGCCGGCGTCGCCCGAGTGCATCCAACCGTCCTTGACGTCGGCGGTCGAGGCCTCCGGGTTCTTGTAGTAGCCCAAGAACATGTTCGGGTGGCGCACCAGGATCTCGCCGATGCCCTGGCTGTCGGGCTGGTCGATCTTGATCTCGATGTCCTGGGACATCGGCACGCCGGTCGTGTCGGGATCGACCTTGTCGTCGGGGTGCAGCGTGTAGGCCCCCAGCAGCTCGGTCTGGCCGTAGAGCGTGCGCAGGGGCACGCCCATGGCGCGGAAGAACTTGAACGTGTCGGGCCCGAGCGCGGCGCCGCCGGTGGCGGCCGAACGTAGCCGGGTGAAGCCGAGCCGGTCGCGCAGCGCACGGAACAGCAGCAGATCGGCAAAGCTCGAATGCTGACCCTTCTCCAGCGCGGCGAGGCCGGTCGACATGCCCAGATGATAGAGCCGCTGCTTCAGCGGCGAGGCGTCCATGACGGCGGCACGAACGTCGGCCGCGATCTGCTCCCACACCCTTGGTGCGAACAGCACGAAGGTCGGCGCGATCTCGCGGAAGTCGTTCATCATCGTATCCGGCTCTTCGACGAAGTTGACCTTCATCCGGCAGAGCAGACCTTTGCCGAGCACATAGACCTGTTCCATGATCCAGGGCAGCGGCAGCACCGAGACGTATTCATCGTTGGGGCCTTTGGGATCGAAGCTGAGATAGGTGGCGCAGTGTTTCAGCACGCGCGCCGCCGAGAGCATCGCGAGCTTGGGATGCGATGTCGTGCCCGAGGTGGTGCAGAGGATCGCGACGTCATCGCCGTTTGTCGCATCGACCATGTGGTCGTAGAGGCCGGGCTCGCGCGCCGCTCTGTTGCGGCCGAGCTCGGCGAGCTTGTCGGCCGGCAGCAGCCGGGGATCGTCATATTTGCGCATGCCGCGCGGATCGGAATAGACGATGTGCTTGAGCACCGGCACGCGGTCGGCGAGGTTCAAGAGCTTGTCGACCTGCTCCTCGTCCTCGGCGAAGACCAGCCGCGCCTCGCCATAGTTCAAGAGATAGGCCGCCTCGTCATCGAGCACATCGCGATAGAGGCCCAGGCTCAAGGCCCGGATCGCGTGGGTCGCGATTTCGGCCGCGACCCAGTCCGGCCGGTTGTCGCCGATGATTCCGACCACATCGTCCTTGCCGAGCCCGAGCTCGACCATGCCGAGCGCGAAGTCGCGCACCCGCGCCTGGTAGTCGACCCAGGTGAAGGTCCTCCACAGCCCGAGATTCTTCTCGCGCAGCGCAATCTCCTTGCCGTGCTCGCTTGCATTGAGGCGCAGCAGCTTCGGATAGGTGTCGGCCTGCCGGACGCGCCCTGCATAGTCCATCATGCCGCGTCCTCCGCGATGGACGGCGCCTCGTCGGGATCGACCAGCAGCTCGTCCTCCTCGCCGAGATAGGCGCGCTTGACGTGGGGATCGGCGAGCACGGCGGCTGGGTCGCCTTCGGCGATCTTGCGGCCGAAATCGAGCACCATGACGCGATGGGAGATGTCCATGACCACGCCCATGTCGTGCTCGATCATCACGACCGTCATGCCGAATTCCTCGTTGAGGTCGACGATGTAGCGCGCCATGTCCTCCTTCTCCTCGAAGTTCATGCCGGCCATCGGCTCGTCGAGAAGGATGAGATGCGGCTCGAGCGCCATCGCGCGCGCCAGCTCGACGCGCTTGCGCAAACCGTAGGAGAGGGTGCCGGCCGGCGCCTTGCGCACCGACTGCAGGTCGAGGAAGTCGATGATCTGCTCGACCTTCTCCCGATGCTTCAGCTCCTCCCGCCGTGCGCCGGTGAGCCAATAGAGCGAGCCGGTGAGGAAGTTGTTCTTCAAAAGGTGATGCCGCCCGACCATGATGTTGTCGAGCACGCTCATGTGGTGGAACAGCGCGAGGTTCTGGAAGGTGCGGCCGATGCCGATGTTGGCGCGCGCGCTCGGCGGCAGGCCGGTGATGTCGCGGCCGCGATGGAACAGGCGGCCCTCGGTCGGCTTGTAGCGGCCGGAGATGCAGTTGACGATCGAGGTCTTGCCGGCGCCGTTGGGGCCGATGATCGAGAACAGCTCGCCTTCGCGCACGCCGAAGCTGACGTCGGTCAGGGCTCTCACCCCACCGAAACGCAGCGAGACTCCGCGCGCTTCCAACGTATAGTCCAAGTCGTCCTCCCGAACTGTCTTCGGCGCTTGGCGCGCTCTTCAGGCATTGTGTCGTGCGACGTTGAGTTCGTCGCATCGGTTGCAATCCTATCCCGGGCATCGGTTCCGCGCCATCCGACGAATGACGGGCCACCCGAGCGGGTGCATTTTGCCGCATCTCAGGCGCGCGTCATCCCGTCCCAGGATGCGCGAGTCGAAGGCGGTGGTCCTCGATAGGGGAAAGCGCTATCAGGAACTGTCTTGCGCCTGACATTTCCCAGGCAAATTTCACCGCAGGATTGTTGCGATGCAATATGGTCGCCGCGAGCTTCCACGAGACGAGATGACGGCTTGATCTCTTCCGATACCCTTCTGCGCATCGCGCCATGGTCCCGCCATTTGAAGCCCGAGGAAATCGACACCGCCTCGTCCGGCATCGTCGAGCGTTCCTATGCGGCCAACGAGCACATCTTCGTTCGCGGCGACCCGTTCGAATACTGGACCGGCATCGTCACCGGTCTGGCACGCATGAGCACGGTGTCACGCGGCGGCAAGGCCACCACCTTCGCCGGCATGTCGGCGGGCGCCTGGTTCGGCGAGGGCAGCGTGCTGAAGAACGAGCCGCGCCGCTATGATGTCGTGGCGCTGCGCGATACGCGCGTCGCGCTGATGGAGCGGCCGACCTTCATGTGGCTGTTCGAGAACAGCGTCGGCTTCAACCGCTTCCTCGTCACCCAGCTCAACGAGCGGCTCGGCCAGTTCATCGGCCTGGTCGAGGTCGGCCGCACGCTGGATGCGACGGCGCGGCTCGCCCGCAGCATCGCTTCGCTGTTCAATCCGATCCTCTACCCGAATACGACCCGTCACCTGGAGATCACCCAGGAGGAGATCGGAGCGCTCTCGGGCCTGTCGCGGCAGAATGCCAATCAATGCCTGAAGACGCTGGAGCGCGAAGGCCTGCTGCGCGTGGAATATGGCGGAGTGACGGTCATCGATCTCGACAGCCTGCGCTGTTACGGGGATTAGATTCCGCTTTTCGCAGGCCCCTTCAGGGTCTATCCGGCGCTGGTTCGTCGTTGAGCTTGACCCGCGGCCTCGGCTGTGGACTGCTCACCGGGAACTCCGGCCTTGAAGGGCCGAGACGGTGTTGGAGTGAGTATGGCGGGGCAGGATTGCAGCGGTCGCGTGGCGCTGATTACGGGCGTCACCGGCCAGGATGGCGCTTATTTGGCCGAATATCTGCTCGGCCTCGGCTACACCGTGCACGGCATCAAGCGGCGGTCGTCATCCTTCAATACCGCGCGGGTCGATCATCTTTACCAGGATCCGCACGAAGGCAACGTGCCGTTCCTGCTGCATTACGGCGACATGACCGATTCCACCAACCTGATCCGGCTGGTGCAGCAGATCCGCCCCGACGAGATCTACAATCTCGCCGCCCAGAGCCATGTCGGCGTCAGCTTCGAGAGCCCGGAATACACGGCCAATGCCGATGCGCTCGGGGTTCTGCGCTTGTTGGAAGCCATTCGCATTCTCGGCATGGAGAAGCAGACGCGCTTCTACCAGGCCTCGACCTCGGAGCTGTACGGTCTGGTGCAGGAGATCCCGCAGCGAGAGACCACGCCGTTCTATCCGCGCTCGCCCTACGGCTGCGCCAAGCTCTATGGCTACTGGATCACCGTGAACTATCGCGAGGCCTATGGGATGTTCGCCTGCAACGGCATCCTGTTCAACCATGAGAGCCCGATCCGTGGCGAGACCTTCGTGACCCGCAAGATCACCCGCGGCGTCGCCCGCATCGAGATCGGCCTGGAGGAGACGATCTATCTCGGCAATCTCGAGGCCAAGCGCGACTGGGGCCATGCGCGCGACTATGTCGAGGGCATGCATCGCATCCTGCAGGCCGATACGCCCGACGATTTCGTGCTGGCGACCGGTGAGGCCCATTCGGTGCGCGAGCTGGTCGAGCTCGCCTTCGCCGAGGTCGATCGCCGCATCGAATGGCGCGGCGAGGGGGTCGAGGAGACCGGGATCGACGCCAAGTCCGGCAAGGTGGTGGTGCGGATCGA
The DNA here is from genome assembly GCF_032381235.1 of Bradyrhizobium sp. SZCCHNR1053. Classification (NCBI taxonomy): domain Bacteria; kingdom Pseudomonadati; phylum Pseudomonadota; class Alphaproteobacteria; order Hyphomicrobiales; family Nitrobacteraceae; genus Bradyrhizobium; species Bradyrhizobium sp. SZCCHNR1053. The sequence continues at coordinate 79,880 of NZ_JAUHJM010000007.1, forward strand.
CTCGACCTATTTCCGCCCGACCGAGGTCGACCTCTTGATCGGCGATTGCAGCAAGGCGCGCGACAAGCTCGGCTGGAAACCGAGGACGAGCTTCGCCGAGCTGGTCAAGGAAATGGTCGCCAGCGATCTGTGCGCCGCGCGGCGGGAGGCGAGCATTGGCAACGCCGTTTGATCTCGGCGGCAAGCGTGTCTTCGTCGCGGGCCATCGCGGCATGGTCGGCAGCGCGCTGGTGCGGCGGCTGGCGAGCGAAGGCGTCGAGCTGCTGACGGTGCCGCGCAGCGAGGTCGATCTGCGCGATCAGGCGGCCGTGTTCGCCTGGTTTGCCCGCGCCAGGCCGCAGGTCGTGTTCCTCGCCGCGGCGAAGGTCGGCGGCATCGTCGCCAACAACACGCTGCGCGCCGAGTTCATTTACGACAACATCGCGATTGCTGCCAATGTCATCCACGCCGCGCATGTGAACGGCGCCGAGAAGCTGATGTTTCTCGGCTCCTCCTGCATCTATCCCAAGCTCGCCCCCCAGCCGTTGCGCGAGGACGCCATGCTGACCGGGCCGCTGGAGCCGACCAACGAGCCCTATGCGATCGCCAAGATCGCCGGCATCAAGATGGTCGAGGCCTATCGCAGCCAGTACGGCGCCGACTTCATCAACGTGATGCCGACCAATCTCTATGGTCCCGGCGACAACTACCATCCTGAATACAGCCACGTCGTCGCGGCGCTGATCCGCCGCTTCCACGAGGCCAGGCTTGCGGGTGCCGGCGAGGTCGTGGTCTGGGGCACCGGCACGCCGCGCCGCGAATTCCTTTATGTCGACGACATGGCGGATGCCTGCGTGCATCTGATGAAGACCTATTCGGATTCGGAGCTGGTCAACATCGGCACCGGCGAGGACATCACGATCGCCGATTTCGCGCGCGTCGTTGCAGCGGCCGTCGGCTACACAGGAGCCATCGGCTTCGATACCTCAAGGCCCGACGGCACGCCGCGCAAGCTGCTCGACGTGTCACGGCTCGCGAAGCTGGGCTGGCGCGCCACGACTTCGCTTCAGGACGGCCTCGCGCGTGCGTATCAGTCGTTCCTCAAGGAGACGGGGCATGGCGCAGAGTAACGTCCGTCCTTGCGAGCCGCGGCAGCGTCGAAGCCGTCCAGGACCGAACGTGAGACGCTGACTTGCTCCGCGACCCCCTGTCATTCGGCCGCGCGTCCCTCGGCGGCTCCTTGCACAGCCCCTATCTTGCTGCGCACCGCCTTGATCTCGCGCACCGGCGACGAGCCGAACATCCGGCCGTATTCGCGCGTGAACTGCGGCACACTCTCATAGCCGACGGCAAAGGCCGCGCTGCCTGCGGTCATGCCCTCCGCCAGCATAAGCCGTCGCGCCTCGATCAGCCGAAGCTGCTTCTGGAACTGGAGCGGCGACAGTGAGGTGAGGCTGCGGAAGTGCTGGTGGAATGACGACGGGCTCATGCCCGCGACGGCCGCCAATTGCTCGACCCGCAAGGGCCGTGCAAACTCGGTGCGCAGCACGGCCACTGCGCGTGCGATACGCTGCGCGTGGCCATCCGGCCAGCCGAGACGACGGATCGCCGTTCCATGCCGGCCGGTCAACAGCCAGTAGTGCATCTCGCGCAACAACTGTCCCCGCAGCACCGGTATCGATTCCGGACGATCGAGCAAGCGCATCAGACGTAGTGCAGCGTCGGCCACCTCGCGATCGGTCGGGTCGACTCGGACCGGCGTTTGGTCGTCTCCGCCGGCGTCATCCATCTGTGCCGAGAGATCGGTGAGAATCGCCGGATCGAGCTCGAGCACGAGCGAGAGATAGGGCGCCGCGATGCTTGCGCGCGTGATCTGGCTGACGGTCGGCACGTCGGCCGTGATCAACAGCGAATCCCCAGCGGAAAAGCCGAAGCCCTGGCCGCCCATCGTGACATGCTTGCTCCCCTGCACGACGAGGCAGACCAGCGGCCGCGAGATCGCGTAGAGGAGGCCGCTGGGCGCGGTCGCCCGTACGGTCATCAGGCCCGGGATTGGTGTTTGGCCAATACCGGCACCGTCGGCATGGGCTTCGGCGTGGCGGCCCACGGCGTGAAGGAGCGTGCTCATCATGGTCCGAGCCTAACCGGTCGACGCCGGCGATGCACCGCATTTTGGAGGATTAGGCAAGAAGCGGCGAGCTTCCGGCAACAAAGGCGCGCGCGCCTGGTCGATATCGGGGTGGTCAAGACCGCAGGAGTTCAGACCATGACCAAGATTGCTCTCGTGACCGGTTCGAGCCGAGGCCTCGGCCGCAACGCCGCGCTCAACATCGCCCGCCGCGGTGGCGACGTCGTCCTCACCTACCAGTCCAGAGTGGACGACGCTCACGCGGTCATGGCGGAGATCGCTGCGCTGGGCCGCAAGGCTGTCGCCTTGCAACTGGACACCGGTGACGTCGCAGGTTTCATGTCGTTTGCCGAGCGGCTGCGGACCGCGTTGCGCGAGACCTGGGGCCGAGAGACGTTTGACCATCTCGTCAACAATGCCGGCCATGGCGACTATGCCTTGATCGGCCAGACCACTGAGGCGCAATTCGATCGCCTGGTCGACGTCCATTTCAAGGGCGTCTATTTCCTGACGCAGACATTGCTGCCATTGCTCGCCGATGGCGGCCGCATCGTCAACCTGTCCTCCGGCCTGACCCGTACGTCGTTTCCCGGTTACGCCGCCTATGCGGCGGTCAAAGGCGCGGTCGAGGTGCTGACCCGTTACATGGCGAAGGAATTGGGGGGCCGCAGGATCGCGGTCAACACGGTGGCGCCCGGCGCGATCGAGACCGATTTCGGCGGCGGGGTAGTTCGCGACAATCCCGAGATCAACAAGGTGTTTGCGGACATCACCGCGCTCGGCCGCGCCGGCCTGCCCGACGACATCGGGCCGATGATCGCGAGCCTGCTGTCGGAGGACAATCGCTGGGTCAACGCGCAGCGGATCGAAGTCTCGGGTGGACAAGGCATCTGAGACGAGCAAATCCGGGAGATCTCCCATGTCAGTTTCAGCAGGACCCGCCGGCACCATCGATCGGCTCTACGTGCTGGATGCCGGGCTCGCGGTCGCGCCAGATCGATCGGTCTATACGCCAGGACAGTGGGAGGGCGAACAGGTCACGTTGAGCTGCAATGCCTACCTGATCCGTCGTGGCGGCGCCTGGATCATGTGGGACACGGGCATCGAGGATACGATCGCAGAGGAGGCCGGCGGCCGGATCATCGCCCACGGCATCAGGGGCGTCGTTGCGCGCCCGATCGTCAGCCAACTCGCCGATATCGGACTTGTGCCCGAGGATGTGGCGACGGTCATTCTGTCTCATGCGCATTTCGACCATGTCGGCAATGCGCGGCTGTTCGCGCATGCCACGTGGCACATCCAGCGGGACGAGCATCGGGCGATGTTCGGTCCCGACTATCGACAGCATGGCTATGTGCCTTTGCTTTACGAATGCCTGAGGCAGGCAAAGGTCGAACTGATGGACGGAGACCATGACATGTTCGGTGATGGTTCGATCCGTGTGATCGCGACCTCAGGACATACGCCAGGGCACAGTTCGCTGCTGGTCCGGCTCGCGAACACCGGGCCGATCCTGCTGTCAGGCGACGTTGCGCATGACCGCTACAACATGGAGCATCGCCGCGTGCCGACCATGAACGCCGATGCGGAGCAGTCGCAACGATCGATGGCGCGCGTCGATGCCGTCGTTCGGGCCGAGGGGGCGCAGCTCTGGATCAACCACGATATCGTGCAGAATGCGACGATCGCACACGCGCCGTCCTACTTCGATTGAGTTCCGGGCCGTTCAGCTCGTCGCCGTCCGCGGCGGCTTTCCACTGAGCGTCACCGCCATGGCCGAGATCAGCGGTTTCATGAAATAGGCCTCGCCCGCGGGCGTGATCGTCGGCGCAACGCCATGGGCATGCAGCTCCTCGGTGACCACAGGCCCCACGGAGGCGATCGGCGTGCGCGCCAGTCCCTGGCGCAGGCGGTCTTCGACGCCATGTGCCTTGGCGACGTCGAACAGCCGCCGCGGCTGGCCCGAGCTCGTCAGCGCGATCGCGTCGACCTTGCCGGCGATCATCTCGTCGATCGCGGTGAGGATGTTCGCATCCGCGGCCTTGGCGTCGTAGACGTAGGGCAGCACCGGATCGACCTCGGCGCCCGCGGCCGCGATGGCGCCGATCAGCGCCGCATGATCCTTGTCGGGATAGAGCTGGAGGCCGAGCCGGTGGCCTTTGAGGTCGAAGCGCGCCAACAATTCGGCGACGCCTTCCGACGTCGGCTTCTCGGTCGTGACCTGCGGCTCGAGCCCGAGCTCGCGCAAGGCGCGGCCCGGCTTGGGGCCGCGGGTGAACTTGCGGGCCTTGCGAAGCGCCGCGATGAATTCGGTCTCGAGCCCGATTCTCCGCACCACCGTCATCAACCGCCGCAGACCTTCGCCGGTCATCAGCACGAGATCATCCAACGGCCGCTCGATGCAGCGGCGGATCCAGGCTTCGATCGGCGCGGGGTCCGGCGCATCCTGGATCGTGAACATCGGACATTGCAGCACGTCGGCGCCTTGCTCGGCGAGCAGCCGCGAGAACTGCGCCTCCTCGCGGGTTTCCAGGATCAGGATGCGGTTGCCGGTCAGCCTGTCAGCCATGGCGATGCTCGAAGTTTGAGAGTTGATGTTTTGTTCATCCTGCCCCCGCGCCGAGCGTTGGCGCAAGGGCGTGGAGGGTGATAGAGCAGGGCCCGAACGGGCGCCAAGCCTGCCGCATCATTCATCCTCACATCATCCGCCCGGTACGTCATCGCCATGTCCGACCACCAGTATGTCCTGACCCTGTCCTGCCCGGATCGTCCCGGGATCGTCTCGGCCGTCTCCACCTTCCTCGCCCATAACGGCCAGAACATCCTCGATGCCCAGCAGTTCGGCGACTTCGAGACGGGGCACTTCTTCATGCGGGTGGTGTTCACGGCCGCCGATCTCGCCGTCAACCTGCCGGCGCTGCAGACCGGCTTCGCCGCGATCGCCGAGCGCTTTGCGATGGACTGGCAGATGCGCGACCGCGCCGGGCAGCGCCGGGTGATGCTGCTGGTGTCGAAGTTCGACCATTGTCTGGTCGACATCCTCTATCGCTGGCGCACCCGTGACCTCGCGATGATTCCGACCGCCATCGTCTCCAACCATCCGCGCGAGACCTATGCCGGGCTCGATTTCGGCGACATCCCGTTCCACCACATGCCGGTGACCAAGGACACCAAGCGCGACCAGGAGCAGGCGATCCTGAAGCTGGTCGATGAGACGAAGACCGATCTCGTCGTGCTGGCGCGCTACATGCAGATCCTGTCGGACGAGATGTCGGCGAGCCTGTCGGGCCGCTGCATCAACATCCATCATTCGTTCCTGCCGGGCTTCAAGGGCGCAAAACCCTATCACCAGGCCTATGAGCGCGGCGTCAAGCTGATCGGCGCCACAGCTCATTACGTGACCCGGGATCTCGACGAGGGTCCGATCATCGACCAGGATGTCGAGCGCATCAGCCATCGCGACACGCCGGAGGACCTCGTGCGCAAGGGCCGCGACATCGAGCGGCGCGTGCTGGCGCGGGCGATCCGCTATCACCTCGAGGATCGCGTCATCCTCAACGGCCGCAAGACCGTCGTCTTCATGGATTGATGTCGCGACCGCGCGTCAGCGGCCGGGGACGGTCGCCTGCGCGTTGGCGTTCGACTGCGTCTCCTTGTCGCGTTCGGCGGCCGGCATCTGCCGCTGCCGCTCGCGCTCCTGCATGAAACGGTCGTATTCCGGGGTTCCTGGACGGGGCGGCGCACCGGCCGGCAGGCCGCCGGCCCATTGCGGCATCAGATCTCCCATCCCCGCGCCGACCTTCTCATTGATCGACGAGCAGCCGGCGAGGATCGGCCCGGCCACGGCCAGAAGCATCGTTGCGGCCGGAAAGAGCCTGGTCCGGGGGTGGCGTCTAGCCGGCATTGACGGAGGACCTTTCGTGCTGCGGGCGACCCGCGGCCCGGACCCTAACGATTTGCCATCAATTGGTAAAATTTGGCCGTTCGATGATGCCGGTACTAATATACCAATCACGGATTGGTGGTCCGTTGCGGAAACCTACCGTTCACGAAGCCTCCCATGATCGCCATTGACAATGGGGTCCCGAGTCCGCAGCGATGCGCCCGCGATATCGTGAACGAGATCGCACGGTTAAGACAACAATGGCCGGGGGCTCCGGTCCTGATCCGACCAGGGAGGTAGTTTCAATGTTCGTGCGAAGCAAGACACTGACGCTCGCCAGTGCGGCTCTTGCCGCGGCTGCGCTCGCGTCCGGTGCGGCGCGGGCCGAAGACGCATTCAAGATCGGCTTGATCTTGCCGATGACCGGTGGCCAGGCGTCGACCGGCAAGCAGATCGACAATGCCATCAAGCTCTACATGCAGCAGAACGGCGACACCGTCGCCGGCAAGAAGATCCAGGTCATCCTCAAGGACGACGCCGCGCTGCCCGACAACACCAAGCGTCTGGCGCAGGAGCTGATCGTCAACGACAAGGTCAACGTGATCGCCGGCTTCGGCGTGACGCCGGCGGCTTTCGCCGCCGCGCCGCTTGCCACCCAGGGCAAGATTCCGGAAGTCGTCATGGCCGCCGGCACCTCCATCATCACCGAGAAGTCGCCGTACATCGTCCGCACCAGCTTCACCCTGCCGCAGTCCTCCACCATCATCGGCGACTGGGCGGTCAAGAACGGCATCAAGAAGGTCGCCACCCTGACCTCGGACTACGCGCCGGGCAACGACGCGCTGGCCTCGTTCAAGGAGCATTTCACCGCCGGCGGCGGCGAGATCGTCGAGGAAATCAAGGTTCCGCTGGCGAATCCCGACTTCGCTCCCTTCCTGCAGCGCATGAAGGACGCCAAGCCGGACGCCATGTTCGTGTTCGTGCCGGCCGGCCAGGGCGGCAACTTCATGAAGCAATATGCCGAGCGCGGCCTCGACAAGAGCGGCATCAAGGTGATCGGACCGGGTGACGTCACCGACGACGACCTGCTCAACGACATGGGCGACGCCGTGCTCGGCGCCGTCACCGCGCACATCTATTCGGCGGCGCATCCGTCGGCGAAGAACAAGGAGTTCGTCGCGGCCTACAAGAAGGCGTTCAACAGCCGTCCAGGCTTCATGGCGGTCGGTGGCTACGACGGCATCCATCTGATCTACGAGGCGCTGAAGAAGACCGGTGGCAAGACCGACGGCGATTCCCTGATTGCTGCGATGAAGGGCATGGCCTGGGAGAGCCCGCGCGGTCCCATCTCGATCGATCCGGAGACGCGCGACATCGTTCAGAACGTCTACATCCGCAAGGTCGAGAAGGTCGACGGCGAGCTCTACAACGTCGAGTTCCAGACCTTCGACGCCGTCAAGGATCCGGGCAAGGCCAAGAAGTGACGCGATAGGCGTCATCTCAAGCGCGCACGGACCGTGCGCTCCCTCCCCCGCCTGCGGGAGAGGGCTGGGGTGGGGGCACCCCACGGCACACGCGTCGTGTGGAGAGATTTCCCCCACCCGGATCACATCGTTCCGATGCGATCCGACCTCCCCCGCAAGCGGGAGAGGCGCAGACCGAGCAAGCGTTGTATGCATGCCCTTCGGATGAAGGGATGACCGGGGACTGAAACTCGACTCCATGACCGCCATCCTCACCAACCTGTTCGACGGCGTCGCTTACGGCATGCTGCTGTTCGTGCTGGCCTGCGGGCTCGCCGTGACGCTCGGCCTGATGAACTTCGTCAACCTCGCCCACGGCGCCTTCGCCATGGCCGGCGGCTATGTCTGCGCCGTGCTCGTCAACCGAATGGGATGGCCGTTCTTCGCAGCGCTGCCGCTGGCCTTCGTCGCGAGCGCCATGATCGGCGCGCTGCTGGAGCGGACACTCTATCAGCATCTCTATGCGCGCAGCCATCTCGACCAGGTGCTGTTCTCGATCGGACTCGTCTTCATGACGGTGGCCGCTGTCGACTACATCATGGGCTCCTCGCGAATCTTCATCAAGCTGCCGGACGTGCTGCAGGGCCAGTTCGACGTCTTCGGCGTCGGCATCGGCCGCTACCGGCTGATGATCATCGTGATCTGCGGCCTGCTCACAGTGGGGCTGCAGCTGGTGCTCTCCAAGACGCGGTTCGGCAGCCGGCTGCGCGCCGCGGTCGATGATCCGCGCGCGGCGAGCGGCCTCGGCATCAACGTGCCGCAGGTGTTCGCCTTCACCTTCGCGTTCGGCTGCGGACTGGCCGGCCTCGGCGGCGCGCTCAGCGCCGAGATCCTCGGCCTCGATCCGTATTTCCCGCTCAAGTTCATGATCTACTTCCTGATTGTGGTCACCGTGGGCGGCTCGTCCTCGATCACCGGGCCGTTCCTGGCCTCGCTGCTGCTCGGCATCGGCGACGTTGCCGGCAAATATTACGTGCCGAAGCTTGGCCCTTTCGTCATCTACACCATCATGATCGTGATCCTGATCTGGCGCCCGAACGGCCTGTTCGGTCGCACGGCGACGCGGTGAGGATCGCATGACGACGAATGCACAAACCGAGGTCGGATTTCACGCCAGGCAGCACGGCCGCTGGCACTGGAGCGAGTTCGCCTTCTGGATCGTCGTGCTGGCGGTTGGCCTCGCGTTTCCATCGCGCTACCTGATCATGACCGAGATCCTGCGGCTGGCGCTGTTCGCTCTGTCGCTCGACTTGATCCTCGGTTACGCCGGCATCGTCTCGCTCGGGCACGCGGCCTTCTTCGGCGTCGGGGCCTATTGCGCGGGCCTGCTCTCGGTGCATGGCATCATCAATGAGCCGGTGCTGGCGCTGATCGTGGCGGGACTTGCCGCCACTGTGCTTGGCTTCGCCACCAGCTTCCTGGTCATCCGCGGTGTCGACCTGACGCGACTGATGGTGACGCTCGGCATCGCGCTCCTGATGGAGGCGCTGGCGGAGCGCTTTTCCAACATCACCGGCGGCACCGACGGTCTCCAGGGCATCGACATCCAGCCGATCTTCGGCGTGTTCGCCTTCGACATGTTCGGCAAGACCGGGTTCTTCTATGCGCTTGCGGTGCTGTTCGTGCTGTTCCTGCTGGCGCGGACGATCGTGCACTCGCCGTTCGGCCTGTCGCTGCGCGCGATCAAGAACAATCCGCTGCGCGCCGCCGCCGTCGGCATTCCCGTCAACAAGCGCCTGATCGCGATCTACACGGTCGCGGCGTTCTATGCTGGCATTGCCGGGGCGCTGTTCACGCAGACCACGGCACTGGCCTCGCTCGACGTGTTCTCGTTCGAGCGCTCCGCAGACCTGGTGCTGATGCTGGTCATCGGCGGCTCCGGCTATCTCTATGGCGGGCTGATCGGCGCCGCCGTGTTCCGGATGCTGCAGGAGCTGTTCCAGTGGATCACGCCGCAATACTGGATGTTCTGGATCGGCCTCGTGCTCGTCGTCATCGTGCTGGTGGGCCGCCACCGCATCCACGCCTATGCGCTGTGGTTGCCCAACCTCATCCTGCGCCAGATCGCCGGCCGCAAGGCCGCGGTGGCCCTCACCGATAACGAGGCGCCATGACCTACGCATTGGAAACCCGCGGCCTCGACAAGCATTTCGGCGGCCTTCACGTCACCCGCGACCTGTCGCTGCAGATCGTGCCGGGCGCGCGCCACGCGCTGATCGGCCCGAACGGCGCCGGCAAGACGACCGTGATCAATCAACTGACCGGCGTGCTGGAGCCGAGCGCGGGGCGCATCCTGCTCGAAGGCCAGGACATCACCGACCTGCCGGTGCACAAGCGCGTGCTGCGCGGCCTGTCGCGCACCTTCCAGATCAATCAGCTCTATCCGGACCTGACGCCGCTGGAGACCATCGGGCTTGCCGTGTCCGAGCGCCTCGGCGGCGGCGGCAATTGGTGGCGGCGCATGGGCACGCGCGACGACATCAATGCCGAGATCGCCGAGACGCTGGAGAGCTTCCGCCTGCTCGACGTGATGAATGATCGTACCTCGACCTTGCCCTATGGCAAGCAGCGCCTGCTCGAGATCGCCGTCGCGATCGCCGCCAAGCCCCGCGTGCTGCTGCTCGACGAGCCCGCCGCCGGCGTGCCCGAGGGCGAGCGCAAGGACATTCTCGCCGCCGTCGCCGCGCTGCCGCGCGATGTGACGGTGCTGCTGATCGAGCACGACATGGATCTCGTCTTCTCCTTCGCCGACCGCATCTCGGTCCTGGTCTCCGGCGCTCTGCTGGTCGAAGGCACGCCGGACGAGGTCGCGCGCGATCCGCAGGTCAAGGCGGTCTATCTCGGCGAGGCTGCGTGATGACCGATCTGCTGACCATCGAGAACCTGCGCGCCGGCTACGGTCAGGCGGTCGTGCTGCCGAACATGTCGCTCAAGCTGCCCGAGGGACAGGTGCTGGCGCTGCTCGGCCGCAACGGCACCGGCAAGACGACGCTGATCAATTCCATCGTCGGTGTCACCCGCCGCTTCTCCGGCAAGCTGGCCTTGGCGGGCACCGACATCACGAGCCTGCGCGCCGATCAGCGCGCCCGTGCCGGCATCGGTTGGGTGCCGCAGGAGCGCAACATCTTCCGCTCGCTCACGGTGGAGGAAAACATGACCGCGGTGGCGCAGCCCGGCCCCTGGACGGTCGAGCGCGTCTACCAGATGTTTCCGCGGCTGAAGGAGCGCCGCAACAATTTCGGCAACCAGCTGTCGGGCGGCGAGCAGCAGATGCTGGCGATCGGCCGCGCGCTGACCCTGAACCCGAAGGTGCTGCTGCTGGACGAGCCGACCGAGGGCCTGGCGCCGATCATCGTCGAGGAGCTGCTGGCCGCGATCGGCACCATCAGCCGGGCCGGCGGGCTGTGCTCCATCATTGTCGAGCAGCACGCGCAGAAGCTGCTCGCGCTGGCCGACCGCGTCGTCATCCTGGAGCGCGGCACTATCGTGCATGATGCCCCGTCGAGCGCGCTGAAGGCCGATCCGGCGCCGCTTGAGCGGCATCTGGGGGTTGCGAGCGCGGCGGCGCATTGACCCGATCAACCGGCTCGACGACAGCCGGGCAGCGTCATCTTCAGTTGCAGTTGTGATATGGTTCACGCACGCGGTGCGGGAGTCGATTGCGGTGTGTCGCGCCGCCTTTGCCACATTGGTATGCAGGATTCGTCATCGCAGGGAACGATCGTGAAGCGCCGACAAAGGGCAACCCGGCCCTTCCGCCTCGCCCCACCCGGAGACGGTCGCAAAATCACCCCTGGATGATTTCTGGCAGCCCAGGCGAGTGGTGTGGCGGGGGACCGGGCCAAGCTCCCCGTTCCAACGGAATTGTATACCGATCGGATACGGGGTAGGGGATGGACCCGTCCATGACGCTTTGCCCGGATCGCACGCCAAGGCAGATCGCAACCGGCCCAACAAGTCTATCCAACGAATCGACGCCTTCCAAGGAGTGAGCACATGCAACGCACCAAGCCCCCATTCCGCGCCGACGAAGTCGGCAGCCTCTTGCGGCCCCAGAAGATCAAGGAAGCCCGCGCCAAACTCGAGAAGGGCGAGATCTCGGCCGACGATCTCCGAAAGATCGAGGACATGGAGATCGAGAAGGTCGTGCACCGCCAGGCCTCGACCGGCCTGAAGCTTGCGACCGATGGCGAGTTCCGCCGCTCCTGGTGGCATTTCGACTTCCTCGCCAAGCTGACTGGCTGCGAGCTGTTCCATCCCGACACCGGCATCCAGTTCACGGGCGTGCAGACCCGTCATGACGCGGTGCGCGTGATCAGCAAGCTCGACTTCCCGACCGATCATCCGATGCTCGACCATTTCCGCTTTCTGAAGAAGCACGCCGACACCGCGCATGTGACGGCGAAGATGACGATCCCGTCGCCGGCCGTGCTGCACTTCCGTGGCGGCCGCAAGTCGATCTCCAAGGACGTCTATCCCGATCTCGACGCCTTCTACGAGGATCTCGGCAAGACCTATCGCAAGGCCGTGAAGGCGTTCTACGACGCCGGCTGCCGCTATCTGCAGTTCGACGACACCGTGTGGGCCTATCTGTGCTCGCAGGACGAATTGCAGAAGGCCAGGGAGCGTGGCGACAATCCCGATGGCCTGCAGCAGATCTATTCGCGCATCATCAACTACGCGATCGCCGAGCGGCCCGCCGACATGACGATCACGACCCACGTCTGCCGCGGCAATTTCCGCTCGACCTGGATCTCCTCGGGCGGCTACGAGCCGGTGGCCGAGACCATGCTCGCCAACACCAACTACGACGGCTACTTCCTGGAGTATGACAGCGAGCGCGCCGGCGGCTTCGAGCCGCTGCGCTTCCTGCCCAAGGGCAACAAGGTCGTCGTGGTCGGTCTCGTCACCTCGAAGGTCGGCGAACTCGAGAAGAAGGACGACATCAAGCGCCGCCTGGAGGAGGCCTCGAAGTTCGCCCCGCTCGACCAGCTCGCGCTGTCCCCGCAATGCGGCTTCGCCTCGACCGAGGAAGGCAACATCCTGAGCGAAGAGGAGCAGTGGGCCAAGCTGCGCCTCTGCGTCGAGCTCGCCGAGGAAATCTGGGGGAAGTAAGCCTGCGGACAGGAGCCCATTGAAGTCAGACCCGTACCTTACCCGGGGCAGCTGACTAAGACGGTCGCTTCGGACAGGATCGCCGCGGCAAATGCGCGGCGATCCTTCACGGCGATGGATGCAAGAGCCGCCATGTCCGTGACCTGATTTTGACGATTGCGATTTCAATAGGTCTGGCCGAGGTGGACTCATCAAGCCGCCCAAGCAATCCCGTCGGGTCTTGGCTCTGTTGCAAGAGGCCGATGATCTGCTGAATGGCTGGTAACGACCAGCACATTCAATGCCATCTCGAAGATCTCACTACGCGGCTCGGCGGCCCGCCTTCTTGGTGGTCTTCCGCTTCGGAGCCGTCTTAGGCGGAGCCGAGGTGAGCTTCACGCCGAGAGCGCGGAGCACTTTCAGGATGGTGGCGAACTCCGGGTTCCCGTCTTCACCAAGCGCCCGATAGAGCTGTTCGCGACGGATGCCGGTTGCCTTTGCGACTTCCGACATGCCGCGCGCCCGGGCAATTGTGTTGATCGCGGCGCGGATTTCATCAGCGGTGCCGTCCTCAAGCGCCGCGGCCAGAAACTCGGCTTGGGCCTCCGGCTCTGCAAGATATTCCGCGGCATCGAAGCGCGTTGTTGCCATTCGCTACCCCTCTCTCTCGGCCAGTTCTTGAGCGCGCCGGATATCGGAACGCTGGGTGCTCTTGTCACCACCGCAAAGCAGGATCACCAAGACGTTGCCTTTCTGGCGAAAATAGACCCGATAGCCGGGGCCGTAATCGATCCGCATTTCGGAGACGCCCCCCACCAACGGGCTTGCTGTCCCCGAGGTTGCCACCTTCAGCACGGGCAATGCGGGCAGCAATACGTGCCTTTGCTCTCGCATCTCGCAGACCAAGAAGCCATTCCTTGATTTCGCTGGTCTGCCGGATTTCGAGCATGAAAGAGTGTATCTTAAAAGGTACAGAGGCGCAAGGGTGCGAGAGCGAGGCGCGCCGGCAATGCCCTCCTGCCCGAGCGCTGGGCTCGGCGGTCTTGCGATCAAGGTTGGGCGGCCGGAGCAATCCGCCCCGTTTCGTTTTTGCGTAGCAGTGCGCGACGAATCAGCCGCTGCGCTGGCGCCTCGAACCCGCGATAGGTGACGTACGCCGCCGACAGGGTCAGCGCCATGAAGCCAATCCAGAACGACTGGCTGCCGTATGGAATTGCTCGTCCTAAAAAGCCAAAAACCAGTGCGATCGCAAGCTGGATCGGGAAGTGCAGCAGATAGCAGGAATAGGTCATGTTGCCGGCGGCCTGCAGCAGGTTCTCGATGCGCCGCGGCAGGGCGATCGGCCTCGCGCAGGCGAACAACAGGATCGGCGTGGTGACCAGCAGCAGAGCTGCGGCCCGCTCGGCCAGCTCAATGCCGGAGATCCAGAGAGCGACGGGAATTCCGACGGCCGCGCTCAAAGCGAGGGCCTCGAGCTTCGGCCGATACCAGGCATCGGCGACGCTCTGCCGCGCCATGGCGGCCAGTCCGCCGGCATAGAAGAACACGAAACACTTGCCGACCAGTGTCCCGCTCGCGATGCCGGCCAGGATCATCGCCAGGTTCAACAGCGGTGATGTGGTGACGAAACGCAGCGCCAGGAAGAACACCGCATAGGCAAGGACCTCGATCGAGACCGACCAGATCGGGCCGTTGAAGCTGACCCCGGTCGGCGGCAGCCAGTCGCTCGCCATGAAAAGCTGGGCGACGAAATGAGCGAGATCGTTGCTCTGGTAGACGAAGAAGAAGCCGTGCTGCGCGACATAGAGGGCCTGCAACCCCGCGACCAGCAGCAGCGTTGCGAGATGCAGCGGATAGAGCCGCGACAGCCGGTTGACGAAGAAGGTCCAGCCGTCGACCGTGCCATCCGGGATGATCGCGCCGTACTTCCAGAAGAAGATGAAGCCCGAGATGCACCAGAAGATCACGACGCCGTATTCGCCGAGCTCATAGAACGGAAACAGGACATTGTAGAACGGCAGCTCGCTGCGAACGAGATCGACAGGGGCATCGGCGATGTAGGCGAAGTGCGGGTAGTGCCACAGCAGCACCGAGATGGTGGCGAGGAAACGCAGCAGCTCGAGCCCGAGCAGCTTGTGAGTCCCAGGCGATGTCGATGTGTAGGGCAGGGCCATGCGCTGATCGTTAACCGTCTCGACGGGATGTGCGGCCCAATCCTAGTCGGCGCGAAGTGAAGGATTGTTTTCGCTGCCTGCGGGGATCAGCGGCAGGCGAGCTCGGTTCCCTGCAGGATCGCCTGGTCCCAGGATCGATAGCCTGTGGCATTCAGATGGATGCCTTCGAGCGTGAACGGCGACTCCATCGGCGGCAGGGGCAGGAAGGTCGCGCCGGTGCGCCTCGCGAGGTCCGGCAGCATGGCGCGATAGCCGGTGATGCTCGCCATGGCGGCCTTCTCCATGGCCGGCGTGAATGGCCCGCGCGCCTCGACGAGGGGAAACTCAGCGATGAAGATGCGCGTGGTGAGCTTTGACAGCTCGCGCAGCAGGGCCTCGTAGCGTCCAGCGAAGACCTTGCTGGAGTCGGGCTTGGCGGTCAGTGCATCGTTCACGCCGAGGGAGACGATGATCGCGAACGGCCGTTTCGGGCCGAGTGCGGGCTTGAGCCAGCCGGCCAGGTCGCTGCGCGTCCCGGCGCCGGCGAGACCGGCATTGACGACCGGATGCCCGCAGGCGCTGGCCGGCAGCGTCGCCGCCTCGACGATGCTGTCGCCAAGCACGACGATCGGATCATCGGGGCGCGCCAGCAGGTTGTAGTGGACGATGAGCTGGCGAACCGTCCGGTGGTCGCTGCCGGACGGCGCCGCAGAGCGGCGCACCAGCACGAACGTCGCGGCTGCCGCGGCAATCACCGCAAACAGCACAAAACCCAGTCGCGCCTGTGCCTTCGCTGCCATGTGGACGATTGGTGCCCTCGATCGGTGAGACCGTAGTGCAAATTCGCAAACGGAGCTCTAATTCGCCCGCGTCCAGGTCGAGGACCGGCAGACGATGCCGCCGAGCGCGCAGCCCGCGGTCGTCAAGGTGCCGCCCGACAGCGTCATCTTGGCATCGTAGGTCTTGCCGTCATCGGGATTGCTGTAGCTGCCGGCCCAGGCATTGGGTCCGGTCGGCTTCATGCCGGAGAACAGCCGCTGGCCGACCTTGGCCGGGGTGTCGGTGCCCTCCTTGATCCAGACCAGTGTGCCGCAGATGGCGCCGCCGCAGGGGGTGAACTTGACCTTGGAGGCGCCGCTCTCGCGCAGCCAGACGCCGGTGACGTCGTCGGCGAGCGCCGGGCCTGCGGCCAGCGCGAGCGAGAACCCAAGTCCAAGGACAAAACGACCGATCATGCGTGCCTCCCTAATCCTTCGAGACGAGCTTGTTGCTGGCGGATCGTGTCGGCGATGCGGCGGGCCGACGGCGATACGCTTCGTCTCCATTGTTCAACAAGGATAGCAGGATTCGGACATGCTGCACCTCGCGACCGGGCGTGCCGATGTGGCGCGACAGCGCCGTATCCGGTGTTTCTGCGTCCGGAAGGTTCCGGGTTCGGGCTCTTTCCAATGGTGGGCAGATGGTGCTAGGAGGTTGGGCCAGGGGCGCGCTGCCCACTCATGTTTCCCACCCCGCCGGGCCGAATGAAGAACGACCAGCTGCTCGCCCAGATCACGGAGTTCTGCCGCCAGTCCGACATGGCGGAATCAACGTTCGGCCGCCGCGCCGTCAACGACGGCAAGCTGGTGCAGCGGCTGCGCGAGGGCAAGCGCATCACCATCGACACGCTCGACCGCATCCAGGCCTATATCGCGGCATCCACCGGCACCCTGCCGCCGCCGCGGCTCGACGTCGTTCCCGAGAAGCGCGATCCCAAGAGCAATTTCCGCTTCTTCGAGAACCGCCAGAAATATCTCTTGTTCGTGCACACCTGCAGCGAGAAGCGGGTGGTGGCGGAACGCGTCGGTCTCGAGCTCGCCAGCATCCATCCGCGGCCGCCGGCACTGCGGCTGTTCGACGCCGGCGTCGGCGACGGCACCGTGCTGTCGAAGGTGCTGCGGACCATGCATGGCCGCTTTCCCCACATCCCGTTCTATGTCGCGGGCAAGGAGCTGAGCCTCGAGGACGTCCGGCTGACCTTGGAAAAGGTGCCGGACCGGCTGTTCGAGCACCCCGCCAGCGTGTTCGTGTTCACCAACATGAACTATGCCGAGGCGCCCTGGCTGACCCCGGCCTCGCCGTCGGTGGCGGCATCGATGATCTGGCACGAGGTCGTGCTGCAGGGCGATTCGTCGGGGGATTTCGAGACCCAGATCGCGGCGCTGAAGCCGTTCCTGGAGCAGAACTGGCGCGCCAACGTCTCCCAGCGCACGGGCATGCCGGTCTATGAGCGGCCGATCGCGCTGGTGCTCTACCGCGAGGATCACCGCTTCCTGCTCGACGGCATCATCCCGCGGGCCGGGCGGGTCGAGGCCAATTTCGACCTGATCATCGCCTCGCAGCCCTACCGGGCCCGTTCCTCGGTCAATTTCCGCGCCAAGCGCATCATCGCACCGCTGGCGCGGGCGCTGAAGCCGGGCGGGCGGCTGATCGGAATCCACTCCCATGGCGAGGATCCGGGCCTGGAGATCATCCAGGCGGTCTGGCCCGGAGAAAATCCTTTCTCGGTCAGCCGGCATGAGCTATTGCGCGCCGTCAAGTACGAGTTGGGGTCCAGTGGGCGGGACTTAAATTTTAACGCCTATGCGGACAATCGCTCGATTTTCAGGTATGAGATGGAGGCTCTGCCCAACGAGGTCACCGGTACCATCGGAACCTCGACGGCCTTTGCAGCCTGGAATGCGGCGGTGTATGTCGCGCAGATCGAGGAAGACCGCCTGACGGAGGTCGCACACTCGTCTCGTGCGCTCGACGCCGCCAGAGAGGTTCTGCGAAAGCACAACGGGCTGTGGTTCTACGACGAGTCCTACGTCATCTCGCGGCGTCGCGACTGACATTCCTTAGGGATCAATACAAACGACCGCCGTGGGCGGCGAAGAAGGGGTTGCTTGATGCGCGCGTCATATCTGTTCACCTCGGAGTCGGTGTCCGAAGGCCATCCGGACAAGGTTTGCGACCGTATTTCCGATGAGATCGTCGACCTGTTCTACCGCGAAGGGCCGAAGGCCGGCATCGACCCCTGGCAGATCCGCGCCGCGTGCGAGACGCTCGCCACCACCAACAAGGTCGTGATCGCCGGTGAGACCCGCGGCCCGGCTTCGGTTACCAACGAGCACATCGAGCACGTCGTCCGCGAGGCCATCAAGGACATCGGCTACGAGCAGGAAGGCTTCCACTGGAAGACCTGCGACATCGAGATCCTGCTGCATCCGCAGTCGGCCGACATTGCGCAGGGCGTCGACGCGCTGCAGCCGGGCGAAGTCAAGGAAGAGGGCGCCGGCGACCAGGGCATCATGTTCGGTTACGCTTGCAACGAGACGCCCGATTTGATGCCGGCGCCGATTTTCTACGCCCATAAGATCCTGCGCCTGATTTCGGAAGCCCGTCATTCGGGAGTCGAGAAGGTGCTCGGCCCGGACTCCAAGAGCCAGGTCACCGTGCGCTATGAGAATGGCAAGCCGGTGGGCGTGCGCGAGATCGTCGTCTCGCATCAGCATCTGGTCGAGGACATGACCTCGGCGCAGGTGCGCGAGCGGGTCGAGCCCTATGTGCGCGAGGCGCTGCCGAAGGACTGGATCACCAAGGACACGATCTGGCACATCAACCCGACCGGCAAGTTCTACATCGGCGGCCCCGATGGCGACACCGGCCTCACCGGCCGCAAGATCATCGTCGACACCTATGGCGGCGCGGCTCCGCATGGCGGCGGCGCCTTCTCCGGCAAGGATCCGACCAAGGTCGACCGCTCCGCGGCCTACGCCGCCCGCTACCTCGCCAAGAACATCGTCGCTTCCGGTCTCGCCGACCGCTGCACCCTGCAGCTCGCTTATGCCATCGGCGTGGCGCGGCCGCTGTCGATCTACATCGACACCCACGGCACCGGGAAGGTTTCCGAGGACAAGCTCGAGAAGGCGGCGGCCGAGGTCATGAACCTTACCCCGCGCGGCATCCGCTCGCATCTCGACCTCAACCGCCCGATCTACGCGCGCACCGCGGCCTACGGCCATTTCGGCCGCACGCCGGACAACGAGGGCGGCTTCTCCTGGGAGAAGACCGACCTCGCCGAAGCGTTCAAGCGCGCGGTGTAGTTGTTAGGGCCGTCATTCCGGGGCAGCGCAATAGCGCTGAACCCGGAATCTCGAAGTGATGGATTCCGGGTTCGCGCTTACGCGCCCCGGAATGATGTTTTTTGACAAACAGGAACCCCACATGACCGCCAAGCCAGGTTTCACCGACTACATCGTCAAGGACATTTCGCTCGCCGAGTTCGGCCGCAAGGAGATCTCGCTCGCCGAGACCGAGATGCCCGGCCTGATGGCGACGCGTGAGGAGTATGGCCCGAAGCAGCCGCTGAAGGGCGCGCGCATTGCGGGCTCGCTGCACATGACCATCCAGACCGCGGTGCTGATCGAGACGCTGAAGGCGCTCGGCGCCGACATCCGCTGGGTCTCGTGCAACATCTACTCGACCCAGGACCACGCCGCCGCGGCGATCGCTGCCGCCGGCATTCCGGTGTTCGCCGTCAAGGGCGAGACGCTGGTCGACTACTGGGACTACACCGCCAAGCTGTTCGACTGGCATGGCGGCGGTCATCCGAACATGATCCTCGATGACGGCGGCGACGCCACCATGTACGTCCATCTCGGCCTGCGCGCCGAGAACGGCGACGCGGCGTTCCTCGACAAGCCTGCCTCCGAGGAGGAGGAGGTGTTCTTCGCGCTGCTCAAGAAGCAGCTCAAGGAGAAGCCGAAGGGCTACTTCGCCGAGATCGCCAAGTCGATCAAGGGCGTCTCGGAGGAGACCACCACGGGCGTGCACCGTCTCTACGACATGCAGAAGGCCGGCACGCTGCTGTGGCCCGCGATCAACGTCAACGACAGCGTCACCAAGTCGAAGTTCGACAACCTCTACGGCTGCCGCGAGTCGCTGGTCGACGGCATCCGCCGCGGCACCGACGTGATGATGTCGGGCAAGGTCGCGATGGTTGCGGGCTTCGGCGACGTCGGCAAGGGCTCGGCCGCCTCGCTGCGCCAAGCCGGCTGCCGCGTCATGGTGTCCGAGATCGATCCGATCTGCGCGCTGCAGGCGGCAATGGAGGGCTATGAGGTTGTGACGATGGAGGACGCCGCGCCGCGCGCCGACATCTTCGTCACCGCCACCGGCAACAAGGACATCATCACCATCGAGCACATGCGCGCGATGAAGGATCGCGCCATCGTCTGCAACATCGGCCACTTCGACAACGAGATCCAGGTCGCCTCGCTGAAGAACCTGAAATGGACCAACATCAAGCCGCAGGTCGACGAGATCACCTTCCCCGACGGCAAGCGCATGATCCTGCTGTCCGAAGGCCGCCTGGTGAACCTCGGCAATGCGATGGGCCACCCGTCCTTCGTGATGTCGGCGTCCTTCACCAACCAGACCCTGGCGCAGATCGAGCTCTACGCCAACAACAAGGACGGCAAGTACAAGAAGGAAGTCTACGTGCTGCCGAAGTCGCTGGACGAGAAGGTGGCGATGCTGCACCTCGCCAAGATCGGCGTGAATCTCACCAAGCTGCGCCCCGACCAGGCCTCCTACATCGGCGTCAAGCCGGAAGGCCCGTTCAAGTCGGACCACTACCGCTACTGATAATCCGGCGCGACGCGCGGCGGAGATGGTGAAGGCCGGGGCATTGCCCCGGCCTTTTGTTTTGTCGTCATCGATGCTCCGAAGATGGGACGTCGTCATTGCGAGCGAAGCGAAGCAATCCAGGGTGTCGCGCGCGACTCTGGATTGCTTCGTCGCTTCGCTCCTCGCAATGACGGAGAGAGTGTGCGCTCTACGAAATCAACGAGATACTGCTACCTGCAGTGTACGTGACAATCACCCTGTCCGCCGCGAGGCCAGCGCCGACGCGCGCACCGCCTTCGTGCGCTTTGCCGCATGATGCTCCGGTCGCGCGGCGATCCGCTTGCCCTTCTTCGTCTCCGCCGCCGCCACCCTCACCGCAGGCGCGCGATGCTTGGCATATTCCTCGCCGTCGACCGGGCCGACATGTGGCGGGTCGCGATCGAGATAGGGCCGGCCGATGCCAAAGCTCTTGCCGTTGGCGTCGACCCATTTCCACAACTGCTCGGTCGCCACCCAGCGCTGTGCGCGCGTCGCGCCGTTGACGCTGACGATGTCGGCCGCGAGTCCGTGGCCGTAGCCGCCGCGCAGGCTGCCGCCGTGATAGGAGCGGTTGCTGGCGGCCTTCAGGCCGCTCGCGATCTCCTGGCGATAATCGTCGCGGAAGCCGCTGGTGATGCCCGGCGCGAGACCCGCGGCCTCGGCGGCGTGCAAGGTGTGAAACAGCTTCAGCTTGAAGCCGCGGTCCATGCCGCCGATCACGTACTCCATCATGCTGCGGCCGACGCGCTCGGCCGCCTTCGGATCCTTCCAGGTGAAGTCATTGTCGACCAGCTTGGTGAAGCTGCGCGTCACCTTCACCATGCGCCCCTTGCGCTTGACCGTGACGACGCGGCGCTCGGTCTCGCGGACCTTGTCGAGCTTCGGCGCGCGCTCGTACAGCGCCCACAGATAGCGATCGATGCAGGCATCGATGGCGGGGCACTCGTCGAGGATCTCGATGCGGTCGGCGCTGGCGACGGTGGGCCGAGGCGGTTCGGTCGCTGCGCTGGGCGCGGCCTGTTCGTCCGGTGGCAGGACGGCCGATGGCGTGATCGACGCGGTCGTCAGCGCGGGCTCGGCTGCGGTCGGCTGCGGCGACGTCGCAATCGGCTCCGCGACGACGGGCGGCGTCGCCGCCTCGATCTCGGCGGCGGCCGCGGGCCATGCCGCCGCACAAGCTATCAGGACAACGGACCGACACAACGCACGCGTCGAAAGCTGCTGCGAGCTCATCATCCGGCCTCCCCAAAATCCGAGCCCCTGCTGGTGAGGGGCGGTCAGGCATCCGATACCTGCGATTGTTCGGCGCAAGACGGCCCGGCGCAATAACGCATCTCCGCGCCCGCGCAGCTTTTGCGAGAACTGTGGCCTGCGTGCAACGCTCGTGAGTTCCGGGTGTGGCGCGATTCGCCGCGAACGATCGTTCGGCGACGACAGATGCTGGAGACCGCAGGGCCTCCGGCTGACGCTCACGCCGTACGCGGCTGAGCCGTCCGGTCAGCTCGCGCGCGAGCTGCGCCGCAGCAGCTTCCGCCCTGTCAGCATGGCGCGGGCGAGATTCTCGCGCTGCAGGCGGCTCACCAGCACGACGCCGGCGACATGCAGCACCACCAGCGGGATCAGCAGATATGACGTCACCTCGTGGGTGTCCTCGACCCACC
The DNA here is from genome assembly GCF_032381235.1 of Bradyrhizobium sp. SZCCHNR1053. Classification (NCBI taxonomy): domain Bacteria; kingdom Pseudomonadati; phylum Pseudomonadota; class Alphaproteobacteria; order Hyphomicrobiales; family Nitrobacteraceae; genus Bradyrhizobium; species Bradyrhizobium sp. SZCCHNR1053. The sequence continues at coordinate 101,992 of NZ_JAUHJM010000007.1, forward strand.
AGAGGCCGAAGAAGCGCACGGTCACCTGCATCGCGCCGGTCACCGCGGAGACGATGAGCAGAAGCAGCAGTGCGAGCTGCATCGCCGTGCCTGCAGGGTTCAGCCCGAGATAGCGTCCGGTCCTGCCGCGCCGCAGATTCCACAGATAAGCGGGCGTCGCGCGCAGCCGGGCGCCGATGCTGCGGAAGCGCGAATGGCGGGTGCCGATGATGCCCCAGATCAGGCGGAACGCAAGCAGTCCGAGGATCGCGTAGCCCGCGATCCGGTGCAGGCCGTCATGGACGTTCGGCGTCACCCAGGCGACGAGCACCAGCACGGCCAGCATCCAGTGCCACAGCCGCAGCGGCAGGTCCCAGACCCGTACTGTCTCGGCGGCGTCCCGGTGTTTCAGGCTGGCGCGGGGGGCTGTGCCGTGCATGGCTCTCACGTCAGGTCATCCAGCACGCTGGACGACGCTTGCGCCAACTACTTGGCGATCGTGTGCTTCAGGCTGAGATCCTCCGGGCTGTAGAACAGCTCATACAGCTTGTCGCCCTTGACGCCGTAGACCTCGTAGCAGGTGCCCTCGACCTTCGAGCGGCGCACCTCGTAGCCCGCATCCTTCGCCTTGGCTTCCGCCTCGGCCGCCGGCTTCCACGACGCCTTGTCGAGCTTGGTGCAGTCCTTGTAGCCGTCGGCCAAGGCCGGCGAGATGGCGGTAAACGCGACAGCGAGCGCGGCCGCAATGGTCAGTCTCATCAATCCCTCCAATGAGCAAATACAAAGACGATGCATCGTGGGATCAGTGGAGACGGCAACCGCCCCGATGTGTCAACGGAGCGGCGGCTGGAATTGCTCTTAGAGCTTTTCCAAATTCGCCAGGGCCGCGATTTTTCAGCCGAGAATCGCAGACGGCGTGATGCGCGACGTTACGTCTCGCTCGCGCCGCTCATTGCGACACTGTGGTCGTCTGGCGTCCGCTCTCGCCCGGTCCCGCCGGCGGGACAGGGCGCCGATGCGAATGCCGGCGTCAGAATTCCAGGTTCGCACCCAGATAGAACGACCGCCCGGGACCGGGAACGGCGGTGCCCCACATCGTCGCGGTGCCCGATACGCCGCCGCCGGTGGCAGCGACGGTGCCGGCCTCCTTGTTGAACGACATCGATGCGCCCTCGCCGATATAGGCGCCGCCGAGCGGCAGGTAGTAGAGCTTGTTGAACAGGTTCTCGACGCCGAAGCTGATGCGCAGCTTCTGCCAGCTGTAGTTGCTGCGCAGGTTGACCAGGCCGTAGGCCGGGGTCTTGAGCTCGTTGCGCGCGACGGAGACGTCGGACTTGCGGCCCACCATCACCAGCTCGAGGCCGCTGTCCCAGCCGTCGAGCCGGTGCGTGAGCGTCAGCTTGCCGTTGATCGGCATGATGTTGTAGAGGCCGCCTCCGGTGTCGAGGTTCCTGCCGTTGGTATAGCTCAGGACACCTTTCAGGCCGAAATCGCCGATCGGCGTCCTGCCCAGCGGCACCTTGCCGGACAGATCGAAGCCGTACAGCCGTGCCTGCTGGTTCATGTACTTCATGATCACAAACTGGTTGGCGACGGCAGGCACGGCAGCGGTGTTGGTGGCGGCCTTCCACTGCACCGCATCGATGTAGTCGCGCACATGGGTGTAATAGGGTGTGAGCCGTATCTCGGCCTCATGGTCGGCGCTGTGCCAGGCGCCGGTGAAGCTCACGGTATGGGCGACCTCGGGTCTCAGATTGGGGTTTCCGAGATAGCCGTTGCCGTCGCCGACGAAATTGTTCATCTCCAGCGCCATGGTGTTGCGCGACCAGGAATAGCGTTCGTACAGATTTGGCGACCGGGTCTTCTGCATCGCGCCGAACTCGAAGGTGAGATGGGCGCTCGGCGTATTCCGGAACAGCGCCGTCAGATCGACATTGTTGTCTTTTCGCGAGCGATCCATGGCGTTGAACGCCGCGCGGGAGCCGACCGAGCTCGTCTCGTACATGCCGGACATGAACCCCGATGTCAGCGGCGTGGTGCTGGTGTTGTAGCCGACGACCGGTCCGGTGTCGGTCTCGACGCGTTCGAACCGCACGCCCAGCAGCGACAGCCAGGACGGGCTCCACTTCGCCTCCCACTCGCTGAACACACCGGCCCGGTCGCGCTTGCCGCCGTTGATGTTCCAGAACGTCAGCGGCGCCATGCCGCCGATGCAGTTGCCGACGCCGCAATCGGGGGCCGGCGGCCACCAGTCGTCGAGACGATAGGTCTGCAGGTCGACGCCGACGCGGACCACGTCGCGGGGCGACAGCGTGATGTCGGCCTTGGAGGTCAGGCCGTTGGTCTTGGTGCGCGTATACATCGGCATGCCGTTGACCGGATAGCTCGCACCCGTCGTGTTCGGCGGGCGCAGCGTGCCATACGAGAGCAGCCGATCGCCGCCGAAGTTCATGTAGTGATCGACGGACTGGTGATAGAGGCGGGTGTCCAGATCGCCCCAGTCGAACCGGCCGAGATGGTGCAGGTTGAGGCTGTAGGCATCGTTGCCCAGCATGTCCATGCGCTGGTTCGGGTAGAGCTGATAGGGGACCTCCTGCACTCCCGCCTTCAGCTCGAGGAGCTGGCCGTCCTTGCTCCAGGCGATGCCCATCATGTGGTTCCTGGTCTCGTAGGCGGATGAGCCGACCTGATCGAGGGGAAGCACCGGCGTGATCGAACTCCTCAGGGTGAAGTTCTTGAAGTTGCCGCCGGCCGTATAGTTGTCTGCCTTGACCGCAGCGCCGCTGTAGCTGACGCTGTAGTTCTCGGTGGCCATGGTGGCCGACAGGTTGACGCCGCGCACGTTGCCGTTGCTGCGGTAGAACGTGCCGATGCTGCCTTTGGTCAGCAGGCTCTGCCCCGGCGCCGCGAACAGGGCCGCCGGCGAGCTGACGGCGACGGTGCCGCCGATCGAGTCGCCGCCGACGCTCACGGGAGTGATGCCCGCCCAGACCTTGGCTGCGGCGACCTGGGCCGGATCGATGTAGGACAGCGCCGGATTCATGTGATTGGGACATGAGGCGATGGTGTCCATGCCGTCGACCTTGATGCGCAGGCGGTCGTCGGCGAGGCCATGGATCGCCGGCAGGCTCGAGACCCCGCCGGCCGAATAGAGGCTGACGCCGGGTACATCGGCAAACAGCGCAGCGGTGTCGTTCGTGACGGCGCGCTTCGCCAGGATGTCACCCGGCGCAACCGAAGTGGCGCCGGGAGGCGGGGCGACGCCGTCGGATGAGGTCGCCTGGGGCGGTGGCGCGCTTGCCGGATTGGTCGTCGCCGCAAGTGCGCCCCTGTGGCGGACGGCCGTTCGGGCGGCCGGGCGGGGCTGCGGAACAGTGACCGTCACCTGCGGCAGCGTGGCGGCAGAGCGAGCCCGCGATGGGTCCTGCGCAAGCACGGGGCTCGAAAGGGCGAATGCCAGTAGCGCAGGCGATGTCAGCACGGTGGTTGAGCGGAGCAACCGCCGCCGGACGGGTGTCGAACATTGGTCCATGATGGGATCTCGGAATAGGAATGGGAGAGGCGCCTGGCGGCGAGCGCGCCGTGGCCCCGTGAACATGTCGCGACGAGGCGGCTGCGGGCACGGCTGCGGCGACCGCCGGACGGCAGCCCACAGCGCGCGCGGACGAGACCGGCCGCATCGTGACGGGATGAGATGTCTGGAGTGATCGGCCTAGACGGCCGCCGGTGGTCCGCGAGCGACCGGCAGTTCGAGCGCGGGCCGGAGCGCCGCAACGACGTCGATCCGCTCGATCAGGATCGCCACGACCACCGGCATCGGCCGCGCCACGGCGGGTACGTGCGGGACGGTGACGCCGCGCCCGAGCGCACAGAACGGACAGCTCGCGCATTGCTTGGCCGCAGTGCCGATATCGTCCGACGGCGGACCGTCGGTGGAGCTCTGACAGATGATGGCGGTGTCGGGAGCCGCAACCGCAGCGCTCATCGCGGAGAGCGCCAGCACGGACTGGAAGATCAGGGCCCATGCCGCGAACCAGACGAGAGCGCCGCCGAGCCGCGACAGCGCTGCGCGGCGCCGCGCTGAGCGCATGCGCGCCTCACGTCGTCCTGATGCGATGCCTTGTAGTTGACGCCCCTGACGAGCCACCGACTGACGCCCCCGTCCCTCGCAACTACCTACAGGAGCGGACATCCGGTTGGCAATGGACGACACGCGGCCGGCTCGACTCCCGTCGCAGTGGATCAATTCGGCCACAGTGAAGTGACTTCAACTCATTCGCGAGCGGCCGGCGCGACTGAAACGCGCGCGGGCCATTCTTGCGAGTCGAACTCAATCGCGGCGGGGTCTCGCGACGGATGACGGCCGGGCCTGGACGCCGTCAGCGACATCTGTCAAATATAGCCTCATGACCTTCCGCATTCGCATCGCAGGCGCTGCCGTCAGCAGCCGAATTACCGACCCGGCCTGATCCGTCGGGCCGGGCGCTTCCGCCTGCGAGAATTGCCTGTGAATGCTCTTGGCGCCCGAAGAGGCGCCGTATGCGAGGTCTGTATCCGTGTCTCCCAACCAACCGACGCTGCACCTCGTGTGCGGCAAGATCGCTGCCGGCAAATCGACGCTCACTGCCGCGCTCGGCCGGCGCTCAGGCACCATTGTGATTGCCGAGGATGAGTGGCTGGCGCGGCTCTATCCCGGCGAGCAGAGCACCCTGGCCGACTACGTGCGCAATTCGTCTCGGCTGCGCAGCGTGATGGGGCCGCACGTCGTCGCGCTGTTGCGAGCCGGCGTTTCGGTCGTGCTCGACTTCCCCGCCAACACGCCGGCGAGCCGCGCCTGGATGCGCAGTCTGTTCGAAGCCGCCGGCGTGCCGCACCAATTGCATCACCTCGACGTCCCCGACGAGGTCTGCAAGGCGCGGCTGCGCGCGCGCAACGCAGAAGGCCGCCACGCCTTCACCGTGACCGACGAGGAGTTCGACCTGTTCACCTCCTACTTCGTGGCGCCGACCCCGGAGGAAGGATTCGACGTGATCGCGCATCGGACGTGATGCCGCTCGCAATAAACAGAGCGATCGTCAACGTGCTCGTAGCCCGGATGAGCGAAGCGACATCCGGGTTCACCGGCACACTGCGTGAGACCCCGGATGTCGCTTCGCTCATCCGGGCTACGCGTCGTGAGCCGCTGCAAGTCGCTCCTAAGCGCTGTGCATTCCGATCCTGAAGCGCCGATTCTGCCGGCCCTTGTTGTCCACTTTCACGATGCGGATGGGCCGGGCCTGCGCCGTCGAGACCAGATGCGTGCCGCCGCAGGCTTGGCGGTCGAGGCCGTCGATGTCGACGATGCGGATCAGGCCGTCGGCCTGGCGTGGCGGGGCGACGGATTTGGCGCGGAACAGGCCAGCGGTCGCCTGCGCCTCGTCGTAGCCCATGTCGAAGGCGCGGACCGGGCGGTCGTCGGCGATCGCGGCGTTGACCGCATCCTCCACCGCGCGCAGCTGCTCCGGCGCCACCTTGGGCAGATCGAAATCGACACTGAACTCGTCGGTCTCGGTCATGCGGACGCCGGTCAGCAGCGCGCCGTCGAACAGCGTGTAGACGGCGCTGTTGACGAGATGCGCCACCGTGTGCTGCTCGCTCATGCGCTGCCGGAACGCCGGATCGACGCGCAGCTCGATCGCCCCGTCCGGGATGGCGTCATCACCGATCAGGTGCCAGATGCCGTCGGCGGTCGGCTCGAACCCGGTGACGACGCGGACGATCCCGTTCCACGCGATCGTGCCGCGGTCCGGCAACTGGCCGCCGCCGCCGGGATAGAACGGCGAGCGCGCCACCAGCACCGCGCCGGGGCGCGCGTCGAGCGCGGTGATGTCGAGATCCAGCACGTCGGGACGATCGACAGCGAAAGGGCGGGGCAGGAAGTCGGTCATGCAGAACGGCTCGCAATCGCATAGCCCGGATGAGCGGAGCGACATCCGGGTTCATCGAGACGGCGAGTGAGGCCCCGCATATGGCTGCGCTCATGCGGGCCACGAAGCTACGACGATACGCAGCATCGCGGCGCTGTGCAAATGGCCGTTCCTGTCTCGGCCGCAGCGCCGGGTCTCAGCGGCATGCCGCCACCGTGAACCACGCCATGCGAAACGCGCCATCGCCCAGGCGCAGGCACACGGTGTCGCCCGGCTGCAACCTTTCGTACAGCGCCTGCGCAACATGTGCATCGGTGGTTCTCGCGAACGGGCCCCACGGCTCGAGCGTCACCTGATGCGTGGCGAGCCGGCTATGGCCGAGATGCTTGGCGAGCACACGGCTGCGCAGCAGCGCCGGCGCCGAGCGGTCGAGCGCGGTGTTGAACTGGCCAAGCGCCCCGAACGCATAGGCGGCGACGAAGAGAGCGGCGAGCAGCAGTCGCCAGCCGCGGCGGCGGAACTGGGTTTCGAACCGCGCGGCGACGATGAGGAAAATGATCGCGACCGCGGTCGCGAAGGCCGTCAGCGGCAGCCAGTCGACGAGGTTGATGTCCGACAGCGTGCGCGCGGCGAGCGTGCCGGCCGCCACGATGCAACCGGTGCCGAGATTGGCGCCGTAGCCGGAGCCGAGGCCGATGCGGAACCGGCCGGGAAAGCGCAAGGTGAGGACGAGCGCCAGCAGCGGGATGACGGTGACGACCGCGATCAGCTGGCCGGCCGGAAAGCTCGGGAAGAGCGACCAGGCTGCGAGCCCGATTGCGAACAGCGAAAAGCCCAGGGCGATGCGCTGCGACGGCGCGCCACTGCCGTCCCGGCTGTCGCTGTCGCCGGGCCTGTCGTCGCGCGGGTGGGGAGCGTTCATCACCAGATCCGTATCGAGGGTGTTTCCCGCTGATAGCGAAGGAGGGTTGACCGACGACGAATGCGCCGGCGATTTGACAGCGACGAGCCGGGTTGCGACTGTCCGCAGCCAGAGCAAGAAAGCCGCACCAGGAAACGCCAGGAACACCTCATGTCAACAGAGCATGTCGACGTGCTGATCGTCGGCGCCGGGCTGTCCGGCATCGCCGCCGCCTATCATCTGCAGCACAAGTGCCCGGGCAAGCGCTTCGCGATCCTGGAGGGGCGGGGCGCGATCGGCGGCACATGGGACCTGTTCCGCTATCCCGGCATCCGCTCCGACAGCGACATGTACACGCTCGGCTATTCGTTCAAGCCGTGGACCGATCCGAAGGCGATCGCCGACGGGCCGCAGATCCTGAAATACGTCCAGGACACCGCGACCGATAACGGCATCGATCGCCACATCCGGTTCAACCATCGGGTCCGGCGCGCGTCGTGGTCGAGCGCGGACGCACGCTGGACCGTCGAGGCCGAGCGCCGGACGGAGCAGGGCACGGTCGAGACCGTGCGGATGACCTGCGGCTTTCTGTTCATGTGCTCCGGCTACTACCGCTACGAGTCGGGCTATCTGCCGGACTTCAAGGGCATGGCCGATTTCAAGGGCCGCATCGTGCATCCGCAGGCCTGGCCTGAGGATCTCGACTATGCCGGCAAGCGCGTCGTCGTGATCGGCTCCGGCGCGACCGCGGTCACATTGGTGCCGGCGATGGCGAAGTCCGCCGCGCATGTGACGATGCTGCAGCGCTCACCGACCTATGTGGTGTCGCGCCCGGCGCAGGACGCGCTCGCCAACAAGCTGCGCCGGCATCTGCCCCCTGGCCTCGCCTATCACCTGATCCGCTGGCGCAACGTGCTGTTCGGGATGTATTTCTTCCAGCTCAGCCGGCGCAAGCCGCAGCGGGTCAAGCAGCTGATCCTGGGCGGGGTGCGCGCCGCGCTGGGTCCCGATTACGACGTCGCCACCCATTTCACGCCGCGCTACAACCCGTGGGACCAGCGGTTGTGCCTGGTGCCGGACGGCGACCTGTTCAAGACCATTCGCGAGCAGCGCGCCTCGGTGGTGACGGCCGGGATCGAGACCTTCACCGAGCGCGGCCTGCGCCTCGCCGACGGCCGCGAAATCGAGGCCGATATCGTGGTCACCGCGACCGGGCTGGTGCTGCAGGTGCTCGGCGGCATCGAGGTCGTCGTGGATGGCCGCACCGTCGATTTCGCGAAGACGCTCAACTACAAGGGCATGATGTATTCCGACGTGCCGAATCTGGCGGCGACGCTCGGCTACACCAACGCGTCCTGGACGCTGAAATGCGATCTGACCTGCGAATATGTGTGCCGGCTGCTCAACTACATGGACCGGCACGGCTACCGCCAATGCGTGCCGCGCAATGACGATGCCAGCGTTACGCCGCTGCCGTCGCTGAGCTTCAGCTCCGGGTATGTGCAGCGCTCGATTGCCGATTTGCCCAAGCAAGGCTCGAAGCGGCCGTGGCGGCTGTACCAGAACTACGCCCTCGACATCGTCTCGCTGCGCTTCGGCAAGGTCGACGACGGCGTGATGCGGTATTCGTGAGGGCAGGGGGGCGTGCGGGTGAGTGTTTTATCGATGCCGCGCTCGCGGGGTCTCATGGTTCGAGACGGCGCGCTTCGCGCCTCCTTACCATGAGGATCTTAGATCTCGCCGCGTAACAAGTCCTCATCCTGAGGAGTCCGCCGGAGGCGGGCGTCTCGAAGGATGGCTACAGCGACGGTGTGAGCTCCAATTTATCCGATGCGAACGTCCGCCTCGCCTCGCCTGGCGGAGCAGCGCTCACCGCTCCGTCGCAGCCCCGTCCCGCAGCGGCGCGCGGCTGAGATCGTTGCCGGCGGCGATGGCTTTCTGGAGCAGGCGGGTCAGCTCGCTGGCCTCGCTCTCGCTGAGCCCACGCACCATCAGCCGCTGCGCGGCTTCGACCGCCGGCGTGATCGCCGCCAAGGTGCGCCGTCCCTCGTCGGTGATCCGCAGTTCGCGCGAGCGCCGGTCGCGGGTGCTGGCTTGACGGAGCACGAGGCCCTTCTGTGCGAGCCGGTCGATCACGCCGGTGATCGTGGTGCGGTCATAGGCGATCAGGCCGGCGAGCGTGATCTGGTCGATGGCCGGGTTGGCCGCGATCGCCGCCAACGCTGCGTATTGCACCGGCGTGAGGTCGAAGCCGGCCGCTTCCACCTCCGCCAGGAACACCGCCACGGCGATCTGCTGAAACCGGCGTGCCAGGTGCCCCGGCATGTCCCGCATCTCGGTCAATTCGAATCTCCTGTTACCAGCTTGACAAGCATACTGATGATCAGCATACTGATCAATAAGGAACGGCGGAGGATGGTCACGTGCAGTTTCATCTCAACGGCTTCCAGCCGGGCGATCCCGAGATCTTCGACGCGGCCGAACGTGTCGCGAGCGCCGGCGCGACCAGCCCGCTGCCGCCCGAAGCCGATGTCCTCATCGTCGGCTGCGGCCCGGCGGGGTTGAACCTCGCTGCCCAGCTTTCCGCTTTTCCGGACATCAGGACCTGCATCGTCGAGCAGAAGCCGGGCCGGCTGCTGCTCGGCCAGGCCGACGGCATCGCCTGCCGCACCATGGAGATGTTCCAGGCCTATGGTTTTGCCGAGAAAGTGCTGAGGGAAGCGTGCTGGATCAACGAGACCACGTTCTGGAAGCCGAGCGACCAAGACAGCAAGCATATCGCGCGCAGCGGTCGCGTGCAGGACGTCGAGGACGGCCTGTCGGAGATGCCGCATGTCGTGCTCAACCAGGCTCGGGTCCACGATTTCTTCCTGGACGTGATGCGCCGGTCGGCCGCGAAGCTCGAGCCGCATTACGCGCGGCGACTGCGTGATCTGCGGATCGATCCGGCCACAGGCGTCGACGCACACGGCGTGACCGTCAGCTTCGATCGCATTGATCCGGAGCATGAAGGCCAGGTGGAGACGGTGCGCGCGCGCTACGTCGTCGGCTGTGATGGCGCGCGCAGCGTCGTGCGCAAGGCGATCGGCCGCGAGCTGCACGGGGATTCCGCCAATCATGCCTGGGGCGTCATGGACGTGCTCGCCGTGACCGATTTTCCCGACATCCGCTTCAAGTCGCTGATCCAGTCCGCCAAGGATGGCAGCCTGCTGGTGATCCCGCGCGAGGGCGGCTATCTGGTCCGGCTGTATGTCGAGCTTGCCAAGCTCGAGGTCGGCGAGCGCGTGGCGGGGCGCAACATCACCGTCGACGAAGTGATCGCCAAGGCACGGCGCATTCTCGCGCCATATACGCTCGAAGTGAAGGAGGTCGCGTGGTGGTCGGTCTATGAGATCGGCCAGCGCATCACCGACAAGTTCGACGACGTGCCGGAGGCCGAGGTCGCAACGCGGCTGCCGCGCGTGTTTATCGCCGGCGACGCCTGCCACACCCACAGCCCGAAGGCGGGGCAGGGCATGAACGTGTCGATGCAGGACACGTTCAATCTCGGCTGGAAGCTCGCCGCCGTCCTGGGCAAGCGTTGCGCGCCGCAGCTCCTGCACAGCTATTCGGCGGAGCGGCGGGCCATCGCCCAGGAGCTGATCGATTTCGATCGCGAATGGGCAGGAATTCTTGCCTCCGCCGCCAAGCAGGGCGGCGCCGATGCGGCCAAGACCCAGGACTATTTCGTGCGCCACGGCCGCTACACGGCGGGCACCGCCACGCACTATCGACCCTCCGTTCTCACCGGCGACGACACCTTCCAGCCGCTCGCCGCCGGCTTCGTCATCGGCAAGCGCTTTCACTCGGCGCCGGTGATCCGGCTCGGCGATGCCAAGCCGGTGCAGCTCGGCCATGTCGTCCAGGCTGACGGCCGCTTCCGCATCTTTGCGTTCGCGGCGGCGGAGGATCCAGCCGCGCCGGAGTCCGCCATCCGCCGCCTGTGCAAATTCCTCAGCGAGGATTCGGCCTCGCCCGTGCGCCGTCACACCCAGGCGGGCGCCGACATTGATTCCGTGATTGATTTGCGCGCCGTGTTCCAGCAGGGGCATCGCGAGCTCGCGCTCGAACACATGCCGGAGCTGCTGCTGCCGCGGAAGGGGCGTTACGGCCTCATCGACTACGAGAAGATGTTCTGTGCCGATCTGAAGAGCGGTCAGGACATCTTTGCGATGCGCGGCATCGATCGCGCGGCGGGCTGCATCGTGATCGTGCGGCCCGATCAGTATGTCGCCGACGTCCTGCCGCTCGACGGCGTCAGGAGACTGTCGGCGTATTTCGACGGCGTGCTGCTGCCGGTCCGCTGAGGCACGCCGATGGTAAACGAAACCCAAATCCGCCCCTCGGATTTCCGGGCTTTGCGCTAGTCAGATCCCAAGGTTTCCTTGCTACAAACGAGGTCTCCGGAATGGACGATTGAGTGGGTGAGACGTCGAAATGTTGATGTTGGCGAACCGTCGCAAGAGTGAACGTCGGCTGTGCAGGAGGATCGCGAAGATTCACTATGGCAACGGCAGCCTGCCGCGGGACTGCACGGTCACGGATATTTCCGACGGCGGCGTCAAGGTGATCGCCGAATTCGTCGAGATTCCCCCGCAGTTCACCATCGTCTTCGCGCCCGACCACCAGCGCAAGTGCCGGCTGGCCTGGCGCATCGGCTGCGAGTTCGGCGCCGAATTCATCGATTGAGGCGGGCCGGCCGCGCCCGCTTAACGGGACCTTAGGGTTAATCTGCCAGCGTGCAGATCATCTGGTCCCGAAGTAGTTCAGTTGCATGCGTACGCGGCCCCTTCGCTCTCTCCCTCTGCTCCGGCCGGCCGCGTTCGCGCTGTCGTTCACGGCCGTGCTGCTCGGTCTCGGCGCCTGCCAGACCAGCGAGGTCACGGGGGCACTGGGCGGCAATCCCGAAAAGAGCCGCGCGGCCGCCGCCGACCCGCGCGCCGAGATCGATCAGCTCCGCGAGCGCTTCCGCGCCAATCCCAACGATCCCGAGGTGGCGCTGCGCTATGGCAGCGCCCTGCGCGGCACCGGCCAGCGCTCGCAGGCCGTCGCCGTGCTGGAGCAGGCGAGCATCGCCAGCCCCGGCAACAAGGCGCTGCTGGCGGCCTACGGCCGTGCGCTTGCCGACAACGGCAATTTCCAGCAGGCGTTCGACGTGCTCAGCCGCGCGCATTCGCCCGAGGATCCCGACTGGCGCATCCTGTCGGCGCAGGGCGCCACGCTCGACCAGATGGGGCGCAACGAGGAGGCCCGGCAATACTACATGACGGCGCTGAAGATCGCCCCTGACGATCCCTCGGTGCTGTCCAATCTCGGCCTGTCCTACGCGCTCTCCAACGAACTGCCCAAGGCCGAGGAGCAGTTGCGCAAGGCCAGCGCACATCCCGATGCCAGCCCGCGGGTCCGGACCAATCTCGCCGTCATCGTCGGGCTGCAGGGCCGGATGAGCGAGGCCGAGAGCATCGCGCGTTCAGGGCTGCCGCCGGAGCAGGCCAATGCCAGCGTCGCCTATGTGAAGCGCATCCTGGAGCGCCGCAAGATCGCGCAGCGCGAGCTGTCGCCGCGCCGCGACCGTCCGGTGGCCGGCGAGCCCGACAAGGCGCTGGCGCGGGCGCTCAGCCGGTCCGACGACTAGAGCATGATCCGGAAAAGTGGAAACCGGTTTTCCCTCGCGACAAACGCCAAAGGCGTTTGCGCGGAGATCATGATCTAAGGCGCTATTTCGCGCCGAGCAGTTTCGCGATTGGCGCCAGCAGCGATCCGCGCTGCGGCTTGTGGTCGATCCGTCCCGTGAGCCGGTTCGCGATGTCCTGGAACAGTTTTGGCGTGCGGCTCAGCCCCGATATCTCCGCGATCATCTGGCCGTTGTTGGCGGCGGTGCCGAACAGCTTGCAGTCGAACGGGATGACCGCGACCGGCTCGGCCTCGACGGTCTTGGCGAAGCGCTTCAGGTCGATCTCCGGCCGCTTGGGCATGCCGACCTGGTTCAGGCAATACAGCGGCGGCCGGTCGTTCGGGCGCGAGGCCTTGAGCACGCTCAGGAGATTCTTGGCGTTGCGCAGGTTCGCCAGATCGGGCTCGGCGACCACGAGGATGTCGTCGGCATTGATCAGCGCATGCCGCGTCCAGGCCGACCATTGGTGCGGCACGTCGAGCACGATGCATTGCTGGGTCATGCGCAGGGTGTCGAAGATCGCGTCGAACGCATCGGCGCCGAAATCATAGACGCGGTCGAGCGTCGCGGGGGCAGCGAGCAGGTTGAGATTTTCGGTGCATTTGGCGAGCAGGCGCTCCATCAGCGCCGTATCCGGCCGGTCCGGCTGGAACACGGCGTTGGCGATGCCCTGCAGCGGATCCTGGTTGTAGTCCAGTCCCGCGGTGCCGAACGCCATGTCGAGATCGATGACGACGGAATCCAGCGTCAGGTCGCGCGCCATGCTCCAGGCGACGTTGTGGGCGACGGTGGAGGCGCCGACGCCGCCCTTGGCGCCGACCACGGCGATGATGCGGCCGGTGATGACGGCCTCCGAGGCCGAGAACAGGCTGCAGACCGAGCGGATCACGTCGATGGTCTCGACCGGGCCGATTACATAGTCGTTGACGCCGCGCCGGACCAGCTCGCGATAGGCGACGCCGTCGGACGGGCTGCCGATCAGCACCACGCGGGTGCCGGGATCGCAGACGCTGGCGAGGTCGTCGAGGCCGCCGAGAATGTCGCCGCCGGGCCTGGTCTCGATCAAGATGACGTTCGGCGTCGGCTGCGAGTGATAGGTCTCGATGGCGCGCGGCATGCCGCCCGCCTTGATCGTGATGTGGGCCTTGCCGAGCCTTCGGTCCTGGCTCGCCGCGAGGATCGCGGCCGAGGTCTGGTCGGTTTCGCAGAATGCCTGCACCGAGACGCGCGGGACCGGCGCGATGTGATCGTCGAGGGCCGGGCCGGTGGGGCCGGGCTGCTCATCCTGGCTCTGACGGGACGCGTTGATCATTTGCCTGTATCGCTGAGCTTGGCCTTGTCTGACTCCGGATACGCCACCGCGGTCGACTCGCCCTTGCGGTACTTCTCGAACAGCGCGGAGCGGCGCGGCGTGTAGGCGGCCATCTCCGAGCGCGGCTGCTCGAGATCGGCCGGGTTGTCGATCATCGCAGCGAGATTGCGCTGCGTGGCGCAGCCGAAATTCTGATAGTGCTGGTTGCTGCTGTAGCCGGGATTGTTGATATTCGGCCCGAGATCGTCGGGCCACAGCCCGCAGGGACCGGCGACGGCGGCGATCTTCGGATAGCTCAGCCGGATGACGGCGAGCTGCCGCGGATCGTCAGGCATGGTGTTGCGCATCGAGATCGCGTGCGAGGGCACGCCGCCGGCGGTCAGCACGGCGCGGATCTCGCGATAGGCGTCGGCCGCGGCGCGCGCATTCGACGTGCCTGCCGGCACCTCCGCCATGATCCCGCCGGTGCCTTCGCGCAGCCATGAGCGCGCGAGCCCCGCGACGTCCACGCGCTGCTGGTAGGTCAGGCCGCCGCGGCCGTTGCCGATGAAGACGACGGTCGACTGCCGGCCTTCCTCGATCGCGATCGGATGGCGGATCTTGTAGTCGTCCGGGATCGTCGCGACGACCTCGCCGGTGGTGGTGTTGCAGGCGCCGAGCGTGAGCGCCAGCCCCGCGATGGCGCCGATCCGGCGCAGCGTGCGTCCGCCGCCTGGTGTGGATGTTGCCGACATGATCGTTCCCCCGTGCCCCGTCGTCCCGCAATCTCAGTCGATGATGAAGCCGAAGCCGGCCGGCTGCCCCGTGGCCGCGTCGACCCTGGCGGCGATGCCGTACAGCCGGTTCATGCGGCCGAGCAGCGCCGACTCCGAGTCGGTGGCCGGCGCGAAGCCGTCGTCCGGACGCGACAGCTCCTTCTGCGCCACGGCGCGCACGACATAGGGCGTCACCAGCACCATCAGCTCGGTCTCGTTGTTGACGTAGTCCTGGCTGCGGAACAGCTGGCCGAGCACCGGCAGCTGGTTGAGCCCGGGCAGGCCGTTGATCGCCTGCTTGGTCTGGTTCTGGATCAGGCCGGCCATCGCCATCGAGCCGCCGGAGGGGATCTCGACCGTGGTCTCGGCGCGGCGGGTGCGGATCGCGGGGATCGTCACCGACGAGGTCGAGGCCGAGGTCAGCGCATACGACACCGTGATCGCATTGTCGTTCGACAGCTCCGACACCTCCGTCATCACCCGCAGGCTGATGCGTCCTTCGCTGAGCACGACCGGCGTGAAGTTGAGCGAGATGCCGAACTTCTTGTAGGTGATCGAGGTGCTGCAGACCCGCGTGGTGGGATCGCAGGAATAGCCGCCGGGAATCGGGAATTCGCCGCCCGCGATGAAGGTCGCGGATTCGCCGGAGATCGCGGTCAGATTGGGCTCGGCCAGCGTCTTGGTCACGCCCGCCGTCTCCATCGCGCGCATCGTCGCCGAGACCGACGACAAGCCGCCGCCGGTGGCGGAGAGGCCGTTGGTGCCGACCAGCGACCTGCCATAGGCGGTGAACGGGTTGGTGTTGTTGAAGTTCACGACCGCGGTGCCGTAGGTCATGCTGGCGCTGAGATCGATGCCGAGCTGCTTGACGATCTCGCGCCGGACCTCCGACACGTTGACCTTCAGCATCACCTGGTCGCGGCCGCGCACGACGATCGAGTTGACCACCTTGTCGGCACCGCCGACGAGGCGAGCGGCGATCTCGCTGGCTTGCTGCGCCTCGACCGGGCTCGACACCGAGCCGGTCAGGATCACGCCCTCGCCGACGCCGTCGATCTTGACGCCGGGAATGCTCTGGCTCAGCGCCTGGCGCACGCCGTTGAGATCGCGCTTGATCGCGATGTCATAGGCCGCGACCTGCTGTCCCTCGCCGTCGAAGAACACGACGTTGGTCTGGCCGACCGCCGCGCCGATGATGTAGGCGCGCCGGGCCGAACGGACGACGGCGTTGGCGACCTTGGGATCGGCGACCAGCACGTCCTTGACGTCCTGCGGGAAGTCGACGACCACGGACTTGCCGATGCCGAGCGAGAGGAAGCGAACCTTCGACGACCCGACCGACACCACAGGCGTCTCCAGCCTGTCGTCAGCCGCCTTCACCGGCTTCAGCGCCGGATTGAGCGCGAGGCCGATCACGGCCGATGTCGATAGCGCGCGGACGACCCACGTCCCGAATTTTGCGCGTTGATGCCCACCCATCATCTTCCTCGTCCTTTCGGTCACTTCTGCGCCGTGAGCGAGCTCGTGATCCCATAGCGAATGATCTCGATGGCGCTGCCCCGTCGCGCCATCTGCTGCTGTTGCTGCATCTCGGTCTTGTTGCCGTCGGCGGCGTTCACGTCGGCGATGCTGCGCAGCGCCAGCGCCAGCGAGCCGGCCTGTCGCGCGCGCGCCAGGGTCTCGGCCTGCTCGGGCTTGAGCTCGAGCGTCACCGTCTTGCCGACGACGGTGTTCTGGCCTTCCTTCTCCTTCGGCGCCTGGTCGATCGCGAGCACGCGGACGTTGGAGAGAATGATCTCGGAGCTGACGAAGTCGGCGGCACCGGGCTTGTCCGGATTCTTGTCGCGCTTCGACAGGATGACGTCGACGCGGTCGTTCGGCAGGATGAAGCCGCCGGCGCCGGTCTCGGGCGAGATCTCGGTGGAGATCGCGCGCATGCCTGCAGGCAGGATCGCCGCCATGAAGCCGGAGCCGTCCGCCTTCACCAGCTTCTGCTCGCGGATCGGCTCGCCGATCACGAACGGCGAGCGGGCGATGGTGCCGACCAGCTGATTGGCCGCCTCGGGACGGTCGCCGCGCCGGATGAAGATGTTGCTCGCGGCCTCGGGCCAGGTCTGCCAGATCAGGTCGCCGGGCTTGATCGCCTGACCGAGCCCGATGTCGTTCTTGGCGACCAGCACCTCGACCGTCGGCAATTGCACGACCGGCGCCGCCGGCGTCTGCCGCTGGCCGTCGGAATTGCTGACCAGATAGGCCGCAACGCCGCCCGCGCCGAGAGCGATGGTTAACACCACGATGCGTGCGGTCATCATACGCGTGACTACTTTGCTTACTCATACGCCTGGGGCGACGCGCGAGCCGACTGACAGCCGTCCCCCTCACTTACGACTAAGCGGCAATAGTATATGCGAAATTGAACAGCATAGGCGGCAGCGGCTGCCGTGCGGACCGATTGCGCAAGTGGTGAACAGGTTGTTAGCGAGCAAATAGCGAAACGACGCGAACGTGTTAGCTGTTTGCTGGCGGCGCGGTTGCGCGCGCTGATAGTTGCTCACTCGATTGAATGAAATTGTGAGTTGCAACCGCGCCTCGTTGGTCGCCCGTTAGGATGAATCATTGACTAATCACGTTGAACGCGAACGCACTCTCATCGTGAGACGGTGTGCGTCGTGACGCGATCGCGCCGCGGCTGATGCGATCAGCCGTTCGTGCCTGGAACGAACACGTGCCGCGCCCCACCGTAATCTGACGGGCCGGCATTTTCAGAAAGCGGAAACGGGTTGGACATACGATTCCGTTGAGCGGGATTTCCGTTTCGGATTCAGATTTCCTCAAGAATTTGCGCGCACGGTCCGGGGCATGGCGGCTTTGCCCATTTCGAGTTAGTTCGACCGAAAATGCACGCAGAAATTGTAACAAGCACATCGTGCCTCGGCGGGGGCCGGGCCATCGGGGACATCATGGGTTCGAGGGGAGACGTGCAATGTCGGTTGCTCGATTCCTGAAGCAGCGCGCGGTCAGGATTCAGACGGTCGGGTCCTACACGCTTTCGAACTGGTATTCCCCGGAAGGACGGCTGCGATCCTTCGCCTGCCGCACCACGCGGGTGTCGCCGTTTCGCGCGCTGCTCGAGGTGCCCGTGGTCGGCAAGGTCGGCGATCGTCTGACCTCGTATTTCCGCGACTTCGGCAAGTTCGAAGGCGAGATCAGCGACACCGTGCATGGCGGCTTTCTGCTCGAGCTGGAGATGACGCGCGCCGAGCGCGCCAAGCTCGCCGAGAAGCTGGTCTGGCTGGAGAAGAAGCAGAAGGATCCGTCGATCCGCGACTCCCGCCGCGATGCGCGCTTCGTGCCGAACTCGCCGCATTCGGCGCTGACGCTCGCCGACGGCCGTTGCATCCCGTGCTTCGTGATCGATGCCTCGATGTCGGGCGCGGCGGTCTCGGCGGAGATCCAGCCGGAGATCGGCACGCCGCTGGCGGTCGGCAGTTGCATCGGCCGCGTCATCAGGCATTTCCCCAGTGGCTTCGCCGTCCGCTTCGTCGACCAGTTGGCCGGCGCCAACGAGCTCGAACGGCGGGTGATCACGCCGCCGGCGCGCCCGATGCGGCGGAAGCTCTTGGTCCACGGCGATGACCGCCTGATCGGAGCGCCCGAGGACTTCTTCCTGGTGTGACGGCGGCGCTCCTGCGGCGTTCGACGGCGGCCGCTCCGGCCTGCGCGGTTTCGCGTATGGAGCGAAGGCGGAAATCGCGGCATGGGAACTGGAGGCCGTCCGCACGGTTAACGCGATGTTAATCGGCATCGTGAAAGCTTGCGTTGCCGGGTGCATTGCCAGGAGGACCAGTCCCATGGAGGCCCAGAAGACCGCGGTGGATGCCATCGTCGTCCTCACCGGCTGCGACCGCGACGCGGTGGCCGTCTTCATCCGCCGCATGTATCTCGCCGGCGTCCGGGACCCCAAGCGGCTGACCTTCAAGGGCCTGCAGGAGCTGACGCGGGCTTAGCATGATTGCAGCCGGGGCCGGCGACTGTTGCAGCCGGGTCACGCCGCAGAACTTTCAACCCCGATTCCCGTTCACAACCCATGTGCGAAGGGATGCGGCCGGCCGCGCTTGCGGCTAAATTGAGGCGCTTGGCCGGCATCAGAGCACCATCTGAATCCTCGCCCAGAAGGCGACACGGTTCTGCGCAACGCGCTCTGAGCGGCCGGATCATGGGTCCCGGACATGCTCAGACAGCTCTTCGCGCCACAGCTCATCGGCCTCTACATCCTGATCGGGGCCACCCTCTACGTCCATTTCCGCGGCAAGCAGCGGCTGCGCTTTGCCCGCCAGCTCGGCGACCACTCGACCTATCTCGCCCCCTACAACGTGCTGATGTATGCCGGCTCGGCCGTGCCCAACACGCCGGTGATCCCGGTCGAGCAGTTTCCCGAGCTGAAGACGCTCACCGACAATTGGCAGGAGATCCGCGAGGAGGCGGTACGGCTGTTCGACGAGGGCTTCATCCGCGCCGCCGCCGCCAACAACGACTGGGGCTTCTACTCGTTCTTCAAGAGCGGCTGGAAGCGCTTCTATCTGAAATGGTACGACGACTTCCTGCCGTCGGCGCGCACGCTGTGCCCGAAGACGGTGGAGCTTTTGAATGCGATCCCGAGCGTGCACGGCGCGATGTTCGCGATGCTACCGCCCGGCGGCAAGCTCGGCGCCCACCGCGATCCCTTCGCCGGCTCGCTGCGCTATCACTTAGGGCTCGTCACGCCGAACTCCGACAAGTGTCGCATCCTGGTCGACGGCGTGCCCTGCGTCTGGCGCGACGGCGAGGCCTTCATGTTCGACGAGACCTTCATCCACAGCGCCGAGAACTTAACCGAAATCAACCGCATCATCCTGTTCTGCGACGTCGAGCGCCCGATGAAGCTCGGCTTCATCGCCGCCATCAACCGCTGGGTCAGCCACCACATCGTCAAGGCCTCGGCGACGCAGAACGTCGAGGGCGAGCATGTCGGCGTGCTGAACAAGGTGTTCGGCAAGCTGTACGAGTTTCACTTGGCCACGCGCAAGGTGAAGGCGTGGAACAGGACGGTGTACTACACGGCGAAGTACACGCTGACGGTGGCGATCGTCGGGGCGATCGTGGTGTCGGCGTTTCGGTGAGGGGGGACAGAGTAGGGCGGATTAGCGGAGCGTAATCCGCAGTTGATGCGTCGCGCATGGATGGCAGGTTACGTCCACGGCTAACCTACGGCTTTCTAATGAATACCTGATAGTTTGGAGCGCGCACTCGGCGTGATCGAAGGGTTACGTCTGCTCTATCACGTTCGCGGCCAAGTTCGTGCGGCAATGCAATATATCACCCTGCTCATAGTAATCGGTGGGGTTAGCTTCTTTGCAGGAAGGCACGATCCAGTCCGAATCGGTCGGCCACCCTATCTCGCGCTTATCCGGCCTTTTCAAATTCTTCCTATATCATATCGCGTAAACGAGCACCAATATGGGGGACGATCCCCGATTTTGATAAGCGTCATGCAGCCTATGATTGAACGTCTTGGAAGGATGCGCAATAGTTGATCCGAGCTATTTCCGGCCGATGCGCGAATGGCACGATGCATATTGAATCTGTAAAGCTTCAAAATTTCCGCTGCTTTGGACCAACCCCCGTCGAAGTTTCGTTGGGTAGAGACCTGACCGCTCTGATCGGCGCAAATGGTGCTGGCAAGAGTGCATTTATCGAGGCGCTACGGCGGGTCTTTGGAGTGACCCGAGACGAGCGTACCCTAAGCCGAGCGGATGTACATTTCGGACCGAATGAAACGGCTGAAGATGTTGATAGCCGCGAGATCATCATAGACGTGGTGTTCGCGTTTCCAGAATTGGCGACCGGAGGGGCAGAAGCTCTCAATACGATCCCAGATGTGTTCCGGGTAATGACCGCAGCTGCCACAGGTCAGCCCCCTAAAGCTCGGATGCGATTGGAGGCGCTTTGGAAGCGAGGTGAAAGCTTTGTCGATGAGATCGACGCCGCTCTCTACTGGGTTCTGACACTTGGCGAGGTCGCATTTGGCGAGGATGGCGGCGCCGGCTTGGATAAGCAACGCGTCAGCAGTTCGGACCGCAACAGAATTCAACTCGTCTACGTTCCTGCCACTCGGGACGGGGCTGCCGTAACTCGGCATGCTCTACGCCAGCTTCTCCGGCGTATTGAACGCAGTGGTGATTTCGGCAATGACACCGAGAGTGACATTCAGGAAATCAGCGAAACGCTCCAAGAAACAGTCGATGACCTTCCCGCTTTGAAATGGGTTACCGAACGACTAGCAGCGAATTGGGGCTTATTGCATAGTTCCGCCCATTTAAAAACACCACGTTTCGTAGTGATTTCGCAGGAGTTTTCGCAGCTTCTGCGCAGCTTGACAGCACGACTTTCACCAATGCCGGATGGACGAGAGCGTGGTCTTGAAGAACTCAGCGAGGGTCTCACATCGCTCTTTTTTCTAGCGTTGGCCGCAACGCTCGCTCAACTTGAAGCAGAGCTTGCTAAATCGCCACCGCCGGAGGGCTTCACTGCGCTTGATGTCTCGCCTCCAGCACTTATCATCTACGCTGTGGAAGAGCCTGAGAATCACTTGGCGCCGTTTTATCTTTCGCGTCTAGTCAACCTTCTTACTGAATTGTGCTCTGGTCATCAGGCTATGGGCCTTATTACGAGTCATGCGCCGAGCGTGATGCGCCGCATCGGTCCTGAGTCGGTTCGACATTTCCGCCTTGATCCGACCTCATTAACAACAAAAGTGAACGCCCTCCGACTTCCTGATGATGACGACGAGGCTGAAAAGTATGTGCGTCAGGCAGTCCTCGCGCAGCCGGAACTCTATTTTGCAAGTCTTGTTATCTTAGGAGAAGGAGACAGTGAGGAGATTATTGTTCCGCGAATTGCAAAGGCGCTGGGCGTCGATCTCGACCCTTCATTCGTTGCATTTGCCCCTCTCGGCGGTCGTCACGTCAACCACTTCTGGCGACTGCTCGATGATTTGGATATCCCTGTTCTAACGCTTTTGGATTTCGATCTCGGGCGGCATGGCGCGGGCCCACTCCGCCTGAAGTACGCCTATGATCAACTTATGGCGATTTGGGATCTCCCCCCGCCGCGAAATATTCGCGGAAATCCGGAGCAGATGGCCTATTGGCGAAGCCGTGGACAAAAAGGCATTCGACTATGGCGTCGTTGGTTGGCTAAGCAAGGCATATTGTTCTCATATCCTCTTGATCTCGATATGATGATGATCCGCGCTTTCCCAGATGCTTACGGTGTCGCAGACGCCGACGAGCCCGATGATGAAGATAAGCTTGAAGCCTCGGTATTTGGGAAGGGAAATGGGCTTGACGACTATGACGAGAAAGCTCCAGCGGACGATCGGCCATCCATCAATGAACTCGTCACGTACGACAAGCTTTTCAAGAAGCGCAGTAAGCCGGGATCGCATTTGAAGGCAATAGCTGAACTCTCAGATGAAGAACTTCGTGACGGGTGCCCAGACCCTCTCAAGCAGCTGGTAAAGAAAGCAGCCAAAATCCTGAGCAGCCTTACTGGCAGAAAAGAGAATTGAAGTGGTTCGCCTCATACGCCCCGAAGATTGGCAACCGAGCGACGGGATACGCCTAGAGGACGCAGCGCACCGCGTCGTGACCTCCGCCGGGAACAAAAGCGTAATTGCAGGGCCGGGTTCCGGGAAAACAGAGCTGCTGGCCCAGCGTGCTCTGTATCTACTTCAAACCGGCCTCTGCAAATCACCACAGCGGATTCTAGCGATAAGTTTCAAACGTGATGCCGCCAAAACGCTGAAGGAGCGTGTATCGCGTCGGTGCTCGCCGGAGCAATCGCGGCGGTTCGATTCCTACACGTTTGATGCGTTTGCCAAAAGTCTCGTCGACCGATTTCTTTCTGTCGCGCCAGAATGGTGCAGGCCACCTCGTGACTATCGCATTGTCTTTCCGCACCGCAACGAGTGGCTGGACTTTCTGCGCGGTGTAAGGCCACCTGCTGAATTTGGCGGCAATGCCGCCGCTCATGCCCTTAGCGGTGAACAAATCGAACGATGGGGCCCGCTACCGTTAGAGCCCGATCCGCAAGATGCACTTTCCTGGGTGGCGCGCGAGTGGTGGCGCGTCAGCATTGGGGGCCAGCGGCCTAGCTTAACCTTTGCCATGATTGGACGCTTGGCAGAAGCAATTCTTGCTCACAATCCGCAGGTTCTAAGAGCTTTACAGCTTACTTACTCACATGTGTTTCTTGATGAGTTTCAGGATACAACCCGCGCACAATTCCGCTTCGTGCTAACGGCCTTTTCGCAGGCTACAGCTGCATTGACTGCCGTTGGGGATACCAAGCAGCGAATAATGACCTGGGCCGGTGCTGAAGCCGAGGTGTTCGCATGGTTCGAGCAATATTTTAATGCCGGCCGCGAGCGACTGCAGTTGAATCATCGCTCTAATCGGCGCGTCGTCCAAATCATCAACGATTTGGTCCACGCCATTGAGCCAGACGCGGTTGATACCTCCTGCGCCCGCCCTGACGCTACTATTCCAGAAGACGCTGCTGCCTTCTGGATTTTCGACACCGACGAAGAAGAGAGCGCAAGGCTAGCGGATGTGATTGCAGCAGACATTGAGGGCGGCCTGAGACCGGACGACTTTGTGTTGCTTGTACGCGCTCGGGCTGATGAAGCCGAGACGCGTTTGCGAGATGCTTTTGCAGCTAAGGGAATTAGGCTTCGCAATGAGGCTCGCTTAATCGGCGGGATTGGCGTGCAGGAGCTGCTTTCTGAAGAACTTGTTGGGCTGATTATTGGTCTTGTACGGCTCGCAGTCGGAGTGCGCGGTCATGATATTTATACTGCAGTGCAGGAATCGCTCGGTGCCATCTTGGGAATTGATTTTGAAAACGCCGCCGATACTAAGCGATTAGACATTTCACTGCGCGATATAGTCACGCGCATTAAAGAGCACACAGATGGGCGATCCGCGGAAGCCGATATGGAATCGCTCATTGGGGGAATCGTGGATGAGTTGGACGAAGCTCGGATTCGCCGGGTATTTCGGCAATACGAGAATGAGGACTATTTTGAGAACGTGCAGTCGGCGCTTGCCTTGCTTCTCGACGAGTACAAGGACATGTCTGACAGCTGGAAATCACTGATCGACGCCGCAGAGGGAATTGGTCAGGTCAAGCTAATGACGATCCATAAGAGCAAAGGCCTCGAATATCACACCGTGATCTTCGTAGGGCTTCATCAAAACGCGTTCTGGGGTTATCGAAACAATCGCGAAGAGGAGACAAATGCATTTTTTGTCGCGCTCTCACGAGCTCGAGAAAGAGTCTATTTTACGCGTTCCAAACAGAGCGGAGACACAAGGCAGATCCAAGGGCTTATTGATCTCCTTGCCGGTGCAGATGTCCCATTTATCGAATTTTAGACCTACGGCCGTGGGTTGCTTGCCCCGACCGTCGGGCAAATCACGTGCCCATCCGAAACCCTGTCAAGTCCTTCCGCAAAACATAAAACGCTTGATGTCTTCGGCTAATCAGCATTATGGTCCACGCATCCCGTTGCACGGTAGGGGACGGTTCGCGGTCGTCACGGACGTTGGCAGCGGAGAGCGGTGGACGCGGGGCGGCGGCGTGTGATGAGCACGGACGAACGCTTGGCTCGCGGACGGCGAAGGCGTGTGGTTCTGATACTCCGATGCTAGTATTAACCCGGCGATGAAGCTCGCTTCGCGCTGGGGATGGTGGCCAGAAAGCCCGGTGCACCAGGAAGAGCGCGCTATAGCCTGTTAAAACCATCGCGCGGGGAAGGCCGGGTCTGTCCGGCTGTACCTGTGGTGACTGCCGCCTGCTTTTTTCTGCAGGCGGGCCACGGGCCTCAGCCGAGGTCCGGCCTTCCTCGCGCCCTCCATTCTGAAGAGGGCGGGATCTGGAGCACAACTCGGGCGCGGGATGCGTCGCGAGACGGTGGATGCTCGTGTCCCTGATCAGCCCGATGCTGTTTGAGATTGTGGATCAGATGATGGTGCATGCCCATGTGCCGGCTGATGTCTTGTGCGGTCGTGCCGCGAGATTGCCGCTTGTGACGGGCCGTATGGTTCGAGACGCGCCGCAAGCGGCGCTCCTCACCATGAGGGGCGAGGTTATCGCCACGGAGGCGGTGAGCTCCCCTCCCCCTTGCGGGGAGGGGGTGGGGGTCTCCGGGCGTTGAACGATCTTGGGGGGCGATTTTTCTCCTCACGTGGCGTGAAGAGGTTGCGCCAAGTGTGCGTGCGCGATCGAGAGACCGGAATTTGGGGACCCCCACCCCCGACCCCTCCCCGCAAGGGGGAGGGGAGGCCACCGTCGGTGGGGCGGGTGGGGTGCTCCCTTCGGATGTCAGGCAAAGGAAAAGGCCGCGCTGGGCGCGGCCTTTTGACAGGTCTGCGGCGGTGAGCCGCCTTGCGAGGCGAGGCGGCTTACTTCGCCGCCGGGCCGATCGAGACCTTCAGCGTGCCGACGCCGTCGACGCCGCATTCGATCTTGTCGCCGGCCACGATCGCCGCGACGCCCGCGGGCGTGCCGGTCATGATGATGTCGCCAGCGGCGAGCTCGACCTGCTGGGACAGCTTCCAGATGATCTCGGGCACGTTCCAGATCAGCTCGGAGAGGTCGCCCTTCTGACGCTCGGTGCCGTTGACCGACAGCCAGATCTTGCCCGTCGCGGGGTGGCCGATCTTGGCCGCGGGCACCACCGCCGAGCAGGGCGCGGAGTGGTCGAACGACTTGCCGACCTCCCAGGGGCGCTGCATCTTGCGGGAGGCGAGCTGCAGGTCGCGGCGGGTGAGGTCGATGCCGACGGCGTAGCCGTAGACGTGGTCGAGCGCCTTGTCGGTCGGAATGTTGAGGCCGCCGCTCTTCAGCGCGACCACCAGCTCGACCTCGTGATGCATGTCCTTGGTGAGCGGCGGGTAGGGGATCACGGCGCCGTCCGGCTCCAGCATGTCGGCATGCTTGGCGAAGAAGAACGGCGGATCGCGCTCGTCATTGCCCATCTCGCGGATGTGCTCGAGATAGTTGCGACCGACGCACCAGATGCGGCGAACGGGAAAGACGCCGGCTTCGCCCACCACGGGCAGCGACGGTTGCGGCAGGGCCGGGATGACGGTGGAGGCGCTCATGAAACGATCTCGGGTGCGGTGAAATGGGCGGGTCAGGAGGTGGCGGTCATGGGGATCACATTCGGCCCCATGTCGCGCTGTTGCAGGCGGAAGAACGAAGCATAGCGGCCGCCACGGCGCAACAGATCGTCATGCCGGCCGCGCTCGACGATCTCGCCGGCCTCGACCACCAGGATGGCGTCGGCGTTCATGATGGTGTGCAGGCGATGCGCGATGACGATGGTGGTGCGATTCTGGCAAAGATGCTCGATGGCCTCCTGCACCTGCCGCTCCGACTCGGAGTCCAGTGCCGCGGTGGCCTCGTCGAGCAGGATGATCGGCGCGTTGCGGATCAGCGCGCGCGCCACCGCGATGCGCTGGCGCTGGCCGCCGGAGAGCTGGGTGCCGTGCTCGCCGACCGGCGTGTCGTAGCCGAGCGGGAAGCTCATGATGAAGTCGTGCGCGCAGGCGGCCTTCGCCGCCTCGATGATCTCGGCCTCGGTCGCGCCCGGCTTGCCGAAGGCGATGTTGGCGCGGATCGAGTCGCGGAACAGGTAGACGTCCTGGCCGACATAGGCGGCCTGCTCGCGCAGGGAGCGGCGCGACACGTTCGAGATCGACTGACCGTCGATCAGGATGTCGCCTTCGGTCGCCTCGTAGAAGCGAAGGAGCAGCGCCAGCACCGTCGACTTGCCGCCGCCGGACGGGCCGACCAGCGCGGTGACCTTGCCGGGCTCGGCTGTGAAGCTCATGCGGTTGAGCACCGGCTCGTTGTCGCGATAGGCGAAGGAGACGTCGCGCAGCTCGATCCTGGCCTGCGTCAGCTTCAGCGCCGGCTTGTCGTCGTCAGGCTGCTCGCTGGCGGGGCTGTCGACCACTTCGAGCAGCATGCGCGCGCCGACCAGCTGGCTGTTGAGATCGATGTTGAGCCGCGCCAGCCGCTTGGCCGGCTCGGTCGCCATCAGGAAGGCGGTCATGAAGGAGAAGAACTGGCCGGGCGTGGCGTTGAGCGCGACCACGGCATAGCCGCCATACATCAAACAGCCGGCGACCGCGAAGCCGCCCAGCATCTCCATCAGCGGGTTGGAACGGTTGGAGACGCGGGCCATCTTGTTGGCGTTGCGCTCGACCACCGCGATGTTCTCGTCGATGCGGGCGCGCATCGCGTCCTCGAGCGTGAACGCTTTCACGGTGCGGATGCCCTGCAGCGATTCCTGCATCGTCTCGAGGATGTCGGCATTGCCGGTGAACTGGCTGTGCGCGAGGCCCTTGATGCGCTTCACCAGCTTGCGCAACACCAGCATGGCCGGCGGCACGACGACCAGGCCGAGCAGCGACATCCAGGGATCCTGCGCGACCATCACGGCGATCATGCTGATCAAGAGCAGCAGGTCGCGGCCGATTGCGTTGATCAGCATGGTCAGGACGTCGGTGATCGACTTGGCACCGGCGGTGAGGCGCGCGAGGAACTCGGACGAGTGACGCTCGGAGAAGAAGCCGATGCTCTCGCTCATCAGCTTGGCGAACAGCTGGCGCTGGTTGTTGGCGAGGATCGCGTTGGAGATTTTCGACAGGATGACGGCGTAGCCGTAGGTCGAGACGCCCTTGACGAACAGCAGCAACACGGTGACGCCGGAGAGCACCGCGATGCCGGGGATGCTCTTGTCGACATAGGCCTTGTTGATGACCTGGCCGAGGATGTAGGCGGCGCCGGCGCTGGCGCCGGCCGAGACCGCCATCAGCGCGAAAGCAGTGAGATAGCGGCGCCAGTAGAGGATGCCCTGTTCCATCACGAGGCGGCGGATCAGGATCGCGGCGCCATAGGGATCGTCGGTGATCTTCTTCGGAAATTCGGCCATTCTGGTCCCTGGCCGCCGGGACAAATCGCCGGGCGGACAGCAGTGCTTGCCCGCTCGGGGCGGCTTTTTCAAGCCCCCCGGCGTCCGGCTAAGTCGTTGATTCTAGGCCGAGGCCCGCTGCAGCGTGCCGCTGTGGCGTTCCAGGAACAGTTTCTCCTCCCAGGTCAGGGCGTGGGCGGCGATTGTTTCCAGATCGTCATAGGTCGGGGTCCAGTCGAGCAGCGCCTTCAAACGGCTGGTGTCGGCGACCATGCTCATGATGTCGCCGGGGCGGCGCGGCGCGTATTGGACGGGAATGGCGCGACCGGAGACGCGCCGGACGGCCTCGATGGTCTCGAGCACGGAATAGCCGCGGCCGTACCCACAATTCAGCGTGACCGAGCCGCCGCCGGTGCGCAGATAGGCCAGCGCGGCGCGGTGCACCTGGACGAGATCGCAGACATGGATGAAATCGCGGATGCAGGTGCCGTCGGGGGTCGGATAGTCGGTGCCGAAGACGTCGATCTTGGCGCGCTGGCCGGTCGCGACCTCCATCGCGATCTTCATCAGATGCGTCGCGCCGACGGTGGCAAGCCCGCTGCGCCCGAACGGATCGGCGCCGGCGACGTTGAAGTAGCGCAGCACCACGTAGTTGAGGTCATAGGCCGAGGCGACGTCGTGCAGGATGATCTCGGCCATCAGCTTCGAGGTGCCGTAGGGCGAGGTCGGACGGGTCGGCGCGCTCTCGGGCACCGGCACCTCGTCCGGATTGCCGTAGACGGCCGCGGTCGAGGAGAACACGAAGCGGCTGACGCCGCGCTTGACCGCCGCATTCAACAGGCTGCGCGTGGTCATCGTGTTGTTGCGGTAGTAGAGCAGCGGATCGCGCACCGATTCCGGCACCACCACCGAGCCCGCCAAATGGATGATGCTGTCGACGCCGTGCTGGCTGATGACGCCATCCACGAGATTTTCATCGCCGGCATCGCCGATGAACAGCGGTACGCCGTCCGGGACGAATGCGGAAAAGCCGGTCGAGAGGTTGTCGATCACCACGACGCTTTCGCCGGCTTCCGCCAGCGCCAGCACCATGTGGCTGCCGATATAGCCGGCGCCGCCGGTCACGAGCACGGTCATTGTTTGACGCGATCCCTGTTTGTTTTCCGGCAAACTAACGCCGGCGAAGTGAAGGACCTCTTGCGTGCATAGCGAACTGGCGGCGATGCTTAATGTTGCGTATAGGGAACCGCTGCAATTGGAGTGAGTGGTGCAAGCCGAGCGTGTTTCTGCCGCCGATCTCGACGTGATCGTGCCCAACCTGCACCGGCGCTATTCCGGCGTGACGGCGACCAACCGGATGGTGGCGCCGAAGCTGGCGCAGCGCGTGCGCGCCGCCTGGCTCGGTTCCTACGCGCCGGATGGGATTGCGCGGATCGGTGCGAGCGGCCTCTTCAAGCTGTGGGGTCGGCGGCGGCCGCTGATCTGGCACGCGCGCCGCAACAACGAGATGATCGTCGGCGTGATCATGCGCGCGCTCGGCTGGCCGTTCAAGCTGGTGTTCACCTCGGCCGCGCAGCGCCATCACAGCTGGATCACGCGCTGGCTGATCCGCCGCATGGACGCGATCATCGCCACCAGCGACATCTCGGCGTCCTATCTGAAGCGCGACGCGACGGTGGTGACGCATGGCGTCGACACCGAGATCTATACGCCGCCAGCGGATCGCGCCGCGGCCTTCGCCGAGAGCGGACTGCCGGGAAAACATGCCATCGGCTGCTTCGGCCGCGTCCGTGCGCAGAAGGGCAGCGATGTGTTCGTCGCCGCGATGTGCCGGCTGCTGCCGCGCTTTCCGGATTTTTCCGCCGTGCTGGTCGGCGCCGTGACGCCCGAGCAGATGCCGTTCGCGAGCGAGCTGAAGAAGCAGATCGCCGCCGCGGGCCTGGAGCAGCGCATCGTCATCACCGGCGAGCTCGACATCGCCGACGTGCAGCGCTGGTACCAGCGTCTCACGATCTACGCCTTCACCTCGCGCAACGAAGGCTTTGGTCTCACGCTGATCGAGGCGATGGCGGCAGGAGCGGCGCTGGTCGCGGCGCGCGCCGGCGCGGCGGAGATCGTGGTCGAGGACGGCATCACCGGCGTGCTGGTGCCGCCGGGCGACGTCGATGCGCTGGTCGCTGCGCTCGAACCGTTGATGCGCGATCCGGATGCGGCGCGGGCGATGGGCGAGCGGGCGCGGCAGCGCGTGGTGGAGAGGTTCAGCCTCGAGGCCGAGGCCGACAAGATCGCCGCCGTTTATCGGCGACTGGTCTGAGCGATGATGTCGGCGACGAACGCATCGAGATCGCCGCCGGCGAACAGGAAGCCGGGCAGGCCGGCCGCCTCGGCGGCGGCGATGTCCGAGGTGCGGTCGCCGATCACGAAGCTGCCCTCGCGCCTGATGGGCCAGTGCTGCATCAGGTCGAGGATCATGCCCGGCGCCGGCTTGCGCCAGGGATGCTCGCGCAGATAGCGCTCGACCGAGCCTTCGGTGTGGTAGGGGCAATAGCGGATGTCGTCGATGACAGCCCCCTGCGCCGCGAGCTCCGCCCGCATCCAGTCGTGCAGACCCATGACGTCGTCTTCGCTGAACAGACCGCGGGCAACTCCGGACTGGTTGGTGAAGAGGAAGACGTGATAGCCGGAGTCATTGAGGCGCCGGATCGCGTGGGCCACATTCGGCATCCAACGGATGCGCTCGCGCGAGCCGATGTAGTTGTCGTCGTGATTGATGACGCCGTCGCGGTCGAGAAACGCCGCCGGCTTGAGCTGAGCAGTCGTCATCTAGCCCTCGTCCTGCATCAGCGCCGCTTCGATCACCTCGCAGATGCCGTGCGCCGTCGCGAGGTGGATCTGCTGGATCAGCGGCGTGTCGTCGCTCGGCGCCACCAGCATCTCGTCGCACGATTCGCCCATCGCGAGGCCTTTGGCGCCGGTGAAGCCGACCGTGACCAGCCCGCGCTCGCGCGCCTTGCGCAGCGCATTGAGGATGCTCGGCGAGCGGCCGGAGGTCGAGATCGCCAGCAGCACGTCGCCCGGTGTACCGAGCCCTTCGACCTGGCGAGCGAAGACGTGATCGAAGCCGTAGTCGTTGCCGATCGCGGTCAGCGCCGAGGTGTCGGTGGTCAGCGCGATGGCGGCATAGGCCGGCCGCTCCTGCTTGTAGCGGCCGACGATCTCGGCCGCGATATGCTGGGCGTCCGCCGCGCTTCCGCCATTGCCGACGATGAGCAGCTTGTGGCCGCCGCGCAGCGCCGCGATGATCCTCGCCGCGATCCGTCGGGCGCTGGCGAGCATCGCGGCATCGTCGGCGGCGCGCTCCATGGCGGCGCGGGAGCGGGCGAGATGGTTGGCGATCGGGTCGGGGGCGCGGGTCACGTGGCGGCTCGGGTTACGTCAGGGCCGGTGTATGGGGCGCGGTGCCGCTTCGCAAGCTAGTGCGCGACCGGTATGGCCGCGTCAGCAAGGATCCGCTGGGCGATGGTGGCAACATCGGTCGCCGGAATGTCGCGCATGCAGCGGTGGTCGTTCATCCGGCAGACCGGGCGGTGGCAGGGCTGGCAGGGGACCTGTGTCCTGGTCTGGACCGTCGCCGCAAGACCGTTCAGCGGCGCCCAATGGTAGGGGCTGGTCGGACCGAAGATACCCATAGTCGGCGTCCCCAGCGCCGCGGCGATGTGCATGAGCCCCGAATCATTGGAGATGGCGACGCTGGCCGCGGCCATGGCCAGGATACCGTTGCGCAAGTCGGTTCCAGTCAGGTCGCGGACGGCCGGTCCGCCGGCCGCGACGATCTCGGCGGCCAGCGCCTTCTCGCCGGGGCCGCCGACCACCCAGACGTCGAGGCCGGCATTGCGCAACAGCCGGGCCGCCTCGCCGTAATAGGGCCAGCGCTTGGCGGCACCCACCGACCCCGGTGCCAGCGCCACGGCCGGGCGGTTCCCCAGGCCATTGGCCTCGCGCCAGCGCGCGACGTCCTCCGGCGGCACCCGCAGCTGCGGGACCGGCCATTCCGGCGGCAGCGGCGCCCCGTCGGGCAGCGCCAGCGCGGCATTCTTGTCGATGAAGCGGGGCAGCGCCTTCTCGCCCCAGCGCCAGCGGTTGAGCAGGCCGAAGCGGACCTCGCCGACGAAGCCCACCCGCTCGGGGATGCCGGCCAGCGCCGGTGCCAGCGCCGATTTCCAGGTTCGCGGCATCACCAGGGCGGTCCGATAGCGACGTTCGCGCAACATCGCGGCGAGCTGCCATTGCCGGCCGAGCGCCAGCCGGCTGCGCGGCAGATCCCAGACGATGCCAGAGCGGACCCCGGGCATGTAATCCACCAGCGGCGCGCACAGCGAGGTCACCAGCAGGTCGACCGGCCGGTTCGGCCAGCGCTCCTTGAGCACCCGCACGACGGTGTGGCCGCGCACGAAATCGCCGATCCACATATAGGGAATGATCAGGATCGGGCTGGTGTCCGCCGCGTCCACCTCGACCTTGGTCGAATTCGAATTCATTCTTTGTCTGCCTGGCTTTGGCGCGCTGGTAGCCGCTCGGCCGCCGCAGGTAAAGTGGCCCGAGCGAGCCGACACCAAAGCGCTTACACTTTGCCGTCGCATGCGCTACGCGAGGGCGGGGTTTTCGGGATCAGGACGGGTTGCTGAATGTTGCTGGTGACCGGCGGCGCCGGGTTTATCGGATCGAATCTGGTTGCAGCGTTGAACGACGCGGGACGCACGGATGTCGTCGTCTGCGACACGCTCGGCAGCGAGGGCAAGTGGCGCAACCTCGCCAAGCGGCAGCTGGCGGACGTCGTGCCGCCATCCGATCTGGGCGAATGGCTAAGGGGCCGTCGGCTCGACGCCGTCCTGCACATGGGAGCCATTTCCGCCACGACGGTCACCGACGGCGACCTCGTGATGGAGCAAAATTTCCGGAGTTCGCTGCGCCTGCTCGACTGGTGCACCGAAAGTTCCACGCCGTTCATCTTCGCCTCGTCGGCGGCGACCTATGGCGACGGCGCGCAGGGCTTCGTGGATGATCCGTCGCTCGCGGCGCTGAAGACGCTGCGGCCGATGAATCTCTATGGCTGGAGCAAGCATCTGTTCGACATGGCGGTTGCTGCGCGCGCCGAGCGCGGCGAAAGGCTGCCGCCACAATATGCCGGGCTCAAGTTCTTCAACGTGTTCGGTCCCAACGAATACCACAAGGGATCGATGATGAGCGTGCTGACCCGCCGCTTCGACGACATCAAGGCCGGGCACACCCTGCAACTGTTCAAGTCGCACCGTGAAGGCATCGCCGATGGCGACCAGCGCCGCGACTTCATCTACGTCGACGACGTCGTCCGCGTGATGCTGTGGCTGTTGGCCTCTCCTACCGTCTCGGGCCTGTTCAACGTCGGCACGGGACAGGCGCGCAGCTTCAAGGACATGATGCTGGCGGCCTATACCACGCTCGGTGCGACGCCCCGGATCGAGTACATCGACATGCCAGAAGCGATTCGCGGCAGCTACCAGTATTTCACCCAGAGCAAGGTCGACCGGCTGTTGGCCGCCGGCTACAACGGCGGCTTCACGTCGCTCGAGGACGCGGTCGCTGGCTATGTCCGAGACTATCTCGATTCCGCCGACCGCTTCCGCTAGACGATCTGGTTCTGACCACTCACCGAGACTGCCGCTGATGTTCGACTTTGACGATCTCTCGCAAGCGATCGCCCGCCAGACGGTGCTGTGCATCGGCGACCTCATGCTGGATGAGTTCGTCTACGGCGAGGTGTCGCGGATTTCCCCCGAAGCGCCGGCGCCTGTCATCGCGGTCCAGCGCAGCGAGATCAACATCGGCGGCGCCGGCAACGTCGCGCGCAACATCGCCGCGCTCGGCGCCCGCTGCATCTTCGTCGGCCTCGTCGGGCAGGATGCGGCCGGCGACCAGCTGGAGGCCGAGCTCGCCAAGGAGGGCGGCATCGAGAGCGTGCTTGTGCGCGATCCCTCGCGGCCGACGACGCGCAAGGTGCGTTTCGTCTCCGAGCATTTCTCCACCCACATGCTGCGCGCCGACTGGGAGCGCGCCTCACCGGCGATCGGCGAGGTCGAGCAGAAGCTGATCGAGGCCATCCTGCCGCTGATTGCGCGGGCCGACATCGTGCTGCTGTCGGACTACGCCAAGGGCGTGCTCACCGCGCGCGTCCTGCGCAACGTGATCGACGCGACCCGCAAGGCCGGCAAGCGCGTGATCGTCGATCCCAAGAGCGCAAATCTCGCGATCTATCGCGGCGCGAGCGTGCTGACGCCGAACCGCAAGGAGTTTTCGGAAGCGACCCGCAGCCGGGCCGAAACCGGGCACGAGATCGCCGCAGCCGCGCAGGATGCGATCTATCTCGCCGACTGCGAGGCAATTCTGGTGACGCAGAGCGAGCGCGGCATGACGCTGGTACCGCGCGAGGGCGATCCGATTCACGTGCCGGCCTATCCCGTGAAGGTGCGCGACGTCTCCGGCGCCGGCGACACGGTTGTTGCCGTGCTTGCCGCGACGCTCGCGGCCGGCGCCGCCTGGGCGGATGCGTTGCGGATGGCGAGCGCCGCTGCGGCGGTGGCCGTCAGCAAGCACGGCACCGCCAGCGTGACATCGGCCGAACTGCGCCGAAAGATCCTGCCGCATGCCTATCGTGCCGCTGAGGAAAAGATCATCGAGAGCGATGACGAACTCGCCGCCCGGGTCGAGGGGTGGCGGGGAGAGGGCCTGCGCGTCGGCTTTACCAATGGCTGCTTCGACATTCTGCATCCCGGCCACGTCAAGGTGCTGACCGCGGCGCGCGCCGCCTGCGACCGTCTCGTGGTCGGGCTGAACAGCGATGCCTCGGTCAGGCGGCTGAAGGGCGAGAGCCGCCCCGTTCAGGACGAGCGCGCGCGCGCCGAGGTGCTGGCCGCGCTCGAGGCGGTTGATGTCGTCGCCATCTTCGCGGAGGACACGCCGCTCCGCTTGATCGAGCTGGTCCGGCCAAGCGTGCTGGTCAAGGGCGGCGACTATACGCGCGAGCAGGTGGTGGGGCACGAGATCGTCGAAGCCGCCGGCGGCGAGGTGATTCTGATCGACATCCTGAAAGGGCACAGCACGACCGCGCTGGTCGATCGCGCCCGGAGCGAGGCGCGATGAGCGCGCTGGCAGGTCATCCCGGCCCAGCGCTGCTGGCGCGCCGCTGGCGCGATCCGGCGGCGTGGCGGACGACGGTCGATGTCGTGGCGATTCTGCTGGCGGCGTCGCTGCCGTGGTCGACGTCGCTGGTGTCGATCCTGGGCGTGGTCATGCTGATCACGATGCTGCCGTTTCTCGACGTCGAGCGTCTGCTGCAGGTCCTGAAGCGGCCGATCTCGCTGGCGCCGATCGCGCTCTTCCTGTTGGCGCTGATCGGAACGCTGTGGTCGGACGTGGCGTGGGGCGCACGGCTCTACGCGGTGGGACCGGCGGCGAAGCTTCTGGTGCTGCCCGCGCTGCTCTACCATTTCCAGCGGTCGGAGCGCGGGCTGTGGGTCTTCGCCGCGTTTCTCGCCTCCTGCGTGCTGATGGTCGTGGTGTCGACCGCGGTCGCGTTCAATCCTGCGCTCGCGCTCAAGGCCAATGCCGATCGCGGCATCTTCGTGAAGAACTACATCGACCAGGGCCAGGAGTTCTCGCTCTGCGCCGTGGCGCTGGCCTATCCGATCGCCCAGTTGCTGCGCGCCCGCCGCTTCCTTCCGGCCGGCCTGCTCACCGCGATCATGATCGCGTTCCTCGCCAACATGATTTTCATCGTTGTCTCGCGCACCGCGCTGGTGACGATCCCGATCCTGCTTGCGGTGTTCGGGCTGATCCACTTGAAATGGCGCGCCAACCTGCTGATCGCGGCCGGTGCCCTTGCGCTGGGTCTCGCTGCATGGACCGTGTCCCCGCAATTGCAGGGCAAGGTGGCGACGTTCACGAGCCAATATCAGGACTACAGGAACGATCGCGCCGTCACGTCGATCGGCGAGCGGCTCGAATTCTGGCGCAAGTCGTTGCGGTTCCTGGCCGACGCGCCGCTGATCGGACACGGCTCGGGCTCGACGCGTCACTTGTTCGAGCTGGCCGCGAGCGGGTCGCGCGACCTCTCCTCGAGCCAGGTCGTCGGCAATCCGCACAATCAGACGCTCTACGTCGCGGTCCAATGGGGAGCGTTTGGGATCGTCATTCTCTACGCGATGTGGGCCGTGCACCTCCTGCTGTTCCGCGGTGACGGGCTGGCGCCCTGGATCGGACTTCTCGTGGTCGTGCAGAACATCTTCACCTCGCTGTTCAATTCCCACATCTTCGATTTCCACGAAGGGTGGATGTATGTCATCGGCGTCGGCGTGGCCGGCGGCATGGTGCTACGATCGAGGATAGAGCCCGATGCGGAGCCCGTCACAGCATGACGCGCCTCTCGCAACTCACCTCCCGGAACCTGCTGATCGCCGCGCATGACCTCCTGGTCAGCGTCGTCGCGCTGTTCGCGGCGTTCTATATCCGCTTCGAAGGCGCCAGCACCTTCTGGGAGCGGGTGCCGCTGCTCTTGCAGATCCTGCCGTACTTCATCGCCTTCAGCTTCGTCGTCTTCTACTTCTCGAACCTTCTGACGACGAAGTGGCGGTTCATCTCGCTGCCGGACGCGCTGAACATCGTCCGCGTCGCGACCGTGCTGACGCTGGCGCTGCTGGTGCTCGACTACATCATCGTCGCGCCGAACGTCCGCGGCACCTTCTTCTTCGGCAAGCTCACGATCATTCTCTATTGGTTCCTGGAGATCTTTGCGCTGAGCGCGCTGCGTTTCGCCTATCGCTACTTCCGCTATACGCGGGTGCGACGGCACGCTCGGTCCGAGGACGCCGCCCCCGCGCTCCTGATCGGCCGTGCGGCCGACGCCGAGGTCGTGCTGCGCGGCATCGAGAGCGGCGCGGTCAAGCGCATCTGGCCGATCGGCATTCTCTCGCCGTCGACCGCCGACCGGGGGCAGTTGATCCGCGGCGTGCCGGTGCTGGGCGGGATCGATGATGTCGAGGACGTCGCCGCCGACTTTGCCCGTCGCGATCGGCCGATCGCGCGCGCCCTGATGATGCCGACCGCGTTCGATCCGGACTGTCATCCGGAGACCTTCCTGATGCGGGCGCGCCGGTTGCGCCTGATCGTGAGCCGCCTGCCGTCGCTGGAGAGTGGCGATGCGCCGAGGCTCGCGCCGGTCGCGGTCGAGGACCTCTTGCTGCGGCCGAGCGAGAAGATCGATTACGGCCGGCTGGAAGCGCTGGTGCGTGGCAAAACCGTCGTGGTGACCGGCGGCGGCGGCTCGATCGGCGCCGAGATCTGTCAGCGCGTGGTTGCGTTCGGGGCGGCGCGGCTGCTCATTCTGGAGAATTCCGAGCCGGCGCTCTATGCGATCACCGAGGCGCTCGCGGCCGATCCCGAGGCGAACGTCGCCGTCGAGGGGCGCATCGCCGACATCCGCGATCGCGACCGGGTGTTCGCGCTGATCGGCGAGTTCAAGCCGGATCTGGTCTTCCACGCGGCGGCGCTGAAACACGTGCCGATCCTCGAGCGCGACTGGAGCGAGGGCGTCAAGACCAACATCTTCGGCTCGATCAACGTGGCCGATGCCGCGGTGGCCTCAGGCGCCGAGGCCATGGTGATGATCTCCACCGACAAGGCGATCGAGCCGGTGTCGATGCTCGGCCTCACCAAGCGCTTCGCCGAAATGTACTGCCAGGCGCTCGATCGCCAGCTCGCCGACCGGCCGACGGGACGGCCGCCGATGCGGCTGATCTCGGTGCGATTCGGCAACGTGCTGGCGTCCAACGGCTCGGTGGTGCCGAAGTTCAAGGCGCAGATCGAGGCGGGCGGCCCCGTCACGGTGACGCACCCGGACATGGTGCGCTACTTCATGACCATCCGCGAGGCCTGCGATCTCGTGATCACGGCGGCCTCGCATGCGCTGGCGCCGCAGCGCCCGGATGTCTCGGTCTATGTGTTGAACATGGGCCAGCCCGTCCGCATCGTCGATCTGGCCGAGCGCATGATTCGCCTGTCCGGCCTGCAGCCCGGCTACGACGTCGAGATCGTGTTCACGGGCATCCGGCCCGGCGAGCGCCTGAACGAGATCCTGTTCGCGAGCGAGGAGCCGCCGGTCGAGATCGGCGTCGCCGGCGTCATGGCGGCGACCCCGAACGAGCCTCCGATGCAGACGCTGAAGGCATGGATCGCGGCGCTCGATCAGGCGATCGCGCGCAATGATCCGGTGACGATCAAGTCGGTGCTGAAGGATGCGGTGCCGGAATTCGGCTCGAGCGCGGCCTGAGTCTTCAATGGCGCCGCCGCGAGAAGCGGCTCAGCACCCAGGTGACGGCGCCGAGACCGAAGACGAGCAGGATGGCGTCGGCCGTCATGGAACGCTGCGCGACCGAGATGGCTGCGAGCGTCGCAAGCACGACATTGAGGATGAACACCTCGCTGACGACGCGCGAGACGGTGAAGCCGTTATCGGTGGCCTGTTGATAGAAATGCGTGCGGTGCGCCGCCCAGAATGACTCGCGCCGTGCCATCCGCCGCAACAGGGTGAAGGTGGCATCGATCAGATAATAGAGCGGCAGCAGCAGCGCCGCCGCGACGTAGCCCTGCCAGGCAAGATGGAGCAGGCCCCAGCCGAGCAGCAGCCCGATCGGCAGGCTGCCGACATCACCGAGAAAGACTTTTGCGACGGGACGGTTGAAGGGCGCAAAGCCGAGCATGGTGCCACCCAGCGCCGCAGCGATGGCGGTCGCCGGCCAGGGCAGTTCACCGGAGAGGCCAAACAGGGCGAGAGTCGCCGTGATCGGCACGGCCTCGGCCACGGTCATCAAATCGAGCCCGTCCATGAAGTTGACGAGGTTGACGAACCACAGGCCGGCGATCAGCAGCAGCGTGCGCTCGACCAGCAGTGGCATCGGAAACAGCTTGAGGTCAGCCGGTGCCGTGAACAGGATTAGGCCGACGGCGATCCCCTGCAGGATGAACCGCGGCAGCACCGGGATCGGCCGGATGTCGTCGACCAGGCCGACCAGCGCCAGCATCGGTGCCGCGATGAATAGCATGAGCAGCGGTGCAAAGCCCGTCACGGATGCAAAGGCGCCGCCGACCACGAGCGTTGCGCCGACGACGGCAATGCCGGCACCCTGGGGCGTCGGGATCTTGTGTGAGGAGCGCGCGTTGGGCCGCGCCAGCGCGTAGCGCTGCAGCACCGGGCGCAGCAGCACGATCAGCACACCGCACATTGCGGCCGCGAGCACGGCAATGGTGACGAGAATTGCGGCTGGATGGACGATCATCCGCGCGCGTCCGGCGCCGAGGTGAGGCGGTCATAGAGCGCGACCACCGAGCGGCCGATGATCCTGGCCGAGAGCTTGTCCTCGACCAGTTGACGGGCCGCCGCGCCATAGCGGGCGCGCAGCTCGGGCGAGGTCGCCAGCTGCGCCATGGCCTGCGCCAGCGCGGGCGCGTCCTCGACCGGCACGGAGAGGCCGGTCTGGCCGTGGATCGCGATCTCGCGGCAGCCCGGCGCATCGGTGGAGATCAGCGGCCGGCCGCAGGCGGCGGCCTCCAGCAGGCTGACCGGAAGACCTTCGCGATGCGACGGCAGCACGGCGACGTGGCAGCGGCGCCAGAGCTCGGTGATGTCCTTGATCTGGCCGAGCAGGGTGATGCCGGGTTCCTTCCGCCAGGCCTCGACCTCCTCGGCCGAGACCGAGGCCGGGTTGGCCGGATCAGGCGAGCCGGCGATCAGCAACTGGTCGTCGCGGCCCTGCTGGCGCAGCATGCGGTGCGCAGCGACCAGGGCGCGGACGCCCTTGTCGGTCAGCAGCCTTCCTGCGAAGCCGAAGGTGATCGGTCCGTCCGGCTCCGGCAGCGGCTGGAAGCGATCGGTGTCGACGCCCGAGCCCGGGATCAGCGTGATCTTGTCGCCCCGGACGCCCATGGCTTGAAGCGCGTCGCGATCATCCGGATTCTGCACCAGCACGCAGCTCGGTACCCGGTTCATCAGCCGCGGCAGCAGCCACAGCAGGCCCTGCTTGAGCAGACGCGAGCGCCAGCTCGCCGACGTGAACACATAGCCGAGGCCGGTCATGGCGTTGACGACCGGAGTGGTGCGTCCGAGCGCGGCGAGCGATCCGAGCACGCTCGATTGCAACCCGGAATGATGCACCACGTCGGGGCTGATCGCAGCCTCGACGGCGCGGATCGCGCGGATCGTGGGCAGGGCTGATGACGGCGACAGCCCGCCGCGCTGGAATGGGATCGGATGCAGCATGAAGCGCTCGGCGGTGATCGCGGCGGCACCGGCATTGACATTGGTCGCGACATGCACCTCGTAGCCGGCCTCGCGCGCTGCGCGCGCCATCGGCAGGCGGTGCATCAGGAAGGCGTAGTCCTCGTTGGCCACGTAGAGCAGGCGGCGCGGCGAAGGGAAGCGGGGCGGGGACATCAAACTCACGATCTCGGGCGGTCGAAGCGCCGTATAGGCCAAGAGCGACCCTCGCGCGAGCCGTTATCTGTCCTGTGACGGGCGGAAAACCACCTGCCGGGCACCCTTCGACCCCGAACGGCGGAGACGACGCCTCGAATGCCGCCGGTCCTCAGACCAGATGGAAGCTCGACAGGTGAGACAGCAGCTCGGCCGTCGACACGTGCTGAATCGTGATGGTGTCCAGTACCGCATCGGTGATGACGGCGTTGCCCGCGGCGTCGTCGTGGATGGCGGCCTGCAATGCGGACGGGTCTGCGAAGATGCTCTGGCTGAACGCGATCTTGTCGGTGCCGACCGCAAAGTCGGAAATGCTCACCTGACCGAAGTGCTCGGCGAACACGAAGGTGTCGTGACCCTGCAGCGACACCGATTGGGATGCCGTGCCGCCTGCTGACGCTGCCACGCCCGAGATCAAAGTGCCGGAGATCAAAGTGCCATCCTGGCCGTCAGTGGCGAAGTGGAAGTTGTCCTGCGACAGCGGGCCGACGAAATGCAGCGACGCGCTGTTCGCCCCATCGCTCAGCGACAGCATTCCGCTCGTCTCGTCGAAATGCATCTGAAGCGACGTGAATGCGATGCTCTTGAGATCGATCTGAGCGGCCGTGCCGCCGAATCCAATGAGATTGCCGCTGAAGGATGGCGCGGCGAGGACCAGGTCGACCGCGCCCGACGTCGTGGCCGCCTGTGCGCTCGCCGTCACCGAGCTGATGGTCGGGATCCCGATCGTGCCGTCGCCATTCAGGTCCTGATGGAAGCTGCTCTCGAGGGCTTCAAGGGACGACGAACTGCCGGAAACGGCGCCGATGGCATTGCCGGTGTAGTTGCCGCTGCTATCGGTGTTCCAGACCGTGTAGAGGTCGGCGCCGTTCATCTTCCAGGCGACCTGATAGCCGCTGCCCGAGGCCTCCGCAGCGATCGCCGCCCAGCCGCTGAGCTGGCCGGCAACGATGACGCTGCCGCCGAACATGACCTGCGTTGCGGTACCTCCCGACACCGGCGCCATCAGGTAGGTCGTGCCCGACAGCGACAGGCTGGTCGACCCTAGCGCTTCGATCACGCTGCCGCCCGGCGTCACGCTCGGGGCGCCGATGGTGCCGTCGCCGTTCAGATCCTGGTGGAAGCTGGGCTCCAGCGCTTCCAGGGATGCGGAGCTTCCCGCAACCGCGCCGATGACGTTGCCGGTATAGTTGCCGCTACTGTCGGTGTTCCAGACGGTGTAGAGATCGGCGCCCGCCATTTTCCAGGCGATCTCATAGCCGCTGCCGGACGTCTCCGCGGCGATCGGCGCCCAGCCGCCGAGCTGACCGACGGTCACGATGCTGCCGCCGAACATGATCTGCGGGCCGGTGCCGCCGCCGACGGGATTGAGGAAATAGCTCGACCCGGCCAGCACCAGGCTTGTCGATCCCGCGGCCTCGATGACCGTGCTCGGAATGCCGATCATGCCGTCGCCGTTCAGGTCCTGGTGAAAGTTCAGCTCCAGCGCCTCGAGCGCGCTGCTGGTCCCATTCACTGCGCCAATGGCATTGCCGGTGTAGTTGCCGCTGCTGTCGACGTTCCAGACCGTGTAGAGGTCGCTGCCGGCCATCTTCCAGGCGATCTGATAGCCGCTGCCGACGGCCTCCGCAGCGATCGGTGTCCAGCCGCCGAGCTGTCCGGGGCTGACAGTGCTGCCGTTGAAACTGATCTGCGGACCTGTCCCGCCTGCGACCGGATTGAGGAAATAGCCGTTGCCGGACTGTACGAGGCTGGTGGTCCCCACGGTCTCGATGACCGTGGTGACGACGCCGATCGTGCCGTCGCCGTTCAAATCCTGATTGAACGACGTCTCGAACGTTTCGAAAGCGGACGAGCTTCCGGAGACGGCGCCGATCGCGTTGCCGTTGTAGTTGCCGCTGCTGTCCACGTTCCAGACGGTGTAGAGATCCTGACCCTGGAATTTCCAGGCGACTTCGTAGCCGCCGCCTCCATTGGCTTCGACGCCGATCGGCATCCAGTTGCTGAGCTGGTGAACGACCACGTTGGCGCCGTTGAACCGCAGCGCCACCGAAATGCTGGTCCCGATGGTGTTGAGATCGTAGATCACGCCGTACTGGGCGAGGCTGACGGATCCGAGCGCCTCAACGATGGTGTTGGCGAAATAGGGCGCCGCACCGACGGCAGGATTGATCTGGGCCAGGCCCGCGCCCGCCACCGCCTGGTTGCTCATCGGTATGGCGGTCTGCTGCAGGATCTCCGAGACGTCGGCGTAGCTCAGCGTCGAATTGGCCGTCAGGATCAAGGCCGCGATCGCAGCAACGCTGGGGGCGGCTGCAGACGTGCCGTAAAAGGCGGTGAAACCCGAGACCGTCGTTGCGATGTTGTCGATGCCGGAGACCACGACAGGGCTGAGCTGAAGCGGCGTTGCGAGGCGTGTGCCGTCGTTGGCAAACAGGATCTCGGTTCCGGCTCCCGATGACGAAAAGCTTTCCGAGACCGGAGTATAGCCAAAGGCCGGCGTATTGGCGCTATTGACCGCTCCGACGGTGATCACCCCCGGTGTCATCGCGTGACCGAAAACCGTTCCGACATTGGCGCCGGTGATGGATACGGGGACACCGTTGCCAGCCAGGATCTCCTTGATCGTCGATGGCGTGGGACCCGAAACGTCCGCAATGACGATCTGATAGGTGCCGGACACCGAGAAATGCAGGCCGATCCACGGATTCTGATAACTGTTGGGAACGTGTCCGAGGTATTGTCCATTCTGGTACACGTTGACCGAGAGATGCGACGCGGCTTGACCCCAAGCCTGGTCCCATTGCACGAGCAGGTTGGCGCCCGCGGTCACGGTGATGGTTTGCGCGATGTTGCCGCCGAAGCTCAGCGCATTGCCATCGTAGTACATTCCTCCGATGCTGCCGGAGATCGAGGTCCAGGACGTCTGATAGGCCGAGCTTCCATTGTTGCCGGCCGACGTCACATAGGTCACGCCCATGGCCTGAACGGTCTGAATGGCCTGGGCGACAATGCCGTTCTGGAAGAACGGCTCGTCGGAGTAGCTCACATCATCGACGATGACCTTGCAGCCCGCATTGGCAAGCGCGATGATGCCGTTGGCGAAATCCTGCTCGCTCTGGAACGCCGTATAGAACGCAAGGCTCGCATCGGGCGCGATGTCGTGGATGATCTGCATCATCGCACGGCCTTCGTCACTGCCCCCGGAGGGCATGTCCTTCAAGATCTGGATCTTGGAAGCGGAGGGCAAGGCTCCGCTGGCTTCGTCAGCCGTCGCGCCGCCGAGATTGTCGAAGCTGCTGGAGAGGACACCGATCTTGAGACCGGCTCCCGTCACGCCGGTGGAATTTCCGCCGAGCGCCTGCACGACCTGGGCGCTGGTCGCACCCTGTCCATTCGCGGCCGACGCGATGGCTTCCGTCACCGCGTCCTGAAGCGACGGCGCGGGCTCGCCGCTCGGTCCGGCGTGCGCTGTCGCAACCTTTCCGGGGCCGCTCAGCGACCATGTCTGCAGCGATGCGCTGGCGCTTGACCACATCTCGACGCTGATCGAGAGGACGACTCCGCTCGAGTTGATGCTCTGCCCGGCATGCGCCGGTTCGATGGAGACGTTGCCGGCAATCGGTGTGGTCGGATCGACGGACGTCTCCTGGGTGACTTGCCAGGTCGAGCCGGCGGCCACCGTCCAAGCCGTTGGCTCTGCCGCCTCCTGCGCCGACGTTTGGGCCCGCGCGCTCACGTCGAAGAACTGTGCGACCACCGTTGCCCCGGCGTCGCCTTGCGCGAGGATGCCGGGCGTCTCGCTCGGAGCATCGGCGGTCGGCGCTGGGGCCGCAAGATCGATCTGCTCGGCCGGGCCGTGCTGCGTCTGCTCGATGGTGGAGGCCGGCTTGGGTTCGTCCGCGACAGGCTGCTGCACATGCAACTCATGACGGCCAGCAGCAGGATCGAAAATGAGGGACTCGGCAGCTTCACGCCAACGGTCAGGGATGTCTTCGGTGCGGCCAGATTCGTAAAGCATGCATGCAACGATGGTGATCCTGTCCTCGAGGCCGACAGGCGAATTGGAATTGAAGCATCGTGCAGTGATGCCCCTCGATCTTGTATAAAATTGTACCGAAGAATGGCGGCTCCGACCATACGCCATTGTTCGATCTGTCCGATCGAGTTCAACCATTGATTGTGTTCAGGAGGACGGCTATTGCCGCGGGTTCAAGCTAGCCTTCGCAGGGGGGGCCACTCCGGACAGAGGCAGAGATCGGAGAGGGCGTTGCGTCGGATTGCTCCCGTCAGCCCGCCCCGAAGACTGCTGGCGTGCCGATCAGACCAGGTGGAAGCTGGACAAATGAGTCAGCAGGTCCGCCGTCGTGACGTGCTGGACGGTGATCGTGTCCTGCGCGGCATCGGTGATCACGGCGTTGCCGGCCGCATCGTCGTGAATCGACGTCAACAGCGCCGCCTGACTTGCGAACAGGTTGTGGCTGACGACGAGCGTGTCGCTGCCCAGATGGAAGTCGGCGATGCTGACCTGACCGAAATGCTCGGCGAAGACGAAGGTGTCATGTCCTGCCAAGGAGACGGCTTGTGGAGCCGGGCCGCTCGCCGGACCCGCGGTCGCGGCGATCATCGTGCCGCCCTGGCCGTCTTCGGTGAAACGGAAACTGTCCTGCGACACCGGTCCGAGGAAATGTAGGGAGGTGCTGCTCGCGCGGTCGCTGAGCGACAGCAGCCCGCTGCTGTCATCGAATTGCGCCCGCAGCGAGTTGTAGGAGATGCTGTTGAGGTCGATCTGATCGCCGCTGCTGCCGAACCCGATCAGATAGCCGCCGAAGCTGGCGGGCACCG
The DNA here is from genome assembly GCF_032381235.1 of Bradyrhizobium sp. SZCCHNR1053. Classification (NCBI taxonomy): domain Bacteria; kingdom Pseudomonadati; phylum Pseudomonadota; class Alphaproteobacteria; order Hyphomicrobiales; family Nitrobacteraceae; genus Bradyrhizobium; species Bradyrhizobium sp. SZCCHNR1053. The sequence continues at coordinate 146,986 of NZ_JAUHJM010000007.1, forward strand.
TCAGGACCACGTCAGGGCCACCGGCCAGCGACACGGCTTGCGTGCTCGCTGCGACGTGAGCGGGCACACCGATGGTGCCGTCGCCGTTCAGATCCTGATGAAAGCTGGTCTCCAGCGTCTCCAGCGCTGCCGAGCCGCCCGGAACGGCGCCGATTGCATTGCTGACGTAAGCGCCGCCGCTGTCGGTATTCCAGACCGTGTAGAGATCGACGCCCGCCATCTTCCAGGCCACGAGGTAGCCGCCGCCGGAGCTCTCCGCGCCGATCGGGTTCCAGCCGCCGAGCTGACCCGCGGTGACGACGCTGCCGCCGAACACGATCTGTGGCCCGGTGCCGCCACCGACCGGATTGAGGAAGTAGGTCGAACCGGATTGCACGAGGCTCGTCGACCCCAGGGATTCGATCACGGCCGAGGGGATGCCGATCGTGCCATCCCCGTTCAGATCCTGATGGAGGTTCGTCTCCAGCGCTTCCAGCCCGCTGTTGGTGCCATTGACGGCGCCGATCGCGTTGCTCGTATAGGCGCCACTGCTGTCGGTGTTCCAGACCGTGTAGAGGTCCGCGCCGGTCATCTTCCAGGCGATCTGATAGCCGCCACCGACGGGGTCCGCCGCAATCGGCATCCAGCCGCCGAGCTGACCGACCACGAGAACAGAGCCGCCGAACTTGACCTGCGGACCTGTGCCGCCGCCGACCGGGTTCAGATAGTAGCTGGACCCGGACTGCACGAGGCTGGTCGATCCCAGCGCTTCGATGACGGTGGTCGGAATTCCGATCGTGCCGTCGCCGTTCAGATCCTGGTGGAGGTTGGTTTCCAGCGCTTCCAGGCCGCTGTCGGTCCCGCTGACCGCACCGATCGCATTGCTCGTGTAGGCGCCGCTGCTGTCGGTGTTCCAAACCGTATAGAGGTCGGCGCCGGCCATTTTCCAGGCGATCTGATAGCCACTGCCCACGACGTCGGCGGCGATCGGCGTCCAGCCGCCGAGCTGACCGACCACCAGATTGGCGCCGCCGAACTTCACTTGCGGGCCCGTACCACCACCGACGGGATTGAGGAAATAGCCGTTGCCGGCCTGGACGAGACTGGTCGATCCGACGGCCTCGATGACGGTCGTCGGAATGCCGATCATGCCGTCGCCGTTCAAGTCCTCATGGAAGGACATCTCGAACGCCTCGAATGCGGCCGTGCCTCCCGAGACGCCGCCGATGGCGTTGCCGGTGTAGTTGCCGCTGCTGTCGACATTCCACACCGTGTAGAGATCCGCACCCGACATCTTCCAGGCGACCTGATAGCCGCTGCCGCTGGTCTCGCCCGCGATCGGGGTCCAGCCGCCCAATTGTCCGGGCTGGACGACGCTGCCGCCGAACTTGATCTGCGGTCCGGTGCCGCCGCCGACCGGATTGAGGAAGTAGCTCAGTCCGAGCTGGACCAGGCTGGTCGATCCCAGCGCCTCGATCGTCACCGGCGTTGCGGAAACGAGATGGAAGCCGAGCGCGTCCATCTGCTTGAGATCCACGGCCGTCAACGTCTGCAGCGTGCTGTAGGTGTAGAATTCGTTGAACGGATCGTTGCCGCCCTGCACGCCGCTGTTCAGGAAGTCGCTGGGGTCCGAGGACTGGCCGTAATCCGCGAGCTTCGTATAGCCGCCGTCGAGGGAGAAATAGGCGGTCCCCGCCGTCGCGCCGCCGGTCATCAGCCGGACGCCCGGGCTGGAGAAGCGGAACAGATCGAACACGTCCGGCTGCGGCCCGTAGGGCACGCGGCCGAACGCGTGTGTCAATTCGTGCAGCGCCACGCCGACCAGCAGGTTTGAGTTGATGTCGGTCGCGAAGGTCGCGCTGCCGTCGTCGGTGGTTGCATCGTTGGCACCGAGGCCGCCCCACAGCTTCAGCTGCGAATTCCACACCGCGACGTAGGACTGTCCCTGGATGCTGGATCCCGCCGGCAAGGCATTGAAGGTGGTATCGCCTGGGCTGGCATAGTTGATCAGGTTGGACCTGACGGAGGAGTAGCTCATCCACTGACCGCCGTCAGGACCGGCCGCCGCGCCGCCGCCGACGCCGCTATAGTCGATCTTGATATTGACGGTGATGCGATCTGAGATCATCGAGGTGAGGATCGCGGCGGCCTGCTGAATGCCGGCGCGAAAGCTCGCAGGCGCATTCATCGCCGCCGTGTCGAACAGCAAATTGATGGTCAGTCCGCCGGCGCTCACCGCGGTGACCGCGCCGATACCCGCGAAATCGCCTTGCGCGAGCAGGGATTCGACGGCTTCTTCGGGAAGCTCGACGGGGTTGGACGGAGGAGGGCCGACCCCCTCGTCGATCGGGTCGGTGTTAGGGGAGCCCTGTAACAACGCTGGCATTGCCTCAGTCCCTGCCGTTCGGATCGACGGAGCACGGATCGCAAATGTCGAGTCTCGCTCGAGGCGATTCGCGACCGTGCCGACGTTACCTATCAGGCCGATCGTCTTGCCCGAAGGTTAATGGGCGTTGCGAGAGCGCGGAAAACGACGGGTGGCGACTGATGTGGGCGTCGATCGAACGGGCTTCGGTCGCGCGTTCATCCCAGCAATTCCGGAAGCCGATCGAGAAAATCCGGCACTGGTAATGCAGCACCAAAGTTATAGGGATTGCCGCTGAGTGCGGCGCGATAGCGATCGAGCAGGGGCCCTCCTGCGCGCAACGACCGGCCTGGTTCGTCCAGGCAGTCGAGCTTGTAGCGAACCGCTGCGGTGATGTCCTGCGCGGTATTCGGATGGATATCAAGACCGTGACGCGCCAGCACGGCTGTGTCGATCAGCAGCGCCTGCAAGGGCTGACGATAGGTCTCACGTAGCGACAGATAGCGCCGCGTACGGCGGTCGTAGACCGGGCGCACGGTGAAGTCGGTGTGCTCATGCCAGAACTGGCAGTCGTTGGAGATGCAGTTGACCAGCAGCATCGGCGTTCCCAGTGCCTGCACGGCCGTGGTCAGGCCCGATGTCGTGCCGACGAACAGACGAGCGGCGGCGCAGAGATAGAGGTCCATCTCCGCCGATTTGATGTCGCTGTGCGCGTAGTCGAACACGCCGGCCATGCCGCGCAGCGGCGTCATGCTGCGATCGCCGAGCCTGACCACGGCGCCGCCGCGTGCGGTGATCGCGGCGATGGCGTCGAGGTAGTCGCCGACATTGGCGGAGCGATGCTGCCGCGTGGTGCCGGGCCCGTCGCCGTGATAGCCGCCCTCGCGGATGTGCATCGCGACGAACCAGTCGGCGGTGACACCCGCGGCGCGCAGCCTGGCAGCCCCGGTTTCCATCAGCTCCGATGGGACCTTCACGATCGGCCGGCGCTGCTGTTCGGCCCAGGCGACCTGCGCGCGCGACGCCGCGTGGGCCCATGGCTCGGCCAGGCCGTCCTTGCCCCGGACGGCGATGAACTGGTCACCGACCAGCCGCTGATAGGGCAGCAGATCGTCGACGAGAGCGGGGTCTTCGACGATCGTGACATGCGGCGCGAACAGCTTGAGGAAAGGCTGGTTGACGACCTTGCTTGGCGGGGCAAGCAGCACGTAGTTGGCGCGCGGCAGCATGCCGAGCGCGGCCATGCGCAAATGGCAGTCGATGAAACCGATGTGGCCGATCAGCGTCACCCATTCGTAGCCGAGCAGTCGGACCGGAAGCGCGGGATCGAAGATGTTGCTGGTGGAGGCGATGCGCTGGATCAGCGCGTCGGGAATCGACCATTTGCGCGCCAAGGCGTCCTGATGGTCGAGCGCGGCCTGATAGCAGCGGAACGTGTCCTCGTAACGGCCCTGGTGATAGAAGTTCTCGCCGAGTTGGATCAGATTGTCGTAGATCAGGAGCTCGCCGGCACGCTCCAGCTCCCAGGCGCTAGGCGTGTAGGTCGATGGATCATAGCCGCCGGCATAGTTCTGGTGCGCCATCACCGAGCGAGGATCGCGTGCGACCGACGCCTTGAAGCACGCGGCGGCCTGGACGTGGTCGCCCGCCAGGGCATGGACGGCACCGAGCTTGCGCAACGCGTTGCCGTCGCCCGAAGCCGCAGCCGCTGTCAGGAAATGCGCCGCGACCGGAAGATTGCCGCGATACATGTGGGCGACGCCGACCGCGAAATTGATCGCGAAGCTGTCGATCGTCTCGGGCCGTGGCACCTCACGCACGATCCGGTCATAGGCGCTGCACAGCGCCAGGGTGGTGAAATAGGCCTGCGCGCCCACACCGGCCCGCGCGCGCACGTTGCTGCGGAAGATCAGGTTCAAGATCCGCACTGCACGCAGCGCGCTCGGCTTGCGGCTCGCGGCGAGATGAACCTGCGCGGCCGCGGCCAGCGTGGTCGAGGTCGTCAGCGCCAGCAAACGGCCGAGGCGCGATCCCCTTGCCAGTTGCCGATCCATCAGCCGGAGCAGCGTCGCCCCGGCCGGCGCAACGACCAGCCTGCTGTCGACGATGTCGGCGGTGCGGGTGGTCAGCGGCAGCAATTGCCGGCGCCGCGCGCTCAGGAACGCATAGAGACGGAACGCCGATGCCGTCAGCCACGTCCGCGGCGACCAGCGGCTTCGTGGCGCCTGCAAGGGCGGTGCGGCGGGCACGCTGGGAGTCGGAGGGGACGTCAGCTGCCGCTTGCCAAAGCGATGACGCAGAGAACCGAAGGGGGCGCGCTTCGTCATGGCGCGCGGTACGCTGGCGTTGCGGAGATGATCTGACGTCGCGCCCCGTGCTGGGCGAGCAGGCGCGTCAACGACATCGGCCGCGTCCGCAGCGTGATCCAGGCCAGCGCAGCCAAATGGCCCAAGCGTCCTAAGCTCAACATCAATCCAAGCACGTACGTGTCGAATGCATTGCCGTCGATCAATGCGGATACGCGCGCGGCCTTGGCCGCCGGGGGCGTATCGCCGTCCAGCACCATCCGTGCCGCGCCGAAGCGATTGCGCCGCGCGAAGACCTCCTCATACCCTTCCGGGAACAGCTTGCTCTGAGCAATCAGTGCGCCGATGTCGGCCAGCCTGGCGTTGAGCACCGCCGGATCGGTTGCCGTCGCCGTCGAATAGTTCTGGCCGTGGATGCGCCAGTAGCCGAGCGCCTCGGCGACGAAGTAGCAGCCATAGGTCAAGGCCAGCCGCCGGGCGAGAAAGGCATCGGAGAACGAGCCGAGCTTGACGTCGAACCCGCCGAGCGCCTGCAAGGCCGTGCGGCGATAGAGCGAGGTCGTGCCGGAGAAGTAGTTGTCGCCCTGCCGCAGGATTCGGCGGACGTCCGCGGGCGCCAGCATCGCCGATGACGACGCGGGCAGCATCATCGGCCGCAGCATCCGTCTTGCGGACGGCCCCTGAGGGCCGATGATCTCGCAGCAGGCGAAGACCAGGCCGGCTTCGGGATGGTTGGCCGCCTGCGCCATCGCCTTTTCGAGATAGGCCGGATGCAGCGCATCGTCGGCGCCGAGAAATCCGATCCATTCGGTGTCCGCGATCGCCAGCGCCTCGTTCTGGCCGCGCACGACGCCCTGGTTGGCGTCGTGGCGGATCAGCCGCCAGCTCGGCCGGTCCGCTACGAAGCGTGAAATGACCGCGATGCTGTCATCCGTCGAGCAGTCGTCGATGATGATGACGCGGTCTGGGGCTCGGGTTTGGTTCGCGATGCTGCCGAGCGACTCGGGCAGGTAGTGGGCGTGGTTGAAGTTCGGGACGACCAGCGTGACGGTCGGGGAGGCGGCGCGGGCGGTCGTCGTGGTCATGGTTCAGCGAGCTTCCTGCCGCATGCTGTCGAGCCCGGCCGCTCAAACCTTGGGCAGCTCTTTGAGAACGTCGTCCAGGGCGCCGAAGGCCCGCACGCGGCCGCCATCGAGATAGAGCCCGAGATTGCAGGTGTCGCGCAGCAGGCCATGATCATGGGTGGCGAGCACGACGATTCCCGAGCGCATCGTGATGTCCTGCAGCCGGCCGTGGGTCTTCTTGCGGAACTGCGCGTCACCGACCGCGATCCACTCGTCCATCAGGATGATGTCGCCGTGAATCGAGGCTGCGATCGAGAACACCAGACGCAGCAGCATGCCTGAGGAATAGGTCCGGATCGGCAGCTCCAGATAATCGCCGAGCTCGGCGAATTCGGCGATCTCCGGCACGCGCTGCTCGATTTCCTCGGGCGAGAGCCCCAGGATCAGGCCGCGCGTCCTGATGTTCTCATACCCCGACGCCTCTTCGTCCATGCCGAGACCGATGTCGAACATCGGAACGTTCCGTCCGACGACCCGCAACGAGCCGCGCGTGGGCTCGTAGATGCCGGCGAGCACGCGGATCAGCGTGGTCTTGCCGGCGCCGTTGTGGCCGATCAGGCCGAGCCGGTCGCCCTGCTTCAGGGTGAAGCTGATGTCGTCGAGCGCCTGGACGAACTGGAACGAGCCGTCGCTCTTCGAGACCCGGCCGCCGACGCGTGAGGCCGCCTTGATGGCCAGATGCCGGAATGATCGTGCGTTCGGCGGCGCGACCGGAAATTCGATACCGATTTGCTTGGCTTCAATGAGAGTCATTCGAGGCGGATCCAGAGGTCCTGGCCATGATATCAGGCCCAATACACGACGCGCGACCGATAGCGCGTGTAGATATAGATCATGGCGGCGGTCAGGACCGCGACCGATCCAATGGCACCGGCCCAGGTCGCAAGGCCGGGAACGTCGCCCATCAGCGGACCGCGCGTGACCGCCAACAGATAGGCGATCGGATTGAGCGTGACGATGAACTCGCCGCCGCGGATGCTCGACGGTTCCCAGATGATCGGAGAGACGAAGAACAAGAGCTGCAGCACCGCCGCCATGACCGGCGGCACGTCGCGATAGCGCACGCAGATCATTGAGACGATCACCGAGGCGCTGACGACGAAGACGTAGACGATCATCAGGCCGAGGATGGCCAGGACCATTCCGAATCCGATCGACCATGGATAGACGAGCCAGATGAACGGGATCACCGCGATGTTGTGCAGGAAGATGATCAGATTGCGCTGAACCATACGCATGACATGGATCAGAATCGGCATGTCGACGGCCTTGATCATGCCGCCTGCATTGATCATCGTGTAACAGGCTTCGCTGAGCGAGGACGAGATGAAGCTCCAGATGGTCATGCTGACCATGAAGTGGGGCAGGTAGGTCTTCATGTCGGCGCCGAGGAAGCGGCCGGCCACCGTGCCCATGATCAGGGCGGTGATCGCGTTGGTGGCCGTGATCCACCACGGGCCCAGCATGGTACGGCGGTATTTCGATCGGATGTCACCGGCAGCGAGCGCGCGCCAGGTGACGTGACGGGTGATGAAAGGTGCGATGTCCTCGCGGCAGCGCGCCCAGGAGATGCGACGCCGATCCGCAACCACGAACCGCTCGACCTGTCCATCGGTCAGGGTGGTCATCCTTGTACCTCGCGTGAGCCGTAAGTGTTTGTCTTACCAGCCGAATGCGGTTGGACCCCCGCCACGCCGGCGGCCAATCGCCGGGGCTTGCTGGACCATGTTACGAGGGCACTGTCAACCGTCAGCTCAGGCCGCCGCCGCGGCTCAGATCGCGACCGAGCCCGCGGCGCCGACGATCCGCGGCTCCGGCAGCGGCACCAGGAATCGGCCGCCTGCGTCCAGGTAGGCCTGGTTGCGCTTCAGGATCGGGTCCGCATAGATCCAGGCGAGGATGACGACGATGTCGGGCTTTCGCGTCGCGAGCTCGCTGGAGGGCAGCACCGGGATGTGGGCGCCCGGGCTGAAGCGGCCGTGCTTGAGCTGGTTGTCGTCGACGATGAACTTGATCCGGCTCTCCAGCTCGAAATGGTAGAGCAGGGTGGTGGTGGTGGTCGAGGCGCCGTAGGCCGCGACCAGCTTGCCCGCGGCGATGGCCTCGTCGAGGGTGGCGAGCACCCTGCGCTTGCAGTCTTCGATGGCGACGAACCAGTCCCGGTAGATCTGCGGCTTGGTGACGCCGCGCCGCTCCTCCTCGGCGATCAGTTTCGACAGCTCCGCCGAGCGCGGCCGCTTGCCGGTCGATTTCGGCTGCGCAAAGGCGCGGATCGAGCCGCCCTTGGTGCCTGTCCTCTCGACATGGAACAGCGTCATGTCGTGCCGGTTCAGGAAGGTCTCGAGCGGGATCAGCGCGTGATGCGAGACGTGCTCGTGGTAGATGGTGTCGAACACCATGTTGTCGATCATGTCGACGATGTAGGAGACCTCGAAAACGAAGGCGCCGTCGTCGGCGAGCAGGAGGCGGATGCCCTTCACGACGTCGGACATGTTGTCGATATGCGCAAACACGTTGTTGGCGCAGAACAGCTTGGCTTCGCCCTGCTCCGACTTGATGCGGGCCGCCAGCGCGCTGGTGAAGAAATCCGGGATCGTCGGCACGCCTTCCTTGGTGGCGGTCGCCGCGATGTCGCGGGCGGGGTCGATGCCCTGCACGCGCATGCCCTCGTTCTTGAACGCCTTGAGCAGCGAGCCGTCATTGCTGCCCATCTCGGCGACCAGGCTGCCCTTGGGGATGGCGAGCGAGGACACCACCGATTGCGCATAGCGCTTGAAGTGCTCGACGAGGCCGAGCGAGACTGAGGTGCGGTAGGTGTAGTCGCGAAACAGGATGTCGGGATCGACGACGTCGAGATTCTGCAGATGCCCGCAGTCGAGGCAGAGATAGCAGTCGAGCGGGTAGAGGTCCTGCGGCTCGCTCAGCCGGTCCGCCGTCACGAACGCGTCGCCGATCGCCGAAGGCCTGATCGGCAGCACGTGATCGAGCGAGGTCGAGCCGCACAGGCGGCAATCGGTCTTGTGCTTGACGTGCTGCATGAGGTGTCGATCCTGGGTTGGCGATCCCGCAGGCGGGATGGTCGGCCGGAGAGGAGTTTGCGGCGGGTTTTACAGGCCCGCGAAGCTCTTGGCGACCTCTTCTTGCCAGACTGTGGACACTCCGCCATCCAGGAACAGGCTCTGCCCGTTGATGAACGAAGCGCGCGGGCTGCAGAGGAAGTCGAGGGCGTCGGCGCATTCCTCGGCCGTCCCGAGCCGGCCCAGCGGGACCAGCTTCCGGTAGGTCTCCATCAGCTTCTCGTTCTGCTCATAGAAGATGCGCGATTCGCGCTTCAGATAGGTCAGCGGCATGATCGCGTTCACGCGGATGCCGCGCCGGCCGAGCGTCGCGGCGTAATGCCGGACCATCGCATTGAGGCCGCCCTTCACGACGTGGTAGCCGACCGGCTGCGAACTGCCGACGAATTCGGCATAGACCGAGCTGACCACGCCGATGGCGCGATCGCCATCATCAGCGAAATGGCCGGAAAAGCCCTCGATCAGGTCGCGCGAGGCGGTCAGGCCGACCTGGATTTCCCCGGCCCAGGGATCGCCCTGGCCGCGAAAGCGCTGGCTCAGGACGAGGTAGCGGACCGGGCCGTTGGCCTCGGCGATCTCACCCCAGAGCCCGGCAAAGCTCTCGCTGCGTTCGAGATCGGCGGAAAAATGCTTCAAGCCGGGCTGATCGGGAAAATCGGCCGGGCGCTGCCGCGACACGACGCTGACGGCGCAACCGCGCGCCAGGAAGCGTTCGACGACCACGCGGCCGAGGCCGCGGGTGCCGCCGACCACGACGGCATGGCTGGTCATGCGGCGGCGTCCTGCCGTGCGGCGACACGCCGGACGAGATCGGCCTGATAGGCCTCGGCCCCGGCGGTGTCGCTGTCCTCTGGCGCGAAGTCGGCGAACACGCTGGCGCCGGGGCGGAACGGGCCGTTGGTGATCTCGTGCACGATCAGCAGGTCGCTGCGGATGATCAACGTATGGAAGAACGCGTTCGACATCCGGTAGTAGAACGGCCGCGCTCCGCCCGGCGGCCCCAATTCGACCACGCGCTCGATCCGGCCGTCGTCGTCGAACACCACGATATCGACCTCGCCCTCGATGATGTGGAACGCTTCGCTCTTGCCCGGGTGCTTGTGCGGCCGGATGTAGGAGCTGGAATCGATCGCGATGATCATTTCATGCAGGGTGTCATCGCCGTCCGGATGGGCGTTGATCCGGGCCCGCCGCTTCGGGCTGGCCTTCACCGCGGCCTTCAGGGTGCTGATCTCGGATTGCCCGACCGCCGCAATCGGGCCCTCGGCGAGGAACACCTCGGGGGATTTCTGGACGAGCGTCATGCGTGATCCCTCATGATCGAATTGTCGAGCGCGGCGTAGATCGAGCGGAATTCCACGCCCCTGGCGGCAAGCGGAGCAAGCTTTTCACGCACCTTGCCCTCGATATGGGGGGCCACGGCGAACAGGCACAGCCTGATCCGTTCGTCATCCAGCAATCGTTGCGAGCCTACCACAGGCGTATGGAGACCGGGGGGGAAAAAGCCCGCCTTGTCGGCGTCATCGTCGACGGCCACCGCGATCAGGTCGGCCAGGCCGAAGGCGTTGACGAACATGATGGCGTGATGGCCGATGCCGAACAGCGCGATCCGGTCGCGGTCGGGACCGGCCAGGGCCATCAGCTTACTGCGCAGTTGCGCGCGGGTGGCGGCGAAATTGTCACGATAGGCCTGGAACAGGCTGGAAGGTCCGCGAGGCGCGACCGGCGGGGCGGGACTATCGGCCGGGGTGAGGACGGCGACCAGGGCATCTTCCAGGGCGCCCGGATAGCGAAGCAGGGCCAGAACGCGATAGCCGCTCACCTCAGCCAGACGCCGCAGCGTGTCCTCGACGAAGTAGCAGCTGTGCTCCTCCCACAGGAAGCAGTAGTCGCGCGCCGCGAGGAACTTGCTGCTGTCGGGGACCTCGATCAGCAGCAGGCCATCGGGATTTAGCAGAACCTTGAGTGCTTGCAGCGCCTGCACCGGCTCCGGCGTGTGCTCGAGGATGTAGCGGCACGATACAATGTCGAAAGTGCCAAGCTGCGCCGCTTCTGCAGCCAGCCGTTCGGCACGGAGGGTGGCTTGCCAGGTTTCCAGATAGGGATAGCGCCCCGCAGCGCCGTCGGCACCGAGCGCAAGGGCGCTCGCGGTGAGCCCGCGGGCCTGCAATCTGCCCAGCAGGGGCCCCTCGAACGGACCGGTGCCGAGGGCGGCGCAGGCCCGCGGCTTCAACGACAGCAGTTCTCCGACCAGGGCGTCGAGATGGCCTTCCGGCTCCCGGTAGCGGATCCATGGCACCTCGGGAACAAGCACGTCTGGCGGTGGAGGCTCGCGGAGCTGGACGAGCTGACACGTGTCGCACGCGACGATGTCGAGGGTTATCCGAAGCTGGACATGGTTCTCACGCGCGAACCGGTTGCAGACCGGGAGCTCACCAAGCGGGAGCGCCTGCGTGGAGATCGGCTGACCGCACAATCGGCAGCCGGATCGTGGTCCGGTGGACATGGCTCGGCTGGATCGCTCGATCAATGGACACGCTCAGGCTCGCCGCTGCGTCCAGCGCGCCGGCTGCTATGGATGTTGCCATCTGGAGGCAACCTCCATAGCAGTGTAATCGGGAACATGACAACGTAAAATGTTCGGCTTGGCACAGACCCTGGAACTCGCGTCATTTGTGATGTTTCGCGTTACTATTGCTCTTTGAGCGCTCGCATCACTCCTTCTCGGTTCAACCGACGAATCAGTGTCAAGAACGCCAGTAGATATTTGTTCTACAGTAGCGGGGATTGTGCGACTGGGCAGTCTTCCAGCGAAGATGCTACACATGATGACCAGGGGCTTTGGCGGCTATTGTTCCGCCGCATGAGATCTAACGTTGGTAAGAGGGGGCGCCGGCGTGAAGGATATGGTTTTCGTTTTAAGATCGATCTTGCGCACCGTCTGCGTGAGCACGGTCCTCTTCTGTGTTCTTCTTGCAGTCGGCGCAGGGTTCCTCAACGCCTTGCTTGCGGGATTTGTGGCTTTCGTCTTCATCTTGCTGGGGATCGGCCGGCTCGTGCTCGAGCGGCTGGCTCTGTGGTCGACAATTCTGCTGATTGTCGACAGGGCAGGGCTGTTGCCGATCACCGAGTGGGTTCACGGGATCATCACGCTCATTGGTCGCGGGTTGGCTTGACAGCCCGACAGGCATGCGGCGTGTATTGCCGACAGCCAATTCGAGACAGGCGACAAACGGCATAGCCTTCTCCTGGTCTGCCGCAGGGCGGTCTGGATGTTCGAGAACGGGGGCCTGGCCGTGAGCCGAAGACGGATTTGGGGTAGCCGATGCAGCGCTTCAAGGAGCCGCTAGTTCTGCAGAGGCCAGTGCGCAGACGCGGATTCCTTGAGCTGTTCAACGCACTGGAGACTCTGCCAGCCGAATCGGCCCGTTGGGGAGAGCGGTCTCTGCTGGGGCCGCAGCGATGGGCGCGCATCCTGATCGTCGGGACTGCCAAGCTGCTGCGCCTGCTGCCGCCGCGGCTGGCCTTCCTGATCCTCGCCTTCTTCGAGATCGGAGACCTTCGCGATCGCCGCCTGCTGCAAAGAGCCTATCAGGTCTACTGCGCGTCTCTGCTGGCGAAGGATCCGGACCTGCGGTTTTCGGGATTGCTCGGACGGTGCTTTCCAATGCTGTCAGCGGAACTGCTGCTTCGGATCGGGGCCGATTGGGAAGCCTATGATCTGGTCCTCCAGGATCAACTCGCAGCCCGCTCGCCGGAACTGGCGAACATGATGATTCGCGCGCTCTTCGAGCTCGGGGAGTTCGACAAGGCCTATCGGCTGGCCTCCCAGCTGGATCTGAGGGCAAGGTCGGAATCGGAGATACATCTCGCCTTTCTCAAGGGCATGCTTGAGATCATGGTGGGCAACGAGGCCCGCGCCGTCGAATGCATGTCGGACGCATGCCGTGGCATTCCCGACTACATGCGTCCTCACCAGAACATGGCGTCGCGGCCGGCGCGCAACTATCATCCCAACCCCCTCGATTTCACCTGCGGCTCCGCGGGCAGGCTGTTCGATCTGTGCAACTTCACCGGCCAGCGCGTGACTCATGTCGGCTCTGGCGACGTCGGCATCGGTCTGTTCACGAGAGCGCTTGCGGCGCAGTCGGAGCTGCTCGGCAAGGCGGCGCCGGCCGTATCAGCGGAGGCCAGCCACCTGTTGCGCAGGTTGGGAATTCCACTGGAGCAATTGCGGGTCCTTCCCGAGGAATGGACGACCCAGATCGGTCACCTCGGGATGCTGGACATCCTGTTCCGAATGCGCGACCTGGGGTGGTGGTCGGGACGACCGCTGATCGTCGTGCGACCGAACTGCGTGGCGAACAGGGCGTTTCTTCGGCTGTTCGAAAGGTTCGCCGATATCGTCGTGATCGGGGAAACCGTCTCTCACGCGCTCGGCGAAGAGCTGCTGTCGCTGCAGCGTTGGTACGGCATGAACTTCAATGTGTTTCGACTGCCGAACGGCGACGTGGTGCCGTGGCAGGAAGCCGGGGCGCTTGCCATCCTGCAGTGGGAGCGGGATGGCCGCGGGCATCCCTTGCGCGACGAGTATGACCGCATCTACGAGGCGGCGCCGAAATTGCAGGACGACTATCGGCGGATGCGCGAATCCTGGGGCATGAAGCCGGACGACTGGTACGTGTGCCTGCACACCCGCGACGGTTCCCATTATTCCGAGGTCGACGGCACCGGCCAGACCCATCGCAATGCGCCGATCGAGACCTACCTCGATGCGATCCACGCGGTCACCCGCAGGGGCGGCTGGGTGATCAAGCTCGGTGGTCCAAATTCACCCGGACTTCCGCCGCTCGACCGTGCAATCGATTATGCTCAGAGCGGGTTCAGATCCGAACTGATGGACATCTGCCTCATCCGGAATGCCAAAGCCTTCATTGGCACGACTTCAGGATTGACGAATGTCGCGATCAGCTTCGGCATTCCAAGTGCCCTCGTGAATTGCATCACCACGGATCCGCAATTGTGGAACAGCGCTGTTCGGTTTGCGCTGAAGCCGGTGCGTCTCGCCGACGGAAGGATGCTGACCCAGACTCAGCTCACCTCGCCGCCTTGGCGCTGGCGCTTGTTCGACGCCTGCGTTCTCAGCCGCAACGGAGCGCAGCCGTTGAACAACACGTCAGACGAAATCCTTGCGGTCGTCGAAGAGGTCGTCGATCTCGCTTGCGGGCACGCGGCCAACACCGCCTCGCAGCAACTCCTGTCGCTCTGGAGGGAGCAGCTTCTGCTGCCTCACTATTACGGCGGCGGCACGATCAGTGCCCACTATCTCGCGAAGTACGAAAGTGCATTCTTGGTGCCTGGACCGGCTCCGCTGCGGAAGAGCCTCCCCGAGGCCGCCATGGCACGACAACGCTAGTCCGACAGCACGGCCCAACTCTTCGCGGCCGACGTCCTCAGGTGCGCGCCTGGTCCAGGCGGCATCGCTCGATGCGTTGCGCTGTCCTCACGGTTCTCTCAGCAGGTCCTGAGCGTATTTCTCGAGGAAATACCGGCTCGGCCGCGAACTGCCGAAGAAGCCCGGCACCTGGACGTGACGCTCCCATTTGCCGTCCACGCCGGGGGCGGGTCCTTTCCGCCGGGGATCGGAGATTTCGAGCACCTCGCGCACGGCTTCAAGGATTTCGTCGGAGCTGCTCTCGCTCACGGCGAGTTTGGCACGCGCCATGGATTCGTGGGTCGGGTAAGCCCAGCGATACTCTTCCGAGGTCCATTCGCTCAGCGAAAGCATCCGGCCGTCCGCCGTGTGCACGGGCTTGAGCGCAAAGCGGGTGTCCGTCGACCACAGCAGGCCGATCGAGCTCAATGCATTCACCATCGCGGTGGGGATGCCGAAGCTGCTTGCCACATAGGCAAAGCCGGAGGTCGTGCCGATGAACATGCGGGCACGGCGCATCAAGTGAATGTCCATCTCCGGAAACGCATCGTCGCTGCGGGCATAGTCCACCACCCGTTCCATTTGCGGGAACGGCGGCACCTTGCGACCGCCCATCCGGACAACCCATCCGCCGCATTCGGTGATGTGGCGGACCGCATCGAGATAGCTCGCGAGCGACGCGTTGCGGATGGATTCACCGACGCCTTCGGTATCATTCCGGGTCTGGGCGTCGCGCACGTGCAGGCAGACGAACCAGTCGCCGTCTGCCATGCCCCACCTGCGCCGGTAGTCCTGGTACGTCTGCTCGACGCGGTTGTCGGCAAGCAGTCGGCGGTCGTAGATGTCGCGCAGCGGAAAGCTTCGTTGCCGGCTTTCCCATTGCTTGAGCGCGAGTGAGCCCGCATCGTTCCAGTACACCGCGCGTCCGTCCTCGAAGCGGAATGCCTGGTGGGAATCCCCGATGAACGGGGTGAGGCTGGCGAGTTCGTGCCATAGTCCGGCGCTGACGTTCTCGCCCAAGGTGAGCGTCGGACAGATCTCGGAGAACAGCGACAGAAACGGCTTGTTGGCGATCCGGTCCTTGTAGGCCAGGAGCAGCGGCTGGCCCTGCCACCACTCCATCTCGCGCATCATCAGATGAACGTTGAGATGGCCGTTATGCCCGATCAGCGCGCTCCAGTCCGGAGAGAGCAGCCTGACGTCCGACAGATCGGTGTCGAGCTTCTTGAGAAGGGCCTTGAGCTCGGGGCTTGGCGCGGGAAGATGACGGCGCAACCGCTTCTGTGTCTCCGTCAGCTTGGTGTAGACCTGCGGGACATGGAAGCCCTCGCCGCTGTGATATGTCGTCAGCAGAAGGTGGCGATAGGCGTAGAACAGGTTGATCTCCGACAACACCTTGCGCTGCGGATGGTCGGCGGGAAAGCGCTCCCAGTATTGGCCGCGGTCCTCGCGTGCGGCGAGGATATCGTCGTGCCGGGGGAGACCGAGCTGAGTGACGAGGGTCTCGATCAGCTCCTTGTCGCAGAAGAAGTTGGGAACGTAGCGGTCGAGCGGGGCTTCGAACAGCTCGGGGTCGCCGTCTCGGCGCGCATCGTATTGCCGTCCTTCGAAGGACGTCTGCTCGAAACGAAAGTTCCGGTGCTCCAGCATGATCTTGATCAGCTCGGCAAACCGGCGCAGGTCTTGCGGACGAAGTGCGGTCCAACTGATGGTGTGGGCCTGCGCCAGCAGCTCCATGAAGTAGCCGGACGTCAGCTTTTTCGTCAGTTTGCCGATCGCCTCCATGAACTCGTCATCGACCCGGTCCCAGTCGATTCTGGGAAACAGCTCCAGAACGCGCTTCTCCTTCTCGCACATCAGAAGGAAGAGGATCAGCTCGTTGCCGTACTGACCCGAGTGGCCCCGGGCGAGCACCCATTGCATCTCCTTTTCGATGTCGGGACCGCAGAAATAGCGAAACTGCCGGTCAAACTCGTTCCGGTGTGCATAGCGGTGGAAGACGAGCGCCACCATGAAGGCCTGTTTGAAGGTCAACAGGGCGAAGATCAGGTCCTTCAAAGATTCCGCCCGTTCCTGGCCGGCTGCATTCAGAAGCCAGCCGATCGCCCTCGCGGCACGTCCGGCGAGGTTCGACTTCAACGCTTGTACCCGACTGCGTTGACGTGGCGCGGGATGCCCGGCTGGATCTGAGTGAACGGACTCGAAGAACATTTCCAAGGCCCCATGACGATATCGAAGGTTTCTCCGGCGCACTGCTTCTGCAGCCCAACCGCCCGGCATTGAAACGGGCCTGCCAGCTTTCCAGACCAGACAGGGATTGCGCCCAGGCGTGGCAGGAGCATAGAGCGCGAGTCGGTTGGCCGCCAGTCCAAGCGCTCGCCGCCTGTCAGGAGAGGGGGACTTGAACGGACCGCTGCCAACGACGATGGCAGCTCTCCGACGGGGCCGTTCGGATGGCTGTTGGGCTCGCGAGAGCGGATCCGGAGCCCCTGGGGCGTCGGCAAGTCCGGCGGCAGTGCTTCGCCCGATTGAACCCGGGCGCGCCGCAATTCTGACGGTCTCCCCACAAGCGAAGGAGGCGAATTCACGCTGTCTCCGATGCAGGCATCACTAGGCACAACGTGCGGCCTATGTCCCCGAAGGCGGATATCGAAGGCGGGCGCGGCGGCTCCTTCCGCCGGATTCGGGTTGATCGGGTGGGGCCTTCACAGTAATCGTTGCCTGCTGTTTCCGAGGTTGCGCCGGAGGTGCGGTTTGCCGCTCGACACCATTTCGACCGAGGGCCCGCCCGTCGGCAGCTCTCCGGTTCGCGACCTGACGCTCGCGGAACGTGCATTCGGACGGCATTATCCTCTATTGCGCCTTCTCGCGCGGCTTCCGGGTCGGCATTTTCTGCGCAATCTGGCATTCACGGTGTTGCCGTTCAGGGCGAGGTTTTGGCTGACGGTACAATTCCGCCACTTCTTCCAGCATCCGGGCCTGGACCGCCACTTCGTCTTTTTCTGCGGTCCCTTCCTGGGACGGCACTTGCCCTGGATCTTCAACAGCCCTGTTTGGGAGCGGTACCCGAACGAGGTGGCATTCTATCTTCTACTCGCCGGGTACCGGAAAGAAGCGCTGCCGTTGTTCCGCCGGTTGAAGTGGGATGGCGAGCACCCGATTGCCGAGCTCGCCTTGCACGGAACAGGCGTCGTCGGTGACGGATACTCGATGGATATGCTGACGCAGATCCATTATCTTGACTGGCAGCAGGCTGCCGAGCGGTCGCCAGCGATGCGGACCTTCGTCCGGCTGATGTTGGAGCATCGCAACTTTCAGTATGAAGAACGGGCTTTTCGCGGGCGTGTCGAGTTCGATCACGTTCCGAGGGACGTTCCGGCCGAGCAATTCATTCCTTATTTCTTCCGCGACCGCGAGGTGATCGCGCGGCTGATGCAGGAACTCGGTCTCGTCGATTCGACGGGTGTCCTTCGAGAGCTGGATGAGTCCGGGCAGTACTGGGAAAGCCTCCCCGCGCATCTGCCTGATCGCGGGGTCTGTCTCGACATCTACTTGTTCTATGCTTATCGCGAACTCCTGCTCAGGACTTACCACAACGGTGAAGGAGATAAGGTCCCTCTCGTTTACAGACGCGGTCTGGACACGCAACGTCGCCTTCGCCGTCATCTTCCGAAGCCGTCTGCCGAGCTGAAGCGTGTGCTCGATGGGGTCGGTGCCGAGCTCGGCGATGTCAGATTGCTCTCACCCGATTGGAGCGCGCTGATCGGTCACAATGGTCATCTGAACGTGCACCTGATGATGCGGAGCATGGGGTGGTGGAAAGGACAGCCGCTTCTGCTCGCCTACAAGGATCGGATCGCCAACAAGCCTTTCCTGTCGCTGTTTTCCGAGATCTGTCCAACGCTCACCCTGGGCGAGAACGTTTCTTCCGGCGCTTGGTACGAGCTCGCCAGCCTGACACCTTTCCTCGGTGACTCGCATCAGGCCTTCCAGTTCGAGGACGGCCGGACGATGTATTGGAACGATGCAGGCGCGATGGCTCTCCAGCAGTGGGAGCGCGCAGGCAAGGGTTTTCCGTTGCGCGACATCTATGACGCGCGCATGCAGGCTGACGACAGGACCGAGGTGCTGTACCAGGCGCTGCGTCGGAAATGGGGACTTGCACCCGGCGATTGGTTCGTCTGTCTGCACATGCGCGACGCCGAAGCGCGCGGCGAGACCCTCGGCACGGGCGAGTCGATCCGCAGTGCCACCATCGGTAACTATCTCGACACCGTCCGCTACGTCACCCAGCAGGGCGGCTGGGTGATCCGCATGGGCGGACGCAAGGCGCCGCCGCTGCCGGACATGCCGCGCGTGGTCGACTACGCGAGAAGCGAGGATCAGGTGGCGGAGATGGACATCCACCTGATGCGCCGCGCCCGCATGTTCATCGGCACGACCTCGGGCTTTGCCTATGTCGCGACCAGCTTCGGCATCCCGACCGCAATGGTGAACGCCCTGAGCTCTGTCGGCCTGTTATGGTCGAAGGATACGCGCTTCTCGCTCAAGCCCGTGCATACGCGCGAGGGGCGCATGTTGTCATTGAGCGACGTCACCTCCGAGACCTGGCGCTGGACGTTTCCGACCTATGAGACGGTCAAGGCTGCCGGCCTCACGGTCGGCGAGAGCTCCGCCGACGAGATCCTGGAGACCACCCGGGAGGTGCTGGATCTGTCCTCCGGGGCGCCGCCCGTCATTCCGCCGGTCGACGATGCCTGGGAAAAATGTGTGAACATCCAGGGATTCTTCGGCAACTCGCGACCGTCCCGCTATTTCCTGGACAAATATGCGGCGTCGCTGCTCGATCGCTCCTGAAACGAACCGGTCCGATGAACTTTGCCCAACCGAACATGTCCCTGGAAGAAGCCCGCGCCACGCCGCTCGGCTACCGCGCTGACATCGACGGCCTGCGTGCCGTCGCCGTGCTGCCGGTTCTCTTCTACCACGCGTTTCCCACGGCCGTGCCCGGCGGCTTCTATGGCGTCGACATCTTCTTCGTCATCTCCGGCTATCTGATCACCGGGATCATCCACAAGCAGATGCTGTCGAAGACGTTCAGCATCGCCGATTTCTATGCCCGCCGGATTCGCCGCATCTTTCCGGCACTGATCACGGTGGTGCTGGTCACCTTCCTGATCGCCTGGTTCGTGCTGCCGCCGCGCGAGCTGAAGTCGCTCGGCACCAACATCGCCGGCGGTGCCGTCTTCATCCAGAACTTCATCCTGCTCGGGCAGGTCGGCTATTTCGATCTTGCCGCCGAGAAGAAGCCGTTGCTGCATCTGTGGTCGCTGGCGATCGAGGAGCAATACTACATCGTCTGGCCGCTGCTTCTGATGCTGATCGGCTCATGGCGGCGCAGGAGCCTGGCGATCACGGTCGCGCTGGCGGCGGCGTCGTTCGTCGCGTGCCTGATCGTGCAGCCGCGCGCGCCAGAGTATGCGTTCTATCTGCCGGTGACGCGGGCTTGGGAATTGCTGGTCGGCTCGGCCCTGGCGCTCTGGGTCAATGGCCGCAGTGCGGAGGCTCGTCCGCAGCCGCTGATCGACGTCCCGTACGTCCGCGAGCTCATCGCGCTGGCCGCGCTGCTCGCGATCGTGGTCGCGTTCTGGCGCTACGGTCGCCTCACCCCGCATCCGGGCGTTCACACGTTGCTGCCCGTGCTGGGCGCAGCCGCCCTGATCGCGACCAGCGGCACGCTGGTGCATCGCTATGTACTGTCGTCGACACCGGCCGTCTTCGTCGGCCTGATCAGCTATCCGCTCTATCTCTGGCACTACCCGCTGATGGCCTATGCGCGCATCCAGTTCATCGATGCGGTGCCGGTGTGGGTCATGGTCGCGATCATCGTGGCCAGCATGGTGCTGGCCTGGGCCACCTACCGCCTCATCGAGCGGCCGATCCGCTTCGGCCGACGCCTGGTGCCGCTCAAGGTCGGTGGACTGCTCGGCGGCATGGTCGCGCTGGGCATCGTCGGTGTGGTCGCCGACCGTACCAATGGCCTGCCGGCGCGCATTCCCGCCGAGCTTCGCGGCTTCATGCTGGACGGCAGCGAGACTGCCCGCTTCTGGCGGGCCGACAAATGCCTGCTGAAGCCGGATCAGAGCGCGTCCGAATTCTCTCCGGAATGCGCGGGCACCGGCCGCCATCCGCTCATTTTGGTCTGGGGCGACTCCTATGCGGCATCGCTCTATCCGGGACTTGCTCATTTCGGTGCCGAGCGGGGATTCGAGGTCGCAGAATTCACCGCCTCCGCCTGTCCGCCACTGCTCGGTTTCGTCCATCCGGAACGGCGGTTCTGCAAGGGCGCGAACGACTTCGTCATCCAGAAGGTCGCCGAGCTGAAGCCGGATCTGGTCCTGTTCTATTCGACCTGGAGCTATGGTCCGGACGACCTGCGCAATGGGCTGGATAGAACGGTTGCCGCCTTGAAGGAGCTCAATGTTCCGAAGATCGTCCTGCTCGGGCCGCCGGCGACTTGGCTCGGCGAAAGCCTGCCCGCGAACATGCTCGACTATTATTTCCGGACGCATTCGCTGTTGCCGGAGCGCACCAAGTTCCGCTCCAACGACAACTGGACGCGGGCGCTCGACGAGTTCCTGGAGGCGCACGCGCAGCGCGTGGGCATTCAATACATCTCGGCGCGCCGCATGATGTGCAACGACGACGGATGTCTCGCCCGGATCGGCGCGGACGGATCCGACCTGACCGCGTATGACAGCGGCCATTTGACCTATCCCGGCTCCGTCTTCATTGCCAGACAGGCGCTGGAGGCGTTGCCTGGCTTCGACAAATAGCCGCGTCGTCCGCCCCGGGGCCGCCATGGATCGTCGGACAGAGCAGACCGGTTGGGCCGGGCATGAGGCCGGCGACGGCCTCGGCCGGGCAGGGCGCTATCTCGCCAGCCTGCTCGGGATGACGGCGGCGATGCTGGGTGGTGTCAGCCTGTGGCTGGCTGCGCAGGGCGGCGACCATTTCAGCGCGATCAGCAGGGTTGGCAATGCCGCGTGGTACCGCAATTTCGGCGGCGACAGCGTCACCGAGATCCAGGACCAGGACCTGTTCTACCATGGCATCGGCCGCTCGATCGACAACGCCCGCCAGGCCGACGTCATCATCCTCGGCTCGTCCCTGGTGTCGTTTGCGGTCGACGAGACCGTCATGCGCGAGCGCCTCGAGCACCCCTATGGCCTCAAGTTCTACAACATGGCGTTCGTCGGCGTTGCCAGCGGCGAATTCGCGCGGCAGATCGCGCTGAAGCATCACATCCACCCGCGGCTGTGGATCGTGAACGCCGACGATGGCGGAGGCGGCGGCAACTTCTTCCACCGCAACCTCACACGCGCGTTCGGCGCCGACGTCCGTCCGATCCCGAGCACGAAGCTCAGTCGCTACGGCGCGACCTACGAGATCATCCGGCGCAATCTGCGCTGGCGGTTCGAGGACGTGACGCGGCCATGGCGTCAGGCTCTCGCCGGTCCGCGGTCCGGACCGCTGCCGCGCTTCGACCGCGATGATCGCACGGGCGCGGCCGACATGAGCACGTTTCCCCGCTTTCTCGCCGAAGGCAATCCGGGCGTGAAGATGACGCGCGATCCCGACTGTCACACCACGCCCGAAGTGATCGCCAATGCGCGTGACCTCGTGCAGTCGCTCGGCGCGCCCGTGGTCTTGACTTTCGTTCCCAATTTTCACGGCTGCCTGACCCAGGTTCGTGAGATCGCGGCTGCGATCGGCGTCGAGACGGCGCTGCCGGCGCGGACCGACTATTCGAGCTGGGATGGCGGCGGCCATCTCGACGCCAGGGGCGCGGCTGACTTTACCCGCGACCTCGTCGGCGCTCTGGAAAAGACGCGAGCGTTTCAGGGAATGCGTGAGAATGGCGATCACCGAAAGCCTTGATCATGCGGCCGCAGCGGATCGCCATGAGCGGCCGATCAGCCGGGCGCACGCGCTGCTCTATCGTCCCGACATCGACGGCCTGCGCGCGATCGCCGTCGTCGCCGTGCTCGTCTTTCATACCTTCCCGCGGCTGCTGCCCGGCGGTTTTGCCGGCGTCGACGTATTCTTCGTGATCTCCGGCTATCTGATCACGGGCATCATCGATCGGCAGTGCGCGGACAAGAGCTTCAGTTTTGCGACCTTCTACGCCCGCCGCATCCTCCGGATCTTCCCGGCTCTCATCACCGTGGTGCTGGCGACGTTCGTGATCGCCTGGTTCGTATTCCCGGTCGCCGAGATGGAAGCGCTCGGATCCAACATCAAGGGCGCCGCCGCCTTCATCGAGAACTTCATGCTGCACGAGCAGATCGTGGGCTATTTCGATCCCGGTGCGGAGCGCCTTCCGCTGCTGCATCTGTGGTCGCTCGGCATCGAGGAGCAGTACTACATCGTCTGGCCCGCGATGTTCGTGCTGATCGCCCGATGGCCGTCACGGAAGGCGGCCATGGTGGCCGCGCTCGGGCTCGGGTCGCTGGTGGTCTGCCTGTCGACCCCTGCAAGGGAGGCGGCGTGGGCATTCTATTCGCCGACCACGCGGGGCTGGGAGCTGCTGGCAGGCTCGCTCCTGGCGGTGTGGCTGCGGCAGCGTGCCGATCGCCCGATCGGTCCGACCACCAGCAGCATGCTAGCGGCTGTTGGTGTGGCGGGCCTCGCCGTCGCCTTCTTCGCGTTCAGCGCAGCCTCGCCATGGCCCGGCATTCGCACCATCGTCCCCGTGCTGGCGACCATGGCCCTGATTGCGGCCGGCGGCACGCTGGTTCAGCGGATGTTGGCGTGGCCCGCGCTGGTGTTCGTCGGCCTGATCAGCTACCCGCTCTATCTCTGGCACTTTCCGCTGATCGCCTTCACCAAGCTGCAGTTCGGCGGAGCGGCTCCGGCGTGGATCCTGCTCGCGGTGCTCGGGCTGAGCGTCGTGCTGGCCTTCCTCACCTATCGCTTCATCGAACTGCCGATCAGGTTCGGAGCCGCGCCCGTCGCGTGGCGGGCGTGGTCTTTGCTGGCCGTGATGGCGGCGATGATCCCGATCGGCGTCGCGGCGACGAGCACGCGCGGCCTGCCGGTCCGGTTCGCGCCGGAGATCAGGGGCTTCATGCTGTCGGGCAGCGAGACCAATTCGCATTGGCGCCGTGGCCGCTGCCTGCTGCTCCTGCAGCCTGCCTCCGCATTCGGCGCCGACTGCGCCGGGCAGGGACGCCGGCCGCTGCTGCTGATCTGGGGCGATTCCTACGGCGCGGCGCTCTATCCGGGGCTGCTGCATCTGTCGACGGAGCGCGGCTATGACGTCGCGCAATATACGGCCTCCGCCTGCCCACCGCTGATCGGCTACACCTTGGAGGCCCGGCCGTTCTGCAAGAGCATCAACGACGACGTCGTGTTGCGGATCGGCCGTCTCCGGCCGGACGTCGTCATCCTCGACGCGACCTGGGGCCACGCCGAGTCCGTGCTGCGCGAGGACCTGCCGCGCACGGTCGCGCTGCTCAGGGCCAACGGCATTGCGAAGATCGTGCTGATGGGACCGCCGCCGAGCTGGCAGGGCGTCGGCCTGTCGCACAACGTGCTCGACTACTACCGGCAGACCGGAACGGTGTTGCCGGAGCGGACCCTGTTCCGCTCCAACGACGAATGGACGCGCGGCCGCGACGCGCTGTTTCGCGAGCTGACCCGTGAGCTCGGCATCGATTACATCTCCGTGCGCGACGTGTTCTGCAACGACGAAGGCTGTCTCAGCCGGATCGGTCCGGACGGCTCGCAATTGACGGCATTCGATCCCGGGCACCTCACGGTGCCCGGTGCCGTCTTCCTGGCGCGCCACACCATCAACAGCCTGCTTGGCCCGGCCCAGCGGCCGTCGCCGTGAGCCGCATTACTCCGGATCAGCCGGGATGCCGCGATAGGCGTGGATGATGAAGCGGGTGCCGCCGACCGAATAGTCGCCGCCGTTGGAGGCCTCGATCGCGAACATCTCGACCAGCTCCTTCCAGGCCTGCCGTTCGCCCGTGGTCGGAATGGCACGATTGGCGTTCCAGTCGTCGAAGCAGATGACGGCGCCGGTCGAGATCATGCCGCGCTCGAACAGTGGGACGAGCGCATCCATGGTCGACTGGTAGAGGTCGCCGTCGAAATGGATCATCGCAAACCGCGTCTCGGGCGGCAGCGTTTTCACGGTGTCGGCGAACCAGCCCTCGTACAGTTGAAACCGATGCGGCGGAATGATCTTGCCGATCAGGGCGCGCAACTGCGGCGCGGCCAGCACCTTGCAGCCGCCCTTGGCCCACGCGCCGGAGATGACATGCGGCGCGACCTGGTCGACCGGCGAGGTGATCTCGGGAAGGCCCTCGAAGCTGTCGAACAGGCGCAGAATACGGAACGGGTTTTCCCCGGACGCGCTCTTGCCGAGCGGCTGGCGCTGCAGGTCGAACACCATCGACGTGGCGATCGCGCGGGCGCTGAAGCCGCCCATCGTGCCGAACTCGGCGATATCGCCGTTCACATGGGCACTGTTGATGTATTGGACGCACAGGGTGAGCGTTTTGGCGATCTCCTGTGCCGGCAGGATCAGCACGTCGGCATAGCCGTAATATGCGCCGGGCGAGGGAAGCTGCCGCGCGCTGTATTTCTCCAGCGCGATGTCCTGGATGATGCGTCCGTCATCGACCGTGTCGGCGGACGGGGCTGCGATTGCCACGGCCGGAGGCCTTTCCTGTACGGTGGCGCTGCTGCCGTTCACGTAGGGCCAGGGCAGCGGCGGCTCGAACATGATCGCCCGTTTGACCGAGCGCAACCAATACAGCACGTCCGGCGGCAGCGAGGTGGCGAGCGCATTCTTCAACGGTTGCAGCATTCAAATTCTCCAACGCGGCGCTGTTCGATGACCGCAAAACGGCCTTGAGGGATGGCGCAGATGCGACGCTGCGCCGAAGAGAGGTGTTCGCCTGGCAACGCCCGACAGGCGGCGTCACGTCGAGACGGGATCGCGCGCTCGGTGACGGCGATATCGGCGGTGAGTGCGCGCCTTCTGCGTCGCGCGCAAGCCCACCTGCTGCCTCCTGGCTTAGCCGTCCTCCATCCATGGTGCAAGCGGGCGGCCATGCGTCAATAGAGGCTGGCAGCCCGGCGTCCGTCGGCCAGCGCGTCGTGGGCGTCGGCGGGCCGCTCCTTCGGCTGCTTGACGAAGAACGGGTCGGCGGGCCAGTGGTTCATGCCGACGACCATGATCGTCATCTCCTCGTCGGGCATGCGCGGCATGAACACCAGATCGATCGCGGAGCGTGTCTTGTGCGACGGCGGGCTGCCGCGATGCATGAGGCGGGTCGCATCGAACACCAGCAGATCACCGGTCTTGCCCAGAACCGTGTGCTCCCGGTAATTGGCGTCGCGATACTGGAACGGACCGGTCTGCTCGTCGACATCGCAGAGATAGAGCACGCCGCGAATGACGCCGGCCGGGCAGCCGTCGCTGTGCCATTGCTGGGGACCGATGCCCTCGGTCAAATGCGGCTTCGAGCGCACCAGCCGGACATTGGCGACCTTGGCGGGGCAGCCGAGCACGCCGCGGAAGAAGGAATCGAAATCGCCGCCGCTGAACAGCGCGTGCAGATAGTCGACGAGCGCCGCCGATGGCATCCCGGTCTGTAGATCCTGCGTGTAGGGAGCGACGCTGTTGCCGGCCCAGTCCCATGCCGAGTGGCGGTTGCTGACGTCGCGGTCGAAGCTCTCGGTTTCCCGGAACATGGCCGCCTTTTCCGGATTCGTGCTGATCACCGTGACGCCGTTCTGCTGGAAGGCGACGATCTTGTCGGCGAGCTGGCTCGGCGTCTTCTGCGGATCGAACTTCGGCGCATAGGCCGTGCACATCGGCGGCGCGCTGTTCGCGGCCGGCAGCAGCGTCAGCTGGCGCGGCTGCGCCGTGCCGTTCTTGTCTGCGGGGGCTGCGTCTGGACTGAGATGTCCGTTCAGGCGGTCGAACGTGTCGGCCCGCACCAGGCGGTAGCCGAGAGCGCTGAGCGCCTGGTTGACGCCCCCCTTGAGCCGCTGCTTGGCAGTGCTGATCATCGGTCCCAAGGCCATGATGTCCTCATGCTGCGTTCGGCTTGGTGGGCTGGAACGGATCCAGGCCGCACGCCATTCGATAATAGAGTTCGTATCGCGGATGATTGGCGACGAGGCCGCGGCTGTCGATCGCATGATCGATCAGCGACTCGAGCAGGAGACGGGCGCCCTTGGGCGGCAGATGCACCCCGTCGAAATCGAACTCCGGACGCAAGAGATCGCCCTCGGTCAGGTCGGGCCAGCGGTCGACCGTGAAGAGGTTCACCGAACGCACCTTCTGCGCCAGCTTCCAGTTGAACGCCTGAACCAGCTTGGTCCGGACGGAGACAGGGCAGTCGTAGTTCTGCAGCTCTCGGATGCGCGCTTCCTGCCGGGTCGGGGGAACGACGCTCTGCACGTAGACGCGCTTGAAGCCGGCCTTGACCAGCTGATCGAGCCCGGCGACGAACGGCCCGAGCCGTGCCTCGATCGCCTCGTCGATGAGATCCCACGGCACCAGCGGCTTGTCGAGCAGAGGCAACGTGGTGGCGAACGGCGGAACGAAGTCGTGGGTGTCCTTGAGGAGTTGCAGGAGCGGACCGCGAACGTCGATCTCGCCGACGGTGATCATGATCAGCGGCGGCCGCACGGCCTGGCCGACCGCCTTGGCAATGGCGAAATCGACCTCGTCCATCGACAGATGCGTCGCGCGTCCGTTGCGCACCAGGCCCTCATATTCGAGGAAGGCGATGAAGTCAGGATGAAACTCGCCGGTGGCTGGATCGTAGAACTCCCGCGCCGTGGCGCCGGGGATGTACTTGGTACGGGCCATCACCCAGGCGCCGGTCCACCGCTCCCGGAACACCATGTTCCGATACGGCAGGGAATGGCTGTCGCCGACGATATAGACCGGCAGAACCGCTTCGAGCTCGGTGTCCACGCTGATACGTCCCCCCCTCACATCACAGGCTCGGCCGCGGCCGCCGCTCGTCCTCAGTTGTTACGGCTCGCGGCCAGTGCGCGGTAGAACTCGTCCTCGTCGCAGATGATCTGCGGCGCGGCCGGAGGAGCCGCCGGTTGCATTCGTTCGTCATCACGTGCGGATCGCACCTCTGCGCCAGCGTCCTCGCCGGTGAACTGCGCGAAGAACAGCTTCATCGCGCGCGCGACGCCCTCGGTCGTGACCGAGCGCGCATCGTCGGCGAAATACGCCCCCGCATTCTTCGCATTGGTGATGATCTCGTAGGACGCGAAGTAATGCACGTTGTCGTAGCGCCGGACCATCTCCTCGGCGGCGACGCGCAGCACGCTCTTGGAATAGGTCGTGGCCTGCAGCACGTGGCGCGGCTCCATGGTGGCGGCGAGCGGGACCGGCGAGACCGTCAGGATGATCTGCAGGCGCGGATTGGCTGCCGACATCAGGTTGATCGCCTCGGCAAGATAGCCGGTGGTCTCCATGACCGAGAGATTGTGGAACGCGTATTTGGCATCGTCGAAGTCGCCAGCGCTGCCGCACCCCGGACAGGTCGGATACACCGTGCCGTCGAGCTTGGACACCCAGCTCTCGGTCAGACCGAGCGTGAAGATGAAGATGTCGGTGGTTTCGAAGAGCCGCCGCACCGCCTGCAAATGCTGCTTCAGATCGGCCTCGGCCTCGACCATCGAGATGTAGCCGCGCGGCGTGATGCGGGAGCGCAGCAGATCGAACACCCAGCCGTCGCTGTCGGTCCAGAACTGATCGGCTGGCCGGAAAGCTCCGAACGCCCGCTGCAGCAGTTGCAGCAGTTGCAGGGTGCTGTAGACGTTGCCGTAGCGCGCGGAGAACACGCCATAGCCGAAGCGCTCCTCCTGCTCGGGCGTCAGATGCGGCGGCGCGGGCTCGGTGACATAGTAATTGTAGCCGCGCTCCTTCAGGGCGCGCGAGATGTGCTGCGCGAAGCAACTGCCGGCCGAGGCGACGCGCTGATCAGGACCGAAGCGGAGCCGCGCGGTCAGATGAGGATCGAGATCGGATGGGCTGCGCTCGGCAACGGCCTGACGCCAGAAGCTGCTCGCGGGCAGCGTGGTGTAGGGACAACTCATGCACTCACCCTCTGACCGCATGGGGCCGCGACGCAACGAAAGCGAAGCGCATGCTGCTCAAGCCCTCGGCTTCATTCCGAGATAGGAATGAATGATGAACTTGGTGCCCTGGATCGAGTAGTCGCCGGAATGGCTGGCGACGATGTTGAAGCGGCTGACGAGGTCGGCCCAGGCCTTGCGCTCGCCGGCCTCGGGGTCGGCCTCGTTGCAGTTCCAGTCGTCGAAGCAGAGCACGGCGCCCTTCGAGATGAAGCCGCGTTCGAAGCACGGCACCAGAGCATCCATGGTGGATGAGTAGAGGTCGCCGTCGAAATGGATCAGCGCAAAGCGCGTGTCGTCCGGGAGCAGCTTCACCGTGTCGGCGAACCAGCCTTCATAGATCTCGACCCGGCTGGGCGGAATGATGGCCTCGACCATGGTCCGCAGATCCGCGGCGCTGAGAATCCTGCAGCCGCCCTTCGACCAGGTGCCCGATTTCACGTGCTGCGACTCGAGGTCGACCTGCGCCGTGATTTCCGGCAGGCCCTCGAAGCTGTCGAACAGGCGCAGCTTGCGCAGCGGCTGGTTCGGCTGATAGCGCGGGTCGAACACCATCGCGTTCGCCAGGGTGCGCGCGGTGAAGCCGCCCATGGTGCCGAATTCGGCGATATCGCCTTTGACATCGGCGCTGTTGATATACATCACGCTCAAGGTCAGTGTGCGCGCGATCTCCTTGGCGGGCAGGATCAGGACGTCGTCGATATCGAAGAACAGGTACGGCGCGCTGATCTTGTGGGCGTCGAGCCGTTCCAGGGCTTCGGTCTGCCGCGTCCGCGGCTCCGACCCCGCTCCGGCGGCCGGCGCGGGGACCGGTTGAGGCTCGGGTTCGGGCTTTGGCTCCAAAGCGGCCTGCGGCCGTTCCGGAGGCGGCTGCCCCATCAGCGCGCGCTTGATCGAGCGCAGCTTGAACAGGGTCTGGGGGGGCAGGCCTTCGGCGATCGCCACCTTCAACGACTTCGTCATGACAGCCCCGTTCCCTGCCGCTCGCGATGTTTCGCTGCCAATCTATAGATACATTTTGCAAAGATCGCAAAAGCGGCATGCGGGATCCGCACTCGTTTTGCGTGGGTCTTCAGCCGGGGAGGCCGACAAAGCCGCAATCCGGGTCGCCGGCGTTCGAGCCGGTTCCGACGTGCGCGTCGACGACGAATTGGCTCGCATCTTCAGGTGCATCACCCTTGTCCAGTCAGGTGACGAAAAATATTCTTCTTTCGTTTTTCCAGAAAACGTGGTTTTCTCTCGCCATCCCGCCTCGTGCAGAGGGACGTACGCGTCGTCACGATACGTGGAGGTGGGCTGCGATGGACGTGACGGCTGCGCCCGACGAGCGCAAGCGTTACGGACGGCGAAGTCGTGTGGTCCTGGCCTCTCGACGCTGAGGTCTGCGCAACGCGCCAAAGGCGCGTTGTCGCAAAATGGGGGCAAGAACGCCGATCCCCAGGGAGAGCACGAAGGACACCGTTAAAACCGATCGCGCGGGGAAGGCCGGGATGTCCCAGCCGAACCTGTGGTACCTGCCGCCTGCATTTCTTTCTGCAGGCGGGCCATGGGGGCGGCAGGCTCCCGGCCTTCCTCGCGCCCTCTCAATCGAGAGGGCGATGGTCAACTCATAGCTCGGACGCCAATGCGTCGCGAGAGCGCCTGTCGACGCTCTCAGCTCACCCTCATTCGAAGAAGATGAATTCGTGGTCGCCGGTGTAGCCGGAGCGCTTGAACTCGAACGCCCATTCCTCGGGGGTGTGGAAGATGCGGCAGGTGAGCTGCCAGTACATCAGGTTCACCTTCTCGCGCTCGTTGCGGTAGCCCTCGACGCAGAGATATTTGGCGCCGCGGCTGACGCGCTCCATCTCGCGCAGGGCGGCATCGAGATCGTAGTTGTAGAGGTTGTGCAGCGTGTTGATCGAGATGACCAGATCGAAGTGCTTGTCGGGGTAGGGCAGCTTGGCCGCGCTGCCGACCTGGCAGAACGGCTTCACGCTCTCCATCGTGTGCTCGACGCCGTAGGACGAGACGTCGATGCCGGCGACCTCGAGATCCGGGATGGCCTCGCGGAAATCGTGCAGAATGAAGCCCTTGCCGGAGCCGACGTCGAGCACGCGCATGCCCGGCTTGATGCCGTACGTCTCGATCATCGCGTCGGCGACCTTGCGCCAGCGGCCGTCATATTTGTAGCCACCATAGCCGGTCTCGCGGCTGCCGTCCCAATAGTCGTAATCGTACTTGATCGCCATCTCCGCGACATCGGCCTTGTCGCGCTGGGTGACACGCGCGAGATAGTCGCGCTTGGTCGATTTGTGGACGAGACTGACGAACTCGCGATAGGCCATGAAGATCTCCGGGCGTGGGATTGTCGGTTAGTCGGATGTGGCGCCGATCAGGCCGAGCTGCGCCTCGGCCTTGGCGAGCTGCGCGGCGCAGCGCTGCGCCCAGGCGCCGGTGTCGGCGAAGGCGCGCCTGATGGCGCCGAGCGGCAGGAAGTCGTTCAGGATGATGCAGGTCCACTTGACCTGGTAGGCGTCGAGCAGCAACCGGCAGCGCGCGACGCTGGCCGCATCGAGCCCGAGTCCCTCGGTCAGCCGCTCGGTGAAATGCTCATGCACGGCCAGCGGCACCGGCACCTCCGGCTGGCAGAAGAAGTCCGACGCCAGCTTGGCCGGATCGTCGCGGCCGGCATATTCGAAATCGAGGAAGGTCAGCTTGCCCTGGTCGTCGATCAGCGCGTTGTGGAAGCCGAAGTCGGACGGCGATAGGCAGACCTGATCGGCGGGGATGGCGGCCTCCAGGCCGAGCCCTTCGGCCGCGGCGCCGCTCAGAATGGTCGCCTTCACGTCGGCCCAGGCCGGCTGCAGCCGCGCCGCCACGAATTGCCGGGCCTCGGCCACATGCGGTACGTCGGCATCGAGCGTCGCCAGCCGCGCGACGCGGCGCTCGACGGTCGCGATGTGCTCGGCCAGCGAGAAGCAGGCCTCCGATCCCGGCGCCAGCGCAGGGCGGGGCGGGGCGTTCACCGCGAGCACGAAATCGATCGCGGCCTCGACATGAACAGGTGCCAGCTCGGCAGCCGTCAGCTTGCGTCCTTCGACGAAGCTGTAGAGGCCAGCCTGCTCGGCGCGGTCGCAGGCCAGCGGTTCCGGCACGACGCGAACGCCGCGCGACCAGGCATGGCTGATGAAGCTCCATTCAGCGCCGAGCCGGTCGCGGGTGTCGCGGGCATCGGTGAAGTAGCGCTTGAGGACCAGCGGGCCGTCGGCGGTGTCGACGCGAAAGACCTGGTTGTTGCGGCCGCCGGCCAGCCGCGTCAGCGCCCTGGGGCTCGCCTTGCCGGCCTGCGCGGTGAGGCGCTGCGCCAGCGCCAGCAGCGCGGCATCGGCGCCCGCGCTGGCCTCAGCCGCGGTCACGGACGATATCCGCCGCGATCTCAGCCCAGGAGGTGCGGCGCTCATAGCCCGTGGCCTTGGTCGCGAACTGGTCCTCCGGATCGAACAGCACCTTGCGCATGCCTTGCGGAAATCCGGCCATGGCCAGGATCTCCGGCAGGTCGTCGACGAACACCTCGCAGGCCAGCGTCTGGGCGCGCGCGACCTTCTCGTCCTTGGTCAGCTCGAAGAACACCCGATCCGGAGCAATCTGGCCCGGCGCCGTGCCCATCAGGCCGCGATCGGTCAGGAAGCCGCGCGCGGCGGCATGCATGTCGTGCTTCGGTCCGAGAATGGGGTGCCTGGTCTTATGGCTGACGATGAACAGGTCATGGCCGGCGGCGCGGGCCGCGGCGACGAACTCGGTGAAGCCGGGGTAGGGCGACACCAGGTCCATGCGGGCGCCATAGACATAGCCCTGCAGCTCGGTGAAATCATCCTTGCGCCCGCTGCCGTTGAGATGGTCGCGGACGCTGTTCTTGTCGCGGCCGAGATCGGCCGGGATCAGGCCGCGCTCGAGTGCTGCCGCATGAAACACGCCGTCATAGCAGGCGATCGTGTTGTCGAAGTCGATCCCGATCCGCATGGCCTGGACTTAACGCAGCGACATGTCGATCAGCGGACGGCCGACCTTGCCGGCGGCGAGATCCTGCAGCGCCTGGTCGGCCTGGGCGAGGCTGTAGGGCTTCGACAGCAGATCCCGCACCGGGAAGCGGCCGGAGCTCAGCAGCCGGCCGTAGCGCCCGTAGTCGCGATCCGGCACGCTGTCGCCGCCCCAGGTGCCGAGCAGGCTCTTGCCCTGGTTGAAGACGCCGGGATTCAGCGTGAGCGCCGCGCCATGCTTGGCATTGCCGATCACGACCGCGCGGCCGCCCTGCTGGCGCGTCGAATTGATCGCCTGCTCCATCACGGCAGGAATGCCGGAGGATTCGACCGCGAGATCAACGCCCTGCGGCACGATCTTCTTGATCTCGGCCAGCACGTCGCCGCTGGCATCGATGATGTGAGTCGCGCCGTAGATCTGGGCGAGCGCGCGGCGGGTCGGGTTGGGATCGATGCCGATCACCGGCATCGCGCCGGCCAATGCCGCTGCCATCAGCGCGTTGAGGCCGATGCCGCCGGTGCCGAACACGGCGACGGCGTCGCCCGGCTGGACCTTGAGCACGTTGTAGACCGCGCCCATGCCGGTCGGCGCCGCGCAGCCGAGCAGCACCGCGACATCCATCGGCAGGTCGGGCGGCAGCAGGGTCAGGCGGTTCTCGCTGACGACCGCATGGCGCTGGAAGGTGGTGACGCCGCCGGCGTTGACCTTCTTGCCGTCCCAGTCATAGACGGCGCCGCCGGCCTCGATGCCCGTGCCCTTGATCCAGGACAGCACGACCTTGTCGCCGACCTTGACCTTGGTGACGGCGCTGCCGGCCTCGATCACCGTGCCGGTGCCCTCATGGCCCAGGCAGTGCGGCACCCATTTGTCCTCGCCCTTGTCGCCGCGCCACTCCATCACCTGCGTGCCGCAGGCGCCGGAATAGGCGATCTCGACCAGGACCTGCCCCGACTTCAGGGCCGGCGTCTCGATCTCGGCCAGGACGAGCGGCTGGCCGGTCTGGACCAGGAGGGCAGCTTGGGTCTTCATGTGATGTCTCAGCTCAACGCGTGGATGATCTTGTCCGCGATCTGGTGGCCGGTCAGTCCCAGCACCTCGCGGGCGTATTCCTGTTCGCCTGATTTCTTGAAGAAGGCGTCCGGCGTGCCGAAGCGCAGGAACTTCTGGTGCTTCGTCTCGGTGTCGGCGAGCCATTCGGAGACGGCGGAGCCGAAGCCGCCGATCAGCGAATGCTCCTCGATGGTCGCGACCAGCTTGAAGCGGCTGAAGGCCTGCTTGAGCTTGTCCTCATCCAGCGGCTTCACGGTGTGGAAGCTGACGACCTCGGCGGAGATGCCCTTCTCCTTCAATCTATGTGCGGCTTCAATGACTTCCGGCAGCATGTTGCCGGTCGAGAGCAGGCAGACGTCGGAGCCTTCCTCGATCGTGATCGCCTTGCCGATCTTGAAGTCCGTGATGGGGCCCTTGTGAACGACCGGCTCACCCTTCTTGCCCATGCGGATGTAGACCGGGCGGTCCTGCTGCATGGCCGCGCGCAAGGCGCCCCGCACCTCGAAGGCATCGCCCGGGCAGATCACGACCATGTTCGGGATCGAGCGCAGGAACGAGATGTCCTCGCAGGCGTGGTGGGTCGGGCCGAGGCCGGAATAGGCGAGGCCGGCGCCGACCGCGACGATGGTCACGGGGACCTCGTGATAGCAGACGTCGGTGCGGATCTGCTCCAGGCAGCGCGTCGTCACGAACGGCGTGATCGTGTAGGCGACCGGGCGGAGGCCGTTCATGGCCATGCCGGCGGCGACGCCCATCATGTTGGCCTCGGCGACGCCGCAGTTGAAGAAGCGGCTGGGGTGCTTGTCCTTGAACTTGTCGAACAGGCGGTTGCCGATGTCGCCCGAGAGCATGACGACGCGGCTGTCCTCGTTGCCGAGCTTGGTCAGTTCGTCAGCGAACGCGTTTCTCATGACAGGCCGAGCTCCTTGAACGACTTGACGACTTCCTCAGCGGTCGGGGCGCGATAGTGCCAGTTGTTGTCGTCCTCCATGAACGACACGCCCTTGCCCTTCACGGTGTGGGCGATCAGCGCCACCGGCTTGCCCGAGCCGTTCGGGATGTTCTGCATGGCTTCCGCCAGCGCGCCGATGTCATGGCCGTCGATCTCGTGGGCGTCCCAGCCGAAGGCGGCCCATTTGTCGCGCAGCGGTGCCAGCATCAGGGTTTCGTTGGAGCGCGCGGTCGCCTGCCACTTGTTGTAGTCGACGACGACGCAGACATTCTCGAGCTTCTGGGCGGCGGCGAACATCGCCGCCTCCCACACCGAGCCCTCGTTGTTCTCGCCGTCGGAGAGCAGGGCGAACACGCGGTAGTTCTCGCCCTTGATGCGCCCTGCGAGCGCCATGCCGCAGCCGAGCGGCAGGCCGTGGCCGAGCGAGCCGGTGGCCGCCTCGACGCCGGGCAAAAGGTTCGCCGGCGGATGCTCGGCGAGCCGGCCGCCGTCCTGGCAGTAGGTGTCGAGCTCCTCGATCGGGAAGTAGCCCTTCATCGCCAGCGTCGCGAACAGCGCCGCGGCGGCATGACCCTTGGAGAGGATGAAGCGGTCGCGCAGCGGGTCGGTGGGATTCTTCGGGTCGATGTTCAGCACATGCCAATAGGCTGCGGTCATCGCATCGGCGCAGGACAGCGACGAGGCCAGATGCGCGGCCTGCGCCTTGTGCGACATCTCGATGATCTTGCCGCGCAGCCTTGCGGCCTGCGCCTTCAGGGCGGCGGCGTCAGGCTTGGCCGCCGGGCTCCGGACTGCAACGTTCATCGTGCTCTCCAGTCGCGCTTCTCCGGGAAGCGCAGGGGTCGATCAGGGTTTATGTTCGTACTTGGTCGGCAGCTTGGCCATGACATCCTCGAAACGTCGCGCCCAGGCGATGACGTCGTCGATGCCCTGTTCCAGCGAGAAGGTGTCGCGCCAGCCGAGCTCGGTGCGCAGCTTGAAACTGTCGAGCGTGTAGGCGGTGTCCTTGCCCGGCCGCTCCGGGCCGATCTCGACGCAATCCTCGAACGACTTGCCGAGGCGGGCCAGGATCATCTCGACCAGGGTGCGGATCGAGACCAGCTCGTAGCCCGAGATGTGATAGGTCTCGCCGAGCTTGCCACTGCGACCGATCTTCACCGTCGCATCCGACACGTCGGTCATGTGGATGAAGACGCGGATCGACTTGCCGCCGCCGTCGAGCCGCAGCTTCTGCCCGGTCATCGCCGCCACGATGGTGCGCGGCACGATGCGATAGAGCTGCTGGCCCGGGCCGTAGACATTGGCCGCACGTGTGAAGACCACGGGGAACTGGTAGTTGGCGAAATAGGTGCGCAGGCTCATGTCGCCGGCCGCGCGCGACACGGCGTAGGGCGTCGACGGGTTGAAGGCTGCGTCCTCGCGCACCCAGCCCTCGGTCGAGCCGTAGACCTCGGGCGTCGTGACGTGGACGTAGCGGTCGAGGCCGTCATAGTTGCGCAGGATGTCGTGCAGCCGGACCGCGGAGACGACGTTGGTCATCATCCAGTGGTCTGGATGCAGCCAGCTCTCGCCGACCATGCTCTGGGCCGCGAAGTTCACGACGTGAGTCGGCCGCTCCGAGGCCAGCAGCGCCTTGAGCGCATCAAGATCGTGATTGAGATCGACGCGCTGGAAGCGGACCTTGCCGGGACGCTTCTGCCATTTGTACGGCAGGAAGGCGTCATGCGGCTCGTCCGAGCGGCTGGTCGCGATCACGTCGTGACCGGCCGCGGCCAGGAAGTCGACGAAGGTTGCGCCCGAGAAGGAGTTCGAGCCGAGGATCAGGTATTTTTCGTTCGCAGCCATCGTCCCTGTCCGTCAGACCTCGCGCGTCGTGATGATGTCGCCGCGCTGGGCGTACAGCCACTGCATGATCATGTGGCCGATCACCATCTGCGCGTCCTCGGCGATCTGCATGTCGTCGACCGCGAAATGGATTGGCACGTCGGCGAGCGCCTTGGCCTTGCCGCCGGAAAAGCCCAGCACGGCATAGCTGGTCATGCCGATCTTCTTGCCTTCTTCCAGCGCCTTCAGGATGTTCGGCGAGTTGCCGGAGCCGGAGAAGGTGATCAGCACGTCGCCCTTGCGCGCGAGCACCGCGAGCTGCAGCGAGAACACCTGGTCATAGCCTTCGTCATTGGCGAGGCAGGTGATCACGGATGGGTTCGACGACAGCGAGTGCACGCGCAGACCCGAGCCTGGCGTCTTCGAGAGCGCGTAGAGGAAATCGTTGGCGAGGTGGTTGGCGTTGCCGCCGCTGCCGCCATTGCCGCAGAAGAACACCTGCCGGCCGGTCTGCCAGCAGTCGCGCAGATCATAGGCGAGCTTCTCGACCGGGCTCCAGTCGAAATCCTTCAGCACGGTGCTGAAGCGGCTGGTGTAGTCGGCGAACAGGCTGCCGGGGGTCTTGAAGGCCAGGACGTTCATTTCACGACCTCCTTCTCCATCCATTTCAGATTGTACCAGCGATCGTCGTTCTTGAGCTGGCCCTGCGAGTACATGCCGATGATTTCCTTGATCGCGTCCTCCACCGTCTTCTTCGGGCGGAAGCCTGTCGCGAGCAGGCGATCGGAGTTGACGCGATAGCTGCGCGGGTCGTTCGAGGGCGTCACGATGACCTCAGCCGGCACGTGCTTGGTGACCAGATTGGCGATGTCGAGGATCGAGATGTTCTCGAAGCCCGCATTATAGATCCCGGTGTGCTCAGGATGATCGAGTAGGAAGAGATAAAGGTCGGTGATGTCGTCGATGTGGATGTTCGGCCGGGTCTGGTCGCCGCCGAACACGGTGATGCGGCCGTTCATCAGCGCCTGCATCGTCAGCATGTTGACGGAGACGTCGAGCCGCTGGCGCGGAGAGTAGCCGCACACGGTCGCGGGACGGACGATCTGCACCACCATGTCATCCTTGTAGGACAGCACGATGCGCTCGCCGCACATCTTGGTCTTGTTGTACTCGGAGATCGGCAGCAGCTCGAGATCCTCGGTGACCTGCTCCTCTTCCTTCACGCCGTAGACGCTGCCGGAGGACGCGTAGATGAAGCGCTTGATGCCGTGGCGATAAGCGCGATCGGCGAGCTGCATCGTGGCGAGGCAGGAGATCTCCCAGGTCAGCTTGGGGTCGAGATCGCCGCACGGGTCGTTGGCGACGCTGGAGAGATGGATGATGGCGTCGACCCCGGTCAGGTCGATGGCGTCGGGATTGCGGACGTCGCCCTGGACGACGGTGAGATCCGGATGCGGCTCGAGGAAATTGCCGAACCACATGATGTCGAACGCGACCACCTTGTGGCCGGCCTTCAAGAGCTTCGGCACGAGCACGCTGCCCTTGTAGCCGCACGCTCCGGTCACGAATATCTTCATCTGAGCAATCCCCGTGGCTCGCCTGTCGTGTCGCCGGCTGGCGCGTCGCGCGCACCTTTATACAAATTGGCTAGGGAAGGCGACCAGCCCGGCGGCGCAAGCCGCCCGTCAGACGTCCCCGCCACGGCGCGGTTCGTGATTAAACTCCAAATGGGCCCGGCGCAAGCTTTCCGGGTTACCGATATCCCGATGATAACCGCTGGTTTCCACGCACAAAATGCGTCCGAGATAGTTGGGGATGATTTCGGTGGAGAGATCGACGATCGGCTTTCCCAACGCGGCGATGTCGGTGATGACGGCAGGATCGAACACGTAGACCGCGCCATTGGCGAGGTTCCCAGGCGGATTCTTGACCTTCTCGTGGAAGGCGATCACCCTGTGCTGATCGTCCAGCTCGAGAATCCCGCACGAGCTCGGATCATCGGTGCGGAACGCGAGCATCGTCATGATGCAGCCATCAGGGCGGTTGCGATGGGCGGAGAGCAGCCCCGCGACGTCGAAATCCGTCAGATTGTCGGCGTGAGCCACGAGGAAGGGCTGGTCGCCGAACCAGGCGCGGTTGGCAAGCATGGTGCCGCCCGTCCCGAGCAGTTCATCTTCGTGAACGAGATCGATGCGGTCCCGCCAGCGCGATTGCGCCACGTGCACGCGCACCTGTTCGGCGAGCCAGTGTGTGTTGAGCAGCGCGCGCTCGATGCCGCCTTCGAACACGAGATCGAGCCAGTAGTCCAGCAA
This sequence comes from Bradyrhizobium sp. SZCCHNR1053, assembly GCF_032381235.1. Lineage (NCBI taxonomy): Bacteria > Pseudomonadati > Pseudomonadota > Alphaproteobacteria > Hyphomicrobiales > Nitrobacteraceae > Bradyrhizobium > Bradyrhizobium sp. SZCCHNR1053. The sequence goes on from NZ_JAUHJM010000007.1 coordinate 185,619, forward strand.
TGGCCGGTCGTGCACACGCACCAGGCATTTCGGCGTCGTATTGGTCAGCGGGCGCAGCCGGCTTCCGATCCCCGCCGCGAGCAGGAGGGCACGCATGACGACATCCTACTCCTGGCTGAACCCAGTCTCGTCGATTTCCCGCACCAGCTCCGCCGTCGTCAAGGGCAGGTTGCCGACGCGGGAGACCTGGAGGGCGGCCGCCAGCGATCCGAGATAGGAGGCCCGCCAGATATCGGCGCCCGCGCGCAGGCCCATCGAGCAGGCCATGAAGAAGCTGTCGCCGGCGCCGGACACGTCCTTCGGCGACGGATTGAACGCCGGCAGCCGGTCCGAGGTGAAGGTGCCATCCGCCAAGGTGTTGATCAGCGCGCCTTCGGCGCCGAGCGTGATCACCAGATTCTTGGTGCGGGCCCGCTCGACCAGCCGCTCGCTGATCACGGCGAGGCCCGAGATGAAGTCGTTCAGCGCGACGCGCGCCTCGCGCTCGGTCGGCGTCAGCAGGGTCATGCCCTTGAAGCGGGAGACGTCGCCGGTCTGCGAGGACACCTGGCTGTCGGCCGCCATCATCACGCCCTGTGCGCGGGCGCGATCCGCGATCGCGTCGACCAGATCCTGCGGCAGGCAGCCATAGTTGAAGCAGGAGAACAGCAGCAGATCGCAGGTCTTCAAGGCACGCTCGACCGATGTCAGCATTTGCCGCTGCAGGTCGGCGTCCGAGGCGTGCTGGCGCAGATGGTTGACCCGCAGCAACGTCTTGTTGAGCGCGCGAAAACGCTGTTTGCGCGTGGTCGGCCGGCTCTGGTCGGTGAAGGCGTTGAAGTTGACGCCATGCTGTTCCAGCGTGTTGCGCGCGAATCGCGCCGCCTCGTCGTCGCCGACGAGCGTGAAGAACTTCACGTCCGCGCCGAGGCCATGGGCATGCGCCGCAACCGCGCCGGCACCGCCGACGAAGGTGCGGGTCATCAGCGGCGTCACCACGATGGTCGGATCCTCCTGGGACATGCCGACCGCATCGCAGGTGACATATTCGTCGACGATCAGGTCGCCGATGACGGCGACCCGCATGCCGGAGAGCTTGCGGAGCAGATCCTTCAGATTCGTGATCTCGAAGCCGTGGCGCTTGGGAAATTCCTGCGGTTTGCGAACCGTGGAGATGTCGATGTTGGCGTCGCGTTCCAGCAGCGACAGCGACGCAAAGCGCAACTCACCGGACGAGAAGATCAGCCGCCCGCCATAGACGTCCACGGCCTCCTGCTCGGGATTGGCGCGATCCTCGAACTCCTTGCCCTTGACGACGACGGTCGGCTTCAGATGCGCGATGAAGTCGGACGCCGACGTATCCAAGCGCACGGCATGGTGCACAAAGGCGATGGAACGCACATTTTCGAGGCGCATGTCCTGCGCCAGGGTCACGCCGGGCGTCGAATCGGGATTGACGCCCACGACCAGCACGTCGGCCTGCTCGGCGGCGAACTTCAAGAGCCGTAGATGTCCGGGGTGCACGACGTTGAAGTTGCCGGACACGAACGCAATCGTCTCCCCGGAGTCACAAGAGGCGCGAACAGTCTGGCAGGCCAGATCCATCTCACTCATATCGATCACCTGATCCAAGGAATTCACCTCCGGCTCGATCGGGCTGAGGTAGGACATCCGGCCAGCGTGTCATTCGCCGGCCGAAGAACTCCGATGCAAAGCGTCGCTGTCGCCCGGCACATCTGCACCGCGAATCCCGTTCCGATCTGCATCTTTCATGCCCGACATTGATTTCGTTGCGAAAAAAACAAGCGCGACCCCGAGATCGGAGCGATGGAGGGGCCGGCGGCCGATCATTTCCAATGGTCTCTTTATCAGGTGTGCGCAGCAGCACAAACAGTCCTGTTAGCTTGCGGTTGTGTGGTCGCGTCGGAATGCGGCTTCCGGAGAGCTCATCGTCCTTCACGGCAATGCTCGGCGCTGTGCAGACGAATCAGGCGAAGGATGGATCCAAGAATGCTCCGGCGAGAGACGGACTGCGTTGCGCTGGTCGGCGGGCCACGCGGAAAAGCCTCGGGGACGCCAGTCTCTCGCAGGACGTCTCAGTGATAGAGGTCGAACTGTTCACCTTGTCCTTTTTCAAGATCGGCCGTCAACGCGCTGCGGTCGATCAGCGGAAACAGCTTGCTGAACTCGGGGCGGTCCAGCAGTGCGAGGTAGGTCTTGAGCATGCCCCGTTCCGAAGGATGCGCGGGATCGAAGAAGTTGCCGGCATCGCGCGATATCTCGGTGCGGCTCATGTCGAAGAACTGAATGCCTAGCTGCGCAAATCTTTCGACGGTCTGTGGACTCCTGATCTCGCGCCAGAGTCCGGAATAGGGCCAATAGGCCTCATCGGTGTCGAGAAAGGCGGCAGCGCTCTCCAGGAGCGGATACTGGATTGCAATCACCGAGAACCCGCGCTCGCGGGACAGCCGAGACAGCCGCTCGATCTCGCCAAATTCGCGTTCGCTGAGATGGGGCGCGCCCGGAAACGAGGAGGTGACGTATTGAGCGCCGCGCGCCAAGGTTTCGGCTGCTGCATTCCGGTAGGGTGGCGCGACCATGACGGAACCATCCTTGCGGAACCCGAACTTGCCACGGATCGCCTCTGTTCCTATCAGCCTGTTGTTGTCAACAGGCTCGAGCTGCGGCGTCATCATGGCCGAACGGATTGCATCGAGGTCTCCGTGGGCCCGCGTGACGAAGTCTGCGACGTCGTGCAGCTTCCGCCGATGCGAATCGATGCCCTGGGCGAAGTCCATCGTGCGCTCTTTCCGCCAGACGTCAGCGAGGAAGTCGCCAAACAGGAAGTAGTCCAGCGCTACGACGACTACGCGCGGCTTCGCCACCGTGGTTGCGCGATCGACGAAGTCCACAACGTGCGTGAGAGGCCAAGCCGTCAGGCACGCATTGTAGGTCACATAGGGGCGGAACATCTGCTCGCGCGCCTGACCGCACCGCGAACTTCCTACCAGCAGAACCTCAGGACGGACCTGTTTGATTCGTTCGAGCTTGTAGGGTGCATAGTCCTTGAAGGTGCCGAGCCAGACCAGCCGTTCTGTGCGCGACTGCTGGGCTGCAATCATGGAGAGCGGAACGGTCGCGCCCAATCGCCAGCCGACCCATTCGAAAACAGCCAGCAGCGGCAGGAAAACGACAGCAAACAGCGCCACTACGATCGCAAGATACCGCGCCAAAGTTCGAGCCCGCCTTGATGATTGTGCTTCGGGAGTTAGCGAGTTTGGCTCGCAATCCGCGTCGTGCTGGGAGTTGATTGCGCCAGAATCAGGCTAATAGCTTGGCGTGGTCGCCGCAAGCGGATGATGCGCCAGCGCCACGCCGCCTGACTGGACAGCTTCGACGAGAACATATTCGGATTCCTCAGCAGGATCGGCGCGATCGACGGCCCTTCTGCGTTCACTAAGCCAGAATGTCGGTGGCGAGGGCTCGAGGCCCGTCGCTTGCCACGCCCGGCTCGTTCAGAATTGGAAATAGAGGAACTGCGAGGTGTCTCCGGCAATGATGTTCATCAGAACTGCCGCCACGAGCGCGATGGAAGTTCCGATTGCCCACGGCAAGGACGGTCGCCACTTCAGGTTCAGAATGCTCCAGGGACGAGGGTTGTGGTAGGTTTCCAGCCCGACTTTCCAACGCTCGAACATCGTGTTCACGTTGGGCAGGGTGAAACAGGCGACATAGCCTGCCAGGATCGCGATCATGACGCGCGGATCGACGAGGTTCGTTGCCGTGATCTTCTCCGGGTTGGACAGGGCGAGCATCCCCTTGATCAGCCTGACCGCGGCGTTCGGATTGTCGGCCCGGAAGAAAACCCATGCCAGAACCACGACGAACTGTGTCAACAATAGCGCCGCCACCGCATACCAGGCGGTCGCCGACAGGCGGGTGAGGGCCGGTCGCTGCGCGACGAATTTGCTCCAGCGATGATTGACGATCAGAAACAGCCCGTGCAGGGCGCCCCAGATGATGAAGGTGAAGCCGGCGCCGTGCCAGAGACCGCCGAGCAGCATGGTGGCGAAGAGGTTGGCGTTTCTCCGGTGCTCGCCGTAGCGGTTGCCGCCAAGCGGGATGTAGAGATAGTCGCGCAGGAAGCGCGACAGCGAGATATGCCAACGGCGCCAGAATTCGACGATGCTCAGCGACTTGTAGGGGGAATCGAAGTTGAAGGGCAGCCGGATCCCGAACATGATCGAGATGCCGATCGCCATGTCCGAGTAGCCTGAGAAATCGAAGTAGATCTGCAGCGAGTAGGCGAGCGCGCCGCCCCAGGCGTCGATCAGGTGAAGGTGGCTCGAATTGGCGGCCTGGAACACGGGATTCGCGATCAGGCCGAACCCATCCGCGATGAACGACTTCTTGAATAGCCCAATGGTCAGAATCGTGAGGCCGACCGCGACTTTTTCGAGCGAAATCCTTCGGCTCTCCTCCGAGCCGAATTGCGGCATCATCTCGCGGTGATGGAGGATCGGGCCGGCGACCAGATGCGGGAAATACGTGACGAACAGGCCGTATTTTACGAAGCTTCGCTCATCGGAATACCCCCCGTAGACGTCGGCGAGGTAGGCGATCTGGGTGAAGGTAAAAAACGAAATGCCGAGCGGGAGAACGATCGCGAGCGAGGGGTGTTTCGACGCGGTGATCGCATTGAGGATCTGGATGCCGAAATTCGTGTATTTGTAGAACGCGAGCGCAGCCAGGTTGAGCGTGATGGCAGCTGAAAACAGGCCAGTGCGGAGCTTTCCGGTCTGTCCGGCAATCAGCAGACCCATCGTATAATTGAAGACGATGGAGACCAGGATGATCGGGACGAAGTGAATGTCCCAATAGCTGTAGAAGGTGAGCGACGCCGCGGTGAGCCAGCTGAGGCGCACGACGGGGGCGGCGAAAAAGCGAGCCAGCAGAAAATAGCCGACCAGGGTCACCGGCAGGAACAGGAACAGAAACTCAAACTGCGTGAAAAGCATAACAAGTTTCTTGATGTTGCTGCATATTGCGTTGCTTTATCAATGATTGAGGGCGCTGCCAAGTTGGGTGCACCTCTCCCGCTGCGAATTTCGGGGGATGCCGCCTCCTGACGGCAGCGACGTGCGGCCGGCCTCTCGAAAAGGGCGGGCCCTTTTCGATCAATGATTCTTCTGCTATGGCAGCTCGAAAATCTGACCAACGACGCCAATCCGACGACGCCATGATGGGGTTTCGCGCAATCACTCTCGCCGATGATCGCAGCGGCGAGGAAACCCTCTATGGGCCATGCAGATGACATCCCGATAGGTCTGCGCTCTCGCGCGCAAAGCAAACTGGGGAGGAGCGGGAAACCCTCTGTTCCACCGGCTGACGTCGTGTCTAGACTCTCGTTGTCGAAGCCGAAAGCAGCTGCCACGACACCCACCGAGACAACCTATCGAGCGGGAATTGCGTCATGTCGACAGTCGGCCGGTCTGCACCGGAAAAGTCAGCTGAACCGGGTGGATTCGGGCGCTATCTCATCGCAGTCGGAATTGTGGGCCTGGCGGCCGCGTTCGCGTTTTCGCTCGGTTTGTCGCTGTTCTCGTCCGACGTGTGGACGTTGCGCGATGGAGTGCTGCAGATTCCGCGCCAAGGCGACACCAACTGGTATCGTGATTTCGGAGGCCGCAGCATTCCGCAGATCCAGGACCAGGATATCTTCTACAGCAACCTCGGAGGATCGGTCGAAGCCGCCAAGCGGGCTGACATTGTCTTTCTTGGTCCGTCCTTCGTCAGCTATGCCGTGGACCGGCAGACGCTCGCGCAATCGCCGGTGCTCGGTCGATTGGGGATCTACAACATGGCCTTCGTGGGCATTCGCGGCGGTGAGTTCTCGCGGCTCGTGATCCAACGTTGGAAAATCCGTCCGCGTCTGTGGATCATCAATGCCGACGATCAGTTCGTGCACTTTTTCAGCAACGATCTCAACGTCACTCTTGGTCCGCAGAAACAGCCCATTGCCGCCGTCCAGCGCAATCGAATGCGGGGGTACCTGACGGTGATCGGCCGCAATTTGCACTGGCGTATCGAGGACTTGGTTGCGGCGTATCAGAATGGCTATTTCTCGCCCACCGGCCTCTATCGCAACATCACTGATGGTGACATGGCGCTGGATGCCAATCCGGGCTACGTCGCCTTGGGCAACAAGCCGATGCTGTCGGCCCGCAATCCTGACTGCCATACGACCCCCGCGATTGTCGACTATGCGAAGAGATTTCTCAATGAGGTGGGCGGACAGGTCGTGCTCACATTGGTCCCGCATAGCCAGTCTTGCGTCCAGCAGGCCGCGGAACTGGCGAAAGAATTGAACATCGAGCTGATCGCGCCGCCATTCGATGGCCTGACGACGATTGACGGCGGCGGCCATTTGGATCGGCAGGGCGCTCAGGTCTTTACGAGCCATCTTGCTCGCGAGATCGTCAAGACGGCGGCCTTCAAACGGGCATTTCCCGACGGCAAATGATTGTGCGGGATTTCAGCAAAAGGCGACGCCGGCGCCATGCCGGTTCGTCCGAGACGTCGACGTCTCCCTGCCATCAGGGGCGATGTGACCAGGTGCGGTTGGATGCCGGAATTTCTGAATTCTCCTCTCTCTTAGGTTTGCTCGCGTTCATCCCCATGTTCGGCTTGGAAAATTCCCGACACCTCTGTTATAGGTGCAATCCAAACGGTTCAATCCCTGGTTGGCATTTGCGGGGCGATGTCTCCTTGGGGGAATCTCGCATTCGACCCGGCGAGCGTGCTGTCCTCATCCCGAGAAGTGATCCCGGGCGCGCAGCGCAGGCGACTTGAACGGCCGGTCGTCCAAGCTCTGCCTTGATCCGAACGCGCGGAATCGGGGATTTCAAGGTTGTGTGGAACTTGGTCGTATGAAACTGCAAAAGCGAAGGCCGATGCGCGGCGGGCGCCGACGGTTTGTCTACCAGGTCTTTGTCATAGTCGGGGCGACCCTCAATCTGCTGCCGCGACGCGTGGTGTTCCTTGGTCTGGTGATCGCCTTCGCCGCGAGACTTCCGCTCAGGCGGCGCCTGGCTCAGGCGTATTTTCCCTATGTGACGTCATATCTTGCAACTCGGCCGGAGTTTCGTTTTTCGACGGCTCTCAGCCGCCATTTCCCCGCTGCCTCGCTTCGAGCCCTGAGCAGCATCGGTGCCTATCGCGAGGCCGCCGGCATGGTCGGCCGCGATGCCTTGGCGTCCGATGACGCGGAGACCAGATACGCGCTGGTTCGATCCTTGTTCGAGCTGGGCGAGTTTTCGGAGGCGCGCGACGCCGCGGCAGGAGCGAAGCCCGAACAGCTCGAGGCGATGGTCGATCTCGCCTTCTACAAGGCCATGGTCGACCTCATCGAAGGGGATGAAGCGGCGGCGCTCGATGCGATGTTCTGGGCGTGTCGGAGCAGCCTGCATTTTTTCCGTCCCCACCAGAACATCGCGGCTCGGAATTCACCGCGTTACTTCCCGAACAGCCTCGATTTCCTCTGCGGGGCTCGCGGCCGGCTGTTCGACCTGTGCAACTTCACGGGCCAGCGCGTGATGCATGTCGGTCGCGGCGAGATTGCAATTCGCTTGTACGAGCGGGCTTTGAACGTGCAGCAGGAACTCCGGGCATCGCCGCCACCGCTTTCTGATGAGTTGAGGCGGCTGCTCGACCGGCTCGGCGTGACCCTGGATGCGCTGCGGCTCGTTCCTGAGGAATGGGCGACGCAGATCGGCCATCTGGGCATGCTCGACATCCTGTTTCGCATGCGAGAGCTGGGCTGGTGGTCAGGCGAAGCCGTGATCGTCGTCCGCCCCGACAGCATCGCCAATGCGGTCTTCTTCAAGCTGTTTGAAAGTTTCGGCAAGGTCGTGGTGATCGGTGAAACCGTATCGGAGCGACTGGGTGAAGAACTGCTGTCCTTGCAGCGCTGGTACGGGTTGAATTTCAACGCGTTCAGGCTGCCGGACGGGCGGGTCGTACCTTGGCAGGACGCCGGTGCGATCGCCATCGAACAATGGGAGCGCGAGGGAAGAGGGCATCCGCTGCGTGACGCCTACGATCGGAGTGCGGCCGCCGCAGCGGCTGGCTTCGACGCGTTCCGTTCCAGCCACGGCATGAAGCCCGACGACTGGTATGTGTGCCTGCACACGCGGGACGCTGCGCACTATTTCGAGTTCATGGGCACAGGGCAGACCCATCGCAATGCGCCGATCGAGACGTCTTTGGACGCCATTCGTCTGATCACCACCCATGGCGGATGGGTCATCAAGCTCGGTGGTCCGAACTCGCCGAGGCTTCTGCCGATGGCTCGCACGATCGATTACGCGCTGAGCGAATTCAGATCGGAGCTGATGGACATCCACCTGATTCGCCATGCCCACGCATTCATTGGGACGACGTCCGGGTTGACGAATGTCGCTGTCAGTTTCGGAATTCCTTGTGCGATCGTGAATGCGATCACGACCGACGCCCAGCTGTGGAACAGCAACGTCCGTTTTGCCCTCAAGCCCGTCAGGCTAGCAGACGGCACCGTGCTGACGCAGCATCAACTGACGACGTCGCCCTGGCGCTGGCGCGTGTTCGATGCGGCCGTGCTGGGCCGGAGCGGTGCGCATCCGGAGACCAACTCGGCGGACGACATCCGCCACACGGCCGATGAGGTCCTGGCCATCGCCGACGGTCGGTTGGCTGAATTCGAAGGCGATCACGATGGCGCAGGACTGTTGTCGCGCTGGAGGCGTGCGCTGGGGCTGCCCTATTACTACGGCACCAGCCGTCCGAGCCTCGGTTTCCTGGCCAATCATGAGACGGAGTTGCTGCGCGACGCCGTCGAGGGCCACTGAGCCATGCAGATGGGGGACGGGGTGGCGGAGATGGCACCATGTGCGGCATAGCCGGCCTGCTTCGCCCCGGCGGAGCCGACGAGGCCCAACTGACCGGAATCATTGATCGCATGACGACGGCGCTGGCGCATCGGGGGCCAGATGCGTCCGGCAGTTGGATCAGCGCTGCGAGGGGCCTCGCCTTCGGACATCGCCGTCTGGCGATCCTCGATCTCTCCGAGGCCGGGGCGCAGCCGATGCACGGTGCCTGCGGGCGCTACACCGTCACCTTCAACGGCGAGATCTACAACCATCTCGATGTCCGTGCCGAGCTGGAGGCCGGTGGCGACGCGCCGAATTGGCGCGGTCATTCCGATACCGAAACGCTGCTCGCCGCGATCAGCCGATGGGGCGTTCGACCGACGCTTCAGCGCCTGATCGGCATGTTCGTCTTCGGGCTGTGGGACGCCGAGACTCGGCAATTGATCCTGGCACGCGACCGCTTCGGCGAAAAGCCGCTGTTCTACGGCTGGAGCAACGCTGATCTGGTGTTCGGCTCCGAGCTCAAGGCGCTGGCGGCGCATCCCTCCTGGGCGCCGTCGCTCGACCGAGCGGCGCTCACGGCGTTCATGCGCTATTCCTACGTGCCGGCGCCCGCCACGATCTGGACCGGCATACGCAAGCTGCCCTCGGCGTCGTTCGTGAGCTTCTCCGCGGATGCGGCTCCCGGCGGCTGGCCGCTGCCGCAACCCTATTGGTCGCTGCGCGATCGTGTCGCCGCCGCTCAGGACGATCGCATTGCCGACGAGGGCGAGGCGGTCGAACGGCTGGAGCAGCTGCTGTCGGTGGCCGTGAAGCGACAGTGCTTGTCGGACGTGCCGCTCGGCGCGTTCCTGTCCGGCGGCGTCGATTCGTCGACGATTGTCGCCCTGATGCAGGCGCAGGCGGGCCAGCCTGTGCGCACCTTCAGCATCGGCTTCGCCGAAGGCGGCTACAACGAGGCCGAGGACGCGCGCAACGTCGCGCAGCATCTCGGCACCGATCACACCGAGCTCTATGTCGATGCGCGGACCGCGATGGACGTGGTGCCCAAGCTGCCGCGGATCTATGACGAGCCGTTCGCCGACTCCTCGCAGATCCCGACGCATCTGGTCGCGCAGCTCGCGCGCCGGCATGTGACTGTCGCATTGTCAGGTGACGCGGGCGACGAGCTGTTCGGCGGCTACAACAGGCATGTCTGGGGCGGCGCGCTGCAGGCGCGCCTTGGTCGCGTGCCGATGCCGCTGCGGCGTGCGATTGGTGCCGTTCTCGGTGCGATCGCCCCAGAGCCGGCCGATACGGTTCTCAGGGCGCTGCAGCCGGTGTTGCCGGCCCGATTGAAGGTTCGGCATGCCGGCGATCAGGCGGCCAAGCTCGGCCGCGTCATTGCCGCCGACGGCTTTGATGGTCTCTACCGGGCGCTGTGCTCGATCGATCAGGATCCGGCCGGGACGGTGGTGGGCGGCATGGAGCAGGAAAGTTGGGCAGGGAACGAGATGCGGCAGCTTGCGGCACAGCTCGACCCGCTCGACCGCATGACCCTGGCAGACTCCCTCAGCTATCTCAGCGACGACATCCTGCAGAAGGTGGATCGCGCGGCGATGGCGGTGGCGTTGGAGACGCGCGTGCCGTTCCTCGACAAGGACGTCGTCGAGTTTTCAGCCAAGGTTCCTTCCGGCATGAAGGTGCGGGACGGTCGCGGCAAATGGTTGGTACGACAGGTGCTGTATCGCCACGTGCCGGCTGAGATGATCGATCGGCCGAAGACGGGCTTCAGCATTCCCCTCGACGCGTGGCTGCGTGGGCCGTTGAAATCATGGGCCTCGGACCTGCTGTCGCCGGAGCGGCTGAGGCGGCAGGGTCTGTTCGATCCGGTGCGAGTGACGCGCATGTTCGACGAGCATCTCAGCCGCCGCCACAATCATTCCTACTGGCTTTGGAACGTGCTGATGGCGCAGGCCTGGCACGACGAATGGGCGCGCGCCGCCTAGAGCATGATCCGGAAAAGTGGAAACCGGTTTTCCGAAAAGATCATGCTCAAACAAAGAGATGAGATCATGATGCGATTCCGTGGAATCGCATCATGATCCAGGTCAGTCTTCGACCGTCGCGGGAACGGCGAGGCGGCCTGCGCCCTTTTCTGCGCTGAGAATCCACACGAGGCCGCCCATGCCGCCGACGATGAAGTAGACCGCGCCGAACAGGATCGAGACCACGGTGCCGTCGGCCGGCGCAAGCCCGGCATAGCCGAATGCGACCATCATCGTCGCCTCGCGGACGCCCCAGCCAGCGATCGAGATCGGCAGCATCGTGATCAGCATGATTGGCGGGGTCAGCAGGAATAGCTGTTCGAATGCGGCTGGCGCCGCGATGGAGCGCACGGCGCACCAGGCGATGACGACGGCCAGCACGTGGATCGAAAGCGACAGCACGGCGATCTTCGCGGCCGTGGTCCGGCCGAAGATTACCCTGTTCGCGATCACCGAGCAGGCATAGACGTGGCGCGTCGGCCACCACGCCTTCATCCACGCCGCCGGCAGATGGCCGATGGTGAGGAAGCCGACGCCGGCCGCCAGTGCGGCGGCGTCGACCAGCACCAGGGCCAGGCGCCCGTGCTGGTCGGCGATCATGCCATAGCTCCACGGCAGGCTCGCGACGATGATCAGCGCTAGCGCGATGAAGCCGACGGCGCGGTCGGTCAGGATCGAGTAGCTGGCTGCGCGCCAGCCGGCGCCGGTGCGCCCGATCAGCCACAGCCGCACGGCGTCGCCGCCGATCGAGGACGGCAGGGTCTGATTGAAGAAGGCGCCGATCATGTTGTAGCGGAACGCCTGCATGTCCGTCAGCGGCGCGCCGCACAGCGCGGAGATCTCGCGCCACCGCAGGGCGCCGATGAAGATCTGCACCAGCGTGATGGCCACCGCCAGCCCGATCCAGCCGATGTTGATCTGACTGAGCCGCTCGCGGATCGCCGCAAAGTTGATCCCGCGCAGAGCGAGATACAGCAGAGCCAGCGACACCACGATCCGGAGGAGAAGAATCAAAAACGCACGCATGCCAGGCTGGCTTCGCTCTTGGTTGAAACGGTCCAAGCCGAGTGCGATACGCGCAACGCCCGTCCTGGCAGGGCCGGACCCCGGGTAAGGGGAGCCGTAGCCGCCCCTTGCGGTCCTGATGCCCCGGTGGCTAAACAGTCGCAGGGGTGGCGTCAATGGCCTCCGAAACGACCGGAATATCAATTTATGTCTCATGGCCGGAAGATTGCGGTGATAGGCCTTGGCTATGTCGGCCTGCCGGTCGCGGCTGCGTTCGCGCGGACAGGCTGCCCGGCGATCGGGTTCGATATCGATGCGGCCCGCGTCGCAGAGCTGAAGGACGCCAGGGATCGGACCTGCGAGGTCGATGCGGGCGATCTGCGGCGGCCGGGCCTGCGCTTCACCAGCGAGCCGGCCGATATCGAGACTGCCGATTTCTTCATCGTCACGGTTCCGACCCCGATCGACAGCGCACGTCGGCCCGATCTGGGCGCCATGCTGGCCGCGACGCGCGCCGTTGGCGCCGTTCTGAAGCCCGGCGACATCGTCGTCTATGAGTCGACCGTCTACCCGGGCGCCGTCGAGGAAGACTGCGTCCCGTTGCTGGAGAGCTGCTCGGGCCTGAAGGCGGGGGCCGATTTCAACGTCGGCTATTCGCCGGAGCGCATCAATCCCGGTGACAAGACGCATCGCTTCGAGACCATCACCAAGGTCGTCTCGGCACAGAACCCGCAGACGCTCGAGATCGTGGCGGCCGTCTATGGCTCGGTCGTCACGGCCGGCATTCATCGTGCGCCCTCGATCAAGGTCGCCGAGGCGGCGAAGGTGATCGAGAACACCCAGCGCGATCTCAATATCGCCTTCATGAACGAGCTGTCGCTGATCTTCCAGGCGCTTGAGATCGATACCGGCGACGTGCTCGCAGCCGCCGCCACCAAGTGGAACTTCCTGCCCTTCACGCCCGGCCTCGTCGGCGGTCACTGCATCGGCGTCGATCCCTATTACCTCACCTATCGCGCCGAGAAGGCGGGCTACCATCCTGAGGTCATCCTGGCGGGCCGCCGCATCAATGACGAGATGGGCCGGCGCATTGCGCGCGAATGCATTCGCGGGCTGCTGAAGCGGAAAGGGCGCAGCGGCCTCGTCACGATCCTCGGCATGACCTTCAAGGAGAATGTGCCGGACATCCGCAATTCGCGGGTGATCGACATCATCAGCGAACTGCAGTCGTTCGGCGTCGAGGTGCAGGTCGCCGATCCCCTGGCCGATACGGCGGCGGTGCACGAGGAGTATGGCATCGGCCTCACGGCAGTTGACGCGCTGCGTCCAGCCGACGCGGTCGTGCTGGCCGTGTCGCACGATCAGTTCCTGGCCGGAGGCTGGCCTTTGGTTCAGAGCCTCCTCGGCGAGGAGAGCGGCCTCGTGCTCGACGTCAAGATGAAGCTCGACCGCGCGAGCAAACCCGCCGCCATCGAACTGTGGCGACCCTGACGGAGCGACCATGGCAGATCATCCCATCCTCGTGACCGGCGCCGCCGGCTTCATCGGATTTCACCTGTCGCAGCGGCTGCTCGCCGAGGGACGGCAGGTGGTCGGCATCGACAACATCAACGCCTATTACGATCCGAAGCTGAAGGAGGCGCGGCTCGACATTCTGAAGGCGGCGCCCGGCTTCACCTTTCACAAGCTCGATCTCATCGACCGTGCCGGCATCAAGGCGCTGTTTGCCCAGCATCGCTTTCCCGCCGTGGTGCATCTCGCGGCCCAGGCCGGCGTGCGCTACTCGCTGGAAAATCCGCACGCCTATGTCGATGCCAATCTCGAGGGCTTCATCAACGTCCTCGAGGGTTGCCGCCATCATGGCTGCGAGCATCTGCTGTTCGCATCGTCCTCATCGGTCTATGGCGCCAACACCAAGCTGCCGTTCTCGGTCAAGGACAATGTCGATCATCCGATCAGCCTCTATGCGGCAAGCAAGAAGGCCAACGAGCTGATGGCGCATTCCTACAGCCATCTCTATCGCCTGCCGGCCACCGGGCTGCGCTTCTTCACCGTCTACGGCCCCTGGGGCCGTCCCGACATGGCGATGTTCATCTTTGCCAAGGCCATCCTCGCAGGGCAGCCGGTCAGGCTGTTCAATCAAGGCCGGATGCGGCGTGATTTTACCTATGTCGACGACATCGTGCAGGCCATCGTCCGCCTGATCGGCCGCCCGCCCCAGGGAAACCCGGATTGGGATGGAAACAGGCCCGATCCGTCGAGCAGCCGGGCGCCATGGCGGATTTACAATATCGGCAACAATCATCCCGAACAGCTGATGGACGTGATAACACTACTAGAGAAGGAGTTCGGGCGGCCGGCCATCAGGGAGATGCTGCCGATGCAGCCCGGCGACGTCGAGGCGACCTATGCTGATGTCAGCGACCTCGAACGCGACATCGGCTTCCGGCCGGCGACCTCGATCGCCGACGGCATCGGACGTTTTGCGAAATGGTACCGCGACTATCACCGAATTTAACGGGTTGATTCATGACCGGACGCATCATTCCTCTCATCATGTGCGGCGGCGCTGGGACCCGGCTGTGGCCGGCATCGCGGGAGGTTCGCCCGAAGCAGTTCCTGCCGCTGTTCGGCACCCGTTCCACGTTCCAGGACACGTTGCTGCGCGTATCCGATGCCGACTTGTTCGAACGGCCGATCATCATCACCAACCTGGCCTATCGCTTCATGGTGCTGGAGCAACTGGCCGAGATCGGCATCGAGGCCGACGTCCTGCTGGAGCCGATGCGGCGTGATTCAGGCCCGGCCATCGCAGCCGGAGCCGCCTTCGCCCAGTCGCGCCATCAGGACGCTGTCGTGCTGGCACTCGCGGCCGATCACGTCGTTCGCGACACCGCGGCCTTCCTCGCGGCGTGCCGGCAGGGGCTCGCTGCCGCCGAGGCCGGCCGCATCGTCACCTTCGGCGTCAATCCAGAGCGCGCGGCCACCGAATATGGCTATATCAGCCCGGGTGCATCGGTATCCGGGGAAGTGCGGGCCGTCGCAAAATTCGTCGAGAAGCCGGATCAGCCGACCGCCGAGCGCTACATCCGCGAGGGCTATCTCTGGAACAGCGGCAACTTCATGTTCCGCGCGTCGGTCCTGCTCGATGAATACCGCAAGTTCGACGCGGGCAGCGTGCAGACGGTGATCGACGCTGTCTCCAAGGCCGGCCGCGACCTCGGTTTCATCATCCTGGATTCCGATGCCTTCGCGGCGGCCAAGCCGATCTCGATCGACTATGCCGTGATGGAAAAGACCGAACGTGCCGCCGTGGTGGCGGTGTCGTGCGGCTGGTCTGACGTCGGCTCCTGGCATGCGGTCTGGGAACTGTCCGACAAGGACGGGCAGGGCAATGCCGCGCGCGGCACCGCCGTGTTCGAGGATTCCCGCAACTGCAACGTGGTCACCGACAAGGCGCTGGTCGCGCTCGAAGGCGTCGACGATCTTGTCGTGGTGGCCGCGCAGGACGCCGTGCTGGTGTCGCGCCAGCGCGATGCCAACGGCTTGAAGCGGCTGGTCGCCAAGCTCAAGACCGTGGCGCCCGAAGTGACCGAGACGCACATCAAGGTGCACCGGCCCTGGGGCAGCTATCAGTCGGTCGACAATGGCGAGCGTCATCAGGTCAAGCGCATCATCGTCAAGCCGGGCCAGCGCCTGTCGCTGCAGAAGCACTATCACCGGTCCGAGCACTGGATCGTGGTGCGCGGCGCGGCGCGGGTCACCGTGAACGAGACCGTCAAGACCGTGCATGAGAACGAATCGATCTACATTCCGATGGGCGCGGTGCACCGGCTGGAGAACCCGGGCAAGATCCTGCTGGAGCTGATCGAGGTCCAGACCGGGTCCTATCTCGGCGAGGACGACATCATCCGCATCGAGGACGATTACCGCCGCGAGTAGGGCGGGTCTCGCCTCGAATCACGCGAGCCGTGCTAGACAGCCCCGGACGTCGTCCGCCGGAGAGCTTCGTTGCAAAGCACGATCGGATCGCGCGCGTTCCAGAATGCGCGCCTGCAGAAGAAGAATCGCAAGCAGGCCGATAGCCTGCTGCCGAAGGCCGTCGAGGCCTATCGGGCGGGCCGGCACGCCGATGCCCAGACCATCTGCGGACAGGCTCTGGGCCTCGTGCCCGATCATTTCGACGCCTTGCACCTTCTCGGCGCGTCCGCGCTCGACAGCGGCCGGCTCGACCTCGCCGAGCAGGCCCTGACCCGCGCGGTCGCCGTGGAGCCGCGCAATGCCGAGGCCCTGGCCAATCTCGGCCTCGTGCTGTTCAGCATGAAGCGCTACGAGGAGGCGCGCGCGGTACAGGAGCGCGCCGTTGCGCTCAAGCCCAATTTTGCCGCGGCGCTGACGAGCCTCGGCAACACCCTGATGAACATGCAGCTGTTCGCGCAGGCGATCGAGGTGCATGACCGCGCCATCGCCCTCAAGCCGGACTTTGCCGACGCCTACTGCAATCGCGGCATGGCGCAACTGCTCCTGCTGCGCAACGAAGAGGCCAAACAGAGTTTCGACCGCGCCTTGGCGCTGGCGCCGCGGCACATGCAGGCGACGTTCGGCAAGGGACTGGTCAGCGTCAATCTGCGGCATCTCGAGCAGGCGCTCGCTGCCTTCAACGCGGCGCTCGCCATGAAGCCGGGGACGGCGGCGGTCATCGCGCAGCGTGGCCGTCTCTACGTGCAGATGGGACGGTTCGCCGAGGCCGAGGCCGATTTCGATGCTGCGCTGGCGACCGACCCCGGGCTGGAGGCGGCGCTGCTCGGCAAGGCCCATGTCTGCGTGCTCACCGAGCGGATCGCGCCGGCCATGGTGGCCTGCAAGCGGGTGCTTGAGCAGAATCCGGCGTCGGAGGTGGCGCTGATCTGGCTCGGCACGTGCCTCGCAAAGCAGGGCGATACCGCCGGCGCCATCCAGCACTTCGACCGCGCCCTCGAGATCAAGCCGGATTTCGAGGATGCGATCATGAAGAAGATCTTCGCGCTCGATTTCTATCCCGGCGCCGACGTGGCCGTGCATCAGGCCGTCCGCCGCGAATGGTGGGAGCGGATCGGCGCGCATATCCCGCAGCGCCAGCTTGCCGCCATCGACCGCGACCCGGATCGCCGCATCACGGTCGGTTACGTGTCGTCCGACTTCCGCAGCCATTCGGCCGCGCTGACCTTCCTTCCGGTGCTGCGCCATCACGACCACGCGGCATTCAAGGTCATCTGCTACTCGTGCTCGCCGCTGGTCGATTCCGTGACGGAACAGTGCAAGGTCGCGGCCGACGGCTGGGTCGACGGATCTCAATTGTCCGACGATGAGTTGGCCGATCGCATCCAGGCCGACCAGGTCGACATTCTGGTCGATCTCTCCGGCCACTCGGCCGGCAATCGTCTCACCGTGTTTGCCCGCAAGCCGGCGCCGATCCAGGTCACCGCGTGGGGCAACGCGACCGGCACCGGATTGCCCGCCATGGACTACTTCTTTGCCGATCCGGTCACGGTGCCATCGGCGGTGCGGCCGCTGTTCGCCGAACAGGTCTACGATCTCCCGGCGCTGATCACGACGGATCCGCTGCCGGGAGCGCAGGCGACGCCGCTGCCGATGCTGCGCAACGGCCACGTCACGTTTGGTGTCTTCAACCGTGTCGACAAGATATCCGACGAGGTGCTGAGGGTCTGGTCGGCGCTGCTCCAAGCGTTGCCGGACGCCCGCATCGTCATCAAGAACGGCGCGCTGGAGGACGCATTCCTGCGCGACACGCTGATCGCCCGCTTCGCCGCGCACGGCGTCAACGAGAGCCGCCTCACCTGTCTCGGCGCCTCGATGCGCCACGAGCACATCGCAGCGTTCGCCAACATCGACATCTCGCTCGATCCGTTCCCGCAGAATGGTGGCGTCAGCACTTGGGAATCGCTGCAGGCCGGCGTGCCCGTGGTCGCCAAGCTCGGCAGCAGCGCGGCGTCGCGCGCCGGCGGCGCGATCGTCAAGGCGATCGGGCTCGACGACTGGGTGGCCGAGGACGGCGAGGGGTACATTGCGATCGCCCTGAAACACGCGGCGCGGCCGGCCGAGCTCGCTCAGCTCCGTGCGGAGCTGCCGACGCGGGTGGCCAACTCGGCCGCCGGCAATGTCGAGACCTACACGCGCAAGGTCGAGGAGGGGTATCGCCAGTTCTGGCGCCGCTATTGCGCTACTGGCGGCTGAGGCCCATCCGTCGCGGCGTGACGCAAGGTCGCCGCGTGAACAAGCCCGATATGTAGTTCCACGCGTTATTCGGAGGCCGTCTTTGGCAAGCGATGTCGGTTCCCGCGCGTTTCAGAATGCGAGGCTGCAGAAGAAGCATCGCAAGCAGGCCGATGCGCTGATGCCCGCGGCCGTCGCCGCCTATCGCGGCGGTCGCCGTTCCGAAGCCCAGGCGATCTGCAGCCAGATCCTGGCGCTGCTGCCCGATCATTTCGATGCCCTGCACCTGCTCGGCGTGACGGCGCTGGACGGTGGCCAAATGGATCTCGCTTCGCAGGCGCTCACCAAGGCCGTCGAGATCGAGCCGCGACATGCCGAGGCGCTCTCCAATCTCGGCCTCGCGCTGTTCAACCGCAAGCGCTTCGAGGAGGCGCGCAAGTGCCAGGAGCGGGCGATTGCGCTGAAGCCAGCCCTCGTGGTCGCGCAGACGGGCCTCGGCAACACGCTGATGCGCCTCGGCCTGCCGGACGAGGCGATCGCGGCGCATGAGCGGGCCATCGCGCTGAAGCCAGACTATGCCGACGCCTATTGCAACCGCGGCATGGCACTGCTTCCGCTCGGTCGCAACGCCGAGGCCAATCAGAGCTTCGATCGCGCACTGTCGCTCAATCCGCGCCACATGGAGGCGATGTTCGGCAAGGGGCTGGCGAGCATCAACCTGCGTCATCACACCGAGGCGCTCGCGGCCTTCGATGCCGCGCTTGCCGTCAAGCCCGGTGCGCCGCAGGTGCTGGCGCAGCGCGGCCGGCTGCATCAGATGGCCGGCCGTTTCGACCAGGCGAAGGCGGACTACGAGGCGGCGCTGGCGCATGATCCGATGCTGGAGATGGCGCTGCTCGGCAAGGCCCAGCTCGGCCACTTCAAGGACGTCGCCCAATCCGTCGATGCCTGCCGCAAGGTGCTGGAGCGGAATCCGCGCTCCGAGGAGGCCTGGCTGTGGCTCGGCGTCTGCTACGCCAAGCAGGGCGAGGTCGTTGCGGCCGTCGAGCATTTCGACCGCGCCCTTGAGATCAGGCCCGATTTTGCCGAGGCCATGACCGCGAAGATCTTCACGCTCGAGTTCATGCCGGAGGCCGACTTTGCGCTCCAGCAGGTGGCACGGCGCGAATGGTGGCAGCGGATCGGCGCCCACATCCGGCGCCGGCCGGCGCCGAAGCGCGATCTCGACCCGGAGCGGCGTCTGACGATCGGCTACGTCTCCTCCGACTTCCGGAATCATTCGGCGGCGCTGACATTCCTGCCGGTGCTCAGGCATCGCGACCCGCAGAATTTCGCAGTCGCCTGCTATGCCTGCTCGCCGGTGCAGGATGCCGTCACGGCGCAATTCCGTGCCTGCGCCGACCTCTGGGTCGACGCCGCGCAGATGTCGGATGACGAGCTCGCCGACCGCATCGACGCCGATGGCGTCGATATCCTGGTCGATCTCTCCGGCCACTCCGCCGGCAATCGCCTGCCGCTGTTTGCCCGCAAGCCCGCCCCGGTCCAGGTCACAGCCTGGGGCAGCGGCACCGGCACGGGGCTGCCGACGATCGACTATTTCTTGGCCGATCCGGTCACGGTGCCCGCAGCGGTACGTCATTTGTTCGCCGAGCAGGTCCATGACCTGCCGGCGGTGATCACCACCGAGGCGTTGCCGGACATCGCGCCGACGCCGCTGCCGATGCTCCGCAATGGCTTTGTGAGCTTCGGCGTGTTCAATCGGTTGGACAAGATCTCCGATCCTGCGCTGATCGTCTGGACACGGATCATGCAGCAGCTGCCGGACTCGCGCATCGTGATCAAGAGCAGCTCGCTCGATGATCCCCTGTTGCGTGACCGTCTCCTGGCGCGCTTCGCCGCGCAAGGCGTCGCGCCGGAGCGCGTGGTCTGTCTCGGCTGGTCGACGCGCGAGCAGCAGATCGCGCAGTTTGCCGAGGTCGACATCTCGCTCGATCCGTTTCCGCAGAATGGCGGCGTCAGCACCTGGGAGTCGCTGCAAGCCGGCGTGCCGGTCATCGCCAGGCTCGGACGCAGCGCGGCGTCGCGCGCCGCCGCGGCGATCGTCACGGCGGTCGGGCTCGGCGAGTTCGTCGCCGAAGACGACGACGGGTATGTCGCGCTCGCCGCGAAGTGGGCCTCGAAGCCGGCTGAGCTGGCGAAGCTGCGGACCGCGCTGCCGGCGATGGTCGCGGGCTCGGCCGCGGGCAATGTCGAGACCTACACGCGCAAGGTCGAGGAGGGCTACCGCCTGTTCTGGCGTCGCCATTGCGCCAGCGCCGGCTAGTCTTTGTGTCGCGGCATCCGGTGGTGTCGCATGTGATGTCACTGCGTTCCCGCGATCTGCACGCCGCCCGTGGAGGCAAGTCTCTTGGCAAGCAATGTCGGCTCTCGCGCCTTCCAGAATGCGAGACTGCAGAAGAAGCATCGCAAGCAGGCTGACGAGCTCATGCCGCGCGCCGTGGCGGCGTATCGTGCCGGCCGTCACGCCGAGGCGCAGGCGATCTGCGGACAGATCCTGGCGCTGCTGCCCGATCATTTCGATGCGTTGCACCTGCTCGGCGTTACGGCGCTCGACGGCGGCCAGCCCGATCTCGCCGAGCAGGCGCTCACCAAGGCCGTCGAGATCGAGCCGCGACATGCCGAGGCGCTCTCCAATCTCGGCCTCGCGCTGTTCAACCGCAAGCGCTTCGAGGAGGCGCGCAAGTGCCAGGAGCGGGCGATTGCGCTGAAGCCAGCCCTCGTGGTTGCTCAAACAGGTCTCGGCAACACGCTGATGCTCCTGGGGCGGCCGGAGGAGGCGATCGCCGCGCATGACCGGGCGATCGCGCTCAAGCCCGATTACGCCGACGCCTATTGCAATCGCGGCATGGCGCTGCTTCCGCTCGCGCGCAATGCGGAGGCCAATCAGTGCTTCGATCGCGCGTTGTCGCTCAACCCGCGCCACATGGAGGCGATGTTCGGAAAGGGGCTCGCCAGCATCGCCCTGCGCCATTCCGATGAGGCGCTGGCGGCCTTCGACGCTGCCCTCGCCATCAAGCCGAACGCCGCGCAAGTGCTGGCACAGCGCGGCCGGCTGCATCAGCAGGCCGGACGTTTCGACAAGGCGATGCCCGATTTCGAGGCCGCGCTGGCGCTCGATCCGCGACAGGAGGTGGCGCTGCTCGGCTTCGCGCAGCTCAGTGTGATCAGGGACAACATCGCGCCGGCGATGGACGCTTGCCGCAAGGTGCTGGAGATCAATCCCGCGTCCGACGTCGCCTGGACCTGGCTCGGCGAATGCTTCTGCAAGCAGGGCGATCTCACGACGGCCCTGCAGCACTTCGAGCGCGCGCTCGCGCTCAAGCCCGACTATGGCGATGCGATCACCGCCAGGATCTTCCTGCTCGACTTCATGCCCGACACCGATTTCGCGCAGCACCAGGCGGCGAGACGCGAATGGTGGACCAGGATCGGCAGCCAGGTCGCGCGCCGTCCGCCGCCGGTGCGGGATCGTGATCCGGAGC
This sequence comes from Bradyrhizobium sp. SZCCHNR1053, assembly GCF_032381235.1. Lineage (NCBI taxonomy): Bacteria > Pseudomonadati > Pseudomonadota > Alphaproteobacteria > Hyphomicrobiales > Nitrobacteraceae > Bradyrhizobium > Bradyrhizobium sp. SZCCHNR1053. The sequence goes on from NZ_JAUHJM010000007.1 coordinate 207,291, forward strand.
GGCGCCTGACGATCGGCTATGTCTCGTCCGATTTCCGCAGCCATTCGGCGGCGCTGGTGTTCCTGCCGGTGCTGCGTCATCACGACCACGCCGCGTTCAAGGTGATCTGCTACTCCTGCTCGCCGTTGCGCGATACGATGACGGACCAGTGCCGCGCGGCCGCCGACCTCTGGGTCGACGCCTGGCAGATGTCCGATGAGGAGCTGAGCGATCGCATCGAGGCCGATCAGGTCGATATCCTCGTCGATCTCTCCGGCCATTCCGCCGGCAACCGGCTGCCGGTGTTCGCGCGCAAGCCGGCGCCGGTCCAGGTCACGGCCTGGGGCAGCGGCACCGGCACCGGCCTCCCCACGATCGACTACTTCTTCGCCGATCCGGTGACTGTGCCCGAAGCTGCACGTCATCTGTTCGCCGAGCAGGTCTACGACCTGCCGGCCGTGATCACCACCGATCCCTTGCAGGGATGGCAGCCGACGCCGCTGCCGATGCTGCGCAACGGTTGCGTCACCTTCGGCGTCTTCAACCGGATCGACAAGATCTCCGAGCCTGCGCTCGCGCTCTGGTCGCGCCTGATGGGCGCGCTGCCGGACTCGCGGATCGTCATCAAGAACGGCGCGCTCGACGACGCGCTGCTGCGCAATGGCCTCGTCGCGCGGTTCGTCGCGCATGGCATCGCGCAGGAGCGCATCACGTGCCTCGGCCTGTCGACGCGCGATCAGCACATCGCGCAGTTCGCAGGCATCGACATGTCGCTCGATCCGTTTCCGCAGAATGGCGGCGTCAGCACCTGGGAGTCGCTGCAGGCCGGCGTCCCCGTGATCGCGAAGCTCGGCCACGGCGCGGCAGCGCGCGCGGCAGCCGCCATCAACACGGCGGTCGGGCTCGGCGACTTCGTGGCCGAGGACGACGACGGCTACATCGGTCTCGCCCTGAAGCAGGCCGCGCAGCCTGCGGCTCTCGCGAAGCTGCGGACGGAGCTGCCGGCGATGGTTGGCAGCTCCGCCGCCGGCAATGTCGAGACCTACACGCGCAAGGTGGAGGAGGGCTACCGCCTGTTCTGGCGCCGCACCTGCGCGTCCGCCTGACAGGCGGTCGAAGCTATAGCCGCGCGGCACCGACGATGCGCCCCTCCGGGCTTTCGAGCAGCACGGCCGCATCCTCGCCCTCCGGCATCGGCTCGGTGAGGCGCAGCGCCGTGCCGCTCCAATCGCCAAGCGTCCGCACCGAGCGCACCACGTTCAGCTCCTCCAGCGTGCGGCCGTCATTCTCGCCGCGGCGGATCGCCGTCTCATGCCGATGATCGAAGCCGACCAGAAGGAGGCGTCCGCGTCCTTCACCGCCGCCGACCTCGACCGTGAGCTTGTCGCCATTGCGTGCGAGCTTGACCGGCGCCGCCGTCGCGCTCGCGCCCCTGGCGCGATCGATCGCGGCTCCCACCTCGGCCCTGTTGGAGCCGACATGACCCGTCACCCCGTCGACGACGATCTCCGGCGTGTAGGAGCCGTCGCCGAAGCGGCTGCCGTAGCGGGCCTGGCGATCGGTGGCGGCCGGCAATGAGAACGGGTCCTTCCAGCCCAGCCGATCCCAATAGGTGACGTGAAAGGCGAGCGGCAGCACGTCGCGGCGCTGCCGCACCAGCTCGTTCAGATAGGCATTTGCAGGCGGGCAGGAGGAGCAGCCCTGCGAGGTGAAGAGCTCGATGACGACAGGCCGATCCACGGCGGCAGCCGACGGCGACCACGGGGTAAGCGAGGCGAGCAGCACGGCGAAGGATGAGGCGTAGCGGAGCGAGGCGAGGCTGAGGGTCATGGGTGTTCTCCCGCGATGTGACGTGATCTCCTTCGCTGGCGGGATCCACCGCGTTACCTCCGGCCGCGGCCAACACGCAGGCGTGAAGCCGCTGCAACCGTTGTGTCCGTGGCCTGTCGTGACGCGTGAACAGGGCACTTGCCACACGTGAAGGGCATCGCGCACGCCGTTCAAAAGACAGCGGTTTTCGTCCAAACCCGATGTAACTTTCTGAATCAAATCGTGTCCTGAAAAAGGTTTCCGCATTCGCCTCGCTTCAACCGGCATGCTAGGAGAGCTTCGACCGGTGATTTGCAGTTCGTTAACCGTCATGGCCAATCCGTGACGTCGCAATCCGGGGACATTGATGGGGTCGATGACATGAGTTCCAAGGGGGCGGGCCACAAGGCCGAGCTGAGGCAGGCGCTGCGAGTCGGCGTCATCGGAGCCGGCGTGATGGGCAGCAACCATGCCCGCGTGCTCGCCGGACTGCCCGATGTGCACTTGGTCGGCGTGGTCGATCCGCTGCCGGCGCATCGCAGCCGCGTCACCGAGCTTGCGAACTGCCCGACCTTCGAGACGCTCGATGAGCTCGTCGCCGAGGGCGTCGATGCGGTGACCGTCGCCGCCCCGACCCACCTGCATCATGAGCTCGCGCTCGCCTGCATCGCCCGCAAGGTGCATCTGATGGTCGAGAAGCCGATCGCCTCCACGGTGGACGAGGGCAGGGAGATCGTCTCGGCCGCGCATCGCGCCGGCGTCACCCTGATGATCGGCCATGTCGAGCGCTTCAATCCGGCGGTGGCCGCGATCAAGAAGGCGATCGCCGGCGAGGACCTCCTGTCGATCGCGATCACCCGCGTCGGTCCGTTCCCGCCGCGCATGTCCAATGTCGGCGTCGTCATCGATCTCGCCGTGCACGACATCGACCTCATCCGCTGGTTCACCGAATCCGACATCATCGAGGTGCAGCCGCAATTGTCGAGTGCGGTGGCGGAGCGTGAGGACATCGCGCTCCTGCAGTTCCGCACCGCCTCCGGCGTGCTCGCCCACATCAACACCAACTGGCTGACGCCGTTCAAGGCGCGCAACGTCACCGTGGCGACGCGCGGCAAGTACATCATGGGCGATCTGCTGACGCGCCAGGTCACCGAGTGCTTCGGCTTCAAGCCGGATGGCAGCTACTCGATGCGCCATCTGCCGGTCGGCCATGACGAGCCGCTGCGCGCCGAGCTGATCGCGTTCCTGCACGCGGTGCGCTCGGGCACGGCGCCCGCGGTCACCGGCGACGAGGGCGTCGCGAGTCTGGCGATCGCCACGCAGTGCCTGGAGACCTCGAGCCATCGTCCCGCCGAGGCGGCTGCTACCAAGCGTCGCGCCGTGGCCGGCTAGCCGGCCACGCCTCCGCTTCACCCCATCGTCTCGATCCGAACCTTTGTCAGAGCTCATGAATCAGCACCTGCGTCATCAGCCCATTCCGTTCATCGACACCGCCGCGCAGCGCCAGCGGCTCGGCAAGTCGCTCGACGACGCCGTCGCCCGCGTGCTCGCGCATTGCCAGTTTCTCGGCGGCCCCGAAATCATCCAGCTCGAGAAGGAGCTGGCTGAATTCTGCGGCGCCAAATACGCGGTGAGCTGCTCCAGCGGCACCGACGCGCTGCTGATGGTGCTGATGGCCCAGGGCATCGGCCCGGGCGATGCCGTGCTGTGCCCGTCTTTCACCTTCTGCGCGACCGGCGAAGCCGTGGCGCTGACCGGCGCCACGCCGGTGTTCGTCGACGTGCTGGAGGACACCTTCAACATCGATCCGGCCTCGCTCCACCGCGGCATCGCAACCGCCAAACGGCTCGGTCTCAAGCCGAAGGCCGTGATCCCGGTCGATCTGTTCGGACAGAGCGCGGACCACGATGCGGTCGCCGCGATCGCTGGGGACGAAGGCCTGTTCGTGCTCGACGACGCCGCGCAGGGCTTTGGCGCCAGCTACAAGGGCCGCCGCATCGGCACCTTCGGGCTGGCGACCGCCACCAGCTTCTATCCGGCCAAGCCGCTCGGCTGCTTCGGCGACGGCGGTGCCATCCTCACCGACGATGCCGGCCTCCTGGAGCGCCTGCGCAGCGTGCGCGCCCATGGCGGCGGCAGCGACAAATACGACAACGTCCGCCTCGGCCTCACCGCGCGGCTCGACACCATCCAGGCCGCGGTCCTGATCGAGAAGCTCAGGATCTTCGAGGACGAGATCGTCGCGCGCAACAAGGTGGCCGAGCGCTACACGGCCGCGCTGGCCGATGTCGTGAAGGTGCCGCGTCTCGTCGAGGGCTGCACCTCGGTCTGGGCGCAATACACCATCCGCCTGCCCAAGGGCATCGATCGCGACACCTTCGCCGCGGCGCTGAAGGCGCAGGGCATTCCGACCGCGATCTACTATCCGAAGTCGATGCATCAGCAGACCGCCTACCGCATCTTCCCGAGCGCCGATGGCGGCCTGCCGGTCAGCGAGCAGCTCTCCAGCGACGTCATCAGCCTGCCGATGCACGCCTATCTCGACGAGCCGACCCAGGCCCGCATCATCGACGTCGTCCGCGGCGCACTTCAGGGCTGAGGCATAAGGCATCGTTGACGTCACGCCGCTTGCAGCGGCGCGGCTCACAGCCCCGGCGGGCGATCTGCCCCGCCGACAGTCCCAACCAACACTGTCGTCCCGGCGAACGCCGGGACCCATACCGCGTGATCTCCGAAACGGGCAGGCGGCCCGTTCCGCGCACCCCACCAGCTGCACAGCGTATGGATCCCGGATCTGCGCCCGCCGCCGCTTCGCGTCGGCCGGCTTGTCCGGGATGACAGCGGAGTGGGAAGCGCGCCTCTCGCCTCCCCACCGGCGTCGCACGTGCTGACGCGGGATCGGCATATTCACCGTCATTGCGAGCGAAGCGACTTGTCCGCCATAGCCCGAAGGGCGACGGCGGAAGCAATCCAGAGTCCCCATGCGCGACTCTGGATTGCTTCGTCGCTTGCGCTCCTCGCAATGACGGCGGTGAGACATGACTCCGCTCTCTCGCGGCGCATCTTCGCGTCCGAGCTTTGCCGATGGACCCACCCTCTCCTCGAAGAGGGCACGGGGAATGCCGGGCGCTGGCCGCACCCATGGCCCGCCTGCGAAAAAAATGCAGGCGGCAGGAACCACAGGTTCAGCCGAGACATCCCGGCATTCCCCGCGCGATGGTTGGAACGGCTGCTTCGCGTTCTCCCCGGTGCTCCGGGCTTTTTGGCCACCGTCATCGGCACTGCGCCTTTGCGCATCAGCACCGACTTGGCATCAGCATCGGGATGCCAGGACCACGCGACTTGACCGTGCGCATCGATGTCGTTCGTCGGCATGGAGAACCATGCTGCAACATCGACACACCCACCGCATCCCGCCTCAACGTCCGTGACGACCGCGAAGCGCCCCTCTGATCGAGACGGGACGGCGGCATACAATCATGATTTCGGATAAAAAGAAAGAGAAATATTTTTCAGAAATGGACTGGATGGAGGGAGGCGCTTCAAGCGGCTAGCGAAATGAGTTTTGAGGCGGGCTGTTCGGACGCCATAAAGCGGTCGGGAGATCAGTAAGTGGGTAGATAGACGCCATCGCGCCATTCAGCGAGTTGCCCGACGAGTCAGTCCGCTGATATCGGGCTTCTCGTGTTTCGTGCTGGCCCGGAGTCTCGGGTACGACGGGTCCGTCTTAGGTTGTGGGGTCAGCGAGGCGCCTCATCTTCAGTCCACCAACGCATCTGCTGCACCTTGCCGCTCCTCTCCAGTATCATCTGCAGGGCTCCAGCCAGACGGTCGACCGTGTCGGTTGTCGGAATCTTTTTCAGCAGTCGTCGAACGAAGGGATGCGAAGGCTCGATGAAACACAGAAACCCGTTCTCATGCTCCTGGTAGTGGCCGCATCCGAGCCAGATTGGAAATTCCGAATTTTCGAGATCGATTCGCCACCCCCAATCCTCTGGGGTCATACGCGAAACCGTGAAGTCGTGACGCGGCAACTCCTCGGACAAGAATTCCGCCAGGCGCTTCCCATACAGCCCCGGATTGACCAGTTCATCTTCGCCGGGCTCCGGCGGAAAGGCTGTCGAGACAAATTCGAGGTGAGTCTTCATTTAGCGAACGTACTTGGATTGTCGAGAGCATTCCAGCCAGCCCGTAGGGCGGATTAGCGGAGCGTAATCCGCCGTCATGCCACATTCGATATTGCGTGCCAGAACTGGTCGGGTGGCCACGTCCACACACTCGATCGGGATAGACTCTCACCATCATCGATTGTCCGCACTAGGCGCGGCGGATTACGCTCCGCTAATCCGCCCTACGGGCTGACGTTGGCATGAAGTGCAAGTGTCGGAACGCACAGCGCGCAGGGCGGATTGGCGCGGCTAAATCCGCCATCATGCAACCTTTGACATTGTCAGCCACAACTGATCGGGGGCCACGTCTATCCGACCTTTCCCCGCAATCCCGGCAAGAGCCCACGTCGTTCTGGGGACGCTGCACGACGTGGATGGCCGGGACAAGCCCGGCCATGACGACGTGGAAGCAGACGGGCGCGAAATGTAAGAGCGGCATATGCGAAAGCCTGCTGCGAGCGGGGAGGTTTCCAGCCGGCGCCCGCTGAAATCCTGGCAGCCGTTGCTCCAAGCGGGAACGGGCCGCGACAGGGCGCCGCATTTTGGCCGCACGCGGCAAGAACGGACGTTCCGCTTCAAACTCCCCGCCCAATGCTCTAGAAGCCCCCCATGCTCGGACGTATCTTCACGGTCGGCGGCTATACGCTGCTGTCTCGGCTCACCGGCTTTGCCCGCGACATCATGCTGGCGGCGATTCTCGGCGCTGGGCCGGTGGCGGATGCGTTTTTCATTGCGTTCCGGCTGCCCAACCATTTCCGGGCGATCTTCGCCGAGGGCGCGTTCAACGCCGCCTTCGTGCCGGCCTATGCGCATGTCCATGGCGAGAAGGGGCCGACCTCGGCGAGCCTGTTTGCCGACCGCATCTTCACGCTGCTGCTGGCCTCGCAGATCGTGCTCTTGATCCTGGCCTGGGTGTTCATGCCGCAGGCGATGACGATCCTGGCGCCCGGCTTCACCGACGATCCGGTGCAGCGGGACCTGGCGATCACGCTCACGCGGATCACCTTTCCCTATCTGCTGCTGATCACGCTGGTGACGCTGTATGGCGGCATGCTCAACGTGATGCAGCGCTTTGCCAGCGCTGCGGCTGCCTCGATCTTCCTCAACATCGCGATGATGGCGACGCTCGCGCTCGTGGTGTTCTTCCCGACCGCCGGCCATGCCGCGGCGTGGGGCGTGCTGATCTCCGGCTTCCTGCAATATGTCCTGCTCGCCGGCGATCTCGCCCGCCATGGCGGCCTGCCGCGCTTTGCGCCGCTCAAGCTCGACGATGACATCCGCGCCTTCTTCAAGGCGCTGGGGCCCGCCACGCTCGGCTCGATGGGCACGCAGGTCGCGATGTTCGCCGACACCATCATCGCGACGTTCCTGCCGGCCGGCGCGATCTCGGCGCTGTATTACGCCGATCGTCTCAACCAGCTGCCGATCGGCGTCATCGGCATCGCCATCGGCACCGTGCTGCTGCCGGAGATGTCGCGGCGGCTGACGGCGAATGACCAAGAGGGCGCCATGGAGCAGCAGCGCCGCGCCTTCGAGTTCACATTGCTGTTCTCGGTGCCGTTCGTCGCCGCCTTCCTCGCCGTGCCCGACGTCATCACGCGGGCGATGTTCGCCCGCGGCGCTTTCACCAAGGGCGATGCCGCGGCCGCCGGTGCGACGCTCGCTGCCTATGCCGTCGGGCTCATTCCGTTCGTGATGATTCGCAGCGCGGTCTCGACCTTCTACGCGCGCAAGGACACCGCCACACCGGTGAAGGCTTCGCTCACGGGGCTGACCGCCAACGTCGTGCTCAAGGTCCTGCTGATGGGCTCGCTCGCGCAGGTCGGTCTTGCGCTGGCGACAGCTGTCGGCGCGTGGATCAACCTGTTGCTGGTGCTCGGCTTCGCCGTGCACAAGGGTTATCTGCGTTTCGATCGGCGGCTCACCATGTCGCTGATGAAATTTGCCGGAACTGGCGCGGTGCTCGCGGCAACGTTGTGGGCGACGGCCTTCGTGGCATCGACCCATCTCGCATCGCTCGGCCGCATGCAGGATGAAGCCGTTCTCGGTCTGCTGATCATCGTCGGCGCCGTCATTTATGCGGGCGCCATTCTCGTTCTGTTCGGCCCGCGCTGGCTCAAGGCGCTGGTGCGGCGCTGAGGTTTGCGCTGCAGCATCGCTTGCTGGCATGCCTGCCGAGAGTTGACCGCGCGTGTTGCGGCGCCGGCCATATGGCGTTTGCGCGAGTCCTCGTTCCGCTGCAATATGCCGTCCAATAGTTGCGACAATGCAAGCGGGAAGTGAAACCAGATGGCAGCTCCAATCAAGTTCGGTGTCGGACAAGGCGTTCTCCGCAAAGAGGATGACGCGCTGATTCGCGGCAAGGGCCGCTACACCGACGATCTCGCGCCATCGTCCGCCCTGCATGCCCTGGTGCTGCGCTCGCCGCATGCCCATGCCGGGTTCACCATCGACGTCACCCAGGCGCGGCTCTTGCCGGGCGTGGCGCTGATTCTGACCGCCGCCGACACCGCGGAGCTCGGTGGGCTGCCCTGCCTGTTCAATCTCGAGACCGATCCGTTCACCGCGCCGCCTTATCCGATCCTCGCCAAGGACGAGGTGCGCCACGTCGGCGATGCCATCGCCTTCGTCGTTGCCGACACGCTCGATCACGCGCGCGACGCGCTGGAGGCGATCAAGGTCGAATGGACGACCTTGCCGGCAGTCACCGGCGTCGTGAATGCGATCAAGCCGGATGCGCCGCAGGTGTGGGCCGAGCACAAGGGCAACGTCCTGTTCGACGTTGCGATCGGCGACAAGGCCGCGGTCGAGGCCGCCTTTGCGAAAGCGCATGCGGTCGCCGAGATCCGCATCGTCAATCCGCGCGTGGTGGCGAGCTTCATGGAGACGCGCGCCGCGGTCTGCGAATACGACACCAAGCGCGACCATCTGACGCTGACGGCGGGCAGCCAGGGCAGCCACCGCCTGCGCGACATCCTCTGCCAGAACGTGCTGAAGATCCCGACCGAGAAGATGCGGGTGATCTGCCCCGATGTCGGCGGCGGCTTCGGCACAAAATTGTTTCCCTACCGGGAGTATGCGCTGCTCGCGGTCGCCGCGCAGCGGCTGCGTAAGTCGGTGCGCTGGGCCGCCGACCGCTCCGAGCATTTCATGGGCGACGCGCAGGGCCGCGACAACGTCACCACGGCGAAGATGGCGCTCGCCGAGGACGGCAAGTTCCTCGCGATGGACGTCGACCTGATGGGCGACATGGGCGCCTATCTCTCGACCTTCGCGCCCTATATCCCGCATGGCGGCGCCGGCATGCTGCCGGGGCTCTACGACATCCAGGCCTTCCACTGCCGGGTGCGCACGATCTTCACCCATACCGTGCCGGTCGACGCCTATCGCGGCGCGGGCCGCCCCGAGGCGGCTTATGTCATCGAGCGTCTGGTCGATGCCTGCGCACGCAAGCTCGACATGAGCGTCGATGCGATCAGGCGCAAGAACTTCATTCCGCCGCGCGCGCTGCCCTACAAGACCGCGACCGGCAAGGTCTACGATTCCGGCGACTTCAACGCGCATCTGAAGCGCGCGATGGAGATCGCGCAGTGGAAGGAGTTTCCGAAGCGCGCCAAGGCCGCCAAGAAGCACGGGCTGATCCGCGGCATCGGGCTCGCGAGCTATGTCGAGGTCTGCGGCACCATGGGCGAGGAGACCGCCAATGTGCGGCTCGATCCCAATGGTGACGTCACCATCCTGATCGGCACGCAGTCGAGCGGGCAGGGCCACCAGACCGCCTATGCCCAGATCGTCGCCGAGCAGTTCGGCCTGCCGCCGGAGCGCGTCCACATCCACCAGGGCGACACCCAGGAGATCGCGACCGGCCTCGGCACCGGCGGCTCGGCCTCGATCCCCTCGGGCGGCGTCAGCGTGCAGCGCGCCACCCATGAGCTCGGCGACAAGCTCAAGCAGATCGCCGCCGAAGCGCTCGAGGCCGGCCTCGGCGATCTCGAGATCGCCGACGGCGTGATCCGCGTCGCCGGCACCGACCGCGCGATCTCGTTCGCCGACCTCGCCAAGCGTCCGGGCACAGATCCCGCCAAGCTCAACGGCAGTGCCACCTTCGCCAGCGCCGACGGCACCTATCCGAACGGCACGCATGTGGCCGAGGTCGAGATCGATCCGGCGACCGGGATCATCAAAATCGTCAACTACGTCATCGTCGACGATTTCGGCGTGACGCTGAATCCGCTGCTGCTGGCCGGCCAGGTGCATGGCGGTGCGGTGCAGGGCATCGGTCAGGCGCTGATGGAGCAGGTGGTCTACAGCAACTCCGACGCTCAGCTCGTCACCGGCAGCTTCATGGACTACGCGCTGCCGCGCGCCGCCGACGCGCCGTCCTTTACCTTCGAGACCCACAACGTGCCCTGCAAGACCAATCCGATGGGTGTCAAGGGCGCGGGCGAGGCGGGCGCGATCGGCTCCTGCCCGGCTGTGGTCAATGCGATCGTCGAAGCGCTCTGGCGCGAGTACAAGATCGATCACATCGACATGCCGGCGACCCCGGAGCGCGTCTGGATCGCGATCCGGGAGCAGCATCGCCGTCATAGTCTCTGAGTACTCTCCCTCCGTAGCCTCTCCGATATCCGCCTCAATTCCGGAATAATCCGCGGGCTGAGGGGTTGATCTAACCGAGCGACCCGTTCAGGTGGGCTGGACGGGATTGTGACAACAAAGGAGCGAATTGATGAAGCGGACTGTCGTGGCTGTCGCAGCTTTGCTGCTAGGGGCGGGCGCCGTGATGGCACAGCAGGATCTGGTCAAGCATAGCCAGGACACGATGAAGGCCAACGCCAAGAACCTCGGCGGTGTTCTCATCGCCATGGTGAAGGGCGAGAAGCCGTACGACCAGGCCGCGGTCAATGCCGCTCTGGCGCAGCTCGACGAGACGGCCAAGAAGCTGCCGACGATGTATCCCGCCAGCGTCAAGGGCGCGAAGTTCGAGGGCGACTACAGCCCGTCGCCGAAGATCTGGGAAGACCATGCCGGCTTCAAGACCAAGATCGACAGCTTCGCCAAAGTGGTCACCGAGGCCAAGGCCAAGATCAAGGATCTCGACAGCCTGAAGGCGACCGCGCCGGCGATCGGCAAGGAGTGCGGCGGTTGCCACGAGACCTTCCGGCTCAAGGCCAGCTGACCTGATGTGATCTCATGCGAGGGGCGAACGCGTGCTGCGCGTTCGCCCCGTTTGTTTGTGCGCCCGAGCGTCCTGTCGTATCGATCGCCGCCGACGCCTTGGAGCTTGCGGCGAAAACCACGACATCCTCCCCGCCGTGACGGAGCGACCATGTTGCGACGCCTTCTGCTTGCTGTCTGTGTGCTCGGTGCCGCGGGCCTTGCGGTATTCTGGTGGCTGACGAGCCCGTCGACCGTGGTGCTCGCGGCGGCGACACGGGCGCCTGATCTCGCCAATGGCCAGGAGATGTTCAACATTGGCGGCTGCGCGTCATGCCATGCCGTCCCGAACCAGCCGGATCGACTGAAGCTCGGCGGCGGGCTGCCGCTGACCTCGCCGTTCGGCACGTTCTACGCGCCCAACATCTCGCCCGATCCCACCGACGGCATTGGGCGCTGGAGCGAGGCCGAGTTCGTCAATGCGGTGGTGAGGGGTGTGTCGCCGGGCGGCAGCCACTACTACCCGGCGTTTCCCTATGCCTCCTACGCGGCCGCGAAGATCGACGACGTCCGCGATCTCTTCGCCTACATGAAGACGCTGCCGCCGGTCGCCGGGGCCTCGCGCGCGCACGACATGCCATTCCCGTTCAACATCCGCCGCACCGTCGGGGTCTGGAAGCTCTTGTTCTTCGGCGACAAGCCCTTTGCCGCCAACGCCTCGCGCCCGGCGGAGTGGAATCGCGGCGCCTATCTGGTCAACACCTTCGGCCATTGCGCCGAATGCCACAGTCCGCGCAATGCGCTCGGCGGCATCGTCTCGGCGCAGCGTCTGGCGGGTGGGCCCGATCCGGAAGGTCAGGGCTTCGTGCCGAACATCACCCAGAAGGGCCTGTCGGACTGGAGCGAGAGCGACATCAGCTATTTCCTCGAGACCGGACAGCTGCCCGACGGCGACAGCGCCGGCGGCTCGATGGCGCGGGTGATCCGCAACACCTCGCAGCTCACGCCCGAGGATCGCAAGGCGATGGCGGTCTATCTGAAATCGCTGCCGCCGGTCGAAGGCCCGCCGAAGCCGAAGAAGCCCGCGGGCTGATCAGTTCGGCCGGTGCGCAACGCGGATCAGATCGGCTTGAAGCTGCCGTCGCTCTGGATCACCGTCAGCGACACCGGCGGTGGATTCTCCTTGCGCGCGTTGCCGAAGCTGACCACCAGCCCGCCGATGTCGAACTGGCCGACCTCGTTGATGATGCGCAGCAGCTCGGCGCGGGTCGGGTTAGGCCCGGTCATCGCCAGGGCGCGGGCCACCAGGCGGCCGGTGATGTAGCCCTCGAGCCCGATGAAGTCCGGCGTCTGGCTCGGATCGAGCGTCTTCATCGCGGCCTGATAGTCGGCGACGATGCGGAGGTCGGTGTCCCACGGAAACGGCACCACCTCGGAGACGATGACGCCGCGGCCTTCCGGGCCGAGCTCCTTGGCGAGCGCGTTGCCGCCGACGAAGGAGACCGCCGTGAAGGTCGGGTTGAAGCCGCTGCGATGCGCCATCTTGATGAACTCGGCGCACGGGCCGTAGGTGCCGACCAGGATCACCGCTTCCGGCTCCGCGCGCCGGATGACCTTGAGCGCCGCGCCGACCGCGCGCGTGTTGCGCTCGAACGTGCCTTCGGCCGCGAGCTCGAGGCCGCGGCGATCGAGATGTGTCTTCACGCCGGCCAGCACGTCGCGGCCGAACGCGTCATCCTGATAGAAGATCGCGATCCGGGTCAGGTGAAGCTCTTCGGTGAGGTACTTGATCGAGGCTTCTGCCTCGGCCGCGTAGCTCGCGCGGATGTTCACGATGTTCTGGAATTCGGGCGCCCGCAGGAATTCGGCGCCCGAGATCGGCCCGATGAAGGGGACGTCGTTCGACGCCGCGATCGGAGCGGTGGCCATCGCGGTCGGCGTGCCGACGGCGCCGATCAGCGCGAACACCTTATCCTCGTAGATCAGCTTGATGGTCTCGACCACCGAACGATCGGGATCGTAGCCGTCGTTGCGGCTCGCCAGCTTGAGCCTGCGTCCGTAGACGCCGCCCTTGGCGTTGAGCTCGTTGAAGGCCGCCAGCAGTCCCTGGCGCGCCGCCTGGCCCAGCGCGGCCGACGGGCCTTCCAGCGCCGCCACCTGGCCGAACATGATGGAGTCGTTGGTGACGCCGAGCTCGTCGGCGCGCGCAGGCCCGGGCGGGAGCACGCCGGCGATCAGGATGAGAACTATGGAGATCCGAAGGCTTGAAAACCAGTTCATTGCGATCTTCGATGCACGGGTACGCTGGATGACAACTCAGTCTAGGCGTGTTGAATGAAGACCTCGCTAAGGACGTGGCCCGCGCTTGATCGCGTTTTGGGCGGCCCTCAACAGTCAGCCGTTAACCAAGCCCCGGTTTCTGGTACTCCACAACGGATCATCTTTGACCGTCCTTAACTTACCGCGGCCAGCATCGGCCCCATCGTGGTGAGGGGCAGCCGTTTGGCGGGGGCCATATTGCAGGTTGAAGAGTACAGCGCACCGACGCTGCCGGAAAAGGATGATGCTCGCAGCGGTAGCGGGCGGGAGAGGCTGCGCGCGTCGTTATCGCGATACCGCCTTTATCGCCCTGCGATCATCGCGGCATGCGTCGGCGTCGTGCTGTCGGTCGTCGGGACGGTTGCCGTGGGACGCTGGGAAAACCGGCTGGCGCGCACCGATTTCGAAGGTGTGGCCGAAGCCCAGGCGATCCTGGTCCAGAACGGCGTCAACGAATATGTCAGCCGGCTGACCGCGCTGCGCACCCGCTTCGAATCCGCCAACGACGACATCACCCGCAGCGAGTACCAGACCTTCAGCGCGCGCCTGTTCGAGGCGCATCGCGGCATGCTCCGCCTGGCGTGGCTGCCGCGGATCAAGCGCAAGGAGCGCGGCGAATACGAGGCGGCGGCGATCACCGATGGCGTTCCCGCCTTTCGCATCAAGTCCTATCCCGACGGCACGGTGGCGCCGGAGAGCGACGAATACTATCCGGTCTACTTCTCCACCGAGGCGAAGACGTCGCCGGTCTACGGCCTCGATTATTGGAGCATTCCCGACCATCGCGCCGTGCTGGAGCAGTCGCGCGACTACGACGTGATCGGCGCGCTGCGCACGCGTCAGAACCTGATCAATCAGAACGAGCGCAACAACGCCGTGATGATCGGCATCCCCGTCTACGCCAAGGGGACGTCGCGCACGACGGTCGCCGACCGCCGGCGCAATCTCAGCGGCTTCATCATCGGCGTGTTCGACCTGCCGACGCTGCTGCAGTCGGTGCGCGCGAACAATCCCAACAGTCCGGCGCTTGCGATCAACCTTCTGCCGCCCGAACGCGTGATCAACGCCTCCGGCGTGGACCCGCAGCGCTGGCCCGCGGACCCCAGCATCTGGTCGACGACCTTGCGCATCGGCGATGCCGACTGGGTGTTCCAGGCGGCGCCCGCCGGCGGCAGCCTGATGGCGAGCCACAATCGCGCGCTGGCGCTGTATGCGGCCGGCATGGCGACGACGATCTTCCTCGCCGTGTATCTCGCGCTGTCGAGCCGCAACGCCCTGCAGCTCGCGCTCGCCAATCGCCGCGTGCTCGAGCTGGCGCAGACCGACGCGCTGACGGGCCTCGCGAACCGCGCCTTCTTCCTCGAGGAGATGGAGCGCATCAACGACGAGAAGAGCGGCCGCTTCACCGTTTTCCTGCTCGACCTCGACCGCTTCAAGAACGTCAACGATTCACTCGGTCATGGCGCCGGCGACGAGCTGCTGGTGCAGGTCGCGCAGCGGCTGAGATCGCAACTGCGCGACGAGGACGTGCTGGCCCGGCTCGGCGGCGACGAGTTCGCCCTGATCCAGGCCGGATCCGCCGACCAGCGCGCCGCCGCGATCGAGCTTGCGCAGCGCATCACCAAGCTGATCGCCGAGCCGTTCCAGCTCGCCGGGCAACGGGTCGAGATCGGCACCAGCATCGGCATCTCGCTCGCGCCCCAGCACGGCCGCGACCAGGAGCACCTGCTCAAGAAGGCCGATCTCGCGCTCTACCGCTCGAAATCCGCCGGCCGCAGCTGCTACACGCTCTACGACGATGCGATGTCGGCCGAGCTCGAGGCGCGCAACACGCTCGAGGGCGATCTGCGCGACGCCATCGCGCAGTGCCAGTTCGAGGTGCACTATCAGCCGTTCTACGACGCCGAGACGCGCGAGCGCCGCGGCGTCGAGGCGCTGGTGCGCTGGCGTCATCCGGTCAAGGGGCTGGTGCCGCCGGACAAGTTCATCCCGCTTGCGGAGTCGACCGGCCTGATCGTGCCGCTCGGCGAATGGATCATCGGGCGCGCCTGCGACGACGCCACCGCATGGCCCGACGACGTCAAGATCGCCGTCAATCTGTCGCCCGTCCAGTTCAAGCAGGCGGAGCTGTTCGACGTCATCCAGTCGGCGCTCGCGAGGTCCGGCCTCGATCCGAAGCGTCTCGAGATCGAGATCACGGAGTCGGTGCTGCTGGAGCGCGCGGCCGAGAACGAGAGCTTCATCGACAGGCTGAAGGGTCTCGGCATCTCGCTGGCGCTCGACGATTTCGGCACCGGCTATTCGTCGCTGCGCTCGCTAACGGCGTTCCCGTTCAACAAGATCAAGATCGACAAGTCCTTCGTCGCCAATCTGAGCGTGCGCAACGAAAGTGCCGCCGTCATCTCCTCGGTCGTGACGCTGGCGCGGGGGCTTGGCATCCAGATCACCGCCGAAGGCGTCGAGACCGAAGAGCAGCTGGTGCAACTGCGCTCGCTCGGCGTCAACTTCGCGCAAGGTTATCTGCTGGGCCGGCCGATGCCGGTCGAGCAGCTCGAGCAGCATCTGGAGATCGCACGCCCTGCGTCCGAGGCCGACGAGCCGCAGCCGGCCGAAGACGCATCTGAGGGCGACGCAACCGAGGACGACGATCCGCACTCGGCGGCCGTCGTCGCGCTCATTCCCCGGTCCGGGGCGCTGCTATCCCTCGCATCCAACGGCTGAGCGGCGAGGCGGTTTCGGCGTCCGCGTCGACCGACAGGCGTGGCGAGCCCAGCATGGCGGCCTCGCGCGCGGCGCTCGGCGTGATGCCGTAGGCGGTCTTGAACAGCCGCGTGAAATGCGCATCGGTACCGAGCTGCCAGCGCCGCGCGACCTCGCTGATGCGCAACGCCCGCGATCCGGTTCCCGCGAGATCGAAGAACGCACGGTGCAGTCGGCGGCGGCGGATGTAGTCGGCGATGCCGCCGATCGGCGAGAACAGGCGGTAGAGCGAAGCGCGCGACAGACCGAAATGCAGCGCCACCGCGTCTGCGCTGAGCTCTGGGCTCGACAGTTGCGATTCGATATATTGGCGGACGCGGAGCAGCGAGGCGTCCGGCGTCACGCTGCGGTCGGCATCGCGGCGTTCGAGCTCGCCGCGCAGGCAGGCCGAGATCAGCGCGATCGTGCCCTCGACCACGGCCTGGCACTCGTCGAAACTCATGCGCGGCGCATAGTCGAGCAGTGCGCCGAAATGCCGCGCCAACAGCGGCGCCAGCGCGCCGCTGCGCGGCAGCACCAGGCCGTGCAGGTCGTCGACCTGCAGCAGGCGCGCATCGAACATCGGACGCGGCACCACCAACGTGACGTTCTCGAACGGGGTCGCGCGCGTTTCGAGTGTCTGGGCGAGATCGAGCACGCAGAGGTCGCCTGCCTCGACCCGGATCGGCGAGGCGCCAGCGACGCCCTCATAGCTGCCGTTCACGTAGAGCTGCAGGATGATGTGATCCACGCCGCTGCGGGCGACGGTCTCGGCCGATCGCCGGAACCGCTGGCCGCTCGCACGGGCCGATCCGAGCAGGACGGAGCCAAGCGCGTAGGACAGGACGTCCGCCCGGAACGGAGCGGCCTCGCCGGCCGCGAGCTCGTCGACCTCGAAGAACGTCGACGTGGCCTCACGCCACGCGGCAATGTTGGTCTCGGTGTCCATCTGCTCGGCGGAAAAGCCATAGCTCGGCAGCAGGGACGAAACGGCTTTGATCTCACTCTTCACACGGCGCCGCAGTCATTCTTGAGTTTTCGTCTCAACTTCT
This sequence comes from Bradyrhizobium sp. SZCCHNR1053, assembly GCF_032381235.1. Classification (NCBI taxonomy): domain Bacteria; kingdom Pseudomonadati; phylum Pseudomonadota; class Alphaproteobacteria; order Hyphomicrobiales; family Nitrobacteraceae; genus Bradyrhizobium; species Bradyrhizobium sp. SZCCHNR1053. The sequence goes on from NZ_JAUHJM010000007.1 coordinate 224,515, forward strand.
TGATCGACCGTATCGGATCGGTCGCCCGCCTTGACCCGATGCTCCGCGCACCGGTTATAGACGCCTATCGCCAAGTTGCCCGAAAGGAAAGCCGGGCCGTTCGACGGTCCCCCCATGACCCCTCGCGATCGAAAGGTCCGGCTTTTCAGCCTGCTGACACGCACTGGCGGACACGGGCCTCCGGCCGCCCCCCGTCTTTCATGACGAAACCATGCTTGACCCATTTTCAGGACCTCGGCGCCCGTCGGTCACGACGGGCGCCTTTGTCGTGAGGCAGGCGGCCGACGGGCAGGTCGTCCCGGGCTTGGACGAGCTCGTCGCTAGGTGGCGCCGAAGGCCTTGAACGTGATGATGGTGTGGGTGTCCTGAATGCCCGGCAGCACCTGGACCTTCTCGTTCACGAAGTGGCCGATGTCGGTGGCATTGTCGACGTAGAACTTCACCAGCAGGTCATAATTTCCCGCCGTCGAGTAGATCTCGGAGGCGATCTCGGCTTCCGCCAGCGCATTGGCGACCGTGTAGGACTGGCCAAGCTTGCACTTGATCTGGACGAAGAAGGGAACCATTGCGGGCTGTCTCCGGAAGGCATCTTTCGCCTCAATATAGCGTTTTCCGGCGAAGTCGATACGCTTTCTCCGGTGGCCGGGCCTGCTTGCCGGGCGCGGCCGGCCCGCGCTAGGAAGGGGCATGAGCACCCCCGTCGCACTCACCATCGCCGGTTCGGATTCCTCCGGGGGAGCCGGTATCCAGGCCGACCTCAAGACCTTCGCGGCGCTCGGCGTCTATGGCGCCTCGGTGCTGACGGCGCTGACCGCCCAGAACACCAAGGGCGTGACCGGGGTGCACCTGGTGCCCCCCGATTTCGTCACCGCGCAGATCGATGCGGTGTTCGACGACCTCGCCGTCGGCGCGGTCAAGATCGGCATGGTGGCGCAGGCGCCGATTGCCGACGCCATTGCCGCAAGCCTTGCGCGCTGGACGCCGTCACACGTGGTGCTCGATCCGGTGATGGTGGCGACGTCGGGTGCCCGGCTGTTGCCGGAGGATGCGATCGACGCGCTGCGCCGCGGGCTGATCCCGCGGGCGTCGCTGATCACGCCGAACCTGCCCGAGGCGGCCGCGCTGCTGGACGAGCCGGTCGCGACCTCGGACGAGGCGATCGCGGCGCAAGGCCGCCGGCTGCTCGCGCTCGGCTGTCCGGCCGTGCTGATCAAGGGCGGCCACGGGCAGGGCACGGACAGCACCGACTATCTGATCACCGCGGATGGCTGCATCGCATTGGCGTCACCGCGCGTTGCGACGAAGAATACCCACGGCACGGGGTGTTCGCTGTCGTCGGCCGTGGCCGCAGGGCTGGCGAAGGGCGAGAGCCTCGAGGCGGCCGTGCGCAATGCCAAGGCCTTCATCTCCGGTGCCATCGCGGCGGCCGATCGCTTCACCGTCGGGCATGGCCACGGCCCGGTGCATCATCTGTACCGGTTCTACTGATTGAGATCACCCGATGCTGGTTCGAGCCGTGCGCATCAGCCGCGCGGCGGCGATCTCCTGCTGATGTCCCCCCATCACGCGGGCGCGATATTCGCCTGGTGATTCGCCGAACCAGCGATTGGATGCGCGGAAGAAGGTGCTCTGGTCGGCATAGCCGAGCAGATAGCCGATGTCGGTGAGCGTCATGCGGAAATCGGCGAGATGGCGCTGGGCGAGCTCGCGCCTGACATCGTCGACGAGATCACTGAAGGAGAGGCCTTCATCGGCGAGCCGGCGCTGGAAGGTGCGATCGCTCAAGCCGAGCTCGGCGGCAATGGCCGAGCGCAACGGGCTGCCGTCGGGCAGCAGCTTGGCAATCGCGGTGCGGGCGCGATGCGCGGTGTCGGTCTTGACCAGGCGCTCCAGCGCCTCGTCGGCGATCCGATCGTGGATTGCCGAAAGCTCGGGCGCCGAGGTCGTCAGCTTGCAGGCGAGATCCTGATCCGACACCAGAAAGCCGTTGAAGGGCGCATCGAATTCGAGCGGGGACTGGAACGCCCTGTTGTAGGACGCAATCGACAACGGCACAGCGTGCGAGAAGCGGGTGGCGAGCGGCGTCAAGCGACGATCCAGCATCCACCGGCATAGATTGAGCAGATTGACGACGCCGTAGTCGTAGCGCTGCCGCGGAATCGGGCATTCACCACCGAACACGTCGGTCCGCACCCAGCGGCCGCCATTGCCCTGCTCGAGCGTGATGGTGACGGCGTCACTTACCAGGCACATGTAGCGGATCAGGCGCGTCAGCCCGGCGAGAAGCGTGGGGCTCGACATCATGGCGTAGCCGGCGACGCCATAGTTGTCAGGCCGCGGCGCATCGAGCTTGGCGAGCCCGATGTCCGGATTGCCCGAACGCTCCGCCGCCAGCACCCACAACCGGCTCAGTGCCTCGGTCGGCCAGCGGCGATCGCAATCGTCGAGATCGTCGATCGACAGGCCGACCTCGGCGAACAGCGCGGCCGCATCCAGACCTTGCTCGTTCAGTGTCGTCGCGACGCCGCGCATCCAGGACGACGATGTGGTTCGAATCTGCTGAGCCATCCCTTGGCCTTCTGGAGCCAGTGCTTTGGCCTCCTCGGGTCATTGTGCAGATGCACATGAGATTGCATAGCACCGGGCATTGGCGATCGCGACACGAAATTCGTTGTGCGACCGCATGGCTGGCGCGCAGGAGAAAATCATGCCCGTTCTGAAAACCAATGACGGCACAGAGATTTACTACAAGGATTGGGGCTTCGGCCAGCCGATCGTGTTCAGCCATGGTTGGCCGCTGTCAGCGGATGATTGGGATGCGCAGATGCTGTTTTTCCTCAATCACGGCTTTCGCGTCGTCGCCCATGACCGCCGCGGCCATGGCCGCTCGGCCCAGGTCGCCGACGGCCACGACATGGACCATTATGCCGACGATCTCGCGGCATTGACCGCGCATCTCGATCTCAAGAGCGCGATCCATGTCGGCCATTCCACGGGCGGTGGTGAGGTGGTGCATTACCTCGCGCGCCATGGCGAGAGCCGCGCGGCCAAGGCTGCCATCATCGCCGCGGTGCCGCCGCTGATGGTGCAGACCGCGGCCAATCCGGGCGGGCTGCCGAAGTCGGTGTTCGACGACTTCCAGACCCAGGTCGCCACGCGCCGCGCGGAGTTCTATCGCGACGTCGCCGCTGGGCCGTTCTACGGCTACAACAAGCCCGGCGCCAAGCCGTCCGAGGCCGTGATCCAGAACTGGTGGCGCCAGGGCATGATGGGCAGCGCCAAGGCGCATTACGACGGCGTCGTCGCGTTCTCGCAGACCGACTTCACCGAGGATCTCAAGAAGATCACGCTGCCCGTGCTGGTCATGCACAGCGAGGACGACCAGATCGTGCCTTACGCGGATTCGGCGCCGCTGTCGGCCAGGCTGCTGAAGAACGGCGTGCTGAAGACCTACACGGGCTTTCCGCACGGCATGCCGACCACGGAGGCGGAGACCATCAACGCCGACCTGCTGTCCTTCATCAAGAGCTGATCAGAGGAGGCTTGCATGACCTGGGGAATTCCGACGGCCCTGTTTCTTCAGATCCACGTGGTGCTGAGCCTGATCGGAATCGCGACCGGGCTCGTCATGCTCGCCGGCATGCTGGCAGGCCGCCATCTGGCGGCCTGGGCGGCGCTATTCCTGGTCACGACCTTCCTCACCGGCGTGACCGGCTTTCCGCTGCCGCCGTTCGGTCTCGACCCGCCGCGCATCATCGGCATCATCCTGCTCACGCTGTTGATTGCGGCCAGCGCCGCTCTCTATGCGTTCGCGCTGTCGGGATGGTGGCGACGGGTCTACGTCGTCACCGCGCTGCTCTCGCTCTATCTCAACGTCTTCGTCGCGATCGTGCAGTCGTTCCAGAAGATCGGCGTGCTCAATGTCCTGGCGCCGACGCAGAGCGAGCCGCCGTTCGCCGCAGCTCAGCTCGTCACGCTCGCTGTGTTCATTGCTTTCGGTGTCTTCTCGTGGCGGCGTTTCGCGCCCACCCCGCTGGCGCCGCGAGCTTCTCTCACCTGATCGATTCGGCCCTTCAAGGAGAAACCTCGTGTCCAAGCTCGAAATGCTGACCCCGCAGAACTGCGCCGTGGCGCTGATCGACTATCAGCCCGCGATGTATCAGGGCGTGCAGTCGCACGATCGCCTCGGCGTCTTCAACAACATCCAGATCGTCGCCAAGGCGGCCAAGCTGTTCAAGATCCCGACCGTGCTCACCACGGTCGCCAAGGACTCGTTCTCCGGTCCGTTCATGCCGGAGGTGACCGAGCTGTTTCCGGAGCACGACATCGTTGACCGCACGGCGATGAACTCCTGGCTCGACGCCGGCTTCCGCAAGCAGGTCGCCGCGACCGGCCGCAAGAAGTTCATCATCGCGGGACTCTGGACCGAGGCCTGTGTGCTGTTCCCGACGCTCGACATGCTGCGCGAAGGCTATGAGATCTACATCCCGGCCGATGCCTGCGGCGACCTGTCTCTCGAAGCGCACAACCGGGCGATGGATCGCGCGGTGCAGGCCGGCGCGGTGCCGATCACCTCGTGCCAGTTCGCCTTCGAGCTGCAGCAGGACTGGGCGCGTGCCGAGACCTATGACGGCATGATGGAGATCCTCAAGGCGCATTCGCCCTACGGCATCCAGATCCGCTTCTCGAAGTGGGCGCTCGGCGAGCACGCCTCGGAAGGCGGCGCAAAGTAACCCTGGGACGAGCGATGAAGATCTATCTGTTCTCGCTCGGGGCGGGTCTGTTGGTCGGCGTGATCTACAGCCTGCTTCAGGTCCGCTCGCCGGCGCCGCCGCTGGTGGCGCTGGTCGGCCTGCTCGGAATTCTCGTCGGAGAGCAGGTGATCCCCGTGGGCAAGCAGCTCCTGAACGGCACCACGCTTGCTGCCGCGTGGCAGAAGGCGGCCTGCGCCACGCACATCTTCGGCATGCTGCCCGGCCATCACGGCCGGGCAGACACAACCATCGCTTCGGCGCGAGACGAGAAGACCTCATGACCGATCATCCCGACCTCATCCTGCATCGCGGCTTGTTCACGACGCTGGATCGCTCCAACCCGCAGGCGAGTGCTGTCGCGATCAAGGACGGCGTGTTCACCGCGGTCGGCCGTGAGCAGGACGTCATGAAGCTCGCTGGCTCGGCGACGAAGATCATCGACCTGAAGGGCCGGCGCGCGCTGCCGGGCCTGATCGACAATCACCTGCACATCATCCGCGGCGGTCTCAACTTCAACATGGAGCTGCGCTGGGACGGCGTGCGGTCGCTCGCTGACGCAATGGCGATGCTGAAGGCGCAGGTCGCGATCACGCCGCCGCCGCAATGGGTGCGCGTGGTCGGCGGCTTCACCGAGCACCAGTTCGCCGAGAAGCGCTTGCCGACCATCGACGAGCTCAACGCGGTCGCGCCGGACACGCCGGTGTTCCTGCTGCATCTGTATGATCGCGCCATTCTCAACGGCGCCGCGCTACGCGCCGTCGGCTACGACAAGGACACGCCAGAGCCGCCCGGCGGCGAGATCGCGCGCGATGTCCAGGGCAATCCGACCGGATTGCTGCTCGCGAAGCCGAACGCCGCGATCCTCTATGCGACGCTCGCAAAGGGCCCCAAGCTGCCGTTCGACTATCAGCTCAACTCCACGCGCCATTTCATGCGCGAGCTGAATCGGCTCGGCGTCACCGGCGCCATCGATGCCGGCGGCGGCTTCCAGAACTATCCGGACGACTATGCCGTGATCCAGAAGCTCGCCGATGACGGCCAGCTCACGATCCGGCTCGCCTACAATCTGTTCACGCAGAAGCCGAAGGGCGAGAAGGACGACTTCCTGCGTTGGACGCAGAGCTCGTCCTACAAGCAGGGCAACGACTATTTCCGCCACAACGGCGCCGGCGAGATGCTGGTGTTCTCTGCCGCGGATTTCGAGGATTTTCGCGTACCGCGGCCGGACATGCCGGCCGAGATGGAAGGCGAGCTCGAGGAGGTCGTGCGCATCCTGGTCCAGAACAGGTGGCCGTGGCGGCTGCACGCGACCTATGACGAGACCATCTCGCGCGCGCTCGACGTGTTCGAGAAGGTGAATCAGGATACCCCGCTCGACGGGCTGCACTGGTTCTTCGATCATGCCGAGACCATCTCGGACCAGTCGATCGACCGTATCGCCGCGCTCGGCGGTGGCATCGCCGTGCAGCACCGCATGGCCTATCAGGGCGAGTATTTCGTCGAGCGCTACGGCTTTGGCGCGGCGGAGGCGACGCCACCGGTGAAGACGATGCTCGACAAGGGCGTCAAGGTCTCCGCCGGCACCGATGCGACGCGCGTCGCCTCCTACAATCCGTGGGTCTCGCTGTCCTGGCTGGTGACCGGCCGCACCGTCGGCGGCCTGCGACTGTATCCGCAGCGCAACTGCCTCGATCGCGAGACGGCGCTTCGGATGTGGACCGAGAACGTCACCTGGTTCTCCAACGAAGAAGGCAGGAAGGGCCGCATTGCGGTCGGGCAGTTCGCCGATTTGATCGTGCCGGATCGCGACTTCTTCTCCTGTGCGGAGGCCGAGATCGCCGACATCACCAGCGACCTCACCATGGTCGGTGGCCGCATCGTCTACGCAGCCGCCGCGTTCAAGCCGCTGGATGACGCCGCTCCGCCGCCGGCGATGCCCGAATGGTCGCCGGTGCGCCGCTTCGGCGGCTATGGCGCCTGGCTGGAAAAGGGCGACGATGGCACCGTCCGCGCCCAGGCGATGCAGATGTGCGGCTGCACCAGCGCGTGCGGCATGCATGGCCACGACCACGCGCGGGCATGGTCCTCCAGCCTGCCGGTCTCCGATCTCAAGAGCTTCTGGGGCGCGCTCGGCTGCGCCTGCTGGGCGGTCTGAGATGGCGGGGATGTCCGACACGCCGCGGCCGATCGCCGCGGTGCTCGACTGGCGCTGGCTGTGGCCCGCGGCGCGGGTCGCGCTGGTTTCAGCCTATCTGATCGGCGGCGTCCAGAAGTTCATGGACTTCCCAAGCGCCATCGCTGAGCAGGCGCATTTCGGCCTGCAGCCGGCGGCGCTGTGGGCGTCGGCCGCGATCGCCGTCGAGCTGATCGGCTCGGTGCTCGTCATCGCGAACAGGTTCGTCTGGCTCGGCTCCGGCGCGCTCGGTGTGCTCACGCTCGTTGCGATGCTCACCGCCAATGATTTCTGGCACATGGCCGGCCATGAGCGCTTCATGGCGCTGAACGCCTTCTTCGAGCATCTCGGCCTGATCGCCGGCCTCGTGCTCGTCTCGATCATCTCCTGGCGCGCGCGCCGCGCTTGATCCACATCTGCTCATTCGAGGTCGTCATGGTCCGTTCCCGTCATCTGCTCGGTGCCGTCATTGCCACCACGCTGCTCGCCGCGCCCGCTCTCGCCAAGGACGCGGCGCCGCTGATCGGCGTGGGCGCGCAATACGACACCACGCATGTCTATGTCGCGCCCGACGACGTCGAGAAGTTCGCTACCTCTTTCCTCGCCACCTTCGGCGGCCTGAGCACCAAGCAGGTGGTTGCGACGGTGACGCCTGCTCCGAGCAGCACGACCTCGCAGCTGCTGCAGACGCCGGTCGGGACCGTCTCGCTGTTCGGCTTCAAGACACCAATCCCGTACCCATTCGGCGCCGAGCGCACCGGTTATCTCGTCACCGATCTGGACGCGGCGATCAAGGCGGCCAGGACCGCCGGCGCCGACGTGGTGGTTGCGCCGTTTCCCGATCCGATCGGCCGTGATGCGGTGATCCAGTGGCCGGGCGGCGTCAACATGCAATTGTATTGGCACACGACGAAGCCGTCCTACGCGGCGTTCCAGACCGTTCCCGACAACCGCGTCTATGTTTCGCCCGATCGCGTCGAGGCCTTCACGCGCGCCTTCCTGCGCTTCTCCAAGGGCAAGGTCGTCTCTGAGGACCCCAAGGCGCCTGGGGTCGAGATCGGTCGTCCCAACGATCACTATCGGCGCCTCCGCATCGAGTCGGTGTTCGGGCGGATGACCGTGCTCGTGACCGACGGCCATCTGCCATATCCGTTCGGGCGCGAGATGACCGGCTACGAGGTCGCCGATCTCAAGGCGACCCTCGACAAGGCGAAAGCAACAGGCGCGACCGTGCTGGTCGAACCCTTCACCTCGGATAAGCGCGAACAGGCGGTGGTGCAGTTTCCCGGCGGCTATGTCGCGGAGATTCATGCGCCGTCGAAGTAGGGTATTGCTGCGATTCCCGAGAGGTGACGGATGGCGCGGGTCCTGAGAAAGACGGTGGTCGCGAGCGCGCTGCTCGGCGCGCTATGTGCGGCCACGTCAGCTCTCGCCGAGGACAACGCCTCACGTCCGGCGATCCGTACCAACCGCTGGCAGGAGGACTGGTCGGTGCTCGCCGATCCCGCGCTGCGCACGGCGCCATCAGATCCGATCAAGTACATCCCGCTGCAGCAGGATCATCCGCAGAGCTACGTCTCGTTCGGCATGAACCTGCGCGAGCGGTTCGAGAGCCTGGATGCCGCGAGCTTCGGCATCGGTGGAACGAAACCCGATCAGCATGTCCTGCAACGGCTGCAGATCCATGCCGACGCACATCTCAACGAGCACTGGCAGCTGTTCGTCCAGCTGGAGGACGACCGTGCCTTCGGCAAGGCCAAGATCACGTCCGTCGACCAGGACCCGCTCGACCTCCGGCTCGCCTTCCTCGCCTATGTCAATGCGACGGAGAAGGGCACCTTCAAGGCCCGGGTCGGGCGCCAGGATTTCGACTTCGACCTGCAGCGCTTCGTCTCGTCGCGCGACGGGCCGAACGTGCGCCAGTCCTTCGACGCGCTGTGGGCCGACTGGGAAAGCGGCCCATGGCGCTTCATCGGGTTCGTCAGCCAGCCGGTGCAATACAATCTGGTGCGCCCGTTCGACGATACGTCGAACGGATCGTTCCTGTTCCACACCTTCCGAATCGAGCGCCAGGTGCTCGGCACCAACGAGCTGTCGTCGTATTATTCCTACTATCAGCGTGACAATGCGCGCTTCCTCGACGCAGCGGGTGCCGAGCAGCGCCACGTGCTCGACATCCGCTTCGCCGGCAAGCTGGCGGGCTTCGACTGGGATCTCGAGGCGATGGGGCAGGCGGGCTCGGTCGGGACGAAGCAGATCCGCGCCTGGGGCGCCGGGGCGCGCGCCGGCTACACCTTCGCCGATTTGGCTTGGCAGCCGCGCATCGGCCTTCAGCTCGACGGCGCCTCCGGCGACCGCCATCCCGGCGACAGCAGGATCGAGACCTTCAATCCGCTGTTCCCGAACGGCTATTACTTCACGCTCGCGGGCTTCACCGGCTACACCAACCTGGTCCACCTCAAGCCGTCGCTGACGGTGAAACCCGCGACCGATCTGTCGTTCATGGCGGCCATCGGCCTGCAATGGCGCGCGACGACGGCGGACGCGATCTACGTCCAGCCCAATGTCGCAGTGGTCGGCACGGCCGGGCGGGGCAGCGCATGGTCCGGCGTCTACGCGCAGCTGCGCGCCGACTATCGCTTCAGCGCCAATCTCACCGGCGCGCTGGAAGCCGTGCACTACAAGATCGGTGATGCGCTGCGCCGCGCCGGCGGCCACGATAGCGATTACATCGGCATCGAGCTGAAATACGCGCTCTGAACAACGAAGGTAGGACCACATGTCGCAATTCGTGTCACGCAACGTTGTGCCGCTGCTGCTCAGCGTCAATGCCGGCTATGTCGACACGGCCGGCTTCCTGGCGCTGCAGGGCCTGTTCACGGCGCACGTCACCGGCAACTTCGTGACGCTCGGCGCGGCGCTGGCGCTCGGGACCTCGGGCGCGGTCGCCAAGCTGCTGGCGCTTCCGGTGTTCTGCGTGGTCGTGATCGCGACACGCCTGACCGGCACCTTGCTGTCGCGGCGGGGGGCGCGCGCCTTCGAGATCCTTGTCGCGGTCAAGCTCGTGCTGCTGATCCTCGGCGCCGCGCTCGCGGTGCATTTCGGCGCGTTCCATGATGGCGACAGCCGCGAGGCGATCATCACCGGCATGGTGCTGGTCGCGGCGATGGCGATCCAGAACGCCGTGCACCGGATCCATCTGCCGACCGCGCCGCCCTCGACCCTGATGACCGGCACCACGACGCAGGTGATGATCGATCTCGCCGACAGGATCTATGTCGGTGACAAGGGCCAGGCGCCGCCGCCCGCGCGGCTCATGCAGATGGCCATCAACGTGCTCGCCTTTGCGCTCGGCTGCGGCGGCGCCGCGCTGCTGTTCGTGCGCCTGGGCAGCTGGTGCTTCGTCGTGCCACCGGTCGTTGCCGCGCTGGCTCTCGTCGTGCGTCTCGCCGGGCCGGAGCCGGCGCGCTGAGGACGCTGTCAGGTGCCGGTGCCGAGCGCCGGCTGCACGTTCGGCGCGGGGGTCGTCGGCGGCAACCGCGGCAGTGATGGCGCGACCTGGGTGTCGCCGTCGCAATGGACCGCGTAGAGCAGTCCGAGCGGGTTGCCGTGCTCGCGGAGAAATTCCCGGCGCAGGCTGAGGAACGTCTCACCCAGCGGTACGCCGTCGAGAAAGCTTTCGAAGAAGCGCTTCGCCCAGGCCGTGGCGAAGATCGCCGGCGTCTTGCATTCCGTTCCAACCACGCCGCGCGCGCCCTTGGCCATGAAATACGGCACGAAGCCGTCGTAGAACGCCGGCGACAATTCGGCCGACTCGCAGGCGTTGATGAAGACGAGGGGATTGCCGGGAAGCAGCTTGCTGGTCGGGGCGTCCAAGCTGAGCTCGCCCAGCGTGATGCCGGCATCGGTCAGCACCAGGCTGGAGCCGTCGGGACCGCCGGGATCGTCGAGGCCGGTCGCCCGGGCGTGACAATAGAGGTAGAGGATCTGGTCGTTGGTGGTCTCGTCGGCCAGCGCCTTGACCAGCTCCTTGCTGGTCGTGCGCGAGACCACGTGGACGTTGCGGCGTGCCGCCTTCTCCGCGACCCAGAAGCGCTGCTGCTGGGCGACGAGGTCGGCGCCCATCTGCCGGTCGATGTTGTCGTTGACGTTGACGCTGATGCTGAGTTCGGGCTTGTCGCTGGGGATCAGGCAGTCGGAGATGCGCGGCGTGTTCTGCATCGGGATCTGCTCGATCACGTGGCGCATGCCGATGAAATTGTCCCAGTCGAGCTTGGCGCCGGCCGAAGCATCGCCGACATAGAGCAGGCCCCACGGCACCGTGGTCGCCTCCGCCACGATCTGCAGCTTCAGCCGCCTGGAGCGGTCGCTGGTCAGCTTGCGCAGGAATTCGCCGATGTCCTTGGAATCCTGCGCGGCGGCGGGGCCGAAGAACAGCTTCGTGAACAGCGCCGCTCCCGCGCGCGCCATGATCTTGAGCGCGGCGTCGCGGTCGGCATCGGCGATGTCGATCCCGCTCTGGAAGACGAAGCTGCCGGCCGCGTTCTGATAGGTCACGACCTTCATGAACTCCTGACGCGCGATCTCGATCGACTTGGCGAGGTAGTCCGGCAGCAACGGCAGCCGGGCGCGCACCGTGACGGGCTTCCAGACGAGACAGTCGTAACCGCCCGCGATCGGCATGATCGACAGGCCGACGTCGCGGGGATTGAGCACGCTGGCGGAGGAATAGGGCCGGCCATGCGCGCCCTCGACGCGGGGCGAGGGCGCTGCGCCGACATCGATGACGAGGTCCATCTGCTGGACGAAATTGCCGTCCTTGTGGACCGTCGCCCGCAGCGCCGACGGGCCGAATTTCTTCGGCGACAGGTCGAACCGCGCCTTGTTGCGCGACTTGCCTGTGCGCGGCAGCCGCAGCGGGCGGCTCTTGTCCGACAGCTCGAAATCGTCGCTGTCGAGCTGGATGGTCAAGGTGACATCGGACGTCCCTTCCGGGAACAGTTGCTCGTCGGCGAGCGGCACCGACGAGACGCCGCTCTGCTGGATGTCGACGTCGAAAGCAAAGGTGTACCACTGGCCCGGCTTCAACGGCGCATCGAGATCCTCGAAGCCGGCGTTGATCCAGCGCCGCTCGCCGGGCGGATAGGCTTTGCGGTTCTCGAACGGGGGTGGCTGCGCGACCGGCGGCGCCGGCACCCATTGCGGATATTGCAGCTGAACCTGCTGCTGCTGGTCTTCCTGCTGCCGTTGCTGCTGCTGATGCTGACCCTGACCCTGCTCCCGCTGCTGCTGCTCGCGTTGCTGCCGCTGGGCCGGCTCGACCTGCTGCTGATCCTGCTTCTGCACCTGCTCCGAAGTCCGCTCGAACGTCCGCTGCCGCCAGAGCTGCTGATCGAAGTGGCGGATGTCGCTGCCGAGCAGCCCGCCGCCCAGGCCGGGTTGCGGCTTGACGGCTGCGGGTGCAGCCAGGATCGCAGCCCAGAAAGCGTGCGCCACTTCGGGGTGGGCGATGTCGCTGTGAGCGCCGGCCGCGCCGCCGCCGTTCCGGATGATGCGGCTCGCCTCGATGTTGTAGACCCGGCCGCTGCCGAAATTGTAGCTGAAACCGACATCCTGGATCGGCATGTCGACGATCCCCAGGGGATGCGTGCCGCGGACGCCGAAGCTGCCGATGGCGCCGTACAGCGGATAGTCGGTATCGAGCAGGTATTGCTGCTTGAGCCGCGCTCCGAGCGGGTAGAACCATCCGTTGGCCCGGTCGTAGCTCGAGCGGGTGGTCACGAAGGCGCCGCGCACGAGCCCCTTGAGCAACGTGCGCCGGAAGTAGCCCTGCGCCGGCGCGGCCTGCGGAATGCTCTCGGCATAGCACCACAGCGACAGCGCACCCTGGACCAGGAACATCGTCTCGACCGGTCGCGGCAGCGCGCGGCCGTCGGGCGTGCCGGCGACGGCCGCCGACACGACGATGCAGCCGAAGCTGTGGCCCATCAGGTGAACCCGGGCCGTGGGCGCCGCCTGCTGCAGTCTGACGAGGACATCATGAGCGCCGGCCTCGCCGAACTGACGCGCGCGATCCTTCATCTTCCAGAACGACAGGATGCGGAGCGGCGCCAGCAGCGCGTCGCGCAGATCATCGCCGAGGCCCAGCGTCCCGGCGGTTGCGTCGGCCGGCGCGCTCCGCACCTCGCTCACGATCACGGACGGATCGAACCGGTCCTGCTCGGCGCCGGGGCGTCCGCTCGCATCGCCCATCGCAAGGCCGGCCGCGGCGAACAGCCTGAGATAGGCATCGCGCATCGCGTCCGGCAACGTGGCCGCCGCCGGCGCAATGCGCGCCTGCTCGAGGATCGAGCGGATGTCGGCGCGTGCCGCCGGGGTGTCGGCAATGCGGGCCGCATAGCGTTCCACCTCCGCCTCGAGCGATGCCGCCGACGTGTCGGCGGACAGCAACCCGCCGCCGCCCGATGGCAGCGTCTCGTCTCCGAACGGCAGGCTCGGCCAGTGCAGTCCGATGATGACGGGGGCAAAGCCGGGACGCTGCCGCGCGGCGGCGAGCCGATCCGCTTCGAGCGCCGCCATGGCGGCAAGCCAGCGATCATACTGTTCGATCGCCGCAGGGACATCGCCCATCCAGCCATGGCTCAGCAGAAGAATATCGGTGACCGCCCCGCCCAGCGTCTGGAGGCGGTTCACCACCATCTCGCTCGCGAGCGAACCGTCGGCCTCTCGCCGCTCCTGCCCCGTCGCGTCGAAGGCGATGAGCACGTATTGCAGGTCTGAGCCTGGTACCTGACGGACGGGCATGCGCGCCTCGCAATATGACCATGTCGGCACCTGCTGTGGTGCTTGGTTGCCGACCCTAACAATTTCTTATTATGCGTGTGTTGTATTTAGCCGAGTTCATCGAGTCAACGCGATGACGTGAGGCTGCAACCCCGGCTGCGTCACGCAGTTGGTCCTGCTGACGGCGGACCGCGGTGAAGGTGCAGGGGATCGCGCGCCGGCGGCCTCCGATGACGAAAAGTTTAGCTGTCCGCATCGCGGTCCGCCATTGCATCCCATCTGCATAACCCCCAATTCTAGAAACGAAACGGTTCCGTTCTATTCAAGGAGACGTGATGACACAGCAAGCTCTGTCATCGGCTGAGGTCCCATCGGCGGCCAACGACGGTCCGGCGGTCTCGGCGCGCGATCGTGCCGTGCGGCAATGGCGCGGGGATGCCTCCGGCGAGACTCCGCAGCAGATCGAGGCCAAGGCGCCGGCTGCGGAGCCCGGCCCGTCGCCGACGGAGCACGGGCAGCGCCAGGAGGGGTCCCGGAGGAGCCTGATCCGGCGGCATCCGCTTGGGGCAGCGCTGGGTCTCGTGCTGCTGCTCGCCGTCGGCGCCGGCGGCTACGTCTACTACGATGCGGCCGGTCACTATGAGACCACCGACGACGCCTTCATCGCGGCCCGCCAGTTCTCCATTGCGCCGAAGGTCTCCGGCTACATCACCGCCGTCCCGGTCACCGACAACCAGCACGTCAAGGCCGGCGACGTGATCGCGCGCATCGACGATCGCGACTACAAGACCGCGCTGGCGCAGGCCGATGCGCAGGTGAAGTCGGCGCAGGCGGCGATCCGCAACATCGATGCGCAGATCGAGGTGCAGCAGGCGCAGATCACCGCGGGCCAGGCCCAGGTCGAGCAGGCCCAGGCCGGGCTGACCTTCGCCGAGCAGCAGGCCAAGCGCTATCAGGACCTCGCCCGCACCGGCTCCGGCACGGTGCAGAGCGAGCAGCAATACACATCGCAGCTCCAGCAGCAGAAGGCGGCGCTGACCTCGGCGCAGGCCAACCTCTCGGTCGCGCAACGCCAGTTGGAGTCGCTGAAGGCGCAGCGCGAGAGCGCCGACGCCAATCTTGCCCAGGCGCAGGCCCAGCGCGACCAGGCCCAGCTCAATCTGTCCTACACGACCGTGACCGCGGCGCAGTCCGGCCGCGTCGTCAATCTCAGCGCCGCCGATGGTCAGTTCGCGGCCCAAGGGACGGCGCTTTCGATGTTCGTGCCCGATGAGGTCTGGGTCAGCGCCAATTTCAAGGAAACCAAGCTCGACCAGATGCGCCCCGGCGAGCCCGTGACTCTGGAAATCGATGCCTATCCTGAGCGCGAGATCCGTGGCCATGTCGCTAGCGTGCAGTCCGGCTCGGGCCCGGCCTTCTCGTTGCTGCCGCCGCAGAATGCGACCGGCAACTATGTCAAGATCGTGCAGCGTGTGCCCGTGAAGATCGAGATGGACGATCCGCCGACCGACGTCGCACTCGGGCCGGGCATGTCGGTGGTGCCGACCGTGCGCGTCGATCCCAAGCCGTCGCTCTATGAGCGGCTTAAGGCTGCGCTGTGAGAAGGCTGATGCCATGAGCGAGGCCGCCGCTCTCTCCGTGCCGCGCGCCGGCAGTCCCTGGATCATCGCCGTGCTGGTTGCGCTCGCGACCTTCATGGAGGTGCTCGACACCACCATCGCCAACGTCGCGCTGCCCTATATCGCCGGCGGCATGGGCGTCAGCCAGGACGAATCCTCCTGGGTGGTGACGACCTATCTCGTCTCCAACGCGATCATCCTGACGGCGTCGAGCTATCTCGCCAAGCGTTTCGGCCGCAAGACCTTCTTCCTGCTCTGCCTCGGCCTGTTCACCGTGAGCTCGGTGCTGTGCGGCTTCGCCTGGAATCTGCAGGTGCTGCTGCTGTTCCGGATCATGCAGGGCCTCGGCGGCGGCGGCATGGTGCCGGTGGCGCAATCGATCCTGGCCGACTCATTCCCGCCGGAAAAGCGCGGCCAGGCCTTCGCGCTGTTCGGCGTCGCCGTCGTCGTGGCGCCGGTGGTCGGCCCGACGCTCGGCGGCTATCTCTCCGACAACGCGTCGTGGCACTGGTGCTTCCTGATCAACGGCCCTGTCGGTGTCGCGGCAATGATCCTGATCGGACTGATCCTGAAGGAGCCGGCCGCAGTCACAGCCGAGCGTCGCAAGCAGGCGCACGGCTTCGACCTCGTCGGCTTCGTGCTGGTGGCGACGTTTCTCGGTGCGCTCGAACTGATGCTCGATCGCGGCCTGGAGGACGACTGGTTCGACTCGCGCTTCATCATGGTCACCGCCGCGGTCTGCGTCGCGGCCTTCATCGCCATGATCCCGTGGGAGATGAACCGGAAGAATCCGACCGTGGACGTCCGCATGCTGGCCTCGCGCCAGTTCGGCGCCAGCTTCCTGGTGATGCTGGCGACCGGTGCGATCCTGCTCGGCACCACGCAGATGCTGCCGCAGATGGTGCAGCAGGATTTCGGCTACACCGCCACCTGGGCCGGCCTCGTGCTGTCGCCGGGCGGCCTCGTGACGATGGCGATGATGTTCGTCGTCGGACGCCTCTCGGGCAAGGTGCAGCCGAAATACATGATCATGACGGGCGCGGCCGTCGTGGCGTTCGCGATGTACGACCTCACCCGGGTCTACGCCAATGTGGATTTCTGGTTCTTCGCCGAATCCCGCATGCTGATCGGAATTGGCCTGCCGCTGATCTTCCTGTCGATCACGACCGCGTCCTACAACGGCATTCCGCCTGAGAAGACCGACCAGGCCTCGGCGCTGATCAACGCCGCGCGCAATACCGGCGGCTCGATCGGCGTGTCCTTGGCGGCCAACATCCTGGCGCACCGCGCGCAGTTCCACCAGAGCCGGCTGGTGGAGAATGCGATTCCGTCCTATCCGACCTATCAGGACACGCTGCACCAGGTGACCAACTACTTCACCGCGCATGGCAGCTCGCTGGTCCAGGCGCAGCAGCAGGCGCTCGCCTGGATCGGCCAGACCGTGCAGATGCAGTCGTCGCTGCTCGCTTATGTCGACGTCTATTGGGCCTTGATGCTGATTTCGCTGTCAGCCATTCCGCTGGCGCTGACGCTCCGCAACGTCAAGCTCGGCGGCGGGCCGGCGATGGCGCATTGAGTAGGCACTGTGGTTCGGCTGTCATTCCGGGGCGATGCGCAAGCATCGAACCCGGAATCTCGAGATTCCGGGTTCAGCCCTGGCGGGCTGCCCCGGAATGACGGTCAAGAACATCAGGGGCGCTCACACCGTCTCGTCCGCGATCCCGTTCCGCAGCAGACCGATCCGGTCGATCTCGACCTCGACGACGTCGCCGGGCTTCATCCACAGCGGGGGCGTGCGGCGGGAGCCGACGCCGCCAGGGGTGCCCGTGGCGATCACGTCGCCGGGCTCGAGCCGGGTGAACGACGAGCAATATTCGATCTGGCGCGGGATATCGAAGATCATCTGGCTGATCGTCGCGTCCTGCACCACCTCGCCGTTCAACCGCGTCTGCAGCCGAAGCGGACCGAGATCGTCGATCTCGTCCGGCGTGACCAGCCACGGGCCGAACGCGCCGGTCGCGGGAAAATTCTTCCCCGGCGTGAACTGGTGGGTGTGGCGCTGGAAGTCGCGGACGCTGCCCTCATTGTAGCAGGCATAGCCGGCGATGTGCTGCCAAGCCTCGCCGCGCGGGATGTAGCGGCCGGGCTTGCCGATGACGATGGCGAGCTCGCCCTCGAAATCGAGATCGGTCGAGACGCGCGGGCGGATGATGTCGGTGAGATGCCCGGTCTGGCTGTTGGCGAAGCGGCCGAACACCGTGGGGTTCTCGACCTCGGAGCGGCCGGTCTCCTTGCGGTGCGTCTCGTAGTTCAGGCCGATGCAGAGGATCTTGTCCGGGTTCGGGATCACCGGCAGGAAGCTGATGGCGGAGAGCGGATACCGCCTCGCGCCCGAGGCCGCTGCGGCCGCCTCCTTCAGCGCGTCCGCTGCGATCGCCGATTTCAGGTCGGGGAAGCGGTCGCGCAGGATAGCACCGAGATCGGCGATCTCAGTGCCCTCGACCAGTCCCCAGGTTGACGCATTGTCGATGGTGAAGCTTGCAAATCTCATCCGATGTCCTCAGGTCGAAACCGCCGCTACGGCGGAGGGAGAAGCCGGTTCTTGCGCCGATTTCGCGAAGCGCGCGATGGTGCGCTCCGGGAAGATCAGCGCGAAGGCCGAGATGGCGCCGACGATCAGCACGCCGGCGGTGAATGTCATGGCGTGGGCGTAACCGAGTGGCGCGTTGCTGCCGGCCTCGCCGACGATCCAGCCGGTGAGCGCATTCGACACCAGCGCGGATGCCGCGTTGCCGGAGTAGATCACGACGATGAGCCGGCCGCGCTGGATCGCCGGCGCCACGGCGCCGAGCGCGACGGGGCCGAAGATCGTGGTGAGGCTCGGTGCGGCGAAGGCGATCGCGATGCAGGCGAGCTGCAGCGGGCCCGTCGTGACGATGCTGAGCAGCAGCGCACAGCCGGCGGCGAGCAGCGCGAGGCCGGAGGCGTGGCCGAGGCAGGCGCGCAGGCTGAAGCCCTTGCGCTGCAGAACTTGCGTCAGCCAGGAGCCGCCGAGCAGCAGCGGCGACTGGAACAGGTAGATCCCTGAGATGATCCAGCCGACATCGACCTGCTTGTAGCCGAGCCCGAGCTGCAGATAAGGCGGCAGCCAGGTCGCGGACATGCCGACGATCCAGTACGACGCGGTCGACATGATGATGACGCCGATCACGGTCGGATCGGCCCACAGCACGCGCGCCGGCAACGCCTTGTCCTTCGCCGCCGAAGCCTCCGGCGCAAGGGCGGAGTAGGGTCCTTCGCCGCCGACCAAGAACCAGCCGAGCATCCAGGCCAGCCCGAGCAGGCCGCAGAACAGGAAGCCGGTGCGCCAGCCATAGCTCACGATGACATAGGTCAGGATCGGACCGCCGGCCAAGAGACCGACGCTGATGCCCTGCAGCACCACGGCGCTCGGCACGCTGCGCCGGTCGGCGGGAAACCAGTTGTGGCAGGCGTGCAGCGCGGTCGGCAGTCCCGGCCCTTCGCCGGCGCCGAGGATGATGCGGCAGATCACCAGCACCGCGATCGAGCCGGAGAAGAAGATCGGGATCTGCGTCGCCGACCAGACGCCGGCCATGATCAGGAGCAGCCATTTCACCGGGAAGCGGCCGACGACGAACATGCCGACCGCCATGCCCGACAGCGAGAACAGCAGGAAGAAGCTGCTGCCGATCAGGCCGAACTCCTTCGGGCTCAGACCCAGCTCCTTCATCATCGGCACGGCCGAGAGGCCGAACACCAGCTTGTCGAAGAAGTTCAGCGTCTGGAACAGGAACAGCATGACGAGGACGGCGATCGCGCGTCCTCCCACACTGGGTCTGGCGGTGTCGGATGATGTCGTCATGGCGTTTCCCCGTTTTGATAGTCTCTTGTTTTGATTAGTGCAGTCGTTCGTTCAACTCGCTCAGCAGCGCGGCGAGCTCCGGCGCGTCCGTCGCGACGCCGTAGACATAATGGTCGGGTCGCACCAGCGCGGCGCTGCAGCCGTGGCGTTCGAACCAGCGTGCGACGACGGCGCTCTCCTCGTGCAAGCCGTGACCGCCGATGGCGATCACACTGATCCCGGCGTCGCGGGTGGCAGCGTCGATCGAGCTCGAGTTCAGCGCACCCCGCCCGTCGAGGACGAGCCGCCATCCGGTGCCGGCGACGGTATCGAGCAGGGCACGCCCGCCATCACCGACGATCCAGGGCTGCGGAAACAGCGTGCCATTGGCCGCGTTTGCCTTGGTCGCGAGCAATCCCTGCGTCAGCGGCGGCACGATCTCCTGCCGGGTGATGGTGCGCGGCACGCCGCCGCCTTCGGCAAGGATACGCGCATCGCGTGCCGCTGCGGCCTCCGGATCCTGCTCGCAGATGACGCGGCCGATCGCCTTGATGCGCGTGGTCAGCTCGCGCACATGCGTGCTGCGCTCGATCTCGTAGCTGTCGAGCAGGGCCGCGGTCGATTGTCCGCGCAACACGCGCGCGAGCTTCCAGCACAGATTGGCGGCATCGCGCAGGCCCTGGCACATGCCCTGGCCGATGAAGGGCGGCTGCTGATGCGCGGCGTCGCCGGCGAGCAGGACACGACCCTGGCGCCAGCGGCGCGCGACCAGCGCATGGAAGCGGTAGCTCGCCGCGCGCCACAGCTCGCCATCATCCGGAGAGAGCCAGGGGGAAAGCAGCTGCCAGACCTGCTCCGGCTGCTCCATCGCCTGGCGGTCTTCCCCCGCTCGCAGCATGATCTCGAAGCGACGATGGTCGCCGGGACCGATGATGTAGGTGGTCGGACGCGCGGGATTGCAGAATTGGGCTGCGGTGGCCGGGAGCTTGCTGACGCCGCCGTCATTCACGAGAAGATCGACCACCAGCCACGGCTCGTCGAAGTCGAGATCGTCGAAGCTGATGCCGAGCTGCTGGCGCACGGTGCTCGAGGCACCGTCGCAGGCGATGACATAGTCCGCGGTGACCTCGCGCATCGTGCCGTCCGCCCGGTGCAGCGTGATGGTCGCCGCCGTTGCATCCTGCCGGATTGCGACGAAGGTCGTGCCAAGCTCGACCGTGACGGAAGGACAGCGGTGAACACGATCGCGCATCACCTGTTCGACCGGCGGCTGCGTGAACACCATGCTCGGCGTGTAGCCGAGGGGATAGGGCTCGCCGACCATGTCGATGCGGCGGATCAACTGCCCTTGCGCGCCGAAATGCTCGGACGCGGGGAACGGCGCGACGTAGCGGCTGACTTGTTCGGCGATGCCGAGATTGTCGAACAGCCGCATGATCTCGTGATCGAGCGCGATCGCGCGCGGCTTGTCATAGATGTCGATAGCGCGGTCGATCGCGAGCGTTTTGATGCCCTGCGTGCCGAGCAGGCTCGCGGCGATGGCGCCGGTCGGACCGAAGCCGATGATGACGGCCTCGAAATGCTTGTGATCTGACGTGGCGGACATGGAAACTCGGAGTTGGAGAATGAGTCAGGCGGCGTAGCCGACCGCGAGCTGCGCGGACTTGACGTGCTCGGCCTTGGGCGGAGCGATGCCCCATTGATCGGTGCGGCCGGGCGGCCAGACCCAATGCTCCGGCCCGCGCACGACGTAGTCGTCGTCGACCTGCAGCACCTCGGCGGTGTATTCGATCACGGTGCCGACAGGATCGATGAAGTAGGCGAAGACATTGTCGCCGGGGCCGTGGCGTCCGACACCCCAGGCGATCGGATGACCGGCATCGATCATGCGGCCCGCGCCGCGCATCACGCCCTCCCAGGTCGGCATCAGGAAGGCGACGTGGTTGAGCCCGTTGACCTTCGCCGCAGCGATCACGACGGCATGGTGGTCCGAATTGCAGCGAACGAAGGCCATCGCCGCGGAGCGGTCGGTCAGGCGGAAGCCGAGCGCCTTCTGGTAGAATGCCGCCGAACGATCGACATCGGTGCTGTTGAGGTTGACGTGGGCGAGCCGCTCCGGGAGCTCGGGCCGCGGCGGCTTGGCGTCGTGCCTGATGTCGCCATGCACGAAGCGCAGCACGCCGCCTTCGGGGCCGCGCAGGCTCATGATCACGCCGCCGTCGGGGCCGAGGTTCGGCGCTGGCGCTGCGATCAGCGTCGCGCCTTCATGGATGGCGTTGCGGCCGACGGCATCGAATTCACTGGAATCGGCGAGGCGGAATGTCACCGCCTGCAGCTCGGTGCGCTCGCTCCGGTGCAGCGCCACGACGTGATGGTCGCTGCCGGTTGCACGGAGGTAGACGATGCCGTGGGCCTCAGCGACGCGCTCCAGCCCCCAGGTCTGTCGATAGAACGCTTCCGAACGCGCGAGATCTGGCGTGCCCAGATCGACGCTGCGGAGAGCCGCGACCGGAAACCGGGTCATGAGCGTGTCCTCCTGCGCGATGCCCGGGTGAGGACGCGCGACGTTTCTGTCCCTGGCCGGCGAAACCGGCTCGTCCCTTTTATTACAGAAAAAATCGAAATCAATCAGAATTTATAAATTTTATGTTCTGTGGCCCGGCTCTATATATGTCGTCTGATTCAGAGGAGATCGGACGTGGATGCGGTTTTGGAGGCCGAGGGGCAGGGCCCGTCGACCCAGGCGAGTCATGTGTATGACCGGCTGCGCGAGGACCTGCTGTCCGGCCGGCTGGCGCCGTCGCGCAAGCTGCAGATGCGGTTCTTGACCGAGACCTATGAGACCGGGCAGACGCCGCTGCGCGAGGCGCTCAACCGCCTGACTGCCGACGGACTGGTCGAGGTGCGCGAGCAGCGCGGCTTCTACGTCAAGGACATCAGCCGCGCCGAGCTCGCCGAGCTGACCAAGACGCGCTGCTGGGTCGAGGCGCTGGCGCTGCGCGAGTCGATGGCGGCGGCGACGCCTGATTGGGAGGAGCAACTGGTGCTGGCGCAGCATCGGCTCAGCCGCGCGCCGCGCTCGCTCAGCGCGACGACGTTCGAGGACAATCCGGAGTGGGAGAGGCTGCACCGGATCTATCATCGGGTCCTGATCTCGAACTGCGGCTCGCAGTCGCTGATCGCGTTCTGCGGCCAGCTTGCCGACCAGCTCTATCGCTACCGCCGGCTGTCGATCCGCAAGGCGTTTCCGTCACGCCCCGTCGGCGACGAGCACGCCGACATCGTGAGCGCCGTGCTCGACGCCGACACCGAACGCGCGGTTGCGCTGCTCACGGCGCACTATCAGCGCACCGCGGACGTGATCCTGCAGGACGAGACGATCTTTCCGGAGCTGCGCAAGGACAAAAAGATTTAGGATCACGTTGTCGCGGCGAGGAAGAAGTCGACGCGCTTCTCGACATGCGCCTGGGCTTCCTTCTTCAGGGCGCGCATGTCCTCGCCGAGCAGACTGCGGATCAGCACGGCGAACACGACGAGATCGAGGAAGATCCGTGCGCTGTCCTCGATGCGGTCGGCCGAGAAGGCGCCCTTGCCGGCGAGACCTTCGGCGCGCGCCAGCTCGCCGATCGCGTGGCTCACATTGCAGGTGGCGCGCTTGCGCGCCGTGTCCTGGATCTCGAGCGTCAGCTCGGGAAAGCGCGGACTCTCCGCAATCGCGGTGCGCATCAGGCCGATCGTGTCCTCGACGAAGGCGCGCTCGATCAAGGTGAGCCCGAGGCTGATCAGCCGGGCGCGGAAGGTGCGGCCCTGCGGCGCCAGGTTCTCATACTGCGTGTTGCGCGCGGCCTGGCGGCCGATGACGGCCGCGAACAGCGCGGCCTTGCTGGGAAATCGCGCGTAGATGGTCGGCTTGCCGGCGCGCGCGGTCTGCGCGATCTCGTCGACGCTCGCGCCTTCGAAGCCGTTTGCGAGGAACACCGTCTTTGCCGCGTCGAGAATGCGCTCCTCGACCTCGCCGGCACGTTCGAGCGGAGGCCGCCCCACCTTGCCGCGCGCCGTCTTGGAAGCAACCATTCGATCCGCCATGGCTTTCTTTCGAGGCCTTTGTGTTCCCGTCCTGTTTGGCACAGGGGTCGGGATTGTTCAATCAACGCGGCCTGGGCCGCTGCCCATGCCTGGGCTGTTAACGCGTTCCACGGAATATCGGCTTGCCCCTGGGGTCTCGAACACCGAGACTGCACAAAACGATTTAGGAGGAAAACCATGGGACGGACATTCGTTCATTTGGCGTTGCTCGCCGTCGCCTGCGTCGCGGCCGCGCCACTCGCTCATGCTGAAACCGTCGTTCTGAAGTCTGAACTCAAGGCCGCCAACGAGGTGCCGCCGAACGCGTCCGCCGCGTCGGGCGCGGCCGAAGCGAGCTTCGATACCGCAACCAAGACGCTGAGCTGGAAGGTTACCTTCTCCGGCCTCAGCGGCCCGCCGATCGGCGCGCATTTCCACGGGCCCAGCGAGCCCGGCAAGAACGCCGGCATCGTGCTGCCGTTCAAGAGCCCGGAGCCGCCGATCACGGGCTCCGCCGTGATCACCGATGCGCAGGCGGCCGATCTGCTGGCCGGCAAATGGTACGCCAACGTCCACACTCAGGCGAACCCGGGCGGCGAGATCCGCGGACAGATGACCAGGCAGTGAGGCGTGTGCCCGACGCGCGCGGGCTCCCCGTCACGCGGCCAGTTCCGGCTCGCCGGCCTGGCCGGGAAAGGCCGAGGCCCGGCGCACGTCGAGAAACTGCTTGAAACGGCCGAGCGACAGCGGCGGCGCGACCAGATAGCCCTGGCCCTCCTCGACGCCGCAGGCGATCAGCGCGTCGACCTGCTCCTGATGCTCGATGCCCTCGGCGACCACGGACATGTCGAGCTCGCGCGCCAGCGCCACCAGCATCTGCACCACCACGATGGCGGACTGGTCGCGGGTGATCGCGTCGACGAAGAACTTGTCGATCTTCAGGATACGCGCGCCCAGCCGCTGGATATAGGACAGGCCGCTATGGCCGATGCCGACGTCGTCGAGCGCGACGCGGAAGCCGAGCTCGCTGAGCTCCTTCACGACATCAGTCGCCTTGGCGAGATCGGCGAGCTCCTCGCGCTCGGTGACCTCGAGCACGACCTGGCGGGGGGAGACCGATGACGACGCGACCGTGTTACGCAGATCGTCGATGAAGCGGTCGCCGAGCAGATGGCGCGGGGTGATGTTGACGGACAGCTTGAACAGTTTGTCCTGCTTCATCTCCGGCTGCAGCTCGCGCAAGGCGGTCTTGAGAAGCTGCCAGGTCAGCTTCTCGATGCGGCCGGTGCTCTCGGCGAGCGGGATGAAGCTCATCGGCGGGATCAGCCGGCCGTCCGGCTTCTCCCAGCGCGCCAGGATCTCGCAGCCGACGATGTCGCCGGTCTTCAGTCGGAAGGTCGGCTGCACATAGGGCTTGAACTCGTTGGCCGCGAGCGCGCGATCGAGCTCGGCGACCGGGTCCACCGGACGGCTGAGATAGCTCGCCAGCAGCAGGCCGAACATGCCGCCCAGCGTGCCGGCGGCGAGCATCGTCAGGAGATAAGCGAGGTCGCGGCGCGCGCTCAGGCTCTGCGGTCGCACATGGATCGTGGCCTGCAGCGGATAGCGGTCAGACACGGTGGTGAAGGCGACGGTCTGCGCCGGCGTCTTGGCTAATGTATCGGGTTGATAGCCGGCCACCTGCTCGCCATCGGGCAGGGTCAGGGTGACATTGCTCTCGGCGCGCAGGCCGACCGGCATCACGTCCAGCAGGTTGCCGTCGATGCGCAGGATCGCCGCCAGCGACCGTTGCGCGTCGATGTCGCGCATCACGCCGAACGCGGCGCCGGTGAACTGCTCGACGCGGAACAGCCGCAGCTCGCCGTCGGCGGACTTGAACATCTCGTCGCGCCGCGCCCAGCCATTGTCGAATTCGAGCGTTTCGGAATAGGCGGCGCACTCGACCGCACCGTCGCGATCGACGGTGCGGATGTCCTTGATGATGGTGCCTTGATAGACGTGAAGGCGCAGCGCCTGTAACGCGACGGCGCTGCAATCCATCGGTCCTTTCGCGATGAGACGGTTCAGGATCGATCCGGCCGAGTCGATCGCGGTCTCGGAACGGCGCAGCGCCACCTTGCTGAGCTCGCTGAGCTGCCGCGCGGTCTGGTTGCCGATCAGCGCGGTCACGGCGAAATCGGCGCCGGCCAGGAAGATCCCGACGCAGGCGGCCACCGCCCCGACACGAAGCATGTGTTTGCGCTGCAATGCCATCGTGTGGTGAACACCCCCGTATGACCACGGGTATCCTTCAATCCAACCTTCAACTTTCCGTATATGCGCCCCAGGATGCCCGTCCGCAGCGGCAAGGTGGGCTGTGCGCGCAGCAAGCTGGTTAAGGAAGTGCTACCGGCTCAGGCCGCCTTGTCGGTCGTGCTGCGTGGCACCGCCGCCTCGGCGCGCCCGGCCGGGAGCAGCATCAAGGCGGCGAGCGCCGACAGGCTGAGGCTCGCCGACACGATCAGCACGCCGCGGCCGAGCCCGTCGATCAGCAGGCCGAACAGCAGCGGCGCGAAGGCCTGGCAGATCCGTGACGGCGCCCCGATCAGGCCGAGCCGGTAGGCGTAGTTGACGGGGCCGAAGATCGCGAGCGGCAGGGTGCCGCGAGCGATCGTCAGGATGCCGTTGCCGGAGCCGTGCAGCAGCGCGAAGGCCGCCGCGGCGCCGCCGCCGAACAGACCGATCGTCACGGCGGCGATCGGATGGGTGATGCAGGCGAGCCGCGCCGAGGCGAGCGGATGGAAGCGGCTGAGGAAGCCGGCCTCGAACACCCGCGCGGCGACCTGCGCCGGCCCGATCATCATGCCTGCGAACAGCGCCTGCGCCGGCGTCGCGCCGAACGCCTGCATCAGCCGCGGCAGATGCACCGCCATCGCCGCGGTCACCGTCCAGGCCGCCGCCATCGCGAACGCGATCAGCACCATCGGGCGGTCGAGCGGGATGTTGGGCTTGCCCGTCGGCACCTCGCCGGGTGCCATCTGCGTTGCACGCGGCAGCGACAAATTGAGCGGCAGGCCGATCACGAGGTGCGCGATCGCCCAGGCGAAACAGGTCTCGCGCCAGCCGATCGTCGCGAGCCCCAGCGTGCTCAGCGGCCAGCCGACGGTGGAGGCGAAGCCCGCGATCAGGGTGATGCCGGTGATCGCGCCGCGTGCATCCTTGCCATAGATGCGCCCGAGCGCGCCGAACGCGGCGTCATAGAGGCCGAGCCCCATGCCGACGCCGAGCCACAGCCACGCCAGCGCCATCACCCACAGCGAATGCGACAGGCCGAGCAGCGCCAGCCCGATCGCCAGCACGATGTTGGAGGCGCACAGCACCTGACGGCCGCCGACGCGGTCGATCTGGCGGCCGATGCGCGGACCCAACAGGCCGGAGATGATCAGCGAGGCCGAGAACGCGCCGAAGAACCAGTTGTTGGACAGGCCGAGATCCCTGGCGATCGGGTCGGCGAGGATCGCGGGAAGATAGTAGCTCGATCCCCAGGCCAGCGTCTGGGCGGTGCCGAGAGCGATGACCACGCCCAGCCGTCGTGCCTGCATTCCGTTAGACCTCTGCTTGGCTCTACGTCACGAACAGCCGCAGCCGCTGCGGCCAGCCTCCTTGGCCTTGGCATCATCGGCACAGCAACTGTCTACGCCGGACGGCGCCGGTCCGCCACAGCAGCCGGACAGGGCTGCAATGCTCTCCAGTCCGCCGCGGGTGCAGACGCCGGTCTCCGGCAGCTTCAGCGGCGCTGCCGCCGCCGAACGCCTTCGCCGGATCGTCGCTGCGCAACAGCCAGATCGCCTGCGTGCCCGGCGCGTCCTCGGCCAATGCGGCCAGGTCGATCAAGGTGCCGATCGCCGAGTGGCCGGCGCCGATGATCGCGACCGTCTTGGCGTCCGTCATTTACTCCTCCTATATTTCTAGAAGTATCGAATTAAAAGGCGAGATCATCAAGCGGCCGGCCTCGCGGTGCCGCAGTCGCGCTCCTCGACGCAGCATTCGGAAACCAGAAAGCCGAGCAGGGACCGCATCACGTCGTATTCGGCATGGCAGACCAGCGTCGTGCCCTCGCGCATCTGCGAGATCAGCCCGACCGCGACCAGCGTCTTGACGTGGTGCGACAGCGTGGACGCCGGGACCTTCAGCCGCTCCTGCAGCCGGCCGACCGGCATCCCGGCATGCCCGGCGCGCACCAGCGCGCGGTAGATCTTCAGGCGCGTGGTGTTGCCAAGGGCTTCCAGGCGGGCAGCGGCGTCATCGAGCTTCATGGCGTGAAGGATGCGGCCCGCCGGAGTCAAACGATATTTCTAGAATATTGGAAATATATATGAGCGCGCGCCGCGCGCGGTCGGTTGTCCGGCGCGCTATCTCAGCCGGTAGCCGGCATGGCAGCCGACGCAGGCGGCCATCGTCTCGCCGAGCGCCTTCAGCGCCGGCTTGAGGTCTCCGGTCACGCCCGCGTTCTGCGCTTCGATGGCGAACCGGCTCGCCGCCTTGTGCATCGTCGTTCCGGCCTCCTGCATGCCCTGCGGCATGAACCCGGCGACCTCAGCGGCACCGTGCAGCCGCAGCGAGCTCATCCCCAGGCGTTGCTCAGCGATCTGGCCGGCCTTGTCCGGCTCGCCCGCCGCCAGCGCGTCGTTGATCTGCTGCAGCGCCAGCAAATGGTCGCGCATGTTGGCGAGGGTGTGCTCGGCGAGATCGGGCGGAAACGCCACCCGCTCGCGCGGGTCTGGCGGAAGCGCCCCGTGGCTGCCGTGGTCGTGATGGCCGTGGTGCTGCGCCGTGGCGATGCCGGCGGACGCAACGAAGGCCAGCACAATGGCGGCAAGACGCAGGCGCATGAGGACCTCCATTTGAGCGAACGCGGTGACGTCTTCCCTAGACCGCGCAGCCGGCGGCACATATGATCCTGATCATATGCCGAGGATCATCCATCTCCCGCCCGAGGGCACGCGCCCGCCGCTCGACTGGCGCGCCCTTGCACGGCTGTCGCCATTGCTTGCCGCTCTGCCGGCGGCCGCGCGGTTGCAGACCCGGCGCGTCCAGGTGCCGCGCCAGGGCACGGTGTTCTGTCGGGGCGATCGACCGCGGGCGATGTTCTTCGTGCTGACCGGCGAGGTGCGATTGCTGCGCCGCTCGCGCGCCGGCGACGACATCATCCTGCAGCGTGCGCGGCGGGGCTTTCTCGCCGAGGCCAGCCTCGATCAGGCGTCGTATCATTGCGACGCCGTCGCGGCGCAGGATTCAGCGCTGCTCGCGATCGACCGCAAGGCCTTCGCCGAGGTGCTGCGCCGTCCCGAGATCAGGGACCGATGGTACGACCATCTCGCCCGCGAGTTGCGCACGGTCCGGGCACAGTCGGAGCGGCTCAGCCTGAAGACGGCGCGCGAGCGGATCGTCCACTTCATCGAGACCGAAGGGGAGGGCGGCGAGGTCGAGCTCGGCCGGTCGAAGAAGGACTGGGCCGCCGAGCTCGGCGTCACCCATGAGGCGCTCTATCGCGCCCTGGCGCGCATGGAACGGGACGGCGAGCTCATCGTCGACGGCACCCGCCTGCGCTTGCGATGAGCCTTCGGGCGCGTCGTCTCCGTTCGTCGACAACGACCATTCGAGCTCGTCGGCCTTGACGCCGACTCTATATATCGATAATTCTGGATATATGGAAAACGAACAAGCCGTTCTGGCCTTGGCGGCGCTGGCGCAACCGACGCGCCTGCAGGCCTTTCGCACCCTGGTGCAGCACGAGCCCGACGGTCTGCCGGCCGGCGAGCTCGCACGTCTGCTGGAGGTGCCGCAGAACACGCTGTCGGCGCATCTGTCCGTGTTGGCGCGCGCCGGCCTCGTCAGCTCGATCAGGCACAGCCGATCGATCGTCTACCGCATCGACCTCGCGCAATTTCAGAAGGTCGCGCTGTTTCTGCTGCAGGACTGTTGCGGCGGCCGACCGGAGGTCTGCGCGCCCGTCGTCGCAAGCCTTACCCCCTGCTGTCCGCCCAAGCGCAAGGAGAAGAATCGTGTCTGACTGCGTCTACAATGTGCTGTTCCTCTGCACCGGAAATTCGGCGCGCTCGGTGCTGGCGGAGTCGATCCTGCGCAAGGACGGCGCCGGCCGCTTCCGCGCCTTCTCGGCCGGCAGCACGCCGAAAGGCGCGGTGCATCCGTTGGCGCTCGAGACGCTCGTGCGCATGGACTATCCGACCGACGATCTGCGCTCGAAGAGCTGGAGCGAGTTCGCCGTCGCCGGCGCGCCGGCGATGGATTTCGTCTTCACCGTCTGCGACAACGCCGCCGGCGAGGCGTGTCCGATCTGGCCGGGGCAACCGATGACCGCGCATTGGGGCATCGAGGATCCGGCGGTGGCCGAAGGCACGGAGCTGGAGAAGCTCGCGGCGTTCACGACCGCCTTCCGCTATCTGAAGAACAGGATCGACGCCTTCATCAATCTGCCGCTCGGTCGCATCGATTCGATGTCGCTCGGCACGCGGCTGCGCGAGATCGGGACGGGCGAGGGGGCAACGTCGTTCCGCTCCGACGTGGCCTGATCTGATGACGATCTTCGAGCGCTATCTGACGGTCTGGGTCCTGCTCTGCATCGTCGCAGGCATCGGTCTCGGCCATCTCATGCCGGGGCTGTTCGCGGCTGTCGCGTCGGCGGAGGTGGCACGGGTCAATCTGCCGGTCGCGGCCCTGATCTGGCTGATGATCATTCCGATGCTGCTGAAGATCGATTTCGCCGCACTCGGCAACGTGAAGGAGCATTGGCGCGGCATCGGCGTCACCCTGGTCGTGAACTGGGCCATCAAGCCGTTTTCGATGGCTCTGCTCGGCAGCGTCTTCATCGGCCATGTGTTCGCGCCGATGCTCCCCGCAAGCCAGTTGTCGTCCTACGTGGCGGGTCTGATCCTGCTGGCCGCGGCGCCGTGCACGGCGATGGTGTTCGTCTGGTCGAATCTGTGCGAGGGCGAGCCGCACTACACGCTGAGCCAGGTCGCGCTCAACGACGTCATCATGGTGTTCCTGTTCGCGCCGCTGGTGGGCTTGCTGCTCGGCGTCGCCTCGATCTCGGTGCCATGGGCCACCCTGCTGCTGTCGGTGCTGCTCTACATCGTTGTGCCCGTCATCATCTCGCAACTCTGGCGTCGCTCTTTGTTGCGGACGAAGGGCGGGGCATTGGAGCGCACCTTGCGGGTGCTGCAACCGGTCTCCCTCGCGGCGCTGCTCGGTACGCTCGTGCTGCTGTTCGGCTTCCAGGGCGAGCAGATCCTGAAGCAGCCGGTCGTCATCGCGATCCTTGCCGTGCCGATCCTGATCCAGGTCTATCTGAACGCGGGGATCGCCTATTGGCTGAGCCGCCGGCTCGGCGTGGCCTGGTGCGTCGCGGCTCCGGCCGCCTTGATCGGCGCCAGCAATTTCTTCGAGCTGGCGGTTGCCGCCGCGATCAGCCTGTTCGGGCTCGACTCGGGGGCCGCGCTCGCGACCGTCGTCGGGGTTCTCGTCGAAGTCCCCGTGATGCTCTCGGTCGTGCGCATCGTCAGGGCGACGCGTCGCTGGTACGAAGCGGGACTGCCGGCCTAGCTCCGGTCGGTGCTTCGCCAGGGGCCGGTTCGCCTCACCGCCGCGGCTCGTCCTGATCGTCGTCGTCGCCTTCGCGCTCGCGGCGGGCCGGCTCGTAGCTCAGCGGCGGGCTTTCGGCCCGCGCATGCAGCGCCGCAAGATGCGGGTAGGCCCCAAGACCAGCTCCAAGACCGGCTCCAAGATCAGCTTCAAGACCGCCGTCCACGGCACGGGCTACCGGCACCAGCGTGGGCGCCGTCTCCCGGCTGGCTTGTGACATGGCCAAGATGCCGCCCAGCCCCGCCAGCACGGCTGCCAATGTCATCGTCTTACGCATGCTCGTCTCCGAACTCACCGCCCCCGGCTCGCTCCGTCCTGAAGCGATCATGCTGCAACGAGACTGACGGCATCCCGTCGGGTCGTGTCAGCGGGGAGTCAGCTTGCCTCGGGCAGGATGCCGATCCTGTGCGAGTTTCCACCCCCGCATCTGTCTGATGCGCAATTCCGACATCGGAAGTTCAAACTATCATCCGCACCACCTCGGTAGCATTTGCGAATGCTCCGCAATTCGTGCCCCGCAATTCGAACCAGTGGCGAGAGCGCAACGAATGACGACGATCTCTGAAGATGACGGCGTCAGGCCCCGGAAGGATCATGCATTTGCCTCAAATTGGACGGTTCATGCGCATCACGGCATCTGCGATGCTGATCTCTACGGCTGCGTCCGCGGCGACGGTGGCGCGCGAGGATGATCGTGAGCGCCGTGATGCCATGCGTCATGCCGTGGAGGCGGGCGACGTCTTGCCGCTGTCGCAGATCCTGCCGAGATTGCGTGGCCGGGTCGCCGGCGACGTGATGGGGATCGATGTCGAGCGCCTGCGTGGCCGTTGGCGCTATGAGTTTCGGGTGATCGGCCGCGATGGCCGCGTGCGTGAGGTCTATGTCGATGCGCGCAGCGGCGAGATCGAACGGATCGAGGAAAAGTAGATGCGTGTGCTGCTGGTCGAGGATGATCCGCGGCTGGCGTCCGACCTGGTGCGGACGCTGCAGGCGGCGGGCTATCTGGTCGAAACGTCCGACAACGGCGAGCAGGCCTGGTTTCTCGGCGACACCGAGGATTATGGCGCCGTGATCCTCGATCTCGGCCTCCCCGGCATGGACGGCCTGTCGGTGCTGAAGCGCTGGCGCGGCGCGGGGCGACACATGCCGGTGCTGATCCTGACGGCGCGCGCGAGCTGGGCGGAGCGGGTCGACGGCATCGATGCCGGCGCCGACGACTATCTGCCGAAGCCGTTTCGCAACGAGGAGCTGCTGGCGCGATTGCGCGCGATCGTGCGGCGGTCCGCCGGCCGTGCGGCGCCGGTGCTCTCGTCCGGCGACCTGACGCTCGACGAGCGCCAGATGAAGGTCAGCCTGTCCGGCGTGCCGGTGACGCTGTCGCAGCTCGAATACCGGCTGATCGCCTATCTGCTGCGGCAGAGCGGCCGCGTCGTGCCGCAGCATGAGCTGGAGGAGAACGTCTACGGCCTCGGCCACGAGCACGATTCCAACGCGCTCGAGGTGCTGATCCGGCGCGTCCGCAAGAAGCTCGGCGCCGACATCATCGAGACCCGCCGCGGCTTCGGGTACATGATCCCGGAGACGGCGGAATGAGGCTCGGCTCGCTGCGGCTGCGGCTGGTGGCGGCGGGCACCATCGCGCTGCTGGTCGCGCTCGGCGTCGCCGGCTTCGGCATGGTCGTGCTGTTCAAGCGCCACGTCGCGCGGACGCTCGCCTCCGATCTCGACATTCACCTGCGCCAATTGCTGAACGGCCTCGAGGTCGATGCGGAAGGGCGCATCGTGGTCGCGCGGCCGCCGGCCGATCCGCGCTTCGTGGTGCCGCTGTCGGGGCTGTACTGGCAGATCTCGGACGATCATGGCCAGTTGCTGCGCTCGCGCTCGCTGTGGGACACCATCCTGCCGCTGCCGATCGACGAGCCCGGACCGAGCGACGTGCATCAGCATGAGCTCGCCGGGCCGGATGGCGAACACGTGCTGGTCGCCGAGCGCGGCATCCTGATGAATCCGGAAAGCCAGATCCGCGTGCGCGCGGCCGTGGCCTACGGCCTCGACGGTGCCACCAGCGCGGTGCTGACCTTCGCCAAGGATCTGTCGATCGCGCTCGCCGTGCTGGCCGTCATCCTCGCCGTCGGCACGTCGGTTCAGGTCACTCTCGGCCTGCGTCCGCTCGGCGTGCTGCGCCGTGGCGTCGCCGAGATCCGCAGCGGTCGGCGCCAGCATCTTCCCGTGGACGTGCCGACCGAGGTGGCGCCGCTGGTCGAGGAGGTCAACGCGTTGCTCGATGCGCAGCAGCGCGAGATCATGCGCTCGCGCAGCCGTGCGGCCGATCTCGCTCACGGCTTCAAGACGCCGCTCGCCGCCCTCACGGCCGACGCCGCGCGCTTGTGGGAGCTCGGCCAGCTCGAGCTGGCGCGCAACATCGAGGATGTCGCCGAGGCGATGAGCCGGCAGGTTGATCGCGAGCTGGCGCTGGCGCGGCTGCGCGGCAAGGCCCGCGGCGGGCCGGAGGCCGCGACCGAGCTCGCGCCTTTGGTGAATGCGCTGCTCGGGACGCTCGGCCGCACGCCGGCGGCCGCCCATGTCAGCTTCGATGGCGAGGTGCCCCCGGGCCTGAGCGTCGCCATGGATCGGACGGATCTCGCCGAGGTGCTCGGCAATCTGCTGGAGAACGCCGCGCGTCATGCGGCGAGCACGGTTCGCATCGTCGCGAATGCGACCCCTCTGATCGTCATCGTCGAGGATGACGGTCCGGGCATTCCGGACGCGAAGATCGGCCGCGTGCTCGAGCGCGGCGGCCGCCTCGACGAGCAGGGGCCGGGCAGCGGGCTGGGGCTCGCGATCGTGCAGGACGTGCTCGAAGCCTATGGCTGGCGGCTGCAGATCGGCCGTTCCGAGCTGGGCGGCGCCAGGATCACGATCGCGCCGGCCATCGTCTCGGCGCTCCGCTGGCCGCAGCCCGCGATGTCCCAGGCGACCCCGGCGCCGTCCATTCTGACAGCAGGCTGACATCCCGCGTCAGCGGCGCGACGCCCCCGGTCAGCTATTGCCTCAGGTCATGACGCCCCACGCGGCTTGCCACCGCGGGGGTGCCCAATGGTCGAAGGAAGCTGATCATGCGTATTCGAAATTCCGCCAAGGCGTATGGGTCCGTCGCGATCGGGCTGCACTGGATCGTCGCCGTGCTGGTGCCGGCGGCCTGGATCTCGGGTCATCTCGGCGACATCCTGCCACGCGGCTCTCATGACACGGGCCTGTTCATGCACGTCTCGCTCGGGCTGGCGATGCTGGGCTTTGCGCTCGCGCGCTTGGCCTGGCGTCTGGCCGATCCGCCGCCGGCGCCTGAAGCGACCAAATTCGGCGCGTGGACCGTTCACGTCGGCGAGATCACGCATCTGCTGATCTACGGCATCATGTTCGCCATTCCGGTCCTCGGCATCGTCACCCAGTTTGCCCGCGGCTACGGCTTGCCGGTGTTCGGCCTGTTCGAGATCGCCTCACCCTGGGTCGGCGACCGCGGCTTCGCCCACGACTTGAAGGAGATGCACGAGGCGCTGGCCAATGGCCTGATGATCCTGATCGGCCTGCACGCCGGTGCGGCGCTGCTGCATCATTACTGGCTGCACGATCGCACCCTGCGGCGGATGGTGCCGGGACTGCGGTGATCGGTCCTGTCATCCGGGCCTGCTAAGAGGCTTCCGTCGATCACGCCATCGGAGGCCGTCATGCCGGCAACGCCGCACATCGAAAAGCACTTCACCGCGTCGGAAGTCGTCCGCGACGTCGTGATCGGCATGGCCGACGGGCTCACCGTGCCGTTCGCGCTCGCCGCCGGTCTCTCGGCTGCGGTCGCCAAGACCGACGTGATCGTCACCGCCGGCCTTGCCGAGGTCGTCGCCGGCGCGATCGCGATGGGGCTCGGCGGCTATCTCGCCGCCCGCTCCGACGCCGAGCATTATGCCGCCGAGGAGAAGCGGGAGCACGACGAGATCGAGCACCTTCGCGGCCGCGAGGTCGAGGAGGTTGCGGCGATCTTCCGCGGCTATGGTCTCGAAGGCCAGGCCTTGACCACCGTGGTCGACGCCATCGCGTCCGATCGCAAGCGCTGGGTCGACTTCATGATGCGCTTCGAGCTCGGTCTCGAACGCCCGGATCCGAAGCGCGCGCCGGTCAGCGCCGTGACCATCGGCGGCTCCTACGTGATCGGCGGCCTGATCCCGCTGATCCCCTACATGCTGGCGCCTGACATCTCGTCCGCACTCCGGATCTCCGTGGTCGCAACCGGCATCGCGCTCTTGATCTTCGGCGCCATCAAAGGCCACTTCACCGGCGTCAACAAGATCAAGTCGGCGCTGCAGACTGCGCTGGTCGGCGGCCTCGCCGCCGGCGCGGCATTCTGGCTGGCGCATCTGTTCGGGTAGGGCGGGACAGGATTGCGGTCGAGGCCATTCGGAAGAAGGTCACCGGGCCGGTCATGATTGACGAGGGACCGTAGGGTGGGCAAAGGCGCGCCGGGGCGAGGCCTTGTCGGGCGAGCTTTCGCGCGCGCCGTGCCCACCGCCCGCACCCAGCGCCGCCGATGGTGGGCACGCGCCGCCTTTGGCGTCGCTTTGCCCAGCCTACGGCAGCGTCGTCCGCGGCAAAGGGCTTTACCCGAGTTCGAGATCGCCGCGCCGGCAGACCCTTTCGGATTGATCAGCCTCGTGCCATGATGTGTGATGATGCGCGCGCTTCTCCTCATGACTTCGATCACAGTGCTTGCAACCGCTCCGGCCGCAGCTCAACGGTTCGATGGCATTGATCCGGTGTGCCTCCAGACATGGGAGTGGGGCGGTTCCAGCACAATCTCGTGCCAGTACAGGTCGTGGGAGGCGTGTAGAGCGGGGGCTGCGGGCATTTCGGCCATGTGCTTGCCGAACCCCTATGCACAACGCCCGTCTGAGCCAAGCCGCCGTCGGCCTCCCCGGTAGGCGCCGATTGCGATCTGACAAGACCCCAATCGTCAACGGAGCGGGCACGCGCCGCCCGATGCTTGCTCGGGCTGATCGGAACTAGTCTGTATTTCTGAGAAAAATAAATCTGTTGCCATTTTTCGGAAATCGTGCTTGATTGTCTCCATCCCGTGCTCCTCGAGAGGGGCGCTTCGCGATCGTCACGGAACGTTGGGCGCGGGATGCGGTGGCTGCAGGGTGCCGCAGCGTGGGGCGACTCGCGCGGACGAACGGCAGCTTGCGGACGCGAAGTCGCGTGGTCCTGGCGCCCCGATGCTGGCGCCAAGTCTTCGGGCGATGATCCCGAGGGCGACGGTGACTAACAAGCCGGTACACCGGGGAGATCGCGAAGTAAGCGTGAAAACCATCGCGCGGGGAATGCCGGGATGTCTCGGCTGAACCTGTGGTGACTGCCGCCTGCTTTTTTTCTGCAGGCGGGCCATGGGGGCGGCCAGCTCCCGGCATTCCCTGCGCCCTCTGCCTGATCGGGGGGCAACACCGATGACATCACTTGGGCGCCTAGCGCCGCGAGAGCAGTGACGCACGTCTTCACGGCGATGCCCAGGGGGAGGGAGCGCGGGAACCAAATTCCGCACTCAAGGTTAGCTGGCATGCAGGAGGACTCCCGATGCGCCGTCCGAAGATTCAGCCGTCCCGCAACAAGCTCGACATGACCGATCAGGCCCAGGTCCGCGTGGTGACCAAGCGGCTGAAGATGTCGCCCGGGGAATTGTCCGAGATGGTCGAACGCATCGGCAACTCCATCGCTGCCATCACCAAGGAAGTCGCGCAGCAGCGAGCCGCGAAGGCAGCGCCGGAAGGAGCTGTGATCGCGTCGGTGACGGTGACCGAGACCAAGGCGGAAGTGATCGTGCCGGACGAGACGCCAGCGGCAACCTAGCAATCGACGCTGATCATCGAGACCCCCGGCAATCGATCTGGGGAATCGGACGAAGGGGGCAAAGGATGGACCAACGCACCGACCTCGGTGACGCGTTGACGCGGGCCGCATTCAACCTGCGCAGGACCAAGATCAGCGAAGGCCGGCCGTTTCCGCTCGGCGCCACCTGGGACGGGCTCGGCGTCAACTTTGCGATCTTTTCCGCCCATGCGACCAAGATCGAGCTGTGCCTGTTCGACGACACCGGCGAGTTCGAGCTCGAGCGCATCGAGCTGCCCGAATACACCGACGAGGTCTGGCACGGCTACCTGCCGGCCGCGCGGCCCGGCACGGTGTATGGCTATCGCGTGCATGGACCCTACGAGCCGGACGCCGGTCACAGGTTCAATCCGAACAAGCTCGTGATCGACCCCTATGCCAAGCAGCTCGTCGGCAACCTGCGCTGGGGGCCGGAGCTGTTCGGCTATCGGCTCGATCATGCCGACAAGGACCTGTCGTTCGACGACCGCGACAGTGCGCCCTTGATGCTGAAGTGCCGGGTCATCGATCCCGCCTTCACCTGGGGCACCTCACGTAAGCCGGAAATTCCGTGGGAGCGGACGATCTTCTACGAGATGCACGTCAAGGGCTTCACCAAGCTGCATCCGCTGGTGCCCGAGGCCGACCGCGGCACCTTCGCCGGTCTCGCGCATCAGGACATTCCGGCCTATCTGCGCTCCCTGGGCATCACCTCGGCCGAGCTGTTGCCGATCCACGCCTTCATCGACGACAGCTATCTGGTCGAGAAGGGGCTGCGCAACTACTGGGGCTACAATTCGATCGGCTTCTTCGCACCGGAGCCGCGCTATCTGAAGACGCCGTTCGCGACCGAATTCAAGACCATGGTCAACCAGTTCCACGCCAACGGCATCGAGGTGATCCTCGACGTGGTTTACAACCACACCGCCGAAGGCAACGAGCTCGGGCCGACCTTGTCTTTCAAAGGCATCGACAATGCCAGCTACTACCGGCTGATGCCGGACCAGAAACGCTACTACATCAACGACACCGGCACCGGCAATACGGTGAACCTGTCGCACCAGCGCGTGCTGCAGCTCGTCGCGGACTCCTTGCGCTATTGGGCGACCGAGATGCGGGTCGACGGCTTCCGCTTCGATCTCGCCACCATCCTGGCGCGCGAGCCCTATGGCTTCGACGAGGGCGGCAGCTTCCTGGATGCCTGTCGTCAGGACCCTGTGCTGTCGAGCGTCAAGCTGATCGCCGAGCCCTGGGACATCGGTCCGGGCGGCTATCAGGTCGGCCAGTTTCCACCGGGCTGGGCGGAATGGAACGACAAGTTCCGCGACACCGCGCGTGCGTTCTGGAAGGGCGATGGCGGCACGCTCGCCGATTTCGCCAAGCGCATCTCCGGCTCGGGCGATCTGTTCAACAAGCGCGGCCGCCGCCCCTGGGCGAGCGTGAACTTCATCACCGCGCATGACGGCTTCAACCTCAACGACCTCGTCTCCTACAACGACAAGCACAACGAGGCCAATGGCGAGGATAATCGCGACGGCCACAGCAACAACCACTCCTGGAATTGCGGCGTCGAGGGACCGACCGACGACCCCGAGATCACCGCGTTGCGCGAGCGCCAGAAGCGCAATCTGCTGGCCACGATGCTGCTGTCGCATGGCACGCCGATGCTGCTCGCCGGCGACGAGTTCGGCCATACCCAGAACGGCACCAACAACGCCTATGCGCAGGACAATGAGACGACCTGGCTCGACTGGATGGGCATCACGCCGCAGGGGCGGGCGTTGCGCGAATTCACGCGCAAGCTGATCGCCATGCGCAAGGCGTTTCCGATCCTCTATCGCAGCCGCTTCCTGATCGGCTCGCACAATGAGGACCTCGGCGTCAACGACGTGACCTGGCTCGATCCGTCGGGCGAGGAGATGGCGACCGAGCAGTGGACCGACGACAACGCGCGCTGCTTCGGCATGCTGCTCGACGGCCGCGCCCAGGAGACCGGCGTCAAGCGCCGCGGCTCGGACGCGACGCTGCTGCTGATCTACAATGCGCATTTCGACGTCGTGAACTTCACGCTGCCCTCGGTTCCGGAGGGGCACAATTGGCTCGCGCTGCTCGACACCAACCAGCCGGACGCCCAGCTCCAGTCGCTGCCGTTCGGCCATGTCTACGAGGTCACGGGCCGCTCGCTGCTGGCGCTCGGCCTGTCCTCGGAGCAGCAGCCGATGCGCAGCCTGCGCCACGGACTGGGCGCGCTGCTCGACATCGCGGAGGCGCCGCTGCCGGGGTAGGGGGAAATCGCAGTTGAGCAAGAAGTGGGGCAACCACGCGTGCCGCCCGTCCTTCGAGACGCGCGCCAAGCGGCGCGCTCCTCAGGACGAGGGCTGTCGTTGCGGAACGAGGGGTGTGAGCGTGGCCCAAGCTCCATTCCTCTCTGCAACCCTCTCGGCGAAAAGGCTCAACCCTCATGGTGAGGAGCGCGCCGCTTGGCGCGCGTCTCGAACCATGAGGCCGAGATGTCGCGGCATCGTCTGCTCTCCGCGGATCGCCGCAGTTCAAGCGCCGCGCGCATATTTCCCGAGCCGCGCATCGAGCACGCCGAGCATGGCCTCGCGCGCCGGATCGCGCGAGCCGCGCAGCCAGGCCGCGGCCAGCGGCAGCCGTCCGGCGCTGCTGCCGCGCTTCAGGCG
Organism: Bradyrhizobium sp. SZCCHNR1053; assembly: GCF_032381235.1. NCBI lineage: Bacteria > Pseudomonadati > Pseudomonadota > Alphaproteobacteria > Hyphomicrobiales > Nitrobacteraceae > Bradyrhizobium > Bradyrhizobium sp. SZCCHNR1053. The sequence goes on from NZ_JAUHJM010000007.1 coordinate 264,008, forward strand.
CAGCGGCACGAAGCGCACGCCGGACACCGCCAGCCGTGCGGTCCAGCGCGGCACGATGGCGATGCCGAGCCGCGCGCCGACGAGATGGACGATGGTCTGCTTCTCGTCGGCGACCTGCGCCACGTCGGGCGACAGCCCGGCCTGGGCGAACAGCTTCATGGTGAGGTCGTGGCTGTGCGGCCGCGATCTCCTGTCCGGCACGATCAGCGGCTGGTCCGCAATGTCGGCCAGCGAGACCGAGGCGCGCGACGCCAGCCGATGCCGCTGCGGCAGCGCCACCACGGCGCTCTCGCTGAGCAGGGCGCGGAATTCGAGCCGCGGGTCGGCGCGCTCGGGCGGCCTGACGAAGGCGAGGTCGAGTGCGCCGGAGAGGATCTTCGGCAGCAGCCGGATCGTCTTCTCCTCCATGATCTGCACCGCGATCCCCGGATGCCTGTCACGAAAATCATGCAGCAGCTGCGGCAGCAGGCCGGCGGCTGCGCTGTCGATGGCCCCGACGCGCAGTCGCTGCGCTCCGGTGCCGCGCGCGCGGCGGCGGAAGCCGGTCTCGACCGCCTCGACCCGCGCCAGGATGGCGCGGGCGTCGCGCAGCAGCGTCGCGCCATGCTCGGTCAGCGACACCGCGCGCGTGGTTCTCGCGAACAGCGGCGTTGCGAGATCTTCTTCCAGCAGCTTGATCTGGCGTCCCAGCGCCGACGGCAGCATCTGCAGCCGTTGCGCGGCTTTTCCAAAATGCAGTTCCTCGGCGGCGGCGACGAAGCAGCGGAGCTGGTGCAATTCCATCGAGAGGGTGCCTTACGACGCGCGATTATATCATTTTTTTGTATAATACCGCCGGCATTGAAGCCAGTCCCTTTCGCCGCCTACGGTGGTCGGATCAACGACAACAGGGCGACAGGGAGGTGACGATGGCCGGAGAGCTGGAGATGCGCGTGCTGCGCAGGATCACGTTGCGCATCGTGCCCTTCATCATGCTGCTCTACTTCGTAGCCTTCATCGACCGCGTCAACGTCGGCTTCGCTGCGCTGACCATGAACAAGGATATCGGGCTTTCAGCCTCGGCCTATGGCTTCGGTGCCGGCATCTTCTTCTGGGGCTATTTCCTGTTCGAGGTCCCCTCCAACCTCGCGCTGGACAAGTTCGGCGCCCGCATCTGGATCGCGCGGGTCATGATCACCTGGGGCATCGTCTCCGGCGCGATGGCGTTCGTGCAGGGACCGACGAGCTTCTATGTGTTGCGCTTCCTGCTTGGTGCTGCGGAAGCAGGCTTCTTCCCCGGAATCATCCTCTATCTCTCCTACTGGTTCCCGGCCCGCCAGCGCGCAGCCGTCACCGCGCTGTTCATGGCCGCCGCGCCGCTCTCCACGGTTCTCGGCTCTCCGGTTTCAGGCGCGCTGCTGGAGATGGACGGCATTCTCGGCTTCAAGGGCTGGCAGTGGCTGTTCCTGATCGAGGCGCTGCCGGCGGTGCTACTCGGCTTCGTCGTGCTCGCCTACATGACCGATCGTCCGGAGCAGGCGCGCTGGCTCGCCGACGACGAGCGCGACTGGCTGGTGCGCACGATGAATGCCGAGCTGGCGAGCAAGGCCGCCACCGCCAGCCACAGCATCTGGCGCGGGTTGGCCGACATCCGCGTGCTCGCGCTCGCGCTGGTCTATTTCGGCACCTCGGCCGGCCTCTACACGCTCGGCGTCTGGGCGCCGCAGATCATCAAGCAGTTCGGCCTGTCGTCGTTCGCCGTCGGCTTCCTCAACGCGGTGCCACCGACCGTGGCCGTGGTCGTCATGATCCTGTGGGCGCGCCATTCCGACCGCACCGCCGAGCGCACCTGGCACGTCGTGCTGGCCTGCGTCGTCGCCGCCGTCGGGCTCTGGCTGGCCGGGCTGTCGACCAGTGTCGCCGCCGTGCTCGCCGCGCTCACGCTCGTCAATGTCGGCATCTCCTCCTCGAAGCCGCCGCTGTGGAGCATGCCCACCATGTTCCTGTCCGGCTCGGCCGCCGCGGCGGGCATCGCGACCATCAACTCGATCGGCAATCTCGGCGGCTTCGTCGGTCCAGCGATGATCGGCTGGATCAAGGACCAGACCGGCAGCTTCAACGGCGGGCTCTATTTCGTCGCCGGGCTGCTGGTGGTATCGGCGGTGCTGACCCTGTTGCTGTCACGTTCTCAACGTGCAAAGGCCGCTGCGGCCACGCAATCCTGACCCATCACACGGAGCCCTTTCATGCGCACCCATTCCATCGCCGCGATTCCCGCCGACGGCATCGGCCCCGAGGTCATCTCCGAAGGTGTCCGTGTGCTCGAGGCGCTCGCCAAGCGCTCGGGCGACATCAGCTTCAACGTCAAGACCTTCGACTGGGGCTCGGACTACTACAAGAAGCACGGCGTGATGATGCCGGCCGACGGCCTCGCCGAGCTGAAGAAGTTCGACGCGATCTATTTCGGCGCGGTCGGCGCTCCCGACGTGCCCGACCACATCACGCTGTGGGGGTTACGACTGCCGATCTGCCAGGGCTTCGATCAGTACGCCAATGTGCGGCCGACCAAGATCCTGCCCGGTGTGGCCTCGCCCTTGCGCAATGTCGGCGTCGGCGATCTCGACTGGGTGATCGTGCGCGAGAATTCCGAGGGCGAATATGCCGGCATGGGCGGCCGCGCGCACCGCGGCCTGCCGGAGGAGGTGGGCACCGAGGTCGCCGTCTTCACCCGCGTCGGCGTCACCCGCATCATGCGCTACGCGTTCAAGCTGGCGCAGTCGCGGCCGCGCAAGTTCCTCACCGTCGTCACCAAGTCGAATGCGCAGCGGCACGGCATGGTGATGTGGGACGAGATCGCCGCCGAAGTGGCGCGCGAATTCCCCGACGTGACCTGGGACAAGATGCTGGTCGATGCGATGACCGTGCGCATGACCTTGCAGCCGAAGAGCCTCGACACCATCGTGGCGACCAATCTGCATGCCGACATTCTGTCCGATCTCGCCGGCGCGCTGGCCGGCAGCCTCGGCGTGGCGCCGACCGGCAACATCGATCCGGAGCGGCGCTTCCCGTCGATGTTCGAGCCGATCCATGGTTCGGCGTTCGATATCACCGGAAAGGGCATCGCCAACCCGGTCGCGACGTTCTGGACCGGCGCGCAAATGCTCGAGCATCTCGGCGAGACGGACGCGGCCGCGCGGCTGATGGCTGCGGTCGAGAAAGTCTGTGCAGCCGGCATCCTGACCCCCGATGTTGGCGGCACGGCGACGACCAAGCAGGTGACCGACGCCGTCATCGACGCGATCCACGGCTCCAACGCCTGAGGCGTGCCGTTCTCTTGCACAATTCTGGCGTGTTCCGTGTCGCGCTTGCAATGGACGCTGCGGGGCGTATATCAGCGCTTCCGCTGCGTCCGCGCATGCCAATCACATGCGTGTCATAGAGACGCGAGACACGGCTTAAGGAGAAAGGACACATCATGCGTCGTCACCGTCGAGCCAAGATCGTTGCGACTGTCGGTCCCGCGAGCAATTCTCCGGAGATGCTGAAAGCGCTGTTCCTCGCCGGTGTGGACACCTTTCGTCTCAACTTCAGCCACGGCACCCAGGCCGATCACGCCAAGGTCCATGCCGCGATCCGCGCGCTCGAGAAGGAAGTGCAGCGGCCGATCGGCATCTTGATGGATCTGCAGGGTCCTAAGATTCGCGTCGGCACTCTGCGCGACAAGAAGATCCAGGTCGAAGTCGGCGAGACGATTCGATTTGTCCTCAACGGCACCGAGGGCGACAAGACATCGATTCCGTTGCCGCATCCGGAAATCTTTGCGGCGGTCTCGCCCGGTCACGATCTTCTGATCGATGACGGCCGCGTGCGCGTCCGCGTCACCGGCCTTGGCGACGACTGGATCGAGGCCAAGGTGATCGTCAGCGGCGCGATTTCCAATCACAAGGGCGTCAATCTGCCGGGCACCATTCTGGAGCTGTCGCCGCTGACGGCCAAGGACCGCTCCGATCTCGCCTTCGGGCTCGAGCTCGGCGTCGACTGGGTGGCGCTGTCGTTCGTGCAGAAGCCGTCGGACGTGCTTGAGGCGAGGGGCCTCATCAACGGCCGCGCCGGCATCATGTCCAAGATCGAGAAGCCGGCGGCGCTGGAGCGGATCGACGACATCATCCAGTTGTCGGACGCGATCATGGTCGCGCGCGGCGATCTCGGCGTCGAGATTCCCAACGAGGACGTGCCGGGCAAGCAGAAGGAGCTGGTGCGTGCCTGCCGGCTCGCCGTGAAGCCGGTGATCGTCGCGACGCAGATGCTGGATTCGATGGTGGCGACGCCGACGCCGACGCGCGCCGAGGTCTCGGACGTCGCCACTGCGATCTATGACGGCGCCGACGCGGTGATGCTGTCGGCGGAGTCTGCCAGCGGCCAATACCCGCGCGAGGCGGTGGCGATGATGGACAGCATCATCAAGGCCACCGAAGGCCACAAGATGTATCGCTCGATCGTCGAGGCGACGCAGCCGGGCGAGGAGCAGACGCCGCCGCATGCGGTGGCAACCGCGGCGGCCGATCTCGCCTCGGCGATCCACGCCAGGGCGATCGTGGCCTATACGTCGAGCGGAACCTCGGCCTCGCGCGTTGCGCGCAAGCGGCCGAGCCTGCCGATTCTGGCGATCACGCCGAACGAGGACACCTCGCGGCGCATGTGCCTGCTGTGGGGCGCGCACAGCGTGCTGTCGCAGGACGTGCAGAGTTACGAGGAGATGGTCGAGCGCGCGACCTTCTTCGCCGTGCAGGAGGAGTTCGCTGAAGCCGGCGACCTGCTCGTCGTCGTCGCCGGCATCCCGTTCGCGCGGGCCGGCACCACCAACAATCTGCGCGTCGTCACCGTGCCGAGATAGGAGGCTGATTTTCCCTGTTCGCGCCGCCCGCCTGTCGCCTGATTGTCGCACCCCGCTGGTATCGCGGGGCAGTGACGAAGGACGTCGCGAGTCGTCGAACGAGCGGTGTCCGGTCGCGGTCCGGCAGGATGGGTTCTGCCGGTGCGGCGTTTCGTCATCGCGGTGTCATCAGGGACTGTTAGGTGGGCGCGCATGGGACTTGAGACTGCTGGTGAAGAAAGCCCGGCTCGGCGCTTTCGGACGTTGTTCATCTCGGACGTTCATCTCGGAGCCCGCGGCTCGCAGGCCAATCTCCTCGTCGATTTCCTGCGCCACCATGATGCAGATACGATCTATCTGGTCGGCGACATCATCGACGGCTGGGCGCTCAAATCGAGCTGGCATTGGCCGCAGTCGCATAACGACCTGGTGCAGAAGATGCTGCGCAAGGCGCGCAAGGGCGCCAAGATCGTCTATATCCCCGGCAATCACGACGAGTTCCTGCGCGGTTATTACGGCACGCATTTCGGCGGCATCGATGTCGTCGAGAACATCGTCCACACCGGCGCTGACGGCAAACGCTATCTGGTGATCCACGGCGACATCTTTGATCTGGTCGTGCAGAACGCGCGCTGGCTCGCCCATCTCGGCGACAAGGCCTATGACTTCGCGATCCAGATGAACCGTCTGGTCAACTTCTTCCGTCGCATGTTCGGCGTTCCCTATTGGTCGCTGTCGCAATGGGCCAAGCAGAAGGTCAAGAACGCGGTGAACTACATCGGCGCGTTCGAGACGGCGCTGGCCTCCGAGGCGCGAAGGCATGGCGCTGACGGCGTGATCTGCGGCCACATCCATTGCGCTGTCATCCGCGATCAGGACGACATTCGCTACATGAATTGCGGCGACTGGGTCGAGAGCTGCACGGCGCTGGTCGAGCACGAGGACGGCCGCTTCGAGATCCTCACCTGGACCGATCCGCTGCGGCAGCGCGCGCCGGTTCCCCAACTGGCCGCCCGCGCCGCCTGACACCGGCTCCCTTGCCTCTCGGCAATCGGGCGCGGTAAAATAGGGGCATGACAGCTCATTCCCCAATCCTGCCCGTGACCGCCGCCGACATCGATGCGGCGGCACGCGTCCTCGCGCCCGTGGCAGTGCGGACTCCGCTGCTGCCGGCTCCCGTGCTGAGCGAGCAGTTCAAGGCGAACGTCTTCGTGAAGCCGGAGGTGCTGCAACGGACCGGCTCGTTCAAGTTCCGCGGCGCCTACAACAAACTGGCGTCGATCCCGCAAGCAGCGCGCGGCAACGGCGTCGTCGCATTCTCCTCCGGCAATCATGCGCAGGGCGTCGCCCATGCCGCCACATTGCTGGGCATGGACGCCACGATCGTGATGCCCTCGGATGCGCCGGCGGCCAAGCGCGAGCGCACCAAGGCGTTCGGTGCCGAGGTCGTGCTCTATGATCGCGATCGCGAGGACCGCGAAGCGATCGCGCGCGACATCGCAGCAAAGCGCGGCTCGACGGTGGTGCCGCCCTATGACGATCCCCACGTCATCGCAGGGCAGGGCACCGTCGGTCGTGAAATCGCCGAGGACCTTGCGGCGCTCGGCCTGTCGCCGGATCTGGTGATCGTCCCGGCTTCGGGCGGTGGCCTGCTTGCCGGCGTCTCGACCGCGGTGAAGGCGCATTTTCCGAGCACCCGGATGGTCGTGGCTGAGCCCAAGGGCTTTGACGACCATGCGCGCTCGCTGCGGGCCGGCCACCGCGAGGCCCATGATGCGAAGGGACGCACCATCTGCGACGCGCTGATGGCGGCGATTCCGGGCGAGATCACCTTCGCGATCAACAGCCAACTGCTATCGGCTGCGGTCGAGGCCTCGGATGAGGAGGTGGGGCGCGCGGTCGGCTTTGCCTTCCGGGAGCTGAAGCTCGTGGTCGAGCCCGGTGGTTCGGTCGGGCTTGCGGCATTGCTGGCCGGCCGGCTGGATGTGGCGGGCAAGACGGTGGTGATCGTTTTGTCCGGCGGCAATGTCGATGCTGAGCTCTACGCCAGGCTGATCGCCTGACGATCAAGCCTCAGTGAAAGCTGAGGCCGCCTTTTGCAGATCCCCCACCGCCGATCCGCAGTCCGGACTGCGCGACGTGCGGCGTGCCCCGCGTCGGGCCGCCCTGCATCCCTCCTTGGCCACGCGCCATCGACGGACGCGACGCGTTGATGTTCGGCTTGAACGGTCCGGAATTGCCGGGGAAGGGATGCCGGACCTCGCGGGTGTCGAATGGCCGCCCAGGACTGCGCTTCAGTGAATCGCGCTGGATCTTCGCGGCGACAGGCGGATTTGCCGGCGGCATGATCCTGTCCCGCAACTTGGTCTGAGCGACTGGCCTGGGATCGACGGCCTTGTTGGGACCCGCGTTGTTGATGGCATTGCCTCTCGTGACGACCGTTGGCGGCAGCGGTCCGCGCGGCGGCACGGTGGTGGCCGGCAGCTTCGGTTGCGGGCCTGGATGGCTCTGGATCTGGGCGCCGGGATTGAACGGTCGCGCAATCGGCGCCAGTTGCGGTGGCATGATGAGACGGCCCGGTTGCAGCACGGGGATGGGCCGAGGCTGTCCCTGCAGCCGCAGCGCGACTGGCGCATATGGGCTGTCGGCGTAGGATTCGCGGAAGCTCTGATAGGCGGCCGGCGAGTTCGCCAGCACGGCCTGGTGCCACGCTGCGGCCTGCACGAGGCCAGCGAGCAGTGCGCGGATGCGGTCGGCGAGCGGATCGCGTGGGTACATCTCGATGAATTCGCGATAATATTGCGGACGGTTCTCCGACAGCACGTAGTCATAGGCCTGCCGCACGGAACGGCTCGGCAGGTCGGCGGCCATCTGCACCACCGGCGCGTTCTCCGGGGCGCGCGCTGCGGCAACCAGGGATTCGCCGAAGAAGGTGAAATCACTGGTCAACGACGAGCTTTCCCACGGCGTCTGCCGGCCGTCGGTGGTCTGGTTCACCTGCAGGCGGATGCGCTTGAACAATTGCTCGATCGGCAGGTTCGGCTGCCGCGCCAGGTTGAGGAAAGCCTGCGCGTACGGGCTGTGCTCGCCACGCCCGTCGAGCGCCTCCTCGCCAGGCGAGGTCGAATATCCGAGGATGGAGCCGTTCGGTGCGTCGACGATGGCAAGTCCGCGTCCGGCATCGTTGATGGCAGGGAATGGATTGTTGCGGCAGGCGTCCAGCACGACGATCCGCATGCGGCTCGGGATGGCGTCGAGCGTTGCCATCAGGTCCACCAGACGGATCGTCCCCGTCGTCAGGTCGGAGGGCGCTGAGATACGGGCATCGATCGGGATCAGATAGTTCTCGCCCGCGAGCTGAACCCCGTGGCCGGCGTAGTAGACCATTGCCACGGTGTTCGGGCCGTTTGCTGCCACCCGGCTCGAAAAATCCTGGACGACCTTGAGCATCTCGTTCTGCGTCAGGTCGGTCGCCGTGATCACCTCGAAGCCGGCCGAGTTCAACAGCTTGGCGACAGCATGGGCGTCGTTGTCCGGGTTCTCCAGCGGTGGCGCGTTCTGATAGCTCGCATTGCCGATCACGAGTGCGACGCGTGGCTCGGCTCCTTGAGGGATCGCTGCGGGGGTGTTGCTCTCCTTTGCAGGTGAGGGAGCTGCCAGCGCGCGCGGTGGCGTGTGAAGGTCGTCGATCTCACTGCCGGCAGCGAACGCCGAGTTCGGGCCGATCCAGGCCATCAGGCCCAGCAGCGCGGACATGAGCAGGGATTTCCAGGCGGATGTTACAGCGCGAAATTTCGGAACGGACACGGCGTTCTCCTCGAGCATGCGCCAAGCGAATGGCTTGAGGATCAGGCTACGCAGATCACGCAGCAGCGTACGTGATCCGCGTCACCTATCAACGCGTCACCTTTCGGTGCTCAGTAATCGAGGTTCGACAGGAGGTGGCCGAGACGCTCTCGCCCTACGAGAAGAATGCGATCTTCTCAGGCTGGGTCATGCGACGGATCGGCGCCAGCAAGTCATTGGCGGGCGCCTGTGGCCGCTGCAGAAGGCCGTTCGACAGGAGCGTCGATCCCAGCGACGGCTCGTAGGCAGGCCTGGGCATCGCGGATGCGCTGGTGCTGTGAGCCGCGGCGGCGGTCGGGCGGACCTGCTGGCTCGGCGCAACGTCGGCCTGCGCCGCTGCGGGAGATTGAGCTGCGACCGCAGCCGCCACGGCGGCCAGGGTCTCGATGGTGATCGCCTCCGGAAGCGGTGCCGATACAGGCACGCTGGGGACTGGCGCCGGGGCTGGAGGCGAGGCCATGCGCGGGGCCGCCGCGGGCGGGGCCGGCATCGGCGGGGCATACATTGGCGGGGCAGACATCGTGGGCGCAGCGGGAGTCGGCGCCGCCGTGGCAACCGGGGCTTCTGCCGTGGTCAGCGCGAGATCCGGCTCCGACGGCGCTGGCTCGCTGAAGCTCGCGACGATGTCGTCGTCGACCGAGGTTGGCTCCTCAATGTCGAAGCCGAGCGTCCTGGTCCGGCTGAACTCCTCATCGTCGATCGGATCGGGGGCACCCATCTCCGCCGCGACCAATTTCAGGATGGCGTCGTCGTGGGCTTCTGCGGCGACGGCGTCATCCAGGGCTGCCGCGGCGTGCTGCTCGATTTCGAGAAGGGCTTCGTCCACCGATGGCTCGGTTGCGACCTTGGGGGGCTGCACCGCCGCCACAGCTTCGGCGTCGACCATCCTGGCTTCAACCGCTGCGGCCGCCATGATCACGGTGTCAGCGCCGGAGGATGTCTCGACCGATTCGATCGCGGCCACCGCTGCAACGAGCGGAATGGTCATCTCGGGCCCGGCTTGGGCCGCCTCCGTCTGTTCCGGCACGGGCAACGGCCCCGAAGCCACCTGCGGCTCAGCCGAGACCGTCGCCTCCGCAGCCGGACCCGATGCGACATCAGGTACTGGCGGGGTGGCGGACTCGGTCGCCGGCTTGATCTCGTCAGCCGCGGCCGGAACGCTTGCTTCCGCCGCGTCGAGCTCCTTCAGCTGCGTCTTGATGATCTCGAAGGCCGCAAGCAGTGCGACCTTGGGGTCGGCACTCGCAAGCTGGTCGCACGCGGCCTCGATCGATGTGACCTGTGAATCGATCAGGTCGCAGATCCGGGAATCGGCGCCGATCTCGCGCCAGCGCCAGGAAATTTCCTTGATGATTCGGATGCCCTTGCGCACCGGCGCCAGGTTCTGCTCAAGGGCCATGCTGTCGACCGCAGAGGCTGCGGCGAGTGCGGCGTCTTCGACCGTGGCGCGGATCGCGGCCAGCGCCTCGGGCAGCGCCTTGCTGTCGGCCTGCTCGAACTCCTGCTGCTGCTGACGCTGCGAGGCCAGCGCATGCTCGATGCGGGCCACGGCGTCGAGCACCATGCTGGTGTCGGCATTGCGGTTGCGTTTGGCGTATTCGCCGAGGAACCAGCGGCCTCGGGACGTCTCCATGAAGGCGTCGCGGATCGCCTCGTAATCGGCCTCGTTCGGCTGAGCCGCGCGGGCGGATATCGGCGAGAGGGCGAAGACTTCATCGACCATGGCAAACCTATCGCGCACATTGCTGCGCGTTGGCATAACGATCACCATGATATTGATCGAATCGCAATTGAATTGATGCCACTGTCCCGACAAATCTCCACCACATCGCCGGTATTGTCGCGCCGATTCGCGGACAGGTTGGGGCTGTTCTATGGCGCGGTGTTCATGCTGTCGGGGACGCATCTGCCGTTTTTCCCCGTGTGGCTACGGGCGATCGGGCTGGACGCCTCGTGGATCGGTGTGATCATCGCGGTTCCCGCCGTGACCCGCTTCACCGTCCTGCCGTTGATCACCGCGGTTGCCGAGCGCCGGCAGGCCCTGCGCGCCGCGATGCGGCTGACCACCTTCGCAACGGCATCGGGCTTTGTGGTTCTCGCCTTCCAGCGCGAACCTTGGCTGGTATTCCTGGTCTACGTGGCAACCTGCTGTCTATGGACACCCGTTGTCCCGCTGACGGACGCTTATGCGCTCCGTGGCGTGATGAGCTATGGCCTGAACTACGGTCGCCTGCGGCTGTGGGGATCGGCCGCATTCATCGCCGGAACGCTGCTGTGCGGCGGGGTGGCCGACCTCGCGCCGTCGTCCGAGCTGATCTGGATCATCCTCTTGGTCGCGCTATGCGGTGCGGCAAGCAGCCTGCTGCTGCAGGCGCTGCCGCCCCTGCCGCATGGCGCCGGCCTGGCCCGGGACGGGCGCAGTCTGCTGGGCCATCCGAGCTTCCTCTGCATCATCGCGGCTTCGGCGCTGATCCAGGCCAGCCACGCGGCCTACTACACGTTCTCCGCCATCGCGTGGAAGGCGCAGGGCTTCAGCGGGCTGACCATCGCTTGGCTCTGGACCATGGGCGTGCTGGCCGAGATCGTCGTGTTCGCCCTGTCACCACGCTTCACGTTGGCGCCCGCCAACCTGGTCATGATCGGTGCAGCGGCGGCCGTGCTGCGCTGGAGCCTCACGGCTCAGGAGCCGCATGCAGCCGGGCTCGCCGCGGTCCAGATCAGTCACGGCTTCACCTTCGGGCTGACCCTGGTCGGAACCATGGGGCTGCTGGTCCGCCATGTGCCGGCGCAACTGACGGCGCGCGGGCAGGGCTATTATGCGGCTGCGAGCGGCGTGGTCGGCTCGGCGGCATCGGCCCTCTCGGGGCCGGTCTATGCGGCCTATGGACCCGGTGTCTACTACGTGATGGCCGCGATGGCCGGAGCGGGTGGCGTCCTGATGTGGATCGCGCACCGAAGCCTGTCGCTTCAGCCCCACAACGCCTGATCGGGCGGATAGACCAGGCTGTCCTCGTAGTGCAGGCCGTGCTCGCAATCCGCGGCGAGCAGCAACGGTCCGTCCAGATCGACGAAACGGGCGAGCGGCGTCAGCAGCATGGCCGGTGCCATCGAGAGCGATGTCGCCACCATGCAGCCGACCATGATGTCGAAGCCGAGCGCGCGCGCGGCATCGGCCATGGCAAGCGCCTCGGTGAGCCCTCCGGCCTTGTCGAGCTTGATGTTGACGGCGTCGTAGCGTCCGCGCAGCGCTTCGAGCGAGTTGCGGTCGTGCACGCTCTCGTCGGCGCACACCGCGAGCGGGCGCGCAATGTTGGCGAGCGCTTCGTCGTTTCCTGCGGGAAGCGGCTGCTCGACCAGCGTGACGCCGGCGGCGGCGCAGGCCGCGAGATTGGACTCCAAATTCGCCTCGGTCCAGGCCTCATTGGCGTCGACGATCAGTTGTGACTGCGGAGCTGCCTCGCGCACGGCTGCAATCCGCGCTGGATCGCCGTCGCCGCCGAGCTTGATCTTGAGCAGCGGGCGGTGCGCGGCCTTGGCCGCAGCTTTGGCCATCACGTCGGGGGTCCCGAGCGAAATCGTGTAGGCGGTCACGCATGGCCCCGGCGCGCGGCGTCCGAGCAGGTCCCAGATGCGCCGGCCGCTCCGCTTGGCTTCAAGGTCGAGCAGCGCGCAGTCGAGCGCATTGCGCGCCGCCCCCGGTGGCATCGCCGTCTGCAGGGCGTTGCGGTCGAGACCAGAGGCGATCGCATCGCGCATCGCGAGCAGCGCGCTCAACGATGCCTCGGGGGTCTCGCCATAGCGCGCATAGGGCACGCATTCGCCGCGGCCGACGATCGTGCCGTGTCGCACTTCCGCGATCACCGTGACCGCTTCGGTCTTGGCGCCGCGGCTGATCGTGAAGCTGCCGGCGATCGGCCAGTGGCCGATCCGGGCGTCCAGTATTGGAAAACCGTTGGAAGTCATTTGAAAGTCTGGCGATTTGTGAACCGGAATGAGGCGCTTGGGGCTTGCGCGATCTGACCGACTATGGCTGTTGATAGTGGTCTCCGGCAAGGTGGTAGCGACGCGGTGGGATTTTTCTCGTCAAGGAGCGGACGTCCGAGGCTCCGAGGATGGCCGTCGTGAAGGGCGGCCCTGATTTGCAGCGCAGTGGCGATGGCAACGCGCTGTCGCTGCGCGCGACCGGCGCCTGGACTGCGCCCTTTGCGCCGTCGCTCGAACGGCTTGTCGCCGATGCCGAAAAGCTCGCCGGCAAGAAGATCGATGTCTCGATCGACGTCTCCCAGGTGTCCAAGCTCGACACGTTCGGCGCTTGGCTGATCGAGCGGCTGCGCCGCAGCTTCACGACGGGAACCGTCGAGGTCCGGATCGATGGGCTCTCTGCGAACTACGCCAGCCTGGTCGATGAGGTTCGCCGCGTCAGCACCGCGCCCAATGGCGACGCGACGATGGTGACCATCACCGGCATGCTCGGCCAGATCGGCCTCAGTGTCGCCGGCATCTTCGGCACGGTCGCCGCGCTGATCGATATGCTCGGCGCCGTGATCGTCGCCAGCGGCCGGGTGCTCATCCATCCCCGCAGCTTCCGGCTGACCTCGACCATCCATCATCTCGAGCAGGTGTGCTGGCGCGCGGTGCCGATCATCGTGCTGATCACCTTCCTGATCGGCTGCATCATCGCCCAGCAGGGTATTTTCCATTTCCGCAGGTTCGGCGCCGACATCTTCGTGGTCGACATGCTCGGCGTGCTGGTGCTGCGCGAGATCGGCGTGCTGCTTGTGGCGATCATGATCGCCGGACGCTCGGGCAGCGCCTACACGGCCGAGCTCGGCTCGATGAAGATGCGCGAGGAGATCGATGCGCTGCGCACCATGGGCTTCGATCCGATCGAGGTCCTGATCCTGCCGCGCATGCTCGCGCTGGTGATCGCGCTGCCGATCCTGGCCTTCCTCGGCGACATCGCCGCGCTCTATGGCGGCGGGCTGGTGGCGTGGTTCTATGGCGGCGTCGATCCCGAGGCCTTCCTGCTGCGCCTGCGCGATGCGATCTCGATCGATCATTTCACGGTCGGGCTGCTCAAGGCGCCGGTGATGGCGGCGGTGATCGGGATCGTCGCCTGCGTCGAAGGACTGGCCGTGCAGGGCAGCGCCGAGTCGCTGGGGCGCCACACCACCTCATCGGTGGTGAAGGGTATCTTCTTCGTCATCGTGATGGACGGCGTGTTCGCGATCTTCTTCGCCGCGGTCGGGATGTGACATGACGCAGGAGATGTCCGATCCGATCATCCGCGTGCGTGACGTCACCGTGCAGTTCGGCAAGACGCGCGTGCTCGACGGGCTTGACCTCGATGTCAAGCGCGGCGAGATCCTGGGCTTCGTCGGTCCCTCCGGTGCGGGCAAGTCGGTGCTGACGCGCACCATCATCGGCCTGGTGCCCAAGCTGTCGGGCAACATCGAGGTGTTCGGCGTCGATCTCGACGCCGCCGATCGTGCCGGCCGCCGCGCCGTCGAGCGGCGCTGGGGCGTGCTGTTCCAGCAGGGCGCGTTGTTCTCCTCGCTCACGGTGCGGCAGAACATCCAGTTCCCGGTCCGGGAATATCTCAAGGTCTCGCAGCGTTTGCTCGACGAGATCATGGTCGCCAAGCTGGTGATGGTCGGATTGCGGCCCGATGTTGCTGATCGTTTCCCGAGCGAGCTGTCGGGGGGCATGATCAAGCGCGTCGCGCTGGCCCGCGCGCTCGCGCTCGATCCGGAGCTGGTGTTCCTCGATGAGCCGACCTCGGGGCTCGACCCGATCGGCGCCGGCGATTTCGACGAGCTTGTCCGTACCCTGCAGCGCACTTTGGGACTGACCGTTTTCATGGTAACCCATGATCTCGACAGCCTGTATACGGCGTGCGACCGCATCGCCGTGTTGGGCAACGGCAAGATTATCGCTGCGGGATCGATGGCCGATATGCAGGCCTCGGAACATCCGTGGCTCCGGCAGTATTTCCACGGCAAGCGTGCACGGGCCGTGATGGGTTAGTGCGTAGCGCCCCTCGGGGCGATTATTTTTGTGAGCGGGAGTGGGGACTCCTGCGACATAGCTGATGGGGTGGGTGCCGCAGTCCGGCGCCAACCGAGAGCGCATGGGAGCGGCGGCTGGGATCTCCGCTGCGACGTGCCGGTACCGGAGTTGGTAATGGAAACGCGGGCGAATTACGTCCTGATCGGATCGTTCACGCTGGCAGTGATTGCCGCGGCGGTCGGGTTTGTCCTCTGGTTTCAGAGCCTGCACACGACCAAGCAGCGCAGCCCGCTGCGGGTCGTGTTCGAGGGGCCGGCCGCGGGTCTGCGCAACGGCGGCAGCGTCAACTTCAATGGTATCCGGGTCGGTGAGGTCATCTCGGTCAAGCTCGACAATCCGCGCCGCGTCGTGGCGCTGGCGATGGTCGAGAACAACGCGCCGATCCGCAAGGACACCCTGGTCGGGCTCGAGTTCCAGGGACTGACCGGCGTCGCCGCGATCTCGCTGAAGGGCGGCGAGGAGGCTGCGCCGCCGCCGCCGCTCGACGAGGATGGCGTGCCGGTGCTGCGTGCCGATCCGACCCGGCTGCAGGACGTGACCGAAGCGATCCGCGCCACCCTGCAGAACATCAACAAGGTGGTCGCCGACAACCAGGACGCCGTGAAGAACTCGATCAAGAACCTCGAGGTCTTCACCCAGTCGCTGGCCCGCAATTCCGAGCGCATCGATGGCGTCATGAGCCGTGTCGACGGCATCATGGGCAAGGCCGATACCCTGATGCTCGGTCTCAACACGCTGGCCGGCGGCAAGGATGGCGGCGAGCTGTTCCTGACGGTGAAATCGATCCGCGAGCTCGCCGAGGATCTGGACAAGCGCTCCGGCGCGCTGATGGCCGATGGACGGCGCACGCTGTCCGACATCAGCCGCGCCGTGAACAATTTCGATCGCAATCCGACCCGGGTCCTGTTCGGGGCCAGCAACGCCAGCCCGAGCAACGCCCAGGCCTCGCAGCCCGCGCCCGCACCGCCGGCGGCGACGGGACGGCGGTGACGCGAGCGAGTTGCGAATAGGGAGTAGCGAATAGGGGCGCGCGGCAGCGGACTGCGCTCGGACTGCGCTCCATCGCTGTCGCTATCCACCGCTGCTGGCTGGCTACGGAGCACGTCGCACACCGTGGTGCCGGCGATGCGGGGCCCGAACGGCCAAAGCCGAAAGCGCCTTCATTGCATCTCCAAACGCGAAGCGGAGGCCTCGTGGCCTCCGCTTGTTCTTCTTGTCGCAGCGCTGGTTCTACTGAACCCTTCGCTACTCGCTACTCGCTACTCGCCCATTCGCTCCCATCACGCCAGCCGGCCGGCGGCGTGGGCGAGCAGGGTGTAGACCAGCCCGGTCTCCGAGGTGAGCTGGGCGCGCAGCGCCTGCGGGTTGCGGTCGTCGCGGGCGACCTCGTCGAGCAGCCGTTCGAACTCGGTGATGTAGCGGTCCACCGTCTGCTTGAAGGTGCGGTCGGCGCGGTACTTGCGGGCGACCTCGTCGAACGCCTTCTGGCCGGCCGGGGTGTAGAGACGCTTGGAGAACGCCTTGGTCTCGCCGCGCTGGTAACGGTCCCACATCTCGGCCGCGAGATTGCGGTCCATCAGCCGTGCAATGTCGAGCGACAGCGACTCCAGCGGATTGCCCGGCTGCTGCTGGGCCGGTCCGCGGCCGCGCGGCGCAGTCTGGCCGGCGGTGCTGTTGTCGGCCCGGTTGAGCAGGTCGGACAGCCAGTTGTCGCTGCGCTGATCGGCGACCGGACCCATCGGCGGCGCCTCGACCCGGCGTGGCTGCGGCGGCGGGGCCGGCGGCTGCATGCCGAGATCCGGCGGCGGCAGGTTGGCGACGCTGGTCGCAGCCGGCTCGCGCAGGCGCATGTCCGGCCGGCCGCCGACGGCTGCGGCGACGATCGGCTCTTCCTGACGGATCACGGCTGCGGGCGCGGCGACCGCGGCGGGACGCGACGCGCTGACCACGTCGAGACCGCGGCCGTGATGCGCGACGATCCGGTTGAGCTCGGCCAGCGCCTCGATCTGGTCGACGATGACCTTGCGCATCTGCGCCGTGCTCTCGGCGGCCTCCTGCGGCATCTCCAGCACGCCGCGGCGCAGCTCGTTGCGCGTCGCTTCGAGCTCGCGATGCATCTCGGCGGTCATCTGCTTCATGCTCGACACCAGCGTGGCGAACTTCTCCGCCGACTGCTTGAACATCGCATCGGCTTCCTGCGTGCTCTGCTGGTAGATCTCCTGCATCTGCGACGTGGTGAGGCGGCGTTCCTCCTCGGCGTTGGCGCGGATGGCCTCGAACTGCCGGCTGAGCGCGGTGGAGCCGGCACCCGCCGTTTCCGCCACGACCCGGGCGATGTCGCGGGCGCGCTCCTCGGCGGCCGCCAAGGACTCGTCGAGCAGGGTGGTGAAGCGCGTCAGACGCTGGTCGAGATCGGCGGTGCGCAGATCGATGGTGGTGACCAGCGATTCCAGCGTCGTCTTGCGATCCGAGATCGAGACGGTCGCATCGCGGTTGCTCTGCTCGACAATGGCCGCCGCCTCGATCAGCGCCTTGCCATGCGCGTCGAACTGGCCGGACAGCGAGTTGAGATCCTCCAGCGCCCGCGACGTCTTGGAGTTGAACACGTTGAGCTGGTCCTCGAGCGTCTGCGTCGCGGTGCCGTTGCGTGCGGTGACGTCGTTCATCGCGGTGACGAAGTCGGCCACCCGGGTGACCAGCGCCCGCTCCAGCGAGTTGAGGTTGTCGTGGGCGCCGGTCAGGACCTCCTGCAGCAGGATGTTGCCCTCGCGCAGACGTTCAAACAGGGCGACCGTGTCGGTGCGCAGGATCTTGCTCGTCTCCTGCATCTCGGTGACCGCAGCCACCGAGACCTGGCGCGATTGCTCGATCGCCGCGCGCGAGGCCTGCTCCAGCTCCTTGAGCGACTTGGTGATCGCGGTGGTCGCGAGCTCGCCCGCTGAGGTGATGGTGCGGGCGACCTCGGAGCCGTTGCCATTGACGCTCTGGGCGAAGTTCTGGCCGCGGACCTCGATCGCCTTCAGCGCATCGGTGGTGACGCGATCGATCTCGATCGTGAGCTGGTTGGTCTTCGAGTTCAGCGTCTCGACCAGCGTGCCGCGCTTGCCGTCGAGCATCTGCGACAGTCGTTCGCTCTGCTGCTGCACATAGGTGACGATCTCGTCGGTCTTGCCGGTCATGGCCGAGCCGAACGAGTTGCCGGCGGCAAGCACCGAGCGCTCGATCTCGGTCGAGGTCGATTTGACCCGCGTGGAGACCTCGTTGGAGGCGGCGACGAGTGCGCTCTGCGCATTGAGCGCGCTGCTCTGGATCGCATCGGTGGTGTTCGCCGCGACGGAATTGATGACGCGCTCGATCTCCGACGACATCGCCTTGAGCTGGCCCGCGGTGTCGGTGGAGGTGGCCGTCAGCAGGTTCTGTGCCTCGCGCGCGCCGCCGACGATCACCGCGACCGTCTCGGTCGTGGTCGTCGTCAGCACCGCCTGGGCTTCGCGTGCGCTGCCGACCAGGGTGGCCGCGGTGTCGGCCGACGTGGCGGTCAGCGACATCTGCGCCTGGCGCGCGCTGTTGAGGATCGAGGCCGCGGTATCGGCGCCGACCGACGACAGCGTCCGCTCGACGTCGACGGCCAGCGACTTGACGTGCTCGGTTGCTTCCGTCGAGGCGGTGACGAGCTTCGTCTGGACGTCGCGGGCGCTGTCGACGATTGCCGCAGCCGTGCTGGTTCCGACCGCGGCGAGCGTCCGCTCGACGTCGGCTGCCAGCGACTTGACGTGATTGGCCGCTTCGGACGACGCGCTGATCAGCGTGGTCTGCGCTTCCCGGGCGCCGCCGGTGATCGCTTCCGCGGTCGTGGTTCCTGCGATCGACAGCGAGCGCTGGACGTCGACGGTCAGCGCCTTGACCTGTTCGGCCGCTTCGCTCGATGCCGCGAGCAGGGCATGCTGGGCATCGCGAGCGCTCGCCGTGATGGCTTCGGCGGTTCCCGTCCCGGCACTGGTCAGCGAGCGCTGCACATCGGCTGCGAGCGACTTCACGTGCTCGGCCGCGTTGGAGGAGGCGGACACCAGCGTGTTCTGAACCTCGCGCGCACCGGCGAGGATCGAGGCTGCCGTGGCCGAGCCGGCGGCCGTCAGCGCCTGCTCGACGTCGACGGCGAGCGACTTGACGTGGGTGGCGGCATCGGAGGAGGCGGACACCAGCGTGTTCTGGGCCTCGCGCGCACTGGTCAGGACGGCCTCGGCCGCGCCGCTGCCCGCGTTCGACAGGGCGCGCTCGACCTCGGCGGACGTGTTCTTCAACTGCGAGCCGACGTCGGTCGAGACGTTGAGCAGCGCCTGCTGTGCCGAGCGGGCCCCGGTCTGGATGGTCTCGCTGGTGTTGACCACGAGATTGGTCAGCGCCCGCTCCGCGTCTTCCACGTGCGACTTGATGCTGGCGGACAGCAGCTCGGCGCGGGTCATCAGCTCGTCGCTCGCCTGACGGCCGCTGCTCTCGATGCGGCCGGCCACGGCCTCGACGCGCGAGCCGAGCAGGTCTTCGAACTGCGAGACGCGCTGGTCGATGTCCTTGGCGATCGAGCCGACGCGGGTCTCGATGCCCTGATGGATGTCCTGGAAGCGCGCGGTGACGGCTTCGGTCAGCTCGTAGCTGCGGCCGTCGATGATGTTCGACAGGCTGTGGATGCGCTGATCGATCGCTTCGAGCGCCTTGTCGGTGCCGTCGGTCAGCGAGGAGGTCAGAATGTTGAGGCGGGAATCGATCGACTGGATCGCCTGGGCCGAGCCATCGGTCAGCGAGGAGGTCAGCACGGTCAGCCGCGAGTCGATCGCGTGCAGCACCTGGGCAGCGCCGTCGGTCAGCGAGTTGGACAGAGTGCCGAGGCGGCCTTCGATCGTCGAAGTGACCGAGGTCGCGCGGTTGTCGAAGTTCTCCTCGAGCGACTTGAGGCGGCCCTCGACGCTGTCGTCGAAGGTCTTGATCTTCGCATCGAGCGAGGTGTCGAGGGTGGTGATGCGGGCCTGCAGATTGGTCTCGAACTGGTTCAGCCGCTGATCCAGCGTCGCCGTGATCTCACCGCTGTTGGACGACAGCCGCGTATCGAACGTATCGACATAGGACTTGAGATTGTCGGAGATTTCCTGGGTCCGCTGGCCCATGCGCTCGACGATCTCGCCGCCATAGGTCTTCACCGTGCGGTCGAACTCGGTGATGTGCCGGGTGATCAGCGCGCCCAGCGTCGAGCTGTCGCGTGCGAAGCGCTCGGCGAGCTCGGTGCCCTGGTTCTTCACCAGCTCGTCGAAGGCGCTGATCTGGATCGACAGCGTGTCGTGGGTGCTCTCGGTCTGGCTGACGACCTTGGCGACCAGCGAATTGACGGTCGCATCGAGCGACTCGCTCGCCTTCTCGCCTGACGTGACGATGTGGCCGGACATGCGCTGGCTCGCCTCGTCGATCTTGGTCACGAGATCGCCGCTGCGCAGCTCGAGCTCCAGCAGGAGGGACTCGCCGGACGCCTTGAGCTGGTCGTGAACCTGCTCGGTTCGCACCGAGATGCCGTCGACGATGGCCGCCGTGCGCTGCTCGAACTCGCTGGTGATGCGGTCGATGCGCTCGTTCAGCATCTCGTGGACGCGGTCCGACAGGTCGGCGAACTCGTCGTGGACGTGGCCGGTCTTGAAATTGAGGCTGGTGGTGAGCCGCTCCGAGGCGTCGAGCACGGCGCGGGTGGTCTCGGCGCTGGCCTCTTCGAGCCGGTCGAGCAGATCGCCGCCGCGCTCGCCGAGCGCGAGGATCATGTTGTCGCCGGCGTTGCCGAGCGCGGCCGTGATGTGGGCGCCGCGCTCTTCCAGCGCGCCGGTGATGCTCTTGGCGACCTCGTCGACCCGCGAGGCGATCGCGTCCGAGATCAGCGCGATGTCGTGGCGAAGGTCGATCTGTACGCCCGAGATGGCGCTGCGGACCTGCTCGGCCTGGCCGACGAGGTTATCGCGCTGATGGGCGATGTCCTGCAGCAGGGCGCGGATGCGGACCTCGTTGTCGCTGTAGGCGCGCTCAAGGGCTGCAACCTCGTTGGCGACCAGCATCTCGAGCTCGCCTGCGCGCGCGATCGCGCGCTCGACGCCGTCGCCCATCGCCGCGACCTCGCGGCGGATGGCCTGGCCGACGGTCACGATGGAATCGCTGACGGCGCCTTCCGGCTCGGAGAAGCGGATCGCGACCTGCGCCATCGACTGCGCGATCATGCGCAGCTCCTGGCCGCGCCAGGCGAGACTGGCCAGGAAGTAGAACAGCAGAACCGGTGCGAAGAACACGGCGGCGAGACCGGCGAGCACCAGCACGCCGCCGCTCTGGCCGATCAGGGCCTGCAAAGCGGGCAGGAAACCGATGGTCAGCAGGACGCAGCCGACGATCCAGATGCCTGCAAAGGCGGTTGCCAGCGTGTAGACGCCGCGTGACGGGCGGCCCTTCTGGATCGCCTGCAGCAACTGGCCGATGGTCTCGCGGTCGTCATTGGCCGGGCGGCGCGCGGCGAGCGGCGGCGGCTCGATCTCGTCAAGGCTGCTGCGGTCGATGCCCGGACGCGAGTCGAACGAATCCAGACTGGATACGCCGTTCGGCATGACGGGCGGGGCCCCCTCAGCGTGGACCGAGCTCTGCGAGTCCGTGGGCGCGGACGAATCGCTGATGTTCAAAGCCTCCTGAATGGCGGACAGCGCAACTTCAGTCGGGTCTTTGACCTTTTTCGGAGTGTTCGCCATGTTGAGTCCGAGCCCTCGTCTTAATTTCGATCCGGCGAGCCGCGTACGAGTGCCCTCTCGCAACGCTCGAACCGGACGTCATCCCTCGCAGGCACCAGGGGTGGCAAATTCCGCCAGGTGACCCACTCCATCCGGGCATCATCCTATTGGCAGTGCCTGTTGAAAGAAATGGCCGTGGTTAAGAGATTCTTAATCATCGTTAACAGCACCCGCCGTTAACACTTTAGAAGTTCTGCGAATTCCCGTTTCTGCCGCGATTGGGGCAGAGCCGGGCCCAAATCGCGGCAAACCCGCGGCAATTGGGCCGGTAACAATGCATTAACCATTGTCGTGCTTGACTTACCACAGGCGCGCGCGGCGCGCCCGCCGGACCGGATTGCCGCCATGATTCCCGACCTTTCACGGATCGAATGGATGCCCTCGCCCCCGCTGGTTCCCGACGACGGGCCGATCAGCCTGGACCTGCTGCGGCGGATGACTCTCGGCGACAGCGCGCTCGAGCGCGAGGTGCTCGCCATGTTTGCGGACCAGGCTGTCCGCCTGCTGGAGCGGTTGCAGGTGATGCCCGAGGATGCGGCCACCGTCGCCCACACGCTGAAGGGCTCGGCCCGCGCCGTCGGCGCGCTCGATGTCGCCGACGCGGCGGAAGGGCTCGAAGCGGCGCTGCGGGCGGGCGACCCGGCCGATGCGCTGGCCTGGCTGGGCACGGCGATCGCGCAGGCCCGCGCGGCGATTTCGGAGATGCTCGGCGCGGCCTGAGCGGCCGGCGGCAGCACTAGCGCGGAGCGGAGCGGTCCGTTATAGGACAGCCCGACCTCATTCCCTGCGCAGCACGAGCACACATGGCCAAGATCACCTTTGTCGACCATACCGGCGAATCCAGAACCGTTGAGATCGAGAACGGCGCGACCGTGATGGAAGCGGCGATCCGCAACGCCATTCCCGGCATCGAGGCCGAATGTGGCGGCGCCTGTGCCTGCGCGACCTGCCATGTCTATGTCGACGAAGCCTGGCGCGAGAAGGTCGGCCCGCCGACCCCGATGGAAGAGGACATGCTCGATTTCGGCTACGATGTCCGGCCGAATTCCCGTCTCTCCTGCCAGATCAAGGTCTCCGACGAGCTCGACGGCCTCGTCGTCTCCACCCCCGAGCGTCAGGCCTGACCGTTCGCCTCGCGTCCTCATCGCCGCGCCCCCGGTGATCGCCGCCAGGCCTATGCCGGCAGCGCGATCGTCACGCCGCGGCGGACCCACGGCTGGAGCGCAGCAATGAGCTTCGGCGTCAGCGGCGCCGGCTTGCGCGTCGCTTCGTCGATCAGAACCATGACCGCGGTGGCCGACGCCACGCAGCGCCCGTCCGAGAACACGACCTGCTCGCAGGTCACCGACGTGCGCCCCAGCCTCACGACCCCCAGTCCCAGCTCGATCATGCCCGGCCAGCGCAGCTCGGCCCGGAAATGCATGTCGAGCCGCACCATGATCCAGGCCAGCCCCTCTTGTCCGAGGCCATGGCGCGGGTCCTTCATCAAGGTCACCCGGCCGGTCTCGAAATAGGTCGCATAGACCGCATTGTTGACGTGCTGGTTGGGATCGAGGTCGCCGAAGCGGACATTGTCCGTCAGCCGATAGGGAAAGTCCTCCAGGCGTGGCGCGTGGTCGCGGCGGGCCGTCTCTGTCACCGATTGATCTCCATCATTCATGTCCCCTTCAAACCCGGCTAAGCCCGCCGCTGCAAGCCGCGCGCGAGCGAGGGGCGGCTTTTGTGCCTTCCCTGCGACCACCCCGTTGGCTACAAATTCGGAACCGCCATCTGCCGCCATCCGTCGAGCGGCGCCTCCAACGAGAAGAGCGACATGAGCGAAGCGATCAAGACCGATGTGCTGATCATTGGCGCGGGCCCTTGCGGACTGTTTGCCGTTTTTGAACTGGGGCTGCTCGACATCAAGGCGCATCTGATCGACATCCTCGATAAGGTCGGCGGCCAATGCGCCGAGCTGTATCCGGAGAAGCCGATCTACGACATTCCCGGCGTGCCGATGGTGACGGGGCAGGGCCTCACTGAGCAGCTGATGGAGCAGATCAAGCCGTTCAGCCCGACCTTCCATCTCGGCGAGATGGTCGAGAAGGTCGAGAAGATCGGCGATCCCGGTTTTCGCATCACCACCGACGCCGGCAAGGTGTTCGAGTGCAAGGTCGTGGTGATCGCGGCCGGCGGCGGCTCGTTCCAGCCGAAGCGTCCGCCGGTGCCGGGCATCGAGGCATACGAAGGCACCTCGGTGTTTTATGCCGTGCGCAAGATGGAGCAGTTCCGCGACAAGAATGTCGTCATCGTCGGCGGCGGCGATTCCGCGCTCGACTGGACTCTCAATCTGCATCCCCTCGCCAAGCGCATCACGCTGGTGCATCGGCGCGACGATTTCCGCGCGGCGCCGCACAGCGTCGAGCAGATGCGCGCGCTCGTGGCGAGCGGCAAGATGGATCTGCGCATCGGTCAGGTGACGGCGCTCGAAGGTGCGAACGGTCAGCTTTCCGCGGCCACCATCAAGGGCAACGACAATGCGGTCGAGACCGTGCCGTGCGAGATGATGCTGCCGTTCTTCGGCTTGACGATGAAGCTCGGCCCCGTTGCCGAGTGGGGCATCGCGCTCGAGCACAATCTCATTCCGGTCGAGACCTCGGCGTTCGAGACCTCGGTGCCCGGCATCTTCGCGATCGGCGACATCAATACCTATCCCGGCAAGATCAAGCTGATCCTGTGCGGCTTCCACGAGGGCGCGCTGATGGCGCAGAAGGCGCACCGCTACGTGTATCCGGAGAAGCGGCTGGTGTTCCAGTACACGACGTCGTCGTCGAGCCTGCAGAAGAAGCTCGGCGTCAACTAATTGCTCGGAAGCGTGGAACCCGGCGCCGCCGGACCAACTCAAATGTGAAGAAATGTTTCCTGCGCGTGCCGGTTTCACCGGCGCGCCAGACCTGTTATGGGCTGGAACGATGCACGAAACGGCCGTACTGTGCGGCCATTCATTTTGTGACTTGGTCAAGGTGAGATGATGATGCGCAATGCGTTTCCCCGACTTCGGCTGGCGCCTGGTGTGACGAAGCTCGCGATCGGCGCGCTCGTCGTTGCCGGTGCTCTGCTGACGCGGCCTGCGCTCGCGGCTGAGCCGACCGCGGCCGGTCTGTGGCAGAAGGTCGAGGATGGCAGGCCCGTCGGCTGGTTCCTCTTCATCGACCACGACGGCGTGTTCGAGGGCGTGATCGCCAAGACGTTTCCGCGCCCCGGCGACAATCCGAACGAGGTCTGTTCGAAGTGCAGCGATGACCGCAAGAATGCGCCGGTGCTCGGCATCTCCTTCGTGCGCGACATGAAGCGTGAGGGCCTGAAATACGAAGGCGGCAACGTGCTCAATCCGCGCGACGGCAACATCTGGAAGGCCAATATGCGGGTCAGTCCGGACGGGCAGACGCTGATCCTGCACGGCTATCTCGGCATCTCGCTGTTTGGCAAGGACGAGACCTGGACCCGTCTTCCAGATACCAACATGGCCCAGATCGACCCCGCGATCCTCGCCAAATATCTGCCGGCCCAGGCGACCACGGCAACCGGCCCCGCGACCAAGCAGGCGCCGCCGCCGATGATGAAGAAGCCGGCGCCGACTAAGTAGTTCGCCGCCGAACTGCAGCATGGTGGTCGTTGTTAAGCGACACACCGTCGTGATCTCGCGGCGCATGGCGTCCGAGTTTTCAAGCTGAACGCGACCCTCTCGAGCGAGAGGGCGCAGGGAATGCCGGGTGAGGGCCTCACCCATGGCCCGCCTGCTAAAAAATGCAGGCGGCAGGAACCACAGGTAAAGCCGATCAACCGGCATTCCCTGCGCGATGTTTGACGGCTTATACGTCCTCTCCCCGGGGACCGGCTGTCTTGCCCCCGTCACGAGCGGATCATCACCACCGCTCGCTTGGCATCAGCATCGGGATGCCAGGACCCTACGACTTCACCGTGCGCCGCCGCTCGTTCGTCGGCATGATCGGATCACGCTGCGACCGGTGGCGCCCACCGCGTCCCGCACTCCACGTTCGTGACGACCGCGAACCGCCCCTCTCATGAGCACGGGATGCGCTCATCAAAGCATGATTTCTGGAAAAAAGAAACAGGAAATTTTGTCACGAGGCGGCCGGACGCAGTCATCGACCTGGAATGGCGGGCGAATTTCGTCCTTTTGCGGCAGGCCGTTTCGGCGCAATCGACGGACTCCGCTCGCGACCGGGACGCAACGTCGGGCCGACGGGCGACTCGGTGCATCGGCGGTGAGCCGATCGTTGGCCGCGCGCTACTGCCGCACGACTCCCGCCGGCGGCAGCGGCTGGCTCGTGACGTTGGGCTCGGCCGCATCGAGGTTCAGCACCTCTGCTGCGGCCGGAAACGCGGCATCGGCCATGGCGGCGTGGCCCTCGGCGGTCGGATGCACGGCGCCGCCATAGACGGCCGAGAGCACGCCCCAGCTCGCATCGTGGATGTCGGAAGGCTGCATCGCCGCCGGCAGCCCTTGCGGATAGGTCATCGCCGAGAAGTAGCTGTCATTGGCGTCGCGGATCCAGCGGGAGCGCGGCAAATAGGGGCGATATTCGCTGGCGCCGCGGCCGCACAGCAGCGGCTCGTTGGCGGCGCTGACGATGTTCGGATCGAAGCTGGTGCCGTCGGCCGAAAAGCATTCGCGGTCGAACGGCGGATCCTGCGTCGAGCGGGCGCAGAAGCCGTGATCGGCAAACGCGGCCTGATGAGCATCGACGAAGGTCATGCGGTCGGCCTGCGGATCGCGGCACAGAACTCCCGCGGTGCATTGCGCCAGCCCGCGCAGCGACGGCAGGAACTCGTTCTCGACGAAGCCCGCGACCTTGGCGAGCCGCTGCGGATTGGCATTGAACGACGGATGGACCTCGAAGCCGGCGGGGCCGCCCGGGCAGGGCGTGCCGGCACGGCTCAGCGCCGGATTGCCGTAGGAGGTGTAGATGACGTGCGAGAGGTCGCCGACCAGCGGCTTCAGCGCCTCGCGCAGCTTGGCAAAGCCCTGCGGCAGGTCGCTCGCCAGCTCGCTGCGCGATTCCTCCACCGAGCCGATCACGCCGGAGCGCTTGAACAGGGTGCGCTCGGTCGGCGTGTCGACGATGACGTCGGCGACGAGGCCGGAGAAGTTGATGTCGTTGGCGCCGATCGACAGCAGAATCAGGTCGAGCTTGCGGTCCGGCTGGCGGCGCTTGGCCGCGGTCAGCGCCTCGCGGAGTTCGCCGAGCTGGCCGTTGACGCCGCCGGCGCAGGTCGCGACCGAGCGGCCGGGCGTGCATTCGCGCGCGCGCTGGCTGCCGAACAGGCCGTCGGCGATGGTGGCGCCGGTGCAGGCGAGCGGCAGGTAGGTGACCGCGACGTGCGGATAGCGCACCGCAAGCGCCAGCGCCGTGCGGGTCTGGTAGCTGTAGAGCGAGCGGTGGCAGGCAGCGTTGAGCCAGACCGCGCTGTGCTTCTGCCAGTTCTGCAGCGTGTCCGGCGCCTCACAGGCGCGGCCGCCTTTGAAGCCGGCGCGGCTCGGCCGATAATATTGCGCGGTCGGGCCGCCGAGATAGGAGCGGAAGCAGAAGCCGTCGTCGGCGAGCGCGATCGGGCGGTCCGGATTGCCCTCGCCGGAGGCGATGCTGTCGCCGAGGCCGGCGATCAGGACGTCACGGACCTGGATTCCGGTCGAGACCTGCCGCGTGCCTTCGGGACTGGCGACATCGACGGATGCCACGGTCTGGCGGCCGTAGCGGACGCGCAAATTGACCGGCTCGGCGCAGTCGAAGGTCGAGGTCTGCGGCCCGTCGCCGTCGTCGAACGACCAGGCGCAGGTGGCGCCGACCGGCACCGGGCCGGTCAGGCGCACGGTGACCGGATGGTCGATGGGGGTGAGATAGCTTTCCTTGACGTTGTCGCGCGTGCACGGCTCGTTGACGCGGCCGGCGAGGTCGATGCAGAGCCGGTTGACGACGTTGCGCGCCCAGCCGCGGCCGTCGCTCTGCACTCCCAGCGCCTGCTCGGCGGCGAGGATCGAGCGGTCGCGTGTGCTCTCGGTATGCAGCAGGAAGTCGCGCTCCTCGCGGAAGAGACGGAAGCGGTTGCGCACCTCCCAGCTGATCTGCAGCGGCGCTGCGCCGAACTGCGCGGCCGCCTCGGTGGCGGCGAGAGGGGCGAGCAGGCCGGCCAGGACGCAGGCGGCGAGCAGCGGACGAGGGGGAATTCGGGTCATGCGCAAGGATTCACGTCAGCGATGGGGCGGAAATAAGAGGACCGCACGCGAGTTCAACCGGTCGAGGATCGAACCGTCGCATCGTCCGCGAGAGAATTGCTGCTCAGCGCTGGGAGTGGCGCTTGATGCGCTGGGGAACCGCGGCAGGGGCCGTGGCGGCGGCGCGCTTGGCGGCGACCTCGTCCTCGCAGGCGGCGTTCAGCCGGCGCCGCTCCTGCCACGGCTTGACGACGTTCATCCAGAGCTCCCTGATGCCCATGATCGAGATCGCGATGGCGAAGGGGATCACGAAATAGAGCACGCGGAAGACGAGCAGGGTGGCCAAGAGCTGCTCGCGGCCGAACTGCGGCAGCGCCACCAGCATGGCGGCATCGAACACGCCGATGCTGCCAGGCGCATGGCTGGCAAAGCCGAGCAGGGTGGCGAGGATGAACACCACCGACAGCGACAGGAAGTCGATCGGAGGATCGGCGGGGACGAGCAGGTACATCGCCAGCGCGCAGAAGCCGAGGTCGACGACGCCGATCAGGATCTGCACCAGCGTGAGCTGCGCGGAAGGCAGCACCACCTTCCAGCCGTTCTGGCCGAGCTGCCGGCGGTTCTTGCCGGCGGTCAGCCAGCCGAGATAGGCGAAGATCGCCCCGAGGATGCCGATCGCGATCAACTGGTTCATCGCCGGGGGCAACTGGTCCATCGCGGTGGCGGCGGCCGGATGCAGGGTCATGCCGATGCCGAGCACGAACAGGTTGCCGAGCCAGAAGGTCAGGCCCGACAGGAAGCAGATCTTGGCGACGTCGATCGCGGACAGGCCGTAGTCCGAATAGATCCGGAACCGGATCGCGCCCCCGGTGAAGACGGTGGCGCCGATGTTGTGGCCGATCGAATAGCTGGTGAAGGCGCTCATCGCTGCGATGCGATAGGGGACGTGTTTCTTGCCAATCGTTCGCAGTGCAAAATAGTCATAGAAGGTCAGCGTGCAGAACGCGCCGATCACACACAAGGCCGCGAGCGCGATGTGACCGAGCGGGATTTCGGTGAGCGCCGTCAGGATGACGCCGGCATCGACGCCCTTGAGTGTGCGCACGAGCGTCGTGATCGCGAAGGCGATGATCGCAAGGCTCGCTGCAATCCCCAGCCGCTTCCAGCCGATCCATTTCTTGAAGCCACGCGAGAGCGTGGTCAGCAGGCGCTGCATTCATCCTCCCGGCGGGGCGGTACTAGTTCTTGGAAAAGAGGCGAAACCATTGGTCGATGGAGGCGGGCAATTCGTGACAGCCTGTTCCTTATGCTAAAATGCGCGCCTTGTGCAGTCCTTGACACAGCTCAGCTCCGACCCATGCGGCGCGGGTCTGTCACACTTCAGTCACATGGCTGGCGGCCGCCTCAGTTCGGTCCAATTGGTTACGCGCGCGGTTCACGAGCAAACTTGGCCCTCTGCGACCGGTTCCGGCCGGCAGGGCCGGTTGCGCCGGAACAACCGCCGTGGCCGCCGGTTAGCGCCCCGCGGGCACAGCGAACATGGCGACGATCGGTCGGGGAGGGACCTGCCATATTCCCGAACCAAGAGGACATGAGGCAAATGGGACTGTTCACCAAGGACATCAAGACGATGAACGATCTGTTCGTTCATCAGCTGCAGGACATCTATTACGCCGAGAACCAGCTCGTCAAAGCGCTGCCGAAGATGGCGGACAAGGCGACGGATCGGAAGCTCAAGCAGGGCTTTCTGACCCATCTCGATGAGACGAAGACGCATGTGACGCGTCTCGAGCAGGTGTTCAAGATGCACGGCATCGCGGCCAAGGCGGTCGACTGTCCGGCGATCGACGGCATCATCGAGGAGGCCGAGGAGGTCGCCGGCGAGGTCGACGACAAGGCGGTGCTGGACGCAGCGCTGATCAACGCCGCCCAGGCGGCCGAGCACTACGAGATCACGCGCTACGGCAGTCTGATCGCCTGGGCCAAGCAGCTCGGCCGCAGCGATTGCGCCGCCGTGCTGCAGAAGACGCTCGACGAGGAGAAGGCGACCGACATGAAGCTGACCAAGCTCGCCGAGAGCGGCGTCAACCTGCGCGCCGCGAGCTGATCGCGTCACCAGTCGATGAGACAAAACGCCGCGCGGACATCCCGCGCGGCGTCGTCGCATCCGGATGCCGCGCGTCAGCTCTTACGCAACGCGAAATTGGCGCCGCAGAACGCCATCAGGGCGCCGAGGCAGAGCGCGGCGAGGCCGGCCAGCACACCTGAGGCCGACGGCACCGGGCTCGGGCCGGAGATCGCCTGGCCGATGCCGGCCAACATCAGCACGCCGACCACGACCAGGAAGTTGCGCATCCGCTGCGGGATCTCGCCCGACACCGCGCTGTGCATGATGTTGGCGATGAAATAGCCCGAGGAGAAGCCGACGGTGGCGATCAGCCACCAGGCGATCGCCGACCCGGCCGGCATGAAGGCGCCGCTCTCGGTCTGCCACAGGCCGCCGAGATCGAGCCCGTAGCGGGCGCCGAGCATGTGCACGGCCAGCGCCAGCAGCACGCCGGCGGCCATAGCTCCGGCCAGGATCAGGTGCCGCGGAAAATAGATCGTTTCGCTCATGCTCCGTTTGTAGGATAAGGCGCGCGCCACACGCAACAGGACCGATCCATTTCCCAGGACATCACCACAGAAGGCCATGACGCGATCCGCTACGCCTACAAGGCGTCGTTGATCGGCGCCGCGCAGCAGTTCGAGCTCACGGGGCAGGGCCTGTCGTGGCGGTTCGCCGGCCGCACCGGCCTGTGGCCGTACGCCGACATCGCCGCGATCCGGCTGTCCTACCGGCCGGTGTCGATGCAGGCGAAGCGTTTTCGTGCCGACATCACCCATCGCGATGGCCGCAGGCTGAGCATCATCTCGACTTCCTGGCAGACGGCGGCGCTGATGGCGCCGCAGAGCGAGGCCTATCGTGCTTTCATCCTCGGCCTGCATGCGCGGCTCGCCTCCAGCGGCAGCAACGCGCGGCTCACGGCCGGCCTCGGCCGCTTCACCTACGGCGCGGCGCTCGCCGCGATCGCGCTGTTCGCGGTGGCGATGACCGGGCTTCTGGTGCGTGCGCTCGTCATCGCCGAATGGTCGGGCGCGTTGTTCCTGATCGGTTTCGCCGCGCTGTTCGCCTGGTATGTCGGCGGCTTCATCTCCCGCAACAGGCCGCGCAGCTACACGCTCACGGATATTCCCGGCTCGCTGCTGCCGTGATCACGCGGCGTCATCGCCGGTCATCGAATGTGAGCGCGCGACAGCGCCGCGTCATGCCAGGATGAGCCGACGTTGGGAGAGGACCGATGCAGGATCGCGCGCTGCGCAGACCGGATGACGCCGAGATCGCCGCGGTCAACGCGCGGCATTTCGCCGATACGCCGCTGCGGCCGGCCGATCTCCTGTTCGTGTTCGGGACCCGCGTCGACGAGGAGCTGCGTGCCGAGACGGCGGTGAAGCTGTGGCAGCAGGGCTACTTCCGCCACGCCATCGTCAGCGGCGGGATCACGCCGGGCGCTGATCTTTCGGAGTGTACGCTGATCAAGGCCGCCATGGTGAGGCGCGGCATTCCGGCCGAGCGCATCCTCGAAGAGCACCACGCCACGAATACCGGCGAGAACGTCGCGCTCGCGCTGCCGGTGATCGACGCCGCGCTCGGCCTCGCCAATGTCGGCAGCGTGATCTGTCTCGGCAACAGCTGGACCGCGCGGCGCTACGCGATGACCCTGCAGCGGCACTGGCCCGAAGTGGAGAAGATGCTGCTGACGGTCGATAGCTTCGGCGTACCGCGGCAGTCGTGGCACACCCATCCGGAGTTCCGCCGCCGCGTGCTGAGCGAATGGGACAAGATCGAACCTTATAAGGCGAAGGGCTTCATCGCGGAGTGGCCGTGATCGACTCGGCGCGTGCTCGCACTTCGATGACAACAGCGTCCATCGGGTCTCATGGCAGACTTTGATGGTCATTCCAGATGGGGCATCTGGCCCCTGCTACGGAGTTTCCATGAACCAAGGTGCAGGCCGTATTGTCGCCCACTACGAGCACCATGCGCTGTCGTGGGACGCCGACCGTCGCGCGGCTGCCTGGACTGACAAGCCTCCCATCGAACGCTTCCTTGCGTGTCTCCGACCGGGCGCGGCCGTGCTCGATCTGGGCTGCGGGGGCGGTGCGCCCGTCGCAGCGCACATTTCCGGACAGGGGTTTTCCGTCACCGGCGTGGACAGCTCGCCGACGATGATCGCACTTTGCCGAACGAGGATGCCGGATCAGGAATGGATCGTCGCCGACATGCGGTCGTTGACCTCAGGGCGGCGATTTGACGGGGTGCTGGCGTGGGACAGCTTCTTCCATCTTGGGCACGATGACCAGCGACGAATGTTTCCAATCTTCGCGGCCTGCACGGCTTCGGGCGGCATTCTGATGTTCAACGCAGGCCCCGCGCATGGTGAAGCCATCGGGTGCTATCGCGGCGATCCGCTTTATCATGCGTCTCTCGATCCATCCGAGTACGCGGCGCTGCTTCGCGACAATGGTTTCGAATTGATCGCACATTCGGTTGGTGAGCCAGCGAACGGCGAGCGTAGCTTCTGGCTTGCTCGCGCGGCTGAGGCTGGTCCGACCGTCTGACTCACGGCTCGGTCAAAGCGGTCCGACATGCGAAGATGCGGTGATCTGCCGCCTCACGGCCTCACCACCAGCACCGAGCACTTGGCATAGCGTACCACGTGCCCCGCGTTGCTGCCGAGGAAGTAGGTGCGCATCGCCGGGCGGTGCGAGGTCATCACGATCAGGTCGGCGTTGACCTTGGCCGCCTCCTCGAGGATCTCGTGATAGATGCCGCCCTGGCGTACCGTGTAGCTGATGCGATCGGCCGGGATGCCGGATTCGCGCGCCACGATCGACAGCGCTTCCTCGGCGGTCTCGCGCTGCTGCGCATCGAAATCGGCTGGGACGTATTCGGCGAGCATCACCGGCGTCATCGGCATCACGTTGAGCAGATGCACCGTGCCGCTCCAGGTCTGCGCCAGCGTGGCCGCGGTGGCGATGGCCGGCTTGGCGAGGTCGGTGTCGGCCAGATCGATCGGCACCAGAATCGAGTTGAACATCGAAGGTCCTCCTCTCTCTCCGCCGGCATTACGCGCCGGCCCCGACCTGCCTGTCAATCGACCGAGCCGTGTTTGAGCAGTTTCGGCGTGATGAACCTCAGCAGGTTGCCGCGGGCGAAGCTCACATCGCCCCAATCGTCGGTGTCGAAATCGAGCACCGCGAGTCCCGCGGTCGGCATGTTGCGCATCAGCTCGTGGCGGGCCTCGGAATCGCCCTCGCCGGTCAGCGCCAGCGCCAGCTCGTGCATGCCGGGATTGTGCCCGACGAGCAGGAGCTGCTTCGGATCATGCGCTGCCGCAAGGCGGATGTGATACAGGATCTGCATCGGCTCGGCGCCGTAGAGCTCGGGAATGGACTCGACCTGCGGGGCCGGGACACGGTCCTTCATCGCCGCAAGCGCGAGATCCCAGGTCTGCTGCGC
The DNA here is from genome assembly GCF_032381235.1 of Bradyrhizobium sp. SZCCHNR1053. Classification (NCBI taxonomy): domain Bacteria; kingdom Pseudomonadati; phylum Pseudomonadota; class Alphaproteobacteria; order Hyphomicrobiales; family Nitrobacteraceae; genus Bradyrhizobium; species Bradyrhizobium sp. SZCCHNR1053. Next base: position 297,355 of record NZ_JAUHJM010000007.1, read on the forward strand.
CCGAACCGCGGTCGAGACCAGCACCAGCTCCGGCACCGGCGGGTGGCTGGCGATGAAATCGCCGATCATGGCGGCATCCTGGTGCCCGCGCTCGTCGAGACGGCGGTCCTGGTCGCGGCCGGTCGGCGCGTCAGTCTCGGTCTTGGCGTGGCGCAGCAGCATCAATCGGCGCATGGAATTCCGTCTCGAATCGTTCAGGCTGGGTCAGCCTCTACCACGTCTCTTTATCGCCATTAAAAGCGTCATGACGTCCGGCGCAGGGTTCGCTAAGAAAACGCCATGAGCGAGACTTCCACAAGCATGAACGATGACGCCGATGCCGCAGGTGCACACGGCCGCACCAGGTTGAATTTCGACCTCGATGTCGACGTCTGTGTGGTCGGGGCGGGATTGGCCGGCTTGACGGTGGCGTTGTGCGCGGCCCGGCAGGGGGCGAGCGTCGCGGTGCTGGAAGGTCGCCAAGTCGGATGGAACGCATCCGGTCACATGATCGGCACGGTCATGCCCGGGTTCGACCTGCCGCTGCCGGACCTGATCGAGCGCGTCGGGCTCGCGCATGCGCGGGCGCTGTGGGCGTTGTCCTGGTCCGGCGCCGAGTTCATCCGCGCCCAGGCCACCGAGGCGGCGATGCCGGGCATCGGGCTCAGCGAAGGCGCGCTCGAAGTCTCCAATGTCGATGCCGGCGACGCCTTGATCCGCCGCCTGCAGATGCTGCACGAGGATTTCGACACCGAGGTCGAGGGCTGGCAGGTCGAGCGTGTCAGGACCAAGCTCAAGACCGACCGCTACTTCCATGGCGTCCATTACCCCCGGGCGTTCCAGCTCGATGGCCGGAAGTATGTTCATGCCCTGGCGCGGCTCGCGCACAGGGCCGGGGCGCGGATCTTCGAGGATACGCCGGTGGTCAGCATCGACGCGTCAGGCGTGCGCAAGCGCATCGTGACGCCGTCGGCGCGGATGCGGGCCTCGCACATCGTGCTGGCCGGCAACATCCATCTCGGCGCGCCGCTGCAGAAACTGTCCGATACGCTGTTGCCGGTGTGGCGCTATGGTGGCGTCACCGCGCCGCTCGGCGAGCGGCTCGCCGAGGCGGTCGCCTTCCAGGGATCAGTCAGCGATACCGACGGCATCGATCATTTTCGCATCGTCGACGGTGACCGGCTGATGTGGGCGAGCCCGGAGACGACCTGGGACGCCCGGCCCAGCGGATTTGCCGCGGCGTTGCAGCGCCGGATCCGGACGGTGTTCCCGCAGCTCGGCCGCGTCGAGATCGCCGAGACCTTCGGCGGCGTGACCGGCCAGACCGTGCACGGCATGCCGCAGATCGGCCAGCTTCGCAAAGGGCTGTGGGTCGCGAGCGGCTTCGGCCGGCAGGGGCTCAACACCTCGGCGATGGCCGGGCAGCTGATCGCGCAAGCGATCCTCGCCGGCGACGACCGCTGGAAGCTGTTCTCGCCGTTCGAGCTGGTCTGGGCCGGCGGCGTCAGCGGCCGGGTCGCCGGCCATGTGGTCAATCTCTGGATTCGCGGCCGCGCCGCCGCGGCCGGGACGCTGGCGCGGCACCGCGAGCGCGTACGCGCGCAGGAGCGTGTGCGCGAGATCAGGGCGGCCGAAGCGCGGCGCCGGGCAGCCGAGCGTCCCGGCTCGCGGCTGCCGTTGCGGCCGCAGCCATCCGATCTGAACCGCCGTCCCGACGCCGGGGAGGGCTGACCCCTCGCAAGAAAGTGAGCCGTCGCGCCGGCGCCTGACGTAACTTCGCGGGATCCCATCCGTAGATCCGGTAACCCATCGCCGCACGGAGACGTCCATGATCGACCGCCGTCTGATGTTCACCACCGCCGCCGGCCTGTTCGGCTTCGCTGCCCTGCGCTGGCTCGGCGGCTCCGCGCCGGCCCGCGCCGCCGAGAAGTTCGAGATCGAGAAGACCGAGGCCGAGTGGCGCGCGCAATTGACGCCGCAGCAATACGAGATCCTGCGCGAGGAGGGCACCGAGCGGCCCTGGACCAGCCCGCTGCTGAAGGAGCATCGCAAGGGCACCTTCGCCTGCGCCGGCTGCGACCTGCCGCTGTTCTCCTCCGAGACCAAGTTCGACAGCGGCACCGGCTGGCCGAGCTTTTTCAAGCCGCTCGACAATGCCGTGGCGACGCGCCAGGACAAGACCTACGGCATGGTCCGCACCGAGGTGCATTGCCGCCGCTGCGGCGGCCATCTCGGCCACGTGTTCGACGACGGCCCCAAGCCGACCGGCCTGCGCTACTGCATGGACGGGCTGTCGCTCACGTTCCATCCGGCAAATCCGTCATCGACCTGACAGGAATTTGCGCCCGGATTGTCCGGCCCGTCCGTTCAAGGCTCAGATGGGGTTCTTGAGGACGCGCCGGCAGCCGCGACGAGCGGTCGAGCCGGAGCGCGATTTGGCGCGTCCGGCCCGGCAAGAACTGCCGGCTCGGCAATTGTTCACCAGTTTTGACGCCGCTCTTTTTACGTTGCTATTTTCCAACCTGCTGATTTCGCAGCATTTTCACATCTGGCACAGCGATTGCGACAGCTCTCCACGAAACGCGGTGCGGGCCGACCCGCCACCGGCATCACAGTGGAGAGATTGGTATGGGTATCTTCGACGCGATGAACACTTCGGTGAGCGGTCTGTCCGCTCAATCATTCGCGCTGCAGAACATTTCCGGTAACATCGCGAACGCGTCGACCGTCGGCTACAAGGGCATCGGCACCAGCTTCGAAGACCTCATCCCCAACGCCACCAACCCGACCCGGCAAAACGCCGGCGGTGTCACCGCCTTCGCCAAGGCCACCATCACCACCCAGGGCACCGTCTCGACGTCCTCCGTCGCCACCAACATGGCGATCAACGGCGATGGCTTCTTCAACGTGCAGAAGGCCTCCTCGGTCGTCGACAACGTGCCGGTCTTCACCGGCGTCACCAACTACACCCGCCGCGGCGACTTCCAGCTCAACGCCAACGGCAACCTGATCAACGGCGCCGGCTATTACCTGATGGGCGTCGCGGTCGATCCGAAGACCGGCAACGCCACCGGCAACGTGCCGACCGTGCTGCAGTTCGCCAACAACTTCGTGCCGGCGCAGGCGACCACCGCGATCCAGTACGCCGCCAACCTGCCGACGCAGCCGAAGACCGCCGCGAGCGGCAACGCTGCGACCGGCACGCTGGTCGCGGCCGGCGGCCTCAACTCGGCCGATCTCTCCAACGTGCCGCTGCCGGTCGGCACCAACTTCTATGCCGACTCCACCGTGACCGGTGCCACCGCCATGAACAAGGTCCCGGCGCAGATCACGACCTCGACATTGTTGAGCGGAGCCAGCGGCGACTCGATCTCGAGCAACTTCACCGCCGGCGACACCATCACCCTGACCGGCAGCGCCGGCGACGTCGTCACCTTCACCTTCGTCGCCTCCGGCGCCTCGGGTACCCAGATCAATGTCGGCGACTCCGTCGGCACGCTGTTGGCGAAGATCGCGACCGTCACCGGCGTGCAGCCGACCATCACCGCCGGCAAGATCACGCTGCATTCCGGCAGCGGCGAGGACTGGAACTTGAGCAGTGCCTCCCCGGGTTTCACCGCGCTCGGCCTCACGTCACCTGTGGCGCTGACGCGCACGGCGAGTCCCGGCACCGGCATCGTGATCGGCAACGATCTCACCAACTTCAACAACGAGACGATCTCGGGCGGCGCGGTCACGGCCTACAACTCGTCGGGCACGCCGGTGAACGTGCAGCTGCGCTGGGGCAAGGTCGACAGCTCGACGCTCGGCACGGGCCACAAGGACACCTGGAACCTGTTCTACCAGACCGACTCGAACGCGACCGGCTCGACGGTGGCGTGGCAGAACGTCGGCACCAATTTCGTGTTCGCCTCCGACGGCTCGCTGGTGTCGCCGACGACCTCCAACATCTCCATTCCCAACGTCGTGGTCGACGGCACCACGCTCGGCACCGTCAGCCTCAACATCTCCTCGGGCGCGCTGACACAATATGCGAGCACGATCGGCTCGGCGACCATCAACCAGATCAATCAGAACGGCTTCGCCGCCGGCCAGCTGCAGTCGGTCGCCGTCAACAACAGCGGCGTCGTCACCGGCACCTTCTCCAACGGCCAGACCATCAACCTGGCGCAGGTCACGCTGTCGCACTTCAACGGCACCAACTACCTGAAGGCGCTCGACGGCGGCGCCTATGAGGCGACCGACCAGTCCGGCCAGGCCATCATCGGCGCGACCGGCAAGATCTCGGGCGGCTCGCTGGAAGGCTCCAACACCGACATCGCCGACGAGTTCACCAAGCTGATCGTGACCCAGCAGGCCTATTCGGCCAACACCAAGGTGATCACGACGGCCAATTCGATGGTGCAGGATCTTCTGAACGTGCTGCGCTGATCGCGCTGAGACGTGGCAGTTGAATTGACACAAGGCTACCGAACATGGGTTTGAGTTCTGCCCTCGCCACCGCGATGTCCGGCCTGCGTTCGACGCAGGCCGCGCTCTCGATCATCTCCTCGAACGTCGCCAACGCGAACACGCCCGGCTATGTCGCGCAGAACCCGAACCAGATCGAGGTCGCCAGCGGCGGCTTCGGCTCGACGGTGACGACGACGGGCGTCAACCGTCAGCTCGACTTGTTCGTCCAGAACCAGCTCCGCACCGAGACCTCGGGCGGGACCTATGCCAATCAGATGGCCAACATCCTGGGTCAGCTGCAAACCGTGTACGGTACGCCCGGCGGCAGCGGCACGCTCGAGACGGCGCTGAACAATTTCACGACGGCGCTGCAGTCGCTGTCGAACAATCCGAGCAACCAGTCGGCGCAGTCGGTGGCGCTGTCGGCGGCGCAGGGCGTGGCGCTGCAGCTCAACGCGACGACCAAGGGCATCCAGACCCTGCGCACCAATGTGGAGCAGGACATCGGCAATTCGGTCACGCAGGCGAATGCCGCGATCAAGCAGATCGCGACGCTGAACATGCAGTTGCAGGGGCTCAGCCCCTCCGACCCGCTGTCGGCGACGTTGCAGGATCAGCGTGACAACGCCATCGACACGCTGTCCAAATACGTCGACATCCGTGTCGTCTCGGATGCGACCAACGGCACGAGCGTGTTCACCAATTCCGGCATCCAGCTGGTCGGCGCAGGCCTCAGCTCGGAGTTCACCTTCTCGTCGCCGGGGACGCTCGACGCCACCTCGCTCTACAGCAGCGATCCGACCAAGACCGGCGTCGGGCAGCTCAACATCAAGCTGTCGAACGGCGTATCGCTCGACGTCGTGTCGAACAATCTCCTGAACTCGGGGCAGATCGCGGCCGATCTCAAGCTGCGCGACCAGACCCTGGTGCAGGCGCAGACCCAGGTCGACCAGCTCGCGGCGACGATGGCCTCGGCGCTGTCCGACAAGACCACGGCGGGCACCGCGGTGACCGGTCCGCCGGCCGGCTTCGACGTCTCGACCACCGGGCTGCTGGCGGGCAATACCATCAATCTGACCTACACGGATTCGAGCAACGTCCAGCGCCAGGTCAAGATCGTCAACGTCAACGATCCAGCGGCGCTGCCGCTGCGGAATGCCACCGGTGCCAACCCGTCCTATGTCGGCGTCGACTTCTCGCTCGGCATGGCCTCGGTGGTGTCGCAGCTCAACAGCGCGCTCGGTGGCGCGCATCTGCAGTTTGCCAATCCATCCGGCACCACGCTGCGCATCACCGATGACGGCACCAGCCAGGCGACGGTCAAGGCGGCCTCGGCCACCACCACGATGCAGACGCTCGCCAGCGGCAACGCGCAACTGCCGGTCTTCACCGATGGCGGCGCGCTGTACACCGGCGCGATCACCTCGACCGGCTCGCAGATGACGGGGCTCGCCGGGCGGCTCAACGTCAATCCGGCGCTGCTCAACGATCCGACCAAGCTGTCGACCTATTCGACCTCGCCGCAGACCGCGGCCGGCGACCCGACGCGGCCGGACTTCCTGTTCGCGCAGCTGACCTCGGCGACCTTCAGCTACTCGCCAACCACCGGCCTTGGCTCGGCGGCGCAGCCGTTCCAGGGCACGGTGTCCGGCTATCTGCAGCAGTTCGTCAGCCAGCAGGGCAGTGCCTCGACGCTGGCGACCCAGCTCAGCCAGGGCCAGAGCGTCGTGGTCAGCACGCTGAAGGAGAAGTTCCAGAGCACGGCGGGGGTCAACATGGACAGCGAGATGTCCAACCTGATCCAGGTCCAGAACACCTATGCGGCCAACGCCCATATCATGTCGGTCGTGCAAAGCATGATGCAGAGCCTGCTCCAGGCATTTTAGTGAGGCGCGTGTAAGATGTCGATCAGCAGTGTCAATTACGGAAATTCCCTGCTCGGCCGGTCCGTGCGGAACATCTCCAACCAGCTCGCGGACCTTTCCACGCAGCTCTCGAGCGGTGTCAAGGCGAACAACTACGCCGGCATGGGGCCCGACGAGGGGTTCGCGATCGCGGCGCGAGCGCAGCTCTCGAACATCTCGGCCTTCACGCTGACGATGACCCACGTCAATACCGTGATCGGCGCGGTCAATACCTCGCTGCAGTCGCTGTCCAAGATTCATGACCAGGTCCAGAGCGGCGCCTCGGCGACGCCGCAGAACCTGACCAGCACGGGCCAGACCACGGGACAGTTGACGGCGCTGTCCAACCTGTCGGCCATCACTGGCATCCTCAACACCCAGGTCGGCGATCGCTACATTTTCTCCGGCAGCGCCACCGACCGGCCGGCGATCGCGTCGGCCGACGACATCCTGAACGGCACCACGACGCAGGCAGGCCTGAAGCAGGTCATCGCCGAGCGGCAGCAGGCCGATCTCGGGCTCAACGGTCTCGGGCGTCTCAACCTTTCGGCGTCGGCCACGATGCCGATCACGCTGGCGGAGGACGTCGCCGGCTCGCCGTTCGGTTTCAAGCTGAGCGGCGTGACTTCGTCGCTCACCAACGCCACGGTGACCGGGCCGTCCGGCTCGCCTGCGGGCATTTCGGTCGACCTCACGGCGGGCAATCCGAATGCGGGCGACCAGATCAGCTTCACCTTCAAGCTGCCCGACGGCACCTCGGAATCGATCAAGCTGACGGCGTCGACCACGACGCCGGCGCCGACCAATACGTTCGCCATCGGTGCGACGCCGGCGGCCACCTCCGCCAATCTCAACGCGGCGCTCAACACGGCGCTGTCGACCCTGGCCAACACCTCGCTGACCGCCGCCTCGGCAATCGTCGCCGGCGACAACTTCTTCAACACGGCGAGCTCCGTGTCGGGAACGGCCGTCAACAACAAGGCTACGACGCCCGCGCCGATCACCGGGGCGACGCTGCTGTCGGGCCCGGCAAATAGCGACTCGCTCGCGACCAATTTCACCGCCGGCGATACCATCACCGTCAACGGGCAGACGCTGACCTTCGTCGCCTCCGGCGCCAACGGCAACAACCAGATCAACGTCGGCGACAGCGTGCAGACGCTGCTGTCTAAGATCGACACGCTCAGCGGCACGTCGAAGCCGTCGACGATCAGCGGCGGCGTGATCACCTTGCGCACCGACGCCGCCGCCAGCTTCTCGGTGTCGAGCTCGAACGCGGGTGCCTTCGCGGCGCTGGGCTTCTCCGGCACGGTGACGGCGGCGACGCCGCCGTTGCGTGTCTCCGGCTCGCCGCTGGGGTCGGCGACCAGCCTCGTCAACGGGTCGGCCAACACCGTCGCCTGGTACACGGGCAACAGCGGTCCCGGCTCGGCGCGGTCGAGCGCGACCATCCGGATCGACACCGCGCAGAGCATTCAGTTCGGCGCCCAGGGCAACGAGTTCGCGATCCGCAACCTCGTGCAGCAGACCGCGGTCTACGCCGCCGTCAACACGCCGCCGGCGGGAGCGAATGCGCCGCAGCAGATCGGCGCGCTCAGCCAGCGCATCGCCGCCAACCTGACGCCGCAGCTCGGTCAGCAGTCGATCTCGGACATCCAGACCGATTTCGCCAACGCCCAGACCACGATGAAAGACGCCACGGCGCGTCAGACCCAGGCCAAGGCCGCGATGCAGAGCATGGTCGACCAGACCGAGGGCATCTCGCAGCAGGAGGTGGCGAGCCAGATCCTGCAGCTGCAGACCAACCTCCAGGCGTCCTACCAGACGACGGCGATGCTGGCCCAGCTCACGCTCGTGAAATATCTGTAGCGCCCCGGGGGCGGCGGTTAGGTTTTCGTTAACCACGGCTCTTTAGCTTTTGTTCAGATCTGGGGCGAGAGCCTCTTTGTCTGGAGGCGGACGTGAGTGACGGAACCGACGAGCGCATTCACCTGGTGATCGCGACACCATGCTTCGGCGGCCAGGTGTCGAGCATCTATGCGAGCTCGATCTTCGCCCTGCAGCGCGAGTTGCGCGCCACCTCGAACGTCGACCTGACCGTCCACATGCGCGACGGTGATGCGCTGATCACCCGGGCGAGGGCGAATCTGGTCACCCTGTTCCTCAATGATCCCTCGGCCACGCATCTGTTGTTCGTCGATGCGGACATCGGCTTCACGCCAAGGCAGGTGTTCCGGCTGATCGAGTCCGGCGGCGACATGGTCGCCGGTGTCTATCCGGTCAAGAAGGTCAATTGGAACAAGGCGCGCCGCGCCATCAACGACAACCGGATGGACGTGCCGGCGGCGTCGCTCGATTACGTGCTGGAGATCGACAATCCGGACCACGTCGCGGTGGTCAACGGCTTCACCCGCGTGCGCTATGCCGGCACCGGCTTCCTGATGATCCGCCGCCGCGTCGTCGAGGCAATGATCGCGCACCCGGCCTACGCGCCGCTGCAGTTCTTCCGCGAGCATTCGCAGGACGCGCTGGCCGGCTGCCCGAACCGCTTCGCGCTGTTCGAATGCATGATCGATCCTGAGACCGGCACCTATCTCAGCGAGGATTTTGCGTTCTGCAGGCGATGGACCGATCTCGGCGGCGAGATATGGGCCGATCTCGACAGCCGGCTCGATCATGTCGGTCCGTCCGTGTTCCACGGCAATGTCGCCTCGCAATTCGCGTCGGCGGTGGCGGTTCCTACCGTTGCCGCGGCCGACGCAGCCTGATGATCCGCACGATGACCCCGGCGGCAACCCAGTCGCACATCTCTCAGCCATCCCCGATCGACCGGCGCGAGCAGGGCGCCGCGACCGGACTGCGTGATCTGTTTGCCTTGCTCGGCGATCTCCTGATCGACGGCGGCGACACCCGCCTGGCGCTCGATCGCCCCTGGGGTCGCAACGTCTATGGCTGCGGGCCGTCGCCCGAACCCGATGTGCTGTGCTTCGCATCGAGCACGGCCTCGCCGATTTCGGAACGCGCCTATGCGCGTGTCGAGCTGGCGCGCGAGCAACTGATGCATGCGGCGATCTCGCTCGGCCTCGACGCGGCGCTCGACCGGCGCACCGAGGAGATGCGCTGCGAATTGCGTGGATATCTCGGCCTTGTCGACGAGGTCGACATCGTGTTCTCGCCGTCCGGCACCGACTCGCAACTGCATGCGCTGGCGCTGGTGCGGGCGGTGCTGGGTGAGGCCGTCACGAGCATCGTCGTCGGCGGCGACCAGACCGGCAGCGGCACCGCCACGAGCGCCCGGGGACACCATTTCAGCACGCGGACGGCCAACGGCCCGACGGTGCGAATGAACACTCCGATCGACGGGCTTTCGGGCGACGCCGTGTCGCTGCCGCTGCTCGACGGCGCATCGATGCAGCCGCGCGCTGATATCGACGCCGAGGTGCTCGACAGCGTCGAGGCGCTGGTGCGGAACGGCCGTAGCGTCCTGCTGCAGGTCATGGATTCCTCCAAGCTCGGCTGGCGCGCGCCGGACATGGCCTGCCTGGACGAGGTGGCGCGGCGCTGGCCGGGGCGCGTCCAGGTCGTCGTCGATGCCTGCCAGATGCGGCTCGGCGCGGCGCGGCTGCGCGATCATCTCGAGCGCGGCCACTTGGTGCTCGTCACAGGCTCGAAGTTCTTCGGCGGCCCCGCCTTCAGCGGCGCGCTGCTGGTGCCCGCGGCCGCAGCGGCTGCGCTGCGCAGCGGGCATCCGATCGCGCCCGGCTTGTTCGACTACGTCAATCGCAGCGATTGGCCGCTCGCCTGGACGGATCTGCGCGCGCGCACCGCGCCGCGCGCCAATATTGGCCAATGGCTGCGCTGGGAAGCCGCGCTGGCGGAGATCGCGGCGTATCACGCCGTGCCCGAGACATTCCGTCGGATGGCGATCCGGCAGCTCGGCGAGTCGATCGAAAGCCTGCTGATGCTGTCGCCGGTGCTGCGTCCGATCATCACCCGCGCCCCCGCGCAGGGTGGGAGCGATGGCGAATTCGGCTTTCCCACCATCTTCCCGTTCGCGCTCCAGCGCGATGGCGGACCGCTCGGCCTCGGTGAGACGCAGGCGGTGTATCGCGCGCTGCAGCGCGACCTCGGCAGCCGCTTCACTGGACGCGCGGCCGAGGTTGCCGCGCGCCAGTGCCTGATCGGCCAGCCGGTGCGGATCGAACGCGCGGGCGAGGCGCCGACGGCCGCGCTGCGGCTGTGCATCGGCGCGCGCCAGGTGACGGACGCGTGGTGCGCTGACGTCACCGCCGCCCGGGTCAATCTCGAATCCGACATCGACCGCATCGCCGACATCGTCGCCAAAACAGAGCTGCTCGTATCGGATCTGAGCAGCCAGGATCTCAGGGACATCTGCAATGCCGACTGATTTGCTCGCGCTGGCCGAGGCCAGCGGCGCAGGATATGCCGACCGGATCGGCATGGCCAAGCTCGCCAAGGCCGCCTTCGACGGCCAGGACCTGAAACCGATGTGGGCCGCCTTGCTCGCCAAGCTGCTCGACGGCAGCGCGGAGCCGGGCGAGGGGCTCGATCTCGCGCTGATCGCGCAGCTCATCGGCGAGAAATCGTCCGGGCTCGCGATCCAGTACGACGTTCTGCAGTCGCAGCAGCTCTACCGCGTTGCCTGCAACAGTGCGACGCCGCGGCTGCGCGTGCTCGCGCTCGCTGCGGCCACCGACATGGGCAGCAACACGCCGATCGAGTTCCTGCTCGAGGACACCGACATCGAGCTGCTGCTGCTCTACGTCGTTCCGGGCGCGGACCTGCTGGCGCCTTTGCCCGCTCATGACGTCGCCATCGTCATCGCCTCCGATTCCGAGGATTGTCAGCACGCGCTGCGCGAGATCGATGCCGTCGCGGCGCGCTGGCCGCGTCCGCTGCTGAATCCGCCGGAGCGGATCTGGCATCTCGATCGCGACAAGCTGCATGCGCTGCTGGCCGGCATCGACGGGCTCACCATTCCGGCGACCATCCCCGTCGACCGCGAGCGTCTGATCGAGATCGCCGACGAGCGCGAATGGATCACGGACGTCGACCACTCGCTCGCCTTCCCGGTCATTGTCCGGCCGCGCGGCTCGCATGCCGGCGTCGGCCTCGAGAAGATCGATGAGCCGCTCGAGCTGTCGCTCTATCTCGACGAGCGCGACGAGCAGGAGTTCTTCGTCTCGCGCTTCGTCGACTATGCCAGCGAGGACGGCCAGTTCCGCAAGTACCGCATCGTGTTCGTCGACGGCACGGCCTACGCCTGCCACATGGCGATCGCGCGGCGCTGGGACATCTGGTACCTCAACGCCAACATGGCCGGCAGCGAGAGCAAGCGCCTCGAAGAGGCGACCTTCATGCAGACCTTCGATATCGGCTTCGGCCGCCGTCACCGCAGCGTGCTCGATGCGATCGCCGCGCGCGTCGGCCTCGATTATTTCATCATCGACTGCGCCGAGACCAGGGACGGCGCGCTGCTGGTGTTCGAGGCCGACAACACGGCCGTCGTCCACAACATGGATTCGCCGGAGGTCTTCCCCTACAAGCCGCCGCAGATGCAGAAGATCTTTGCGGCCTTCGCGGCCATGATCGACAAGCGCGCCGCGTCGCGGGCGGAGCAGGCGGCGTGACCGCCGGGCTGCGCATCGATCCTGCATCGCGGACGGCGGAGACGCTCGATCCGCAACATTGGGACGAGATGCGCGCGCTCGGTCATCGCATGCTCGATGACATGATCGACTATGTCGCTGATATTCGCAACCGGCCGGTCTGGCAGCCGATGTCGCAGGCGACGCGGCAGAGCTTTCGCAGCGCGCTGCCGCATGCGCCGACCGATCTCGCCGATGTCTATCGCGACTTCAGCGAGCTCGTCGTTCCCCATGCGACCGGCAACGTGCATCCCGGATTCATGGGCTGGGTGCATGGCGGCGGCACCGTGGTCGGCATGCTCGCCGAGATGCTCGCAGCCGGACTGAACGCCAATCTCGGCGGCCGCGACCACGCGCCGATCGAGATCGAGCGGCAGGTCGTCGACTGGATGCGCCAGTTGTTCGGCTTTCCGGCAAGCGCGAGCGGCATCTTCGTCACCGGCACGTCGATGGCGAACCTGATGGCGGTGCTGGTGGCGCGCCGCTCCGCGCTCGGCGCGTCGGTTCGCACGCTGGGCCTCGGTGACGACGGCCGGCGCTTGCGCGCCTACACCTCGAGGGCCGCGCATGGCTGCATCGCCAAGGCGATGGACATTTGCGGACTGGGCAGCGACGCGCTCGGCTGCATCGCGGTGGATGCCGCACATCGCGTCGACGTCGGCGAGCTGCGGACCGCGATCGCGCGCGATCGCGCCGCGGGACTGCATCCGTTTCTTGTCGTCGCCTCCGCTGGCACCGTCGATATCGGCGCCATCGACGACCTCGCTGATATTGCCGAGCTCTGTCGTGCCGAGGGGCTCTGGTTTCACGTCGACGGCGCCTTCGGTGCGCTCGCGATGCTGTCCCCGGAGCTCGCACCGAAGCTCGCTGGCATCGAGCAGGCGGATTCGATTGCGCTGGATTTTCACAAATGGGGGCAGGTGCCCTACGATGCGGGCTTCCTGCTGGTGCGCGATGGCACCAAGCATCGCGACGCCTTCGCCTCGCCGGCCGCCTATCTGCGCCGCGAAACCCGTGGTCTCGCGGCGGGCACCGAGTGGCCCTGCGATCTCGGTCCTGATCTGTCGCGCGGCTTCCGGGCGCTGAAGACCTGGTTCACGCTGAGGACGTTCGGCACGGACGCGCTCGGCGCCGTGATCGCGCGAAGCTGCGAGCTCGCGCGCCATCTGGAGGCGCGGGTGCGCGCCGAGCCCGAGCTCGAGCTGCTGGCGCCGGTCAATCTCAACATCGTCTGCTTCCGCTATCGCGCCGAGGATGCCGATGCGCTCAACGGCGAGATCGTCGCCGACATCCACGAATCCGGCCTCGCCGCGCCGTCGACCACGATGCTCGACGGACGGCTGGCGATCCGTGCCGCGATCGTCAATCATCGTACCGGGACGAGCGACATCGACCGGCTGATTGCGGCGGTCCTCATGTTCGGCCGCCAGCGCGCGGCCGGTCTCACGCCGTTGATCGAGGTCGATGCGCCGCCGCTGGCGCTCTGAGCGCAAACCGCATCTCGGCGTCGTCCGCTGGTCGATGACGACCGCCGGCAGAATGTCGCCGCGCGTGTCGAAACCTTTCCAAAGGTGGTTGACGCGTTGTGAACGACGGGCGCGTTTGTTGAATCAACGAGCCTTTTCAAAGGGCGTTCTTGCGCGATGACGCGGCAATGAGCCGCGCCGATGCGCCTGTTCCGCTGATTGAGGCGGCTGCGCACCACAACCCTTCAGCGTTTGTTAGCCACTGCCATTCACCGTGACGCCCGTCGTCCGGGGTCGTTCAAATCGACCTGGGCTGCACCCTGATCTCGAAGGGATCGGGGTTTATTTCACACCAGAAGGGTATGAAAATGTCAGGTATCGTCCTCTCGGCGTCGGTGCGCCAGAATTTGCTGTCGCTCCAGTCGACGGCTCAGCTCCTCGCCACCACGCAGAACAACCTCTCCACGGGCAAGAAGGTCAACTCGGCGCTCGACAATCCGACCAACTTCTTCACCGCCCAGGGTCTCGACAACCGCGCTTCCGACATCTCCAATCTGCTCGACGGCATCGGCAACGGCGTGCAGGTGCTGCAAGCCGCCAACACCGGCATCACCTCGCTGCAGAAGCTCGTCGACAGTGCCAAGTCGATCGCCAACCAGGTGCTGCAGAGCGCGGTGGGTTACTCCACCAAGTCGAATGTCACCTCGGCGGCGCTGACCGGGGCGAGCGCCACCGACCTGCTCGGCTCCAGCTCGACGGCTGTGACCGGTTCGGTCGTGCAGAACGACAACACCACCCCGGCGGCGATCACCGGCTCGACCAAGCTGTCGGGCACGGCGGGCACCGCGTCGAACAACCTCGCCACCGGCATCACCTCCGGTGAGACGCTGGTCGTCAACGGCACCACCTTCACCTTCGTCACCGGCACGTCCTCGTCCGGCACCAGCATCGGCATCGGCGACAGCGTCAGCAACCTGCTGTCGGCGATCCAGACCCAGACCGGCGTCACCGCGTCGATCACCGCGGGTGCGATCACCTTGACGCCGCCGGCGGCGGGATTGACGCTCTCGGGCAGCACCGGCACCTTGGGCAAGCTCGGGCTGACTGCTGTCGGCGACGGCTTGTCAGGTCAGACCTTGACG